>NZ_RYFG02000009.1:265-206422 GCF_003994235.2 Candidatus Methylobacter oryzae
ATTGTTGGGACATAGCGATGTCTCCACGACAATGATTTATACCCATGTATTGAATAAAGGCGGCCGGGGAGTGTTGAGTCCATTGGATCAACTCTGAATTTATCGATAGGTAGTGCTACGAATATTTCCAACTTCTTACCCATGCTATTTTTTGCTTCCACGGGCGCCAAGTCCACTGTAAGGAGACATAGATGGCAAAGATTCTGATTGTTTACTACAGCATGTACGGCCACATCGAAACGATGGCTAAAGCGGTGGCCGAAGGTGTGCGTAGCGTCGAAGGTACCGACGTCATTATCAAGCGCGTGCCCGAGCTGGTACCGGAAGAGATCGCAAGAAAAGCCGGCGCGAAGCTTGATCAGGAAGCACCGATTGCGACGGTGGACGAGCTGCCGGACTACGATGCGATTATTTTCGGATCGCCGACGCGTTTCGGCAATATGTGCGCGCAGATGCGCAACTTCCTCGACCGGACCGGCAAGTTGTGGGTGAACGGCAATTTAATCGGCAAGGTCGGCAGCGTGTTTACGTCCACGGCGACACAGCACGGCGGGCACGAAACCACAATCACCTCGTTTCATTCGACGTTGCTGCACCACGGCATGATCATCGTCGGCGTGCCTTATTCCTGCCAGGAGATCCTGAACATGAACGAAATTACCGGCGGCTCGCCTTATGGCGCGGGAACGCTGGCCGGCGCCGATAATAAGCGCACACCTTCGGAGAACGAACTGAAAATCGCCCGTTTCCAAGGAACTCACGTTGCAAGAATAGCTAACAAGCAGGCCGCTTAAGGATATGGCCGGCAATAATCTCTCCAGCCTCGTCAAGCCGATCATACTTCGACAAGGCTCTCCTGAGCGTCGTCGAAGGGCTCGGCACGAACGGCTTGACGATGGAAAACAGTGGTTTCGGAAAATTATTTTAACCAAATCCTAAAAGGCTTTGCATAGGGCAGGGCCAACAATTCCAAACTTGGATGTAGACGATGGATGATCAAAAAATAGCCCCGTTGAACTATTTTCTGCATAGCTACGGTCCGGCTTCAATGCCTACGATGTATTTGGGATGGGTGTTTGTCGCGGTTTTAGTCGCAATCTTCTTGGTCGTCGCACTGCTGTTGCTTTGGGCCGTCCTTCATAAACGTTCGGCCCTGTATCCTCCGACAATACGCCGCGAGGCTCAAGGCATGCAATGTATATATATCGGAACCGGCATAACGACCTGCATTTTATTTGCGATGGCTATTTATATGCTGGTGACGTTGAATGCCGTCGCTAAGCCGACAGGCGCGCCGGTGCTGACTCTGACCGTCACCGGCTACGATTGGTGGTGGAAAGTCGAGTATGAAGACGACGACCCAAGCCGCCGCTTTGTGACCGCTAACGAGATACATATTCCGGTCGGCCGGCCGCTACTGATCAAGCTGAAAAGCGCGGATGTGATCCATGCGTTTTGGGTGCCGGTGCTGGCCGGAAAAACGCAGACGATTCCAGGATTGACCAACCGGCAATGGCTTCAGGCCGACGTCGAAGGCAGTTACCGGGGAGAGTGCACGCAATTTTGCGGCGTGCAACATGCGCATATGGGCTTGGAGATTGTCGCGCAAAAAGAGGATGAATTCAGGAGCTGGCAGGACGCCCAGCGCAAAGAGGCTACAATCTCAATCGATGTCATGGCCGGACAGAAAATTTTCCTGGACCAGTGCGCAGGCTGCCATACCGTTCGCGGAACCGAAGCGGTCGGAGCACACGCGCCGGATTTGACGCATTTGCAATCGCGCCGTTTGATTGCCGGGGGATTACTGACCAATACCCCGGATCATTTAACGCAATGGATTACCCATGCCCAGCAGCTTAAACCGGGCGCGCGGATGCCCAGCATGGTGTTAACGGCGGCGGAGATCGGCGCGTTGTCGGCATTTCTATCGACGCTGAACTAGAGAAATTGCCGGTTAGTTAATATTAATCCTATTGTTAAACGCCATCTGTTGAGCAGTAGGAATTTGTTATGGCACGGATAGGTTCCCGTTTGCCGCGCCGAGCACCGGAGCTTTCGGCGGAACAAATCGGCAGGATAGCCGATTTGCATGCGCAGCACCCGAAGGGCGAGGTACAGGGACTGTACCGAGTGATTACCGTTAGGGGCGCTGTATGGATGCAGTGCGTTGCCGGGGGATGGCCTTTCTGGCAACCCCCTTGTATTTGAATAATTTGGCTTATGTTTCTAACTAACGAAGAAACTTTAGGAAAGAATGCCATGACCGATGCCGCTAAAAATACCTCCGGCCCTAGCTTGACCCGCGTACCTGAGATGGGTTCCGCTCCAATCGGCTCGGCGGCCGAACGCCGTCTTGCCGAACTATGGGAATCTACGCCCGGATGGCGCGGCCGGTTGTCGACAGTCGATCATAAAGTCATCGGCATCCGCTACTTGGTTACCGCATTTATTTTTTTGCTGATGGGCGGCGTCGAAGCGTTGATCATGCGCCTGCAACTTGCACGGCCGGACCAAACCCTGTTGACGCCGGAACAGTACAACCAGCTGTTCACAATGCACGGCATTACGATGATTTTTTTGTACTCGCTGCCGGTATTGTCGGGTTTTTCGAACTATTTATGGCCGTTGATGTTGGGTTCGCGCGATATGGCGTTTCCGCGCCTTAACGCGTTTTCTTACTGGGTTTTCCTGTTTGCCGGGATCTTTTTATATTGCAGCTTTCCTCTTGGGCAAGCACCGAACGCCGGTTGGTTTAATTACGTGCCTTTTTCCGGAGCGGAGTACAACACCGGACCGAATATCGACGTTTACGCGCTCGGTATGGTGTTGCTCGGGATTTCGACCACCGTCGGCGCGATCAATTTCATTGTCACATTGTTCAGGACGCGCGCTCCGGGCATGTCGATCGGCCGCGTGCCTATACTGGTTTGGGGCACGCTGACCGCCGCGGTCGCCAATGTATTCGCGGTGCCTTCCGTCAGTCTGGCTTTCTTCCTGTTGTGGCTGGACCGGCAAACCGGCACACACTTTTTCGATACGTTAAACGGCGGCAAGCCGCTGCTTTGGCAGCACTTGTTCTGGATGTTCGGTCATCCCTGGGTTTATGTGGTCGTGCTGCCGGCGATGGGTATCGTTTCCGACGCCTTGCCTACGTTTTGCCGGCATCCGCTGGTAGGTTACTCGGCCGTCGCGCTGTCGACGATGGCGACGATGTTGCTCGGCTTCGGCGTCTGGATACATCATATGTTCGCGACCGGCTTGCCGCCGCTGGCGCTGTCGTTTTTCGGCGCGACCAGCCTGGTCATTTCGATTCCGAGCGGCGTTGCGGTGTTCGCATGGATTGCGACGATATGGTTGGGGCGGCCGGTGTTCAATACCGCCTTCCTGTTCTTTGCAGGGTTTGTGATTTTGTTTGCGATCGGCGGATTTTCCGGCGTGATGACAGCAGCGGTGCCGCTGGATTTACAGCTGAACGAAACCTATTTCATCGTCGCGCATTTGCATTACGTGCTGCTCGGTATCAACGTGTTTCCGGTGGTCGGCGGCATTTATTATTGGTTCCCGAAGTTCTTCGGACGGATGATGAACGAAACATTGGGAAAATGGAGTTTTTGGGTCATGTTCGTCGGTTTCAATCTGGGTTTTTTCCCAATGCATCTGCTGGGTTTGCTGGGCATGCCGCGCCGTATCTATACCTACGCGCCGCACATGGGCTGGAGCACGACTAATATGATCACGTCGATTGGCTCGTTTATTTTTGCGGCCGGCATTTTGATATTCATCGTCAATCTATTTGTCAGCTTGAGGCGCGGCTCACCGGCAACCGCGAATCCCTGGGATGCGCCGACGCTGGAGTGGGCCGTGCCGTCGCCGCCGCCGGTTTACAACTTTGCGGTGATTCCGTTGGTCGCCAGCCGCCATCCGTTATGGGAGGATCGCATTGACGAGGGTGGGGGCCGCTCTAGTCTCGATCATGGTTATTTACTGATGGAAGGGCGGGAGACTATCGGCACGACGGCGCTGGACGCGATACCTGACGTGATCCTGAAAATGCCGGAAGATTCTTACGCGCCTTTTTTCCTGGGCTTGTTCAATGCGTTGCTGTTTGTCGGTATGTTGCTGCATTGGCCGGATTTTACGGCGCTGATGGTCTTGGCTTGCTGCGTGTCGTTGGCGGTATGGATGTGGCCGAGAAAAGCCCTGCTCCAGCGCGTGCCGGACTATGACAAAGGAGCGGCTCATGGCTGAAACGATACCACTGGACCGGCCGTTGCCGGTCGGCAGCGAGGGCAGGCGTTCCGGCGGTTGGTGGGGCGTGCTGGCATTGATTGCGACCGAAGCTTCGCTGTTTACCTATTTGTTGTTCAGCTATTTCTACCTGGCGTCGCAAACCGAACAGCACTGGCCGCCCGAGGGCTTGCCGGAGTTACTCGTGCCGGGCGTCAATACCGCGATATTGCTGACCAGCAGCGTATGCGTATGGGCCTGCGAGCGTTGCCTCCAGCGCTCAATGATGGGCTGGAGCATGGCATGGATGGCGTTTGCGCATATTCTGGGGATTATCTTTGTCGCCGTTCAGCTCAACGAATGGAGCAAGAAGGCTTACGGTATGGCGTCGAACCTATACGGATCGTTGTATTTCACGATTACCGGGTTTCATATGCTGCACGTGATTGTCGGCGTGGTCATTTTGCTGGTGCTGCTGCTTTGGATCTCGCTCGGTTATTTTGACCACCGGCGCTATGCGGCTGTTACGATTGGCGGGCTGTATTGGCATTTTGTCGATGTGGTTTGGTTGTTCGTGTTCACGACTTTGTATTTGTTGCCTTATGTGGGGTAGGGCGATTTTTGGTTAGTTAAGATTAATGTTTAAAGAGTCGCTTATGCGACGGTTATTTGAATCGGGGTCTCGCCCCCGAGGGCGAGTTACTTTCTTTTGCGTCGCCAAAAGAAAGTAACCAAAGAAAAGGCGACCCGGTTGCCGCTTACTTCCTTCGCTCCTCGCTTTCGATGGAGGTTGCCAGAAGGGCCATCCCTGGCCCTCTGTCAACGCGCTGCATCCATGCAGCGCCCCTGCGGGCTATTTCCACCGAAAGCTCCGGTGCTCGGCGCGGCAAACGGGAGACGTACTCCTTGTCCGTAGTATCAATGAATAACTTGGGTCATGTTTCTAACTAATCTAGGACAGGCTATGAACTTTTCCGCTAACCATCCCTCTGTTGAAGCCCCAGCCTCCGGCCGAAGTTTGACTGCGATGATCTGGCTATGGCTGGGTTTGCTTGGCGCTCCGGTTGCATGGGTTGCACAGCTGTTATTGAGCGAGCCGTTTGCGGCGTATGCTTGTTATCCTTACGACGTGCCGCTGTCCGCGCCTATTTTGAAAAACTTGCCCGCCGTACTGATTGGGATTAATGCCGGCTGCTTTGCACTGGCGGCGCTGTCCGGCTTTGCTGTTTGGCGGTCACGGCAACGGTTTGGGTATGTCCAACCTGGAGAAGACAGAAATCGCTTCCTGGTCAAGCTAAGCCTGCTGTCGAGTTTTATCTTTATCGTTGCGGTGATATTCAACATCTGCGCAGTGTTTCTGGTGCCGCCATGCCGCCCGTGGTTTTAATCAGAGTCGGACTTATCTTACTGGTTAACGTTGCAATGTGCGCGTTGCCGAGTCTGGCTGGCGCGGATCCGTCGGGGCGGGCCGACGTTAACCGCGGCGCTTACCTGGCAAGGGCCGGGGATTGCGTAGCCTGTCATACGGCCGGGCCGCAAGCGCGGCCGTTTGCCGGCGGCAAGCCGCTTAATTCGCCGTTCGGGAAAATCTATTCATCGAATATTACGCCGGACCTGGTTAACGGTATCGGCCGTTACACGCTGTACGATTTTAGCCGCGCGGTCCGCAACGGCATTGACAAGGAGGGCAGCCGCCTGTATCCGGCCATGCCTTATCCGTCGTTCGCAAAGATAAGCGATGAGGATATTCGCGATCTTTACGCTTATTTTATGACCGAGGTGAGACCCTCCGATTACAAGCCGCCGGAAACGAAGCTGCCTTTTCCGTTCAATATACGCTGGGACCTGATTTTCTGGGATGCCGTTTTTGTCAAACACGAACCGTATAAGCCGCGTAACGATCGTGACGCGCAATGGAATAGGGGAGCTTACCTGGTGCAGTCTTTGGGGCATTGCGGTACTTGCCATACGCCTCGCGGTTTTGCGTTCCAGGAACAAGCTTATACGGAATCGTCGCCGTTGTATTTAAGCGGAAATGCGTTGGATAACTGGTTTGCGCCGAACCTGACCGGAAATACCGCTTCCGGCTTGGGCCGTTGGTCCGAGGACGATATCGCCTCATTCCTGGCGACCGGTCACGGCGGGCAAACCACCGCATTCGGCAGCATGGGCGAGGTTATTGAAAACAGTACGCAATATTTGCATAAAGACGATCTGGGCGCGATTGCATATTACCTGAAATCGCTTCCCGCCCACGGCGAAACCGCCGCGTATAAACCGGATTTGCCCGAGGTTGCGAAGGCGTCGTTGGCCCTGATCACCGGCGAATTCGAGCGCCCCGGCGCAGGCCTTTACCATAATTTTTGCGCTAAATGCCATAAAGAAACCGGGGACGGCGAGGAGGGCAAGTTTCCGAAGCTGGCCGGAAATTCGAGCGTTCTTGCCGAAGACGCGACCTCGCTGATCCGCCTGCTGCTGGAAGGCAGCAAAACGGTACAAACGACGAAAGAGCCCAAGCCTGAGGAAATGCCTGCTTTTTCGGGAAAATTTTCCGACCGGCAGATTGCCGACGTGCTTAGCTTTATTCGTAATAGCTGGGGGAACGGGGCAAAGCGAGTCACGCCGCGCGAAGTAGCGTTGTTGCGGCATAAACTGCGACCCTGATCGAATCGGAAACCGGCAGACTTACGGTAATTTCAAGCGGTTGCCAGTGTTTTGCCGGATAGATGTTTAATTAAATAGCGCTAACGGATTAAATTAACATTTGATGATTAGTGGTCTTGCCAACGATAAAGCAATCACTCAGTCATATTTAAACATGTTGATAATTATGCTTTCAGCTTCTCTAACTTCACTTTCTAATTGACTGGAGTAATTTGCGGGGAATTTGCTTTGGTTACTAACATTCTGGCGGGGGAATGTCTTAATAGCGTTCTCATCAAAGGTTTCCCCGGCATTTCGCAATGCTGTTATCAAATCTTCGACAAGATTTTCGTTCCGGCCTATAAATTCTATTTCGTGATCCGGATGGCCGATAAAATCAAGAAAGCTCTTTGAATAACAACCCGGATACTGATCAAGTACGCGGCGGACAAATTCTTGAAAACAGCCGGATTGGCAATTTATATCAAGCGGATTTTTTTCATCCCATCCATGAGTCATTTTATATTGCCAGTAGGATCGGTATAAATTGACCGGGTGCCTAACAAAAGTAAACTTGAACTTATCCTGATAAGGGCATTCTTTCAGGCCGAGATGTATATTCTCATCAATAGCAAAATTATCGCAATTAATACCTGAAGCTGCGATTGCGTTTCTTACCCACGTTCCCCCTGTTTTGGGGTAATGTAAAAAAACTGAATTTTGAAGAATGAGCATAATTTTTATGTGACTCCTAAGCGATAGATAGCATTTTCTTCGTTATTTATTTAGAGGCGTCAGTGTAATAACCTTTTGACGTCATACAGGTTTGCATGGGCTCATTTTTTCTGATGGCGTTATTTTGACATTCCGCGAGATCCATTTGAGCCTGTTTATCGGGTTTATTGGGATTCATCCAAGTAGTCTTGGCACAACCGGAAATTAATACGGTAATTAAAGCTAACAAACAGATTGATAGATTTTTTTTCATCATTTTTATCTATCTCCTGGTTATGCCCAACGGGCATAAGTAGGGTTTGAGCGGACCAGCTGCCCAACTCAGCTTTATAGCCAAAGGCCATAAGTTTCGTTTGAACGGACAAGCCGTTCAACTCAGCTTTATAAAGGCAGCATCGCAAGAAACTATTTCATTGGCTTAGAAGCTTTTTGATTGTTTAAAGCTTCTTCGCATTTCTTCCGCCATTTCTGATGACGTTGTTTTTTCATTTCATCCAGTTTTGCCATTTGTTCCGGGGTTAGAACTTCCTGCATCCGTGCATGGATTTGTTCATGGATGATTTTGGATTTGTCCTTCTGTTCCTTGAATATGTCTTCCAATCGTGTTCTTTGCTCGGCAGTTAAATCGAGGTTCTTAGTGAGGTGTTCGATTCTATTTGCACGATGCCCATCTGCATCGCATTGGCCATGCGGAAATGCGGCAACGGTGAATGGAAGTGAAAAAACCAGTGCGACAGCGACGATTTTCTTGTTCATGTTTTTCCTCATAAGTTGCAAAAATAGCGGTTTTTGTTTTTGACGATGCTTACTTTAACGATGGAAAACGCAAACAATTTGAAGAAAATGCGTAAACAATGTGCAAGCTTTAATTAATCAACCCGATTCTGTGGATCATAACGGTAGCCTGCGCCATATACTGAGTGAATCAGCTCCTGATCCGGCAATAAATAAATTAATTTCTTTCTCAGCTTTTTGATATGACTATCGATAGTTCGATCGGAGACAATACGCTGATCTTGATAAATTAAATCCATTAATTTTGAGCGCGAAAAGATACGGCCGGGTTGCTGGTACAAAGCCTGCAGTAGTTGGAATTCGACAGTGGTTAATTCAATTTCTTGTTCGGCAGTAAGCACTCGGAAACTGTGAGGATCCAGTTTCAGGCTGATGACAGGAGCGGCAGTCGTTTGTGTGTGTACCCTGCGCAGCACTGTTTTAACGCGTGCGACCATTTCGCGCGGACTGAAAGGCTTGCATATATAGTCGTCGGCTCCCAGTTCAAATCCAAGTAAGCGATCGATTTCCTCAATACGCGCCGTTATTATGATGATTGGAACAGTGCTGAAACTACGAATTTCACGGCAGATATTCAGACCGTCACAGCCGGGCAGCATTAAATCCAGCAATACTAAATCAGTATGGTTTGCTTTAAGCCATGGCAATACCTCCAAGCCGTTATTTAAACAAGCAGTGGTAAAACCGGCATTTTGTAAATAGTCCGCTTGCAGGCGAGCCAGTTTTAATTCATCTTCTACAATCAGGATATGATTCATAAACTAATCGGTAATTCAATTTGAATCGCAAGTCCTTTTAGAGAAGACGAGCATGCTTGAATGGTGCCGTTGTGAGCTTCGACAATATTGCTGCAAATAGCCAGGCCTAGTCCTGCTCCGCCGTGATAACGGTTACGTGAGTTTTCTACCCGATAAAAGCGGTCGAATAATTTGGGGAGTTCGTGTTCGGGTACGCCCGGTTCAGTGTCGGAGAAATTAAGCACCAACTTATCAATCTTACGAACAACGGAGATGACTAACTGGCCGTTGGGATCGGTATAGTTAACGCTATTGTTAAGCAGATTCCGGAAAAGTTGAGATAAGCGGTCCGGGTCAGCGTAAATATTAACAGCGTTCGACAATTTATTAATCCATTGAATACTAATGTGCTTGTTTTGGAATTCCGGTTTTAACGCGGCCAAGTCTTCTATTAATATTTCTATCGGATTAACGGGAATTTTACGATAACTTAACGCACCTTGATCGGACAGGGATAATTGATATAGATCTTCCGTTAAACGATTAAGCCGCATCACATCGCCAAACAGGGAATCGATAGCCTCCGTGGTCAAGGGGCGTATACCGTCTTGTAAGGCTTCCAATTCACCGCGTAATACCGCCAACGGCGTACGCAATTCGTGAGAAATATCCGCTACCCAGCGCTGCCTTGACTGCTCTGACTGTTCCAGAGCGCCGGCCATATCGTTAAAGTTCTGTGCCAGTTGCCCGAGCTCGTCTGTCGATTCAATGGGGAGCCGAATGTTATAGCGGCCTACAGCAAGAGCTTTGGCCGCGGTTGTAATACGTTTAAGCGGCCGGCCCAAGATGAACGCCAGCAGCCATGCAAGGCATGCGGATAAAAGAACCATGATTAATGCAATCAAGATAAACGCTTCGGATTGCCGTTCCATAAAGCGGATTTCACTGTCATGGTTGACGGTTTTATTCGGTAATAGACCTAGAAAACCAACTATCTTTTCTTGATAACGTATAGGTTGTAAAGATAATTGCGGTAAGGCGTCTTGGCGGCCGAAAATAATTGTTTTGTCGGCATTCAATAGCATGGCGCGTAGTCCAAAAGGAATAAACCGCTTTTTACTAGCCGGTGGCTCGGGCAATGCCGGCGGCCAAAAATCGGGTGGTTCCGTGCGCGCCTGCTCAAACCATGAGTGCGGACGATCATGATGATGAGGATTAGCTTGCCACAATAGATCAATCCATTTTTGCTTATCGGCCGCCAGATTGCCCCAGCCCTGGTTATTTTTATAGTATTCGCTAAGTCCTTCAATGACGTTTGTCACTTGTTCCTGCTGACGCGTTTCTATAAATTCGGAAAAGCCTCGATTTAAAGACCAACGCATAAAAACATACATTCCTAAAACAACAAGAAGCGTTGTCACCAGAAAAGCTAAAAATAATTGGCCTCGAATTGTTCTATGCATAATTTATCCTAATCGCTTACAAGACATTGTTGTCATTAAATGTGTAAGAATTATGAAGATAGGGGGACTTCGCTCTAGCGGCATAACCGCTTTGACGTTTTCGCATTTATCTTCAGAAGCTTTCACGTTTTAAGGATAAACTGGCATTTTGTTATAAATATCAATAAATCTGGCGAAAAATGCTGTTAAATCAAAGTATTAGGCTGTTTGTAGGGCGACTTGACATGGCCGGTTGATCGCCTTCAGGCATGATTCTTAGATAAGCCGGCACTGCGATGTTAACTATTCAACTGAAATCTTTAATCGCTTGCCGGATCTCTTCTTGCGTATTCATCACAAACGGTCCGAAACCGGCTATCGGTTCGTCAATCGGCTCGCCGTTCATGACCAAAATAGTCGTGTCTTCAAGCGCAGTCAGCGTGACTGTTTTGCCTGCCCGCTCAAAAAACGCCAACTCAACCTCGCCCAGCGTTGCCGAATTGTTGATTTTCGCACTGCCTTTTAGCGCAAACAGCATTGTTGTGTAGTGTTCGGGAAAATCGACTTCAACCGTTTGGCCGCCCGGCAGGCGTAGGTCCCATAAATTAACCGGGGTATAGGTGTTTGCCGGACCTTTGACGTCCCGGTACTTGCCTGAAACGATTCTCATCACGCTGCCGTGTGGGTCCAGCTTGACGGCAGGAATTTGCTTGCCGGTTATGGGTTGATAGTGAGGCTCGACCATTTTGTATTTGGCGGGTAGGTTGACCCAAAGCTGGATAGCTTCAAAGATTCCGCCTTGTTGGGTGAACGCGGCGGAATGCATTTCTTCATGTAGAAGACCTTTCGCAGCAGTCATCCATTGCACGTCGCCGGGGCCGATCAGGCCGCCGTTGCCTGTCGTATCGAGGTGTTCGACTTCGCCTTGATAAAGAATGGTTACGGTTTCAAAGCCGCGATGCGGATGGAAGCCGATGCCTCTGGGTTTTGCTGCCGGCGGAAAATAAGTCGGGCCGGCATAATCGAGCATTAAAAACGGGCTGACTTCGGCGTCCGGCGTATTGTAGGAAAACAGCGTGCGTACCGGAAAGCCGTCGCCTACCCAGTGCGATTGATCGGTGTGGGTGATTCGGTGCAATTGTTTCATGGCTTTGTTCCTGTGGTTGATGATAGAACACGGATGACACGGATCGGGCGGATTTACACGGATTTTTATCTCGTTCCCACGCGCTGCGTGGGAATGCAGTCAAGGCGCGCTGCGCCGTGAGTCACGGTTAGCTTATAGAAAACGGAGACTGGACAAATCGGGACGCAGCGCGTCCTACAATGCATTCCCACGCAGCGCGTGGGAACGAGGTAAGGCGCGCACGGCAAGCCCTACCTGACGATTGATCTCGATAAAATCGGTGTAAATCCGTCCAATCCGCGTCATCCGTGTTCCATTTTTCAAGCACTCAATTTGTACTTGGCCGCTTCCTCGGAGCCGCCGGTGGCGTCGCCTGCGCTGTAGGAATGAGCGCCGACTCCGGCCAGTTTGCCGTTATTGACCACCAGATATTCGTCCCTGATCGGCCGGCCTTCGAACCAGCATTCCAGTACTTCCCGAACGCCGGCCGCATAGCGGGCCTGCGCTGACAGGCTGGTGCCGGAAATATGCGGTGTCATGCCGTGATGCGGCATGCTGCGCCACGGATGATCTTGCGGCGGCGGCTGCGGGAACCAGACGTCGCCGGCATAACCCGACAAGCGGCCGTCTTCCAGGGCCCTGGCAATCGCGTCGCGGTCGCAGATTTTGCCGCGGGCGGTATTGATCAGGTAAGCGCCGCGTTTCATCTTGTCCAGTAACGCGTCATCGAACATATGCTCGGTTTCCGGGTGCAGCGGGCAATTAATCGTCACCACGTCGCAAACCCGCACCATCGAGTCAACGCTTGGGTGCCAGATTAAGCCCAGTTCCTGCTCAACTTCAGGCGGCAAGCGGTGGCGGTCGGTGTAATGCAGTTTGACGTCGAACGGTTTTAAGCGCCGCAGCACCGCCAAACCGATGCGCCCGGCCGCGACGGTGCCGACTTCCATGCATTCCAGGTCGTACGAACGCGCCGCGCAGTCGGCGATATTCCAGCCGCCGTTGACAACCCATTGGTAAGACGGAATGTAGTTGCGCACCAGGCCCAGGATCATCATCACCACATGCTCGGCGACGCTGATGCTGTTGCAGTAGGTGATTTCGGCGACGGTGACGTTACGTTCCATCGCCGCCTGCAAATCGACATGGTCGGAACCGATGCCGGCGGTCAGCGCCAGTTTTAATTTCGGCGCTTTGGCGATGCGTTCCGCGGTCAGGTAGGCGGGCCAAAACGGCTGCGATATGACGATGTCGGCATCGTGCAACTCCCGGTCGAAGCGCGAGTTTTCGCCGTCTTTGTCGGAAGTCACCACCAGCGTATGGCCCAGGCTTCCCAGATAGCTGCCTAAACCCAGCGCGCCGGACACGCTGCCCAGCAGTTGGCCGGGAATGAAATCGATGGCCTTGGGCGTCGGAGCGGTTTGACCGTCGGGATAAGACCTGATCTTCGGTATCGAATCGCGGGCGTAGGATTGCGGATAGCCGTCAATCGGGTCGTCGTACAGTACACAAACAATTTTTGCCATTTTTATCCTAAAAAATCGATAGTTGAAAATCAGCGTAGATTAGGCAAGCCAAGGTTTTTCTACAATAGGCGGAAATACTTAGCTGAATCGGCGACAGGCTCCGGCTCTAGCAGAAAACAGTCAATTAGTGACGGATTTTTTCAGCTTTAAATGATTCTGTTTTTCGGGGGGAGAAAAACCGTTGCCGGTGCTGAGAGGAGATCACTGTGGCATATGACATGTTTATAAATAGAAATACGTGTTTTCACCTATTCCTTTTCCGCCAACCTGATTGCCGGCAGTTGCCGTGAACGGATTCTTCATTTCATGTTATTTATTGATATATCAATAACCTGAAAAGCACTCCGATTCATTACGGGATGCTTCGCAATAGTTGGAAACAACAATGGCTTATATTTTGCTTTAGCCTTTGACCGCGATTGAGACCTTGAAAGCCGACTTCGGTACCCGGCTCAAAAGCAAAAAATAAAAGGCATTCCGGGCTCTATCAGTCTTAAATCCACCGCGTTCTGATGCACCGGAATATTCATAAGTTTGTTTCTAAAATTTACCCGCATGAGCGTTAATGGCTTAATGGATATATTGTTTCGCCGGCACAGCAAGGAACTGCTGTTCTTTGCCAGCCAGCGTGCCGGCAGTGCCGCGGAAGATTTGGTTCAAGAGGCGTATTTGCGCCTAATGCGGCATCCCAATCCCGAATCCATCGGTAATATCCGCGCCTTTCTTTATCGAACGACCTCGAACCTGACCGTCGATTACCACCGTCGGCAAGTGCTGGAGGCGCGCTACCAACAAACGTCAACGCAGGATGTCGAAATTGATGCGCAACTTGTTAAGGCTGTAACGCCTTCGCCGGAATTGCGCTTGAGTCAACAACAGGAATTGGATATGCTCCGCGACATGCTTCAGGAACTCCCGGAAATTACGCGTAACGCTTTCTTACTCAATCGTATCGAAGGTCTGTCGCACGCCGAAATAGCCAAGCGCCTCGGTATATCCGTTCGCAATTCCGAGCGCTATCTCGCCAACGCGATGCGCCATCTGCTCAAGCACAGCAACTTTGACGAATAAAAAGGACCCGCTCAATTAAACAAATAAGTGGCGGAACTTTTCCCTCCGTTCGTTATATTCAATAATATTCCCACTCAATGACTGGGCAAACGCCGATACCATGACCACACCCGTAGTAAGCGATAATGTCGAAACACTCAAGGATGAAGCCGTTGAATGGCTGATACGCCTGAGCGCGCAAAGCTGCACGGAGTTTGACCGAAAAGCTTTCGCTGTCTGGGTTCAACAAAGTGCGGCGCACCAGGCAGCCTATGCCGAAATCGCCCGGCGCATGAACTGGCTGGAACAGGCTGCGAAAACCGACACAATAAGCCGAAGCGAAGCCCTGCGGTATCGCTCGAATAAACGAAAAACCGTTGCTCATCGTTGGACAAGGTTAGCAACAGCCGCCTTAGTCCTGTTGACCTTGGGCACTGCCACTTTTTCATCCGACGGCTGGTACGGCAGCAGCGCCAGCTATGCCGTTGCGCGCGGCGGTCACGAAATCATTAATCTGCCCGATGGCTCCACTTTGGAAATGAATACCGATAGCGAAGTCAAGGTCCGTATCAATCGCCGGCAGCGTTCGGTAGACGTTGTGAAAGGCGAAGTGTTTTTCAGCGTGGCGCACAATGCCGAACAGCCTTTTATCGTTACCGCCGGTGCCGGGCGCAGTATTGATATCGGCACCGAATTCGACGTTTACCGCCAAGCGCAACAAGTGGTCGTTGCGGTGCAGGAAGGCAGCGTCCGCGTCGAGGCCAAACAAAGCCGCGAGCTGATCGCATCGCAAACCGTTGCCTACGATCAAAACGGCGAGTTTATAACATTGCCGCCGAAATTCAGTATTGCCAATACCACCGCTTGGCGGCGCGGTAAACTGATTTTCGACAATCGCCGGCTCGACGATGTGCTGGCGGAAATCGGCCGCTACCATAATGTTCAGCTAAAACTGGCCGATCCAAAACTGGCCGGCAACAAAGTCAGCGGCACGTTTGCGGTCAAGCGCTTGGAAAGCAATCTTGCCACCATCGCCAACAGTTTGAACCTGACGGTTCATCATTCGGAAAGCGGCGAGATCGTGCTGGCCAAGCGTTAATGGCGGCAAGACGGTTGGCGGATTTTTAAAACGCGCTTTTAATATCCATGCGCTCATGCAAAATGCGTGAAACATAGACAACACGCTGCTCGGCACGATAAAAAATGACATGCTGTCCAGCGGGAAAGGACCGATGATCTTGAGAAATTTCAGGCCGTTGATGTCCAATTTGTGGGTTCTGCCGAATCGTTAACAGGACTTTATCCAGAACAGCACGATAATTGTACAACTGCTGCTCTCCCCATCTTTCCAGCGTGTATTGGAGAATATCGGCAAAATCCTCCTCCGCCTGCGGCGATAGGATGATTGACGGTTCATCCTGTAACATCGGAACTGACATTCTTGCCATTATGCGCGTTGTGAAACGCTTTTTCAGTGATGGCATTGAGTCGACTGGCTGAGTAAATTGCGCCTTCGCCGCGTTCGAGTTGTTCATCGCCTATTTTTACTGCCACCTTAAGCTTCTCAAGCTTTTCGTCTTCTTCCCGCATTCGCCGGATAGCGTCGCGCACTACCTCCGATGCGTTGCTATAAAAACCTGTACCTACTTTCATTTGTAAGTACTGCTCTATTTCCGGGGATAAATTGATGTGCATCGCATACCTCAAGCATACATAAAACAGACACATAAGATACATCATTAAACTTGGGTCTTGCTAGTCGGCCCCATAAAATTGCAATGTTTTAAGCAACTGCGAACGGACTTTTGCAAGCCCCTTAAGCCCATCGTCTATTGTAAAAATCGCCGCATGCGCGATCGTAACGGCATGCAAATCCTCAATCGAAAAAAATTGCGCTTCGTTGTGGCGGCTTTCTTTTAGCTCTTCGTTTTAATTACCGAACGTCACTAAAACACAGGAGATAATGAATGAACCATACGATGAGAGTGCAGCTGACCGCCGTATTGTGCGCAAGCATAGGCAGCGCGGTAGCGGGCGAGCCCGCACAATCTTACGACATTCCGGCCCAGCCGCTGCACAGCGCATTGCAAAAGTTAGCGGACCGGGCCGGCGTGGCCATATTTTTTTCCGAAAACCAGGTCGCCGGAAAAAACAGCTCGGCACTGAAAGGCCAATACAGTCCGCGCGAAGCATTGCAAAAATTACTCGCAGGCAGCGGACTGATTTATTCATCCGCGGCTGAAGATTCGTTTGCGATTAAAACCGCGGATGCAGGGAGCCAAGCATTGGCTTTGCCGCTGATGGAAGTCATAGGAAAAAAGCCGGCGTCAACCGGCTTGAGCACAACGGAAATTTCAGCTCAAGACACTAATGGACGCCAAGCACAAGTTCAGGATACCGCCAGATTACTGGAAGATGTTCCGGGAATGAGCATGCAAGCCGGCGGCGGTGTATCGTCGTTACCGATTATTCACGGTTTAAACGACGACCGGATAAAAATCGATATTAACGGCATGACCATTGCTGCGGCTTGCGGCAACCACATGAATCCGCCGTTGTCGTACATCGACCGGACCAATGTCGGAAAAATCATCGTCATGCAAGGCGTCACCCCGGTCAGCATGGGCGGCGACAGCATTGGCGGCACGATTTCCGTGCAATCGCCGGAACCGGTATTCGCCGAACCGGGTAAAGATATTTTGCTTAACGGCAAAGCCTCGTCGTTTTACCGCAGCAATGGCGATGCCTTTGGCGGCTCTATTGCGGCGGGCATAGCGAACCAAAACGTGCGTTTGGATTACACCGGTTCGCATAGCGAAAGCAATAATTACCGTAGCGGCATCGGCCAAGCTGTCGAATCGACCGCATACGAAAGCCAAAATCACGCGTTCGCTTTGGCGTTCAAATTCGATAAGCATTTGCTGGAATTTAAAGGCGGGCAACAGCATATTCCTTTTCAAGGCTTTCCCACGGTACGCATGGATATGCTGAAGAACGACAGCATCTTCGGCAATATTCACTACAAAGGGGATTACGACTGGGGTAATCTCGAAAGCACTTTGTATCTGGAAAATACCAACCATTTCATGGACATCGGCTACGACAAGCTGTTTCCGCAGCCGCCCGGCACCTCTCATGCGCTAATGCCGATGGATGTCAGGG
Organism: Candidatus Methylobacter oryzae; assembly: GCF_003994235.2. Lineage (GTDB taxonomy): Bacteria > Pseudomonadota > Gammaproteobacteria > Methylococcales > Methylomonadaceae > Methylobacter_A > Methylobacter_A oryzae. The sequence continues at coordinate 17,709 of NZ_RYFG02000009.1, forward strand.
GGCGCAACCTGGGCTATAAGGTGCAAGCGGAAATTCCTTACGGAAAACGGGATACATTCAGGATCGGCAACGAATTCCATGCCAATGAATTGGATGAGTGGTGGGATCCGGTCAACGGCGGGCAAAAAAGCGTCAACGACTACGGCGGAATGTGGCCTTATGCGTTCGTTAATTTGAATAATGCCACGCGTGACCGATTGGGAACTTTCGCGGAATGGAATGCGGATTGGTCGCCCGAATTAAAATCCACATTGGGCGTGCGCTACGACCGCACCATGACCGGGGCCGGCGTGGTGAAGCCATACTTCAATCCCAACGTGTCGGCCGCCGACAGGGCTTTATGGTTCAACCAAAACGTGCGCGACGCCTGGACCAACCAGTTTGCGGAAGCCGCCCGCTTCAATAATCAAGATCGTTCGCGCGACTACGATACCTTTGATGTGACCGCTTTATTGCAATTTACGCCCAATAATACCAGTCAATACGAATTCGGCTACGCCCGCAAGAATCGCGCGCCCGGTATTTATGAACTGTATCCCTGGAGCACCGGTTCAATGCAAATGAGCATGATAGGTTCGTTAGGGGACGGCAACGGCTATGTCGGCAATCCTAATTTGAAACCGGAGACCGCCCATAACATCAGCTTTACCGCGGCATTTCACGATGCTGAACATAACGCTTGGGAAATCAAGGCGACTCCGTACTTTAGTTATGTTGAGAACTTTATCGATGCCGACCGCTGCGGCAGTTCCAATCCTGTCTGCGGTACCGCCGCGCCGTCAAGTTTTAGAACCCAGCCGGCAAACGGATTCTTGTTTCTTAATTATGCCAATCACGACGCCCGTCTCTGGGGTATGGATTTGAGCGCTAGAGCCGATTTGCTTGATCATTCGACTTTCGGGCAATTCGGCACGCATACCGCGATGAGCTATGTACGGGGCGAGCGCATGGATGGCGGCAACCTGTATCACATGATGCCTTTCAACGCCAAGTTGAGTTTGGATCACAAATTGAACGGCTGGACAAATGCGCTTGAAATGCAGTTTGTCGATGCCAAGACAGATGTGCAAAAACTGCGTAACGAATTGAAGACGCCTTCGTATGTGCTTTTGAACGCCAAAACCGGCTATCAATGGAAACACTTGAGCATCGATGTGGGCCTGGACAATATCCTGGACAAGCAATATTACCATCCGTTAGCCGGAGTCAATGCGGGCGATTATTATGCAATGAGCATTACTTTCCCCGATCCCGGCTATACGAACAATCGTAACCTTCCTGGCATGGGACGTTCGGTATTTGTCGGCATGTCATTGACTTATTGATTAAGCAACCGGGATGGACATGCCTGATGAAAGGTGTGTCTGAGCGCAATCGAAGAGTTCTCAAGAAACGTTAGCGGAGCGGGAGGGCAAACCCCGCTCCGCAGAGAAGGCGCATCAATATGGTTTGGAATTACTGTAAACCGTGCCGCGAGCGTGGCGGCGATGCTCTTGCCGAAGATCCGGCTTTCTCCGGGCGAGAACAGCCGGAGTGCGTCGACGCTTACTGCCCGGACAGATAGCGTAGAAACCAGTCGCGGGCGAGGTTTGCCGCTTGTGCCAATTTGCCGTGTTCTTCGAATAGGTGGGTCGCGCCGGCTGAACCGGCTGCTGCCGCTGCCGTGGGCGAATATCACCAGGCCTTTCGCGGGCTCGGGAATAGCCAGGGAGCCGGTAAGAGAGAAATCGTCAAACGCTATGTTGACGTCGTTCGCCATCGGGGCGGCGGGATTAGTCATGGTTTTGTACCGCGCTTAAAGAATCGGGGGCATGCCTGGCCCAGGCATGTGCCAGAAAATAGCGGACTTCGTCGTCGCTGGTTTGCGGAAATTCCCGATACCAGTAACCGACAGCCGGAAAGGGGTTGGGCATTGCCAGACAGATCACTTCATCGGCTTCCTGCTTCAGCCGCTGTACGGTATCGGCCGGGGAGACCGGTACCGCAACGGTGATAAACAGGGGCTTTCTTTGTCTCAGCGCGGAGACGGCGGCCAGCATGCTTGCACCGGTGGCCAAGCCGTCGTCTGTCAGGATGACATGGCGCTTTTCTATTACCGGAGGCGGCCGGTCTAGGCGATAAGCCCGTTCGCGCCGCTCCAGTTCTTGACGCTCTGCCGTAATGACATCCTCTATCGCTTCTTGGCTAATATCGAGAGCTTCTATGATATTGGCATTCATCACGCAGACGCCGCCGCTGGCGATTGCGCCCATCGCCAATTCCTCATGCCCCGGCGTCCCCAGTTTGCGCACTAACATGATGTCCAGCGGCGCGTCGATGATCCGGGCTACCTCGAATCCAACCGGAACGCCGCCGCGAGGCAGCGCAAGAACGATAACGTCGGTGCGGTTTTGATATTCGCTAGCCAGTGTCCGGCCCAGTAAGTTCCCAGCCTGGCTGCGGTCTTTAAAGGGTAGTTTCAAGACGTTTTTCCTCGCACCGTTTTTTATCAGTTTAATGAAGCATAGGGCGATTTATTTGGAATATAAATATCGGCAAATACTTATGGCATAGGGTTAAAGTATTTGCCGAGCGTAAAATTGAGGACGCTTGGGTAAGAGCCGTCCACGAAAAGCACAAAAAAAAGAGGACTCAGGATGACGTAACCCGCAGGGCGCATCCAGCACTTTTCCAGTTTGTTCGGAACGTTGCCGGTTAGACCTTACAGGTTTTTACCGGGGCCGCTCCCGGCAGTTCCAGCACCATGGATAGCAGTTTCGGCCGCCATCCATGGCAGTCGGTCGCACCGGTTCCCTACCGATTGCGACACTTCCGCCGTCCATGGCAGTCGTAAAACATGGATGTTTATGGATGTCCGGGCTTAACGGCAGCCTGAGCATGGAAACGATGGGTTTTAACAATTTTCGTGTTTTTCGTGCCTTTCGTGGACGATGCTTTTTTCTCTGTTCGCGTAACACCGGTATTCCGCTACTTGAAGCTGTTCAGGCCTTTATGTGCGATGCCGGACAGACCCGCTATGTTTATTCGCCTATGATTAACTATACAACTTGTTAAGCCGCATGCATTACGTAACAAAGATCATTATTCACTTCCATCAAACTCAAGAGGAATCGTTTCCTTAACTGAAGCCAAGCCGGCTGCCGAACAATCGCATGTCTGTATTCCGGATCGGCTTTTGGACACGGCGGCCTCCGCTTTCCAATCCTGACTATGGCGATTAACTGAAGACATAAAGTCCGCGTTGTTTCTAGTGAGCGCATCATCGGCTTTTAATAGAAATTCAATCCATATCCGAGGAGATTAGCAATGGCACTTAATATTTTTGAACATCGGGGACTCCCGATCGATAAACAGCATTTGACCTGGCGGGATATGGTCCAGGTTCCTATCAGCAAACTGGACGACGATGCTTTCACCCGGGTCATGATCATCTTGATGAACGGCATCGAGCTGGAATCGATCCAGTTTTCCAGGGCTTGCGCGCGGATGAATAAGAATCTTCAATTGCCTTTGGCTCAGCTTCGGCGCATCGATCAAAACCAGGCGACGTTGATTAACTGGATGCTCGGCGCCGATCACTCGCCGCTTGAAACCACTATCGCCTACGAGCAGGTTGCCATCGAAGTGACTGCGGCTGTCGCGCAAACCGAGCCGAACCCTTATCTTGCGCAAATTTACCGTTTTGGACTGCTGGAAGACTTCGATCATATGTACCGCTATTCGGCATTGCTGGATAGGCTCGAAGGCAAGGATTCGAATAATATCCTGCAAAGCTACACCGACGTGCTGCCGGGCCGTCCGACGATTTACGAGCACCGCGCGCCGGAAGACGATTTACGGGAATGCTACGACCGCCACAAAGCCCATGCGCTGACCAAAATGCATGCGCTGACGATTACTTCGGCAGAGCAGCAGACCTGGAATTATTATATGAATATCGGCCCGCTGTTTAGCGACCCGCTGGCCCGGCAACTGTATGCGGAAATTGCGCATATCGAAGAACAGCACGTGACGCAGTATCAATGCATTATGGATCACGGCGAAACGTGGCTTGAGAAATGGCTGTTGCACAAAGCCAACGAGGTTTACAACTATTACGGCTGTGCCCAACAGGAAAAGAATTCCAAGGTGAAAGCGATCTGGGAACGCTTTTTGGAATACGAGTTGGGCCAGTTCCACTTTGTCCGCGATATTTTCGAACGTACCGAAAACCGCGATGCGCAAAGCGTTGTGCCGGCCGTTTTGCCGGAACCGATTGCTTTCGAGAGCCAGCGGAATTTTGTTCGCGAGGTTTTGCGCAATGAGGTCAATTTGCGCGCGAAGGGCACGGCTTTTGTCGATATGTCCGAAGAAAGCGTCGCTTCGAAAACTTACCGTCAACGCATCAATGCCGACGGCGTGCCGTCGGAAATCGTTGCGCTTAATTATATCTGGATGCCGGGAGGCGAGGTTAACAAGCTCAGCCATCCGATGAATGTCAGTCAACTTCAACACTGAGGAAAAGGTTATGAAAGACGCTGCTGAATTTGGATTAAACAAAACACCGGCGCAACTTCATCCGGTCATGACCCAGGCAATGCTTGAAGGCTGCGAGGAATTTCCTCCTCATGCCGAAGATATGGCATGCGATGCGTTTACCCTGCGCAAAAGTTATATTCAACATTCGGAACAGTTGGGCGCAGTGCCTCTGCCAAGTACGCTTCGCGGAGCCGTTAGTACAGGCGTGCTGGCTATTCAGGGCAATAGTCCGTCGGTATTGATCGATAAGCTGGGCGAGAGGATGGCTTTTGAGCGTAGCGGTATCCGGCTTTACGATGCGTTGATTACAAAATGCAAATCCGCCCAGCCGGTTTTAGACATCGAAACGTTGGAGCAATTCCGCAACGATGAAGCCGAGCATTTTTCGTTGGTCAGGGATTGTATCGCTTCGATGGGCGGAGACCCGACCGCGCAGACGCCTTGCGCCGATTCGGCCGGTATGGCGGCTATGGGCTTAATGCAGGTCCTGAACGATCCCCGCAGCTCCATTCCGCAGTGCGTGGAGGCCATTTTAATGGCGGAGTTGGCGGATTTTGCGGCTTGGGAGCTGCTGATCGAACTTGCCGACGAATCGGGCCTTAGCGATTATATCGACAAGTTCCAGCAGGCCAGGATGACTGAAAATCATCACATGCATGTGATGAAGAAATGGCTTGAACAGATGACTTTAAATAATCAGGTGGAAGCGCTTGGTTAAAGTTTGCTAATCGATAAACGAGACCGGTTTAGTCAAAAGAGCAGGGCAGGCGGAATACGATTTGTAAGAGAATTTTTTTATGTATCTGAATGTCATCGCGCGATTTTACTGAGCTAAAGTTGCGCGACGACAGCTTTTTAGTATTGGGTTTCCGTTAGCTTTATCTGTGCTATTAATTCGCTTGCTTCGATAAGAAAAAGCATCGGGGCTTTCTTTATAGTTCGTCAGTTTATTTTGAAAAATACATCATAAAAGTTATGCGTCCGTTCACGACAATTCTTCCGTAACACATTCTGCCATTCCGATTCTTTCGGGTACGCTCCGCTGGATCGAAAGTTTCACAAATTCTTGAACATATCCTTTAATTACTTAATATAAATTTAATATATGATTGATTTTAAATTATTAATGATTTTTGTTCTATTGAAATTTAAGGCGAGTTTAGGGATACTGTAATTGTGATGATTAATTAAGTTTAGAGAGATAAGTTAGTTTGCATTTTAGTTGTAAAGCAACTTATCGATCTTTAGGGTATTAATGAATAATGGACAAACTTAATGTGAATCACATGGCTCACCCTAAAATCAGTTGGAATTATTGATAGTTAGTAGAATTACTTATGGTATTCGTACCAATAGTAATTGAATTAAAAATGAAGGATAATAACTGCTAATCTAATATATAAGATAGTTGTTGCATTATTAACTGTTGTCCATCTGGATTTTCTTTAATTATATTTTACTTTTGTCTAGTTAGCTAAAAGGGTGCAACTTTTTATTTAAATAACAAGAGGAATATATTATGACTAAGAAAATGACTTATTTATTCATACCCGCCGTCATGACCTTCTCAGCCGCTATGGCTCAGCCAGTACCGTCAAATCAGGTATTGCTTTCATCTGAACAAATGGATCAAGTAACCGCTGGATATGCTTCATCTTTAGTTGCCAATGCGACTGCCAGTGGAGCTAATTTAGCTGTAACGAATACTTCTACCTTCACCCAAAGTACCTCTACTCTTCAAGTGGCAGGTGGCGGAGCTGTTGCCGTAGCAAATGGGCCAAATGCTACAACTAGCGCAACTCTTACACATACAACAAGTCAACCTTCAAAAGATGTTAGCGTAAGGTACGCCAGTCCTACTCTAAGTTTTCAAGTGGGCTTGAATGCTACTGTTAGTCCTCATTAAGCAACCGAGCTAATTAAACGATACCTTGTCTCTCTTCCCCTGATTCAAAAGAAAAAATGGATATTTATAACCACGGCTACCTATATAAATCAGGCAAGCTACCCGCTATAGACTCACCCATAGTGATTTAAATGCGCATGACGCACGTATCGGGAAGTTTTGGCTATGAATATTGGCATGGGGTTATTGCTCGACGGATAAGATAGGTGTCAATAAGGATTAGTTAGTAGGATTTATAGATTCTTATAATGGTCCTAAAGGTAATGATATCTGAAGGTTTTTTTGAAACTAAACTTGGAGTTTCATTATGAAAAAATTAATTGCTGTTATCGCGCTGGCATCAGGCATGGGCGCGGCTTATGCAGATCAACCCGTGGCATTGACCGATGCTCAAATGGATAACGTAAGTGCGGGAAGCGTGCTCGCTTCGCACGTTCAAACGGGAGGTCAAGCATCTGCTCTTTTCGGCCGAGTCCAAGTAGTTTCTAATGCAACTACATCAACAACTCCCGTTAGTATTTCAACTAGTGGTTCAACGCTTAGTATTGCAACTGGTGTTTTGGTTTCTTCATCGTCTAATACAACCGCTAAGTACTAGGTCAAGAATTTAGCTAATGGGTTTTATAGATTTCTATAAAGCTCGGGCTAATGGTCCCTGAAGACGATAACGTCTGAAGGTTTTTTGAAAATAAGTAGGAGATCTATTATGAAAAAATTAATTGCTGTTATCGCACTGGCATCTGGTATGGGCGCTGCTTATGCAGATCAACCTGTGGCATTGACCGATGCCCAAATGGACAACGTAAGTGCAGGCGCCTTAGTGCAAGTTTCAGAGGCTGCCGGAACTGGCAACGCTTTCGCTGTTTTAGGACATACTAACGTATACGCTAGTGCAAATACAGGTTCAAGTACATCGTTTTGGGGAAACAGAACATATGCTAGTACACATGTAAACTCTAGTGCACAAGGCTTTCTTGTAGATTCTACCGCTACAGTACAGGCAGGTTCTGCAATACTGAAAACATACTAAATTACCAAAGAAAAAGCAGGAAATGCCCCTTTCGTGAAAGAGTAGGGGGCAAGTCCCGCTAGTAGAGCATGACTGTGAAGAGACGCTCTGCGCAGAATAATAGCGTAGAGCGTTTTCTTTTGCCAAGATTTTTTAAGATATTAAAAATTAAAGTTGAAGCTGAGTTGAGCGGCTTGTCTGCTCAAACCCTACTTATGCCCTTTGGGTGTAATAACCGGTTAAGAAACGGAATAGTTTAAGCGGAGATAAAATGGTTTTTGGTATTTATAAATTAAGCGGTTACCTCTATTGGTTAGGTATTTTGCCAATATTGAATAGTATTTATCCAAAGTTAATTGATTCTATAAAAATAGGTATTACTACCTATCTGGAAAACCCTATTCGAAAGCGCGTTATTTTGCCTCGCGTTCTGTTTGTAACGGTTAAGAGGGGATGTTTTTTTATATTACTGACGCTCAGTTTTTCGAGTTTCGCGGAAGCGCGTTCCGTCAAATCGCTGTTAGAAATACGACGCGAAAATGTCGTGGTGCAGCAATGGGATTTAAGCTGCGGGGCGGCGGCTTTAACGACATTATTAAATTATCAGCACAACGATTTTGTAACGGAAAAAGAAGTTGCAAATTCATTGATGAATAGGCCCGAATATATTCAATCTCCCGGCTTGGTAACGCTTAGGCAGGGTTTCTCGTTGCTGGATCTTAAACGTTACGTCGATGCCCGCGGTTATCAAGGAGTCGGCTACGGTAAGTTGACATTTGAAGACCTCCTTAAAAAAGCCCCTATCATTGTTCCTGTCAATATCTTTGGTTACAACCACTTCGTCATTTTCCGCGGAATGATGGGGGATCGTGTTTTATTGGCAGACCCGGCCTGGGGCAACCGCACCATGCAGGCTGAGCTGTTTGAAGATATAAGAATCGACTTTCCGCAAATAGGCAAGGTCGGTTTCGTAATTTCCCGTCTTGATGGAGTTGAGCCGCCCAATCGTTTAGCGCCAGACGCTAGTGAATTTGTTATGACCCGGTAGGTGAATTATGACGACAAATAATAAAATAAATAGTATGGAATACCCTGTTGCACCATGGAAAATCCCGTCACAGGTCGCATTAATGGTGGGAACCGGAATGATCATGTCGGGTTGCGCATCAGTTCGAACGTCGGACAATATGACGGATTCAACATTAGCCAATAAGCTTATACAAAAGCTTGACGAGCGCGATAAGTTGATTAGCGACCTACAGCACCGGGTACAGCAATTGGAAAGTAAAACGACGGCTTCGACCCCGGTTAATAAGCCGCCCAATCCTCCAGCTACTGTAGCGCAAGCAAATCCGCCTGAAAAAACTGCCGGGAATCAAGCCCAAAATCAACCGCCCCCCGCTCAAAAAAAGCCGGAGACGACTCAAAAGAAAGGGCCGTCGGCAGCAGGCAGTTTTGATGTGGATGAGGATGCGGCTCAGCGCGCGTTAGAACGCACCCTGGTCCAGACGGGGGCCTTGTTGTTACCGTTCGGCCAGGCAGAAATCCAACCGTTTGTCACTTATCTAAGAACCGAGGCAAAGCAGCCGTTTCTTTTTGCCAATAACAACAACCTGCAAGTGAGCAATGCGGCTATTCGTAAAAACGAGTTCGACATGGGCGCCAATCTTTTGGTTGGCTTGCCTTTCGACTCGCAAGCGGAGCTTCGGATTCCTTATCAGGTTATCAATCAATCCGTGGTTACGAACAATGGTTCCAGTTCTAACGAGAGCAATCATACCGTCAATTCTTTGGGCGACATCGGTGTCGGTCTCGCTAAAACGGTGGTGCATGAGAAAGGTTGGATTCCTGATTTGATAGCCAGGTTAACTTGGGATACGGCAAGCGGCCATATCAGCAGCAATAATATTGCAATGGGCGGAGGCTTTAACGATTTTATTGCGTCACTGACTGCGCTCAAACGCCAGGATCCGCTTGCGTTTACCGGAAGGCTTTCTTATCAAAGATCGTTAAAGAAAAATGGCATTGAGCCCGGCGACCAGATAGGTTTAACGGTTGGCGCAACATTAGCCGCCAGCCCACAGACTTCTTTAAGCATCGGATTACAGCAAACCTATGCGCAAGAGACCAAGATCAATAATATTAAAGTTCAAGGCAGCGATAATGTTTCAAGTGTTTTTACGGTCGGAGCATCATCGACCATCGGCCATCATCTGTTTTTCTCTGTTTCAGGCGGTATCGGATTAACACAATCGGCACCGGATTACTTTTTTAATATCACCATTCCGTTCAGATTCGATGTGCCTTATAAAGTAATTGGAAATAAATTATAAATATTATTTTATGTTGTTAAATCCGGTTAATTCTAAGCTTTTATACCTATAACATAGGAATTAAGTTTTTATTAAAATATATTCGGTGGATTAAAACTTCAACTTTATAAGGGACGAAATATCATGAGAAAAGCTTGGTTTATATTAGTTATATTATTTTCCGCAAGTTACTCTGTTTATTCTTCTCCATCCGAATCCAACTCGCCGATGATTCTAAATGAAGCTATGCTCGATTCAGTGACTGCGGGAGCTATTTCATCGACGGTAAGCGCCAGCGGAGTTGCCGCCGGTTCAACTTTTACCCAAACGACGATCGATGCAACAACCTATGCCATTGCTTTAGGAAAAACTTTACAAACTGGAGCTAAGGGCGTGGTGTTTGCGCAGGGCGATCTTCTCGCGCTTGCCAGTGGCTCAAGTTCTTCCAGTTCAGGTACAACCGGAGTCAGCGTGGATGGCACGGCTATAACTATCGGCGGGCAGTCCTATATCTTAGTTTGGACCAAAGATATAAGCACGCCGGGGGCTAACGTCGCGATTGGCCATGTTCGTTCAGTTGCCTGTTGCGGACCGGATGCCTATGCCAGCGTGCAAACCTCAACTTTTGCACCGGAAGGTTTTAACGTCAGTGTGAACAACATTAATGAAGTCAATACGCCGGTTTTATCGCTTGCAATAGGCAATGCGGTTGTTGTATCGCACCCGTAATTAAGTAGAGCTCTGACTGTTAAGCCGGTTGCTCTGAGGGTATTTATAGGGCATTCCAACAGATAGATTATTTTTAGACAAAACTTTGGTAGGGCAGGTCAGGTTTATCCTCCTAGGCGTTATTCCGGAAACGGTCTGCTTATTGCTGGGTTTTATGCGAAAAAATAACAGCAATAGAGTGATAAGAATGCGGATTAAACATGTTTATGACAGGTTTTTTTACCCACCATTATCAATACACATAAAAAACCGCTTCCAGTTTTTGGGACTTACGGTCAAACCGAAGATTGGGCACGAACAGCATTTTATCGGTTTTGATTTTTGGGCCATGTAAAAACGAAGGTCGTGCCACGGTGGGGCGGATCGCTTTCCACACGGATGCATCCGCCAAAATTCTCAATCGTCTTCTGAACGATAGCAAGTCCCATGCCGCTACCTTCCACTTGGTCGCGGGGTTTTAGCGTTTGAAACATTTGGAAAATACGTTTGTGGAATTCCGGTGCAATTCCCGGCCCGTCGTCTTTAATATGGAATTCGATGTCGTTGTCTTTTTTCACGGCTGAAACGACTATTCGGCCCTCGTCTTTGTCGTGATGCTTGATTGCATTGTTGATCAGGTTGCGAAGTACTTGTTCGAGCGGCGCCTTGGGAGTAAACAGGATAGGCATTTCACCTTCACATGCAATAGCAAAACCTGGAGGGGGAGCCAGGTACTCGCTAATTTCACTGATCAATGCACCGCTATCCACTGCTTCTGCACTGGTGGTCTTGCGGCCGACCCGTGAATAAGCTAGAAGGCTTTCGAGTAGGCCATCAAGGCGGTCTACCCGGCTACGTAATAGACGTACATTTTCATGGGTATCGTCGGTCACGGCATTCCGGATATCTTCAGCAATCCATTCCGCTAGGTTACGAATACCCCTTAGCGGAGCCTTGAGATCATGGGAAGCAACGTAGGCAAAATTATCCAGTTCGGCGTTACTGCGTTCCAGTTCCTTCTGCGCCGCACCACGTTCCTGTTGGGCTGTTAGCAGATGCTCGCGCATGTGGTTGAATGCATCGGCAATTTGGCCTATTTCATCGTTTGAAGAAATCAAGGCCGGACAGTTGAGTTCCCCTTTTGTAACGGTTTCAATGTTGTTCAGTAGCGCCGCGACGGGACGTCCGAGACGCTTGGCCGTGATGACCGCCGATGTAAAGATAACAATAAAAGCCAAGCCGCTACCGATGCCGATAAAAATGAACATTGTGTTAAGCTGGCCCATGAAATGTGTACGGTTTTTGCTCAGCGCGTCCATTTCTATATTGATGGTTGCATCGATAGTGAGGCGTAACTCATCCATCAGTTGTTTCCCACTATGTCCCTGTACGATGTTCAAAGCCGCTTGTGTCTGACCTTGTTTGGCTAAGGAAATAGTTTGATCCAATTCAACTGACTTTTGCTGAATAAGCGGTCTCATCCGCTCCAAATTGTTTTGCGCGTCCCTAATAGTGATAAGTTCTTGGAGATGCCGAAGTTTGGCGTTGCTTGATGTAATGCCGGTGTAATAAGGTTCTAAATAATCCTCATCCAGAGTCAATAAATAACCACGTTGACCGGTTTCAGCATTGAGCAGATCCGCTAATAAATCGTGTAATTCTCTCTCGATGACTTCAGTGCGCTCGACATGGCGAGAAATTGTCGCTATTTGATCCACGCTCCAGTACAACAGGCCGAAAAAGATAGCAAGAAACACCGATATGATGAAAACAAGCCGCCAGATACTAGCAGTAATCGTGTGGGTGGAAAGCGGCGGCACTGTTTTCATTCGGTTTTCGTCACGCTGACAATACCTAAGCCGGAATGCTTGGCTTCGTACATTGCCGAATCAGCGGTGCGCAATAAGGTTTCAGAATTGTCGCCGTCATCGGGATAACTGGCGATACCAATGCTGACGCCGACCGACAACTCAATACCGTGCCAATCGATTGGGGTTGCAATGGCTTTTTTTATGCGCTCAGCGATAAAAAGAGCGGTGTTGCGATCGGTATTATCGATAAGAGCAATAAACTCATCGCCTCCTAGCCGATAATAAATATCATCGTTGCGCCCTGTGGCTATCAAGCGCTGTCCTATTTCGGCGAGTATGGCATCGCCCGCTTCATGGCCATAGCTGTCATTTGCGGCCTTAAACTTGTCCAAATCCATCATAAAAACGCAAAAGCAGCCGTTGTTGCGCTTGGCTCTGGCAATTACATGGTTTAGATCATGCATCAGCAAACTACGGTTGCCAAGGCTGGTAAGGGTGTCGTGCAAAGCCTGAAATTCAAGCTGAGACCGAGTTTCAGCCAATTCAAGTTCAAGCCGTGATTTTTCCAGTGTATTGGAAATGATACGAAACAGTGAGTCGGGCGTTAGGAGGGATTTAGGTAAATAATCGGAAGCGCCCCGTTTCATGGCTTCCACAGCCACCATTTCATTACCTAAACCGGTCAGCATAATGATGGGAACCTTGGCGCCAAATTTGTCATGAAGCTCGATTAGCAGATCAAGCCCATCGGTACTGGGCAGTTGATAGTCCAGCAGGATGCAAGCCAAGTAATGTTCATCGGCCAATTGATGCGCTTCCAGCGCCGTGGCGGCTTGGAAGATTTTGCCCGTCCATTCAAGCTGGGTCAAAGTGCGGCAAACGATCTTACGGTCTACCTCGTCATCATCGACGATTAATATATTCGAATCAATCATCGTATTTCCGGCAGCTCAACGACACGCCAATAATGCTCGAGCATTGATATGGCATCCATGAAACTATGACCCACACTATGCTTGAGCACGTAGCCGGCAATATTTTTTTCATAAGCGCTTATACGATCCTGTTCATCGGCCGAAGTGGTCATGACAAATACCACGCTGCTATGCAATTCCGGATCCTTGCGTAATTCTTCCAGGAACTCCAGTCCACTCATACGCGGCATATTGAGGTCGAGCAGGATGATAAACGGACGAGGCAAACGTGGGCGGCCATTACTGCCGCGAAGGGTCTCCAATGCTTCGATGCCGTCATTGACCACAAATAAGGGATTTGCGATTTTTATCGTTTGAAAGGCCCGTTTAACGGCCATTACATCCACTTCATCGTCTTCTACAAGCAGAATATTGACTGTTGTCATCTTTTTCTTCTTTTTATTTTGTCAGGTTTGGGTATCCGATAGGCAATTACAGCCGCGATTTAATGCACTTCCGAATTCCTTGAAAATATTTGAACGATAGCGCTGGTCAAAATGAAATTGCACTTCTTATCGATTCAATAAACCATACCGGAGCGAGGGATTATATACGCATGTCTGTAATTCATCGACTACAAAATTCTGCTGTCAAGGTTTTTATTATTAGAACTTTCGCAACCCTAGCCGAATAGGTTGTGTTATCCGGCATGATCACGAAGCAACGTTACGTCGAATACTTGATCTGTACGCCGATCAACTACACCTGTTTCAACTTGTCCGAGCATTTGGAGGATGTTAGCCACGATGTGGTGAGCAACTTCCTGAAACAGAGCCGGATAACGGCGCGGCAGGTGTGGGAACTGGTCAAGGGGCTGATCCACAATACCGAAGACGCGTTCCTGAGCATCGACGACAGCGTCCAAGACAAGCGCTATGCCAAGTCGATTGAGTTGGTCAAAACCCAGTACAGAGGCGCGGTAGGCGGATTGGTCCGAGGCATCGGCGTCGTCAAACTGAAAAAAGTACCGTTCAAGGTCAAATTATTCAAGCGGGTCGCTAACCCAAGAATTAAGGCTTATTCAGGTGGGTAGCGAAAGTCCTACTTATTTTAATGACGGGTGACGACGATGGTTACTGTCTTTATAGGTGATTTTTGATTTAGAGTTTTGATTTCCATCAACTTCGTAGCCTTCCAATTGCATTTTATACAATCAAAAAATTCTAAAATCGCGCTTCAATAAGTTGTATCGCCCTGCTCACCCCATTCTGAGTTTGCATGGCTAAACTTGCCTGCTGGGCATTGTGTCGTATCGACTGCGAGTCCAATACAGTCCGTATTCCTTTAGCCAAGTCGACGGCAGTGACCTTTTTTGCCGGTAGCGGCTTGCCTGCCAAACCCAGCGCTTGCAGTTGTCTGGCCCAGAATAATTGCTCGTCCATAAACGGCACTACGACGGATGGACAGCCTGTGCGGGTGGCGGCATGGGTGGTGCCCGCGCCGCCGTGATGAACAACGGCGGCGCAATGCTTGAATAACGGCTGGTGCGGGTGTCTGCCGATGAAATAGACTTGGCCGCTTTGGCTGTCGGCAGGATAACGCTCCGAACTGGTTTGGATAATGGCTCGGCAGCCTGATAAAGCGGCTGCTTGCAAAAACAGCTCCATACTCCAGTCGGGCACCGCTTGTTGCAAGCTGCCGAAAGTCATATACACCGGCTCATCGCCATTAGCCAGAAATTCGGCTAGTTCGCTTGACATTATCCAATGTTCGGCATTTTCGCTTAGATTCAAAAAGCCGCAGACTTGGTGATGCGCTTCCACGTTGCCAAATGACGGACAAAACCAAGGGTCGACCGCTACCAGATCGAGTTGTTGCGAGGTCAGCAGTTCGCTTAACACATTGGCAGGTGGCTTTTGGCCGGCTTCCAACCACAAACGGGTTAACGGTTTTTTTAATATCCAATTGAATATGATGTCCAATAGCCGCCAGCTCAATTTGTTGATATGTTCGCCCAAATCGGGAAAGCTGAAAGGCGCAACCGCCGGATTCGGTATTGCCGCATGGCACAAGGTTATGCTGAAGAAAGGCTTTTTTTGCTGTAGCGCGGCCAGTTTTAAAGGGTACAAGAAATGATGGCCGATCAAGATGTCGTTATCGGCGGCTAATTGCCGGGCAGCCTGATAGATGGTTGGTTCATAGGGAAAAAAGGCTTCATCAAGCAATGCTCGCAGCCATTGCAAAGGATTCATCCGAAACGAACGTTGGGCAAAGCCTTCCATGTCGAAATCAATATGTTCAGGTACTTGGCGATAGCTTATTCCCAGCTGTTCGCAAATTTCAACATAACGGCGGTTGTCGATACTGCTTACCACCAGCATTACAGAGTGACCTGCTTTTTGCAGGCCGTCCGCCAATGCTAGCATCGGGCGAATATCGCCGTTAGAGCCCCAGGTTTGTATGCCTATTTTCATTAGGCCGTTAAGCTATACGGAGATGCAGCGGATTTTGTCATTTTTAATAAGCACTTATTTTAAATAGTCCATTCTAGCAAAACCTTTTTTGAGTTTGTAATTGTTCGTGATCAATGTTGCTTGTGCGATGCCGGACAGACCTGTTTTACCTATCGGGTTATGTAGTTCGCTAAGCCAAATTCGCGGTTGGTAAGCATTTAGCCAGAGTTTGTTGCGATTGATGCTTTATATATAAAATCAGTATGTTAATTGTGTAATCAAGTGCTGGGTAAAGAAAGTAAACAGGCTGGATGCCCAAGGGCCGGCAACGACTCATCAAGCGCTTAAACAACAAATTCTCGCAATTTTACAGCCGGTGTTGATATAGGTAATGATACGGATATTACTGATTTTATTGCTATGTTATAAATTTTTAAACACCGGTGTATCGGAATTAGGATATTGAAAAGATTAAAAAAATTATCTGTGTTCTCCATATATGGCGGGAGCGAGGCACAGGTCGGTTAAAGGGCTGCTGTCATGATCGAAGTTGACTCTAAGATAGTTCCATTGGGCTCTTATCAATGGATAACGAAAGAATGCTTTGTTATCTCTATTTCATCATTCAAGAATTGATTTGCAAATTCAAGAGGAGAAACTGACATGAAGATCGATAAAGTACTGGTAGGCGAGGCCTTGGTCGGTGAAGGAAAAGAGTTGGCTCATATAGACTTGCTCATGGGACCGCGCGGCAGTGCCGCTGAAATTGCATTTTGTATTACTCTGACTAACCAGAAACGCGGCGATAATGCGTTATTGGCGTTGGTCGCCCCCAATCTGATGGCTAAGCCTAATACTGTCATGTTCAATAAGGTTGAAATTAAAAACGAGACGCAGGCAACGCAAATGTTCGGGCCGGCGGAGCGTGGCGTGGCCAAGGCTGTAGTCGATAGCGTCAAGGAGGGCGTAATTCCATTGGATGAAGCCAACGATATATTTATTTGCGTAGGCGTGTTTATTCATTGGGATGCCGAGGATGATAACAAAATCCAAGATTGGAACTATGAAGCGACTAAGCTGGCGATTAAACGCGCTGTCGCCGGAGAACCGGCTGCCGATGAAGTGATTGCCCAAGAGGATGTAAAACATCATCCGCTCGCGGCGCACGATTAAAGCTGAGTTGGGCAGCTTGTCTGCCCAAACGAAACTTATGGCCTTTGGCTATAAAGCTGAGTTGAGCGGCTTGTCTGCCCAAACGAAACTTATGGCCTTTGGCTATAAAGCTGAGTTGAGCGGTTTATCCGCTCAGACTCTACTTATCCCCTCTGGGTATAAGAAACTAATCGAAATAGAGAATGGAGGATAGAGTCAATGAGCTTTTAAAGAACATCCCCTCCCTTTTTATTTTCCGGCGTTTGGGTAGAGCGGTTTAGCTTTATCGAGAACGGAACTGCGATTGTAATAACTCATCAACATATGTCACAGTAAAAAAACAGACTCACTGATAAAGATTATAAAAGCCGATCTTTGTCTATAGCCTTGCTAATTGATTGGCATCGGCTAAAACCAGACAGACCGTTTAAACTCTATTTAATCTATACCTGACGAATGCAACCGCTCATTGACCTTTTCGATATTAAGAATCTGATTCCTCACGGTTATTGTCTATCGTGGAGCCCTATATTACTTTCGTTACATGTGGTATCAGACCTGCTGATCACCCTGGCTTATTTTTCCATTCCTCCCGTTCTTGTTTATTTTATCCGGCAGCGTAAAGATTTACTTTATCCAGGGCTGGCTGCGATGTTTGCCGGATTTATCGTTGCTTGCGGTACAACGCATTTACTGTCGGCGGTCACGGTTTGGGTGCCTTTATATTGGCTGGACGGTTTGGTTAAAGCGATTACCGCAGTTGTTTCGTTGGTTACCGCGGTGATGATGATATGGATTATTCCGCACGCCTTGTCTGTGCCTAGCGTCGAGCAATTACAAGCGGAGATACAACAAAGAAAAACGGCAGAGGATGCGTTGCGGGAAAGTGAGAATAGATTAGCCACCATTCTCGATAGTGTTGAAGCCTTTATCTATATTAAGGATTGCAACTACCAATATCAGTACGCCAATCAGCCGGTAAGGCAGCTATTTAATAAAAGTTTGACAGATATTATCGGCAAATCGGACGATGCATTTTTTGATCGGGATACGGCGGCAAAGCTGCGTGAAGACGATCGCCGCGTCATTGAGTTGGGTGAGCGTATCGCTACCGAGAATATTTATAGCAGCAAAGATAACATCATCCGCCGCGCCTATTTTACCGTTAATCAGCCGTTACGCCGTAAAGACGGCAGCATTTACGGTTTATGCGGGATTTCTACCGATATCAGTGAACGCAAGAATCGAGAGCAACAAGACAAGAAGCATTTGGACGAACTCGCCCATGTTACGCGTCTGGGATTGATGGGGGAAATGGCTTCCGGTATTGCTCATGAAGTTAATCAGCCTCTGGCCGCGATTTCCAGTTATACGCAAGTCAGTTTGAACCTTATCGACTCCGAAACGCCTGATCTGGTGAAGCTCACGGAAGTCCTCTATAAAACTCAGCAGCAGGCCTTAAGGGCAGGACGGATCATTCATCGCATGCGGGAGTTTGTAAAGTCGCGTTCAAAATATCGTTCGAGCGCCGACGTTAATACGTTGGTTCATGAAGCCGTCAGCTTGTGTATTGCGGAACTTAAACAAAACGACATCATGTTGATGTTCGAACTGGAAGACAAGTTGCCGCCCGTTTATGTCGATCATATACAAATTGAACAGGTCATTATTAACTTGATTCGCAACAGCGTCGAAGCTTTGCAAAACTTACCCTCGAAAGAACAGCGCCATTTAACGGTCAGTAGCCGGTTGAATCTCGATAATGTCGTAGAGATTAGGGTGAAGGACAATGGGCCGGGGCTTAATAAAGAGCAACAACGGAAAATATTAACGCCTTTTTATACCACCAAGCTGGACGGCATGGGCATGGGCTTATCGATTACGCGTTCAATTGTTGAAGCGCATGAAGGCGATTTACATTTCAATAGCGAGTCTGGAAAAGGCGCTACTTTTTATTTCACTCTGCCTGTACAGAAACCTGAAGAGTGAATGGTATAGGATGTCCAGGTTTATTTAACGCTGAGTTCGAAGATTAGACTTGGAATTGTCAGGAAGTTATAAAGGGCCGCGAAGATTATGAAAATTCATAATCTCGTGCCCTTTATGAAGAAGCGTTAGCTATTTGTAGCTACTTGTCTGCTCAAACGAAACTTATGCCCTTTGGGTATAAATTTTGATGGGGTGAGTAGATGCGGCTATTTTTCAACTTTAATAGCCAGGAATACCGGACTGCCCTGACGTTGTATCAAAACAGCGACCGATTTGCCGGTCGGGAGCTTTTTGATAATTTTCTCAAAATCGGCGGCATCGCGGATGACTTCGTTTTGAATGCGCAAAATTACATCGCCACGTTGAATTCCGGCATCTTTAGCGCTGCCTTTGCCGACGTCCTGTACCAACACGCCGTTTTTGCCGAGTTGCATATTTTCTCTTTGCGCATCGGTTAAATCGGTGACGCTAATGCCCAGCCGGTTATGTTCATGTTTAGGCGCCGGGGTTTTAGCTTCCGCCAGTTTATCCACTTCTTCCGGTAGCAGTCCCACTTTGAAGTCGATATCCCTGGTTTCGCCTTGTCTGATAATTTTTAGTGTGGCTTTGTTGTTAATCGGCGTGATACCGACCATAGGAGGTAAGTCACCCGAAGCGTCAATCTTTTGGCCGTTAAATTCGGTAATAATATCGCCGATCTGTAAGCCTGCTTTTTCAGCCGGGCTGCCGGGCAGCACTTTAGAAACCAATGCGCCTTGCGGCTTTTTCATGCCGAACGACTCAGCCAGTTCGCGCGTTACGTCTTGTATTTGCACGCCTAACCAGCCATGAGAAGCTTTACCGGTGGCTTTTATCTGATCGACGACATTCATTACGACATCCATTGGGATAGCGAACGACAGGCCCATGAAACCGCCGGTACGGCTATAAATCTGCGAGTTTATACCAACAACTTTACCTTCCATATTGAACAGGGGGCCGCCTGAATTACCTGGGTTTATCGCGACGTCCGTTTGTATGAACGGAACATAATTCCCACCAGGCAGGCTACGTCCTTTCGCGCTGACTATGCCGGCCGTCACGGATTGCTCAAACCCGAAAGGCGAGCCTATCGCCAATACCCATTCGCCAACCTGGAGCTTGTTAGGATCGCCAATAGAAACTGCAGGCAAGTCTTTGGCGTCGACTTTTAATAATGCAACATCGGTACGCGCATCGTAGCCGATTGCCTTGGCTAACAGCTCGCGGCGGTCCGATAATTTGACCACGATTTCATCCGCGTCTTTTACCACATGACTATTGGTCAGAATGTAACCGTCCGAGGAAATGATAAAGCCGGAGCCTAAGGAGGCTGTATCTCTAGGCACATACCCGCCGCCTTGTTCTTCCAGGAAGCGTTTAAAAAACTCTTCCATTTCGGGAGGCATTCCTTCCGGTAGCTGCTGTTCGGGAGCATTTTCGGCTTCTGGCGGGGCTTTTTGGGTGGAACTGATGTTAACAACAGCTACACCATTGCTTTTTACCATCTCGGTAAAGTCCGGTAACTGTGCCAAGGCGTTTTGGCCGAACAAAACGATCAGGCAAAAACACCAATTAATTTTTTTGAGCATAAAAACCTCCATTTAATATCATGAGTGAAATAACAAAACGATCAAGTTATAGATATAGCTTGCAAAAGAGTTCAGTCTTATTTTTTAAGGCTGTAACGTTCGCTAGTCCGGATGGTAACAGAGACAAAATATATCTGGATAGTGATATAAAAAAAATTGCTATCATACTAAAAAGCTATATTATCCATTAACAACAATCGAGCACGTTAATACTATAAATTTTCTTTCATTTATTCTGCTTATATCTGTATCTAAATGCCTAATCCCCAAAATTACGATGTTCTTATTATTGGCAGCGGCGGCGCTGGCCTAAGCTTGGCGCTTAAGTTGGCCGATCATTCTATGCGTATCGCCGTGCTGTCGAAATTCGCTTTGACAGCGGGCAGTACCTATTATGCTCAGGGCGGTATCTCCGCGGTTTTCGGCGCCGACGATTCTATTGAGTCGCATATTGAAGATACGCTGGATGCCGGGGCAGGGCTTTGTGATCCGGAAATTGTTAGATTGACGGTAACGCACGGAAAAAGCTCGATAGATTGGCTCAGAGAGCAAGGTGTGGTTTTTACCGAGGAGCAGACCGAATCCGGCGAAATAAAGCTGCATTTAAACAAGGAAGGCGGGCATTCGCACCGCCGTATCGTACATACTGCCGACGCAACGGGTAAGGCGGTGTCTTTGTCTTTGATTGAGCGCGCTCAGGAACATGCGAATATCGAGCTGTTTGAACACCATAATGTGGTGGAGTTAATTACCAGTCCCAAGCATGCTAAAGAATCGGAAAAGCGAATAGTGGGCGCCTATGTTTTGGATTCAAAAGTACAGCAGGTCAAGACGATGGCGGCTCGCGTTGTGGTTTTGGCAACAGGGGGCGCAAGCAAAGCCTATCTTTACAGCACCAATCCGCAAAGCTCAACCGGCGACGGCATAGCCCTGGCTTGGCGCGCAGGCTGCCGCGTCAGCAACATGGAGTTCATGCAATTCCATCCGACTTGTCTTTATCATCCGCAAGCGCAGTCGTTTCTGATCAGTGAAGCGGTAAGAGGCGAGGGCGGTAAGTTGATCTTGCCGGATGGTTCATCATTCATGCAGCATTTCGACCCAAGAGAAGAATTGGCGCCCAGGGATATTGTGGCTCGGGCTATCGACCATGAAATGAAAAAACGCGGCATAGACTGCGTTTATCTGGATATTAGCCATAAGTCGGAACAGTTCATCCGCGAGCATTTTCCGACGATCTACCAGCAATGCCTGGAGTTTGATATAGACATCACTAAGCAGCCTATTCCCGTGGTTCCGGCCGCTCACTATACTTGCGGCGGCGTTTTAACCGACAGTTATGCACGTACCGATATTACTAATCTGTATGCGATAGGGGAGGTTGCCTGTACCGGTTTGCATGGCGCCAATCGCATGGCCAGTAATTCGTTGTTGGAATGCCTGGTATTTGCGGAGCGTGCCAGCGAGGATATTTTGCAGAAAATCGCCGGCATTTTGCCGCCGCCGCCCATCCCGGATTGGGACGAATCAAAAGTTAGCGATTCCGATGAAGAAGTGGTTGTTTCTCACAACTGGGATGAGTTGCGGCGCTTCATGTGGGATTATGTCGGCATTGTCAGAACCGATAAACGCTTAAGCCGGGCGATGAATCGTGTGGAATTGCTTAAAAAGGAAATCGCCGAATATTACGGTAATTTTCGTGTTACCAGCGATTTATTGGAACTGCGTAATTTGGTTATTGCCGCTGAGCTAATCATTCGTTGCGCCCAGCAACGTAAGGAAAGCCGAGGCTTACATTATACGCTCGACTATCCGGAGACCGATAACGGCAGGCCTGCGCAAAATACCGTTTTGACGCCGTATCAAGCGGGCCGTAGTTGATCAGCTAAGGGTTCAACAGCGGTTTGATTGCCAAAGCCGCTTGCTCACAATCAATCGCCGATTTTTCGACGCGCCGGCTTAAAAAAAAGCCAATGCTTAAACCGTCAATATCGCGGGAAGCGTATTCGTTAAGATCGGCGCACACCTGTTGCATATGTTGCTCGGCCTGCATTAGGGCATCGGGGTTTTTCGCTTCATTGTTATCCAACAGCATCATCGTTTCGCTGGTCATTTGATTTTGCAAGCGGAAAATTTCCTCAACGTGACGTTCAAACTCTTCGCGTGACTGGCTCCCTGAGCCATATCCGCCAAAAAACGGCACGGTACAGCCCGAGATTAACGTAGCGACAGTAAGTACCTCTAAGCTTCGAATAGCAATCAGACTCTTCACATTCATCATTCGTATTTCTTAAAACTACCTTTATAAAGGTTCATAGATTATTACCCAATATACTATAAACTGCTCCGGATTGAGTATGAAAAGCACAATATTTGTCTAAGATTTGTTTGTTTTACAGTAATAAAACGCCTTATTGCGGAGCTTGTTTTTTGTATTACTCTCTGAACCGTAGGTGTATACTTCGTTATCTTTTTATTGATAAAACCCCAACAAATAAGGTGTCAAACTGATGACTGAAAAGACAGCAAGCAAATACCTGCTTAACCTTGAAAAACATTTCGCCGTTGATAATCCTGTATTACTGAAAGCCTCAAAAGTCTTTCATGAACTCGATCAGATTGAATTCGATTTGGGACTTATCGAGATGGATGAAACGACGGCCAATAAAAATTCATGGTGGCCGATCATTAGCTTGATCGGCGGTAACTCAACGGCTAAATCCAGGTTTATCAATAGTTATCTGGGAGCGGACGATTTGTCTTCCGGTATTCAGACTTCCAGTCATAAGTTTACTGTCTTGCTGCATAACAATCAGTCTAATCCGGCAACCTTACCCGGCACTGCATTGGACGTCGATCAACGATTTCCGTTCTACCAAATCAGCCGTAAAATCGACCAGCAACAAGCCGGCGAAGGCGACCGTATCAATTCTTATCTGGAATTGAAAACCCTTAACAGCGAACGCCTGAAAGGCAAACTTTTCATTGACGCGCCCAATATCAGTGCCGCTCCATCCAGCCCGGTTACGTCACTGTTAGCGAAACATGCGATTGAAAATTCGGATCTGGTTTTAATCTTTACCGACGTCTTTGATTCAACATCGCCGTTGGTTGACGAAGTCATAGAAAATATCATTGTCCATCAGGATTCGAATAAATTTGTTTACCTGATAGATAGGCCGGCAACCATGCTCAGTTCGACGACAAACAGCGAGATTATTTCCTCATGGCAAAGAAAGCTGGCCGGGTTGGGATTAAATACCGGTCAATTCATCGTTCTGCCGGCTCAGGAAGTCGGCGCTCCGCAATCGTCGGCTGATTTTGCGTTGATCGACCAGCGCATAGCCAACGTCGGCTATGATCGCACCTATCGCGTATTGAACTCTCTTGAAAAAAATGTTCGCGAAATTAATAGCGTGGTGATGCCTGAGGTAAAAAAAGCTGTTGGACAATGGAAAGATCGATCAACGTTCTCCAGCTTGATAGTTCTTGGCTTTGTTGCGACGCTTGCCATTTTTGCTGAAATACAAACCGGAATTCTGGAGTTATTGATTGATCCGATTATCGGGCCGATTGTAGTCGTAGCGCTGATAGTGATTATGTTACCCCTGCACATTCTTTTCAGTAAGGTCCAGGCGAAATTCATAATAAGCCAGCTTAGCGCCCGGCAGAAGGAGCTTCATTTGATGGAGAATCTAGCCGGTAATTTTGAAAAAAGCTTGACCTTTAGTCGCATGATTATGCCGATCTCCGAACCTGCCGGCTGGAATAAAAAAACCAAGCTCCGCTTAGCTCAGATATCCAGTAAGGCTAAAGAACTGGTTCAGTTATTGAATGATAATTTCAGTACTTACGATGGCGTATCCTCAACCAGCCATTCGGATGCGCCTGATCTTGGATAGTATTCACGGGCTCCACAGTATTTGGCCGCTGTGGTTTAAATAGTTTGTACAGATAAAACTCTAGGGAACTATGG
This sequence comes from Candidatus Methylobacter oryzae, assembly GCF_003994235.2. Lineage (GTDB taxonomy): Bacteria > Pseudomonadota > Gammaproteobacteria > Methylococcales > Methylomonadaceae > Methylobacter_A > Methylobacter_A oryzae. The sequence continues at coordinate 42,064 of NZ_RYFG02000009.1, forward strand.
ATGTTTTAAAGCAATACTTACCGTTATGCTGGTTAAAAAATAATCCGCTTGAGCTACCGAGATCAGTCGATTTTTTCAAACAAAATTTGCTGTTCTATTTTGTTGTTGAGTATTTCATGCAGGCCAACATGACTGACGATCCGATAGAATCGTTTACCGAAGTCAGTATTGAGACGTTACTAACACTTTTATTTATAGGTGTTATGTTGTTTTTTAACAGAACGTTGTACGCCTATGTGCAGGTAACAACAGCGATTATATTTTGTGCGAATATAATCGCTCTGTTTATTGTACCCGTGCTGATCTGGTTAACGATCAGTGAAGAACCTTTAAGTTATTATTTGTTAATCCTGCTTTTGCTTTGGGATTATACGTTGGTAACCTACATTATCAGGCAAGTTCTATCGATTAATGTTATTGCCAGTCTTGTGTTGTCGTTGTTTTATTTTGTAGCTACTTATTTTGGTGCTTTCGCGCTAGGGCAGTTGCTGTAACTGCCCCAAGCAACGCTGCATTTGGTTCTACAAAGCGCTATTGATTCGCGATATTCCAACTGCTTTACGTAACTCTTTCATAAAGGGCACGCTGACGGCACGCGCTTTTTCCGCGCCTGCCTGCAATTGCTCTTCGATATGCTCCGGCGCTTGCATCAATGCCTCATACCGCTCTCTTGCCGGAATCAGGTGTTCGTTGATATGCTCAAACAGTACTTGCTTCATTTCGCCCCAAGCAATACCGTCTGCATAGCGTTGACGTATCTCAGCCACTTCAGCCTGAGTGGCAAACGCTTGGTAAATGCCGAATAACGTGCAGCCTTCGGGATCTTTCGGCTCGCCCGGTTGCAATGAATTCGTTTTAATTTTGTTAATAAGTTTTCTGAGCTTTTTTTCGGACTCGAATAACGGGATCGTATTGTTATAGCTCTTGCTCATCTTGCGTCCGTCCAAGCCCAACAACGTCGACGCATGCTCTTCAACGACCGCTTCCGGCAGTACAAAATGTTCACCGTAAATATGATTAAAGCGCCCGGCCATATCTCTGGCCATTTCAATGTGCTGGATCTGATCCTTACCAACCGGAACTTTGTTGGCATTAAACATCAATATATCGGCAGCCATTAAAATCGGGTAGCTGAACAGGCCCATAGTAATGCCTTTGTCGGCATCGTTCTCGCCGCCTTGCTCATTTTCCGCAACCGCTGCTTTATAAGCATGGGCTCTGTTCATCAAACCTTTTGCCGCGACGCAGGTCAACATCCAAGACAGTTCTAAAATTTCAGGTACATCCGATTGCCGATAGAAAACCGCATTTGATGTATCCAGTCCTAAAGCCAGCCATGTTGCAGCAATTTCAAGACTGGACTGTCTGACTCTTTCCGGTTCTTGGCATTTAATCAATGCATGATAATCGGCCAGAAAATAGAAGGGCATTACATTCGGGTCCTTGCTGGCCGCAATGGCCGGCCTGATGGCGCCGACATAATTGCCTAAATGCGGAGTGCCGGTAGTTGTAATTCCGGTTAGAACGATTGCTTTACTCATTAGATGCTCACTCAGAAGTCTATTTATTTAAAATGTAAAAAATTGGCGTCATATTACATAAATTCAGGCTAATATCCAGCGGAATAGAACAATTGACGATGTTGTTGTAAATCCTGCCCATTATTATGCTTTTTATAGTAAACTTCGCGCCCAAGGCTCTGCTGTTCAACAAGCGGGCGTAACAGCTGCAAATTCGATCGGAGGAATGGTATGTTGGAATATGATGAGAAGCGTAATTATATTCGAATGGAAATAGACTGTGACATAACTTACAGGTTTGCGGGTTCGGATGAATTACACCACGGACGCTGTTCATCAATTAGCGGGGCAGGGGTTTCATTTATTGCGAGCCAGGTTGTCGATCCCGGCAGGGCCATGGAAATAAATGTTGTTCCTAAAAATACGTTGACCCCGGCAATGACCGCTTTTATTGAAGTGATTAGAAGCACCCAGCAAGAGGATGGCAGCTATGAAATCGCTGGAACCATAAAAAGCATTAAAGGGGACTGAAGTTTCAGTTCCTCATTTGAATTACCGGAACTGATTATATTATGTATACGATTACCAAAGAGGTGTATTTCTGTTACGGACACCGATTAATGAATCACCACGGCAAATGCCGCAATTTACACGGGCATAGCGTTAAGGCATCGATTTCTATAGAGCAGGAACAACTCAACGACCAAGGCATGGTCTGCGACTTTTCCGATATTAGAGACAGCGTTGAAGCGTTCATAGATCAGACTCTTGATCATAATTTCCTGTTACATAAGGATGACCCGATCATACCTATGCTTACGGCAAATAAAGAACGTTTTCTTGCTCTTGACGAACATCCCACCGCAGAAGTTTTGAGTAAGATGATTTACCGGCACCTCAAAGAATCCGGCTTTAACGTCGCCCAAGTAGTACTGTGGGAAACCGCTAGCGCCCACGCTTGTTACCGGGAAAGCTGATAGCGGCCATGAGTTTTGTAAATCCGGTTAATAAATCGATCTGCCTTGAACAGGTCTGCGAATCCAACTACCGAAAGTTACTCAAGTTAATTCCGGACCTAATGGCATTTGAAGAAGCCGCTATTGGTCTTGCACCTCACCACAGTACGCTGCATCTTGAAATTATTGAGCGTACGCCTTACACCATGACAGTCGAACTTAGCCATTGCTTTAATAAAAATCAGCAGGAGTTTTTGGCGCCTGCGGTAAAAATAAGGATTTATCTGGATGCGCAGTTGGCCGAGGTACTAAGCGACCATGCTCGAGCAGGTGTGCCGCAGGTTTTTAAAGACCCAGGGTTAAGCCTTGAAATCATGAATTACAAGTGGCGTTTAAATTATTTTTTGCAGAAATGGTTGGACCACTGTTTAAAAAAAGATTATTTGTTCAGGCCTAATGCTGAAGCAATAGCTTAGTCTATTCGTTAACTTCCGACCGTTTTATTCATCATGAAAGAGGTTTGTTATTAACTCTACGCTTTTTCCTGTAAGTCATTTCTTTCAATGCGTAAGAAATCATCCTCACTAAGTCTGTTTAAATTGTTGCAGGGGGTATTTCGTCTAAGCCTTAAGTATCCTATGCTCTTGCTCGTCGTTCTCGTTTTGGGTTTGGGCAGCTATGGCTACGAAGTTAAAATTGCCCGGCCGGCATTACTATATCAGGGCGAGCCTCGTCCAATCGATTTTAAAAACAGCGATACCTGGTTTCGCATATTACGAAATCACGGTTTTATCCTCGGTTATTCCGATTTACGCGGTAACCCGTTGTGGGTGGAATATGCATTAACCGATCAAATCGCAGACACACCCTCTATGAAGCGTCCCAATCACTTTGAAACCGACTGGCGCAGCATTAATCGAGTCAGCCACGAGAGTTACCAAAAGAGCGGTTACGACCGTGGACACATGGCGCCGAATTATGCGATGAGCCATCTTTACGGCAGGGAAGGACAAGCGGACAGTTTTTTGATGACCAACATCACTCCGCAAAAGCCCAAACTTAACCAGCAAGTCTGGCAGCATTTGGAAGAGGCGGAAATAAAGTATTTTGCCAAATTATTCGGTAAAGTATGGGTCATCACAGGGCCGGTTTTTAGCGGCTCTGTCGAACGATTAAAATCAGACCCGATGGTAGAAATACCGGATGCGTTTTTTAAAATATATCTGACAGAAACCGCGCCGAATAAACCACCTACCGCTTTGGCTTTTCTGATCCCGCAGACTGTTAGCGGTAAAGAGCCGTTAGCGCAGTTCTTGACTAATATCGATAGCGTAGAGGCGCAAACCGGTATTGATTTCTTTACTGAACTGGATGACCGCATCGAGGAGCATGTTGAAGCAGCCATTGAGCCGCTTTCTTGGGGCTTGCCTGCTGTCGATAAAGTATCTGTACATCATTAACGATAGTTGGCGGCTAAGCTGCATCTAACGCTTTTCGTCTAAATGGCCGAGCTTTTGGCGGTGGGACTGTCATATGGCACTCACTGTTATTCTAATTTCGACTGCATTGCAGGTGAAATGCAATAAAGAAACATTAGTTGATCTGGCTCAACTTCTAAATCCCGCATTTTGTTTTAATAGCCACGCGTTGATGCAAATCAACTATTGTCCTATTTAATCAAGAGATGGAGAATTGCTATGAGTGATGTACAAGAAAAAGATAATTTCTGGATTTATGTAGCCGGTCTTGTTTTAGCCGTGATTGTTACTGTGGTTTTGATTAAAAGTAGTGAGCATGACAAGTTCGAATCGACAGCAAAAGCCATTGCTGAAGATGCCTCTAATTCAGCATATAGACACTAAGACTTCCTTCCCCTCTTAGTCTTGGTTTTACCGTATATCGCGCCGCTTAACGCCTACCTAGGTTGCGCAATACGCGGGAAGCAATTAAATCCTCGTAAGTCTGGGCTGTTTAACGCTTAATTAGCATAGAAGTTAATCAGCCCTTTTTTATCCGTTATTTTCAGTTGTTTGGATTTAACTTCTATCAGTTTCCGTGCTTGAAACAGATGAATGATTCGGCTAACCGTTTCATGCGCGATTCCCAGATAATTCCCTATTTCTTCTCTTGACATGCTCAGGCGGAATTCAAGTTCGGAGTAGCCCCGCATGCTCAGGCGATCTGAAATATGCAGGATAAAGCAAGCCACGCGCTCTTCAGCAGAACGGCGGCTAAGCATCATCTTTTGCACTTGAGCGTCAAATTGGTCGCAGGATCTTTGCATTAACACTTGTGTCAATCCGGGGGTGTTGACAGCCAAAATTTCTATTTTATAGGCCGGTAAATGGCAGTAATTGACTGTCTCCAATGCGATGGCTGTGCAGTTATGAATCTGTGACGATACGCCGTCAAAGCCCAGCAATTCTCCTGGCAGAATAAAATCAACGACCAGCTCGTTACCGTTCGAGTCGAAGCTTAGCAATTTAGCGCTGCCGGAGCGCAGGGCGATGATTCCCCTGAACGGGCTGCCGGCATGATATATGGCTTCACCCTTTTGACGTATATTGTTTCGATTAACCAGCAACGCGAGTTCACCCACTTCTGACCGCGACAGTCCTTTAGGAATGCACAAATTATCCAAGTTACAGTTTGCGCAAGTGACTGCTTTTTTGGTTGCCGATGAAGCGGATGTTGTTGAATCTATCATTATTTTTGAGATGAGGAAGGTGCTGAGGTAAAAATATTCAGTTTATAAGTCTAACTTGATAAAAGGCGTGCGAGAGTATTCTTAGTAACTCTTTTATCAGAAAAAAGAGGGCATTATCTCATATTAGGGTACAAATTAAGTGGTATTTCTCCTGCTTATCTATGTGATTCTGCCCATGGTTCAGATAATCATTTTTGTCCGCCATGATTTATTTTAGCGAGCTTGATAAGGATCAACGCCTTACCGATGATCTCCGTTACATCGGTAAGGCCGCTCACATGCGACATGTTTATGTTGAGAGTAAGTAGTTGTTATAGCGTTATTCCTTTTGCATTGCTTCTTCAATATGCTTGTATAGGGTTTTTAATACCTTGATGCGGGCAAAGTTTTTGTCATTGGCTTCTACCAGCGTCCAGGGGGCAATTTCGGTACTGGTGCGATCTACCATGTCGCAGACTGCAAGTTCATATTCATCCCATTTATTGCGATTGCGCCAATCTTCTTCAGTAATTTTGAAACGTTTAAAACCGATTTTTTCGCGTTCGTTGAAACGTTTAAGCTGCTCATCCTTACTGATGGCGAGCCAGAATTTCACCACCACAATATTATGACGCACCAATTGTGCTTCGAAATCGTTGATCTCGCTGTAAGCTCGCATCCAATCGGCTTTTGAGCAGAAGCCTTCAACGCGTTCAACTAATACGCGTCCGTACCAGGAACGATCAAAAATAGTTATCCTGCCGCGTCTGGGAATATGCCGCCAAAAACGCCACAGATAAGGCTGGGCTAGCTCTTCTTCGGTAGGCGCGGCAATCGGAATAATATTATACCAGCGCGCATCCAGCGCGCTGGTGACGCGGCGGATTGCGCCGCCTTTGCCGGCGGCATCGTTGCCTTCGAATATCGCGATGACGGTGATGTCCTTGAATTTGTTTTCACGGGTCAGCAAGGCGAGCTTACCCTGATATTTTTCCAGGTCAGTCTTGTATTTTTTCTTGTCGATCTTCTGGTTCAGGTCCAGTGTTTTCAGAATATCGAGTTGGTCAATTGGCGGTAGAGGAGGCGGAGGAGCGTGAATCGCTGCTGTTTTGATGTCGACATCGTCCAGGCGTTTGCGTATCGCTTCAAGAATCACCTTGCCCACAGTCAAGCTGCGATAATTGGGGTCATAGCCTTCGACGATGGTCCACGGAGCTTCCGCGGTGCTGGTGTGCCGTATTACGCTTTCATGTACAACGCGGAACTTGTCGTATTGCTTGAAGTGTTTCCAATCTCGATTGGTCACGCGCCAGCGTGTTTTAGGATTTTCTTCAAGCAATTTCAGGCGTTTTTCCTGTTTATCTTTGGATAAATGCATCCAGAATTTGAGAATCAGCGCGCCTTCATCAGTTAGCATCCTTTCCAGGCGTTTAGCTCGCTCCAGGCTCTGGTCGAGTTCAGCCGCATTGGCTCGGCCCGTTACGCGATTGAGAATCGGCCATGTATACCAGGAACCGAGAAATACGCCTATCTTGCCTTTGGGCGGCAGCTCGCGCCAGAATCGCCACATCATCGGACGATCCAGCTCTTCATCCGACGGTTCGCCCATGCCGTGCGTTTGAATAAAACGCGGATCCATCCATTCGTTCAGCAGGTTGACGGTTTCGCCGCGGCCCGCACCGTCCAGTCCGCCAATCAAAATAATAACCGGAAATGTGCGAGATTTTGCCAAGTCCATTTGCGCTTCCAGCAGTGCCTCGCGCAGCTTAGGAACTTCCATGTCATAGGTGGCTTTATCTATTTTGTGTCCAAGCTCTGCCGATTCAAACATAACGATCTCCCTGAGGATTTACCCGAGAATAGAAATATTAAGATTATAGATGCTATCCGTTAGGTTTGTCGGCGATAAAAATTAAGGTTATGGCGTGTTTTTTTTCACACTTTCGCCGTTCTTTGCTTCGACGGCAAGAGAGCAATGATACCGGTAGAGGCCAAAGTAAATTCGCTTCATGTCCGATAATATTTATTCAATCCCATAAACCCCTTATAATGGTCGGATTTTATAAGGACCATAGGGCATGTACCCATTCTATGACTAATTTGAATAACACGCTTTTAACGCGGCTGGATCAATTGAACGCAAGCGGTCATCAGCGGTTGCTTTGCGGAGGGCTGAAAGGAATTGAAAAAGAAAGTCTGCGCATATCAAAAGACGGATTCATTGCCCAAACACCTCATCCCAAAGCATTAGGTTCCGCATTGACACATCCGTATATCACCACGGATTATTCTGAAGCCTTGATCGAATTGATTACTCCACCGTTTGCCGATGTAAAAGACTCATTGGACTATTTACGTAACATACATCGCTTTGTTTACGAACACCTGGATAATGAAATTTTGCTGGGAGCCAGTATGCCTTGCGGCATTGATGGCGATGAAAGCGTTCCGATTGCCGAATACGGGTTATCCAATATCGGTCGAATGAAGCATATTTACCGGCACGGTTTATGGCACCGTTACGGTAGGACGATGCAGTCTATTGCCGGGATTCATTTTAATTATTCAGTGCCGGAAGCGCTGTGGCCGGTTTTGCATAAACAAAGAAACAGCTCGCTGAGTTTGGAGCAATTCACTGCCGACGCTTACTTTGGCTTAATCAGGAACTTCCAGCGCATGGGTTGGTTAATCCTGTATTTATTCGGCGCATCGCCGGCTATTTGTAAAAATTTCTTCAACAGTCGTCCGGCGTTAATGACGCAATTTGAAGAGTTCGACAACGGTACGCTTTATCATCCTTATGCGACTTCGCTGCGTATGAGTGACATCGGCTACAAGAGCAAAAACCAGGCGAGCCTGAAAATCGATTACAACTCGATAGACGGCTATGTCAGTAGTTTGAGTGCGGCTATTAACACGCCTTATCCTGAGTATGAAAAAATCGGTACATTGGTTGACGGCGAATACCGGCAATTGAACAGCAATATTTTGCAGATTGAAAACGAGTTTTACAGCACGATGCGTCCTAAACAGATTGCCCAGTCCGGCGAAAAACCGACTTTGGCTCTTAAACGCCGCGGAGTTCGTTATATCGAAATGCGATCATTGGATCTGGACTTGTTTGATCCTATCGGCATCGATGAAGATAAGGCCCGTTTCATTGAAGCTTTATTGCTGACTTGCCTATTGCAGGACAGTCCGGAAACGTCGGACCAGGAGCAGCAGGTTAACAATGCCAATCAATTGGCGGTTGCAAATTTCGGCCGGAAACCGGGTTTGGTGCTTAATAAAAACAATCAAAGAATTCTTCTAAAGGATTGGGCTGCTGAAATTCTTGAATCGATACAAGCGGTTTGTGCAATTCTTGATCAAGATAATGCTGAAAAAGTTTACAGTTCCGCCTTGGAAAAACAGCAATGCCTGGTTGAAAATCCCGATTTGACCGCATCGGCGCGAATGCTGGAACAGATGACGCAGCTTCGCCAGCCATTCGCGCGCTTCGCGCTTAATACGTCCATCGAGCATGAGCGGTATTTTAAGGCCAATAGATTGGATAAGGATAAGGCAAAGCAGTTTGACGAAATGGCGGTGCTATCGCATGACAAACAACAAGAAATAGAACGTAAAAAACAGCTTCCTTTTGACGATTTTTTGAAGCAATATTTTTTGCAAGCGTAACTTAACAACTTCCAGGGCACAGGCCTGCATAAGCTTACAAGGCTTGGCAATAAGGAAAACAGATTATGAACACATTTAATATAGAGCAGCTACAAACCGAGCTGAGTCAAAAAAATCCCCGTATCATTCTGAAAAAAGCATTGGAGCTGTTCGATAATATTGCGATTTCTTTCAGCGGTGCGGAAGATGTCGTGTTAATCGATATGGCCGTGGCGATCAGGAAAGATATCCGGGTTTTTTCTCTGGATACCGGGCGCTTGCATCCCGAAACTTACCGGTTTATAGAAAAAGTCAGGAAGCATTATCAAATCGATATCGAATTATTGACTCCGGACCGGGACGTGCTGGACAGCTTCGTTAAAAACAAAGGCCTGTTCAGTTTTTATGAGGACGGACATCAGGAATGCTGCGGTATTCGCAAGGTGGAACCGTTAAAGCGTAAACTGGCCCATTTGGATGCCTGGATTACCGGCCAGCGCAAGGACCAAAGTCTGGATACCCGCCAAGATATTCCCGAAGTGCAGATAGATAGCGCATTTTCTAATGCCGAGCATCAGCTGGTTAAATTTAATCCGTTGCTCAATTGGAGTTCGGCGCAAGTCTGGGATTATATTGAAGCTTATCAAGTGCCTTATAACGAATTACACGAGAGAGGCTTTATCAGCATAGGCTGCGAACCATGCACCCGGCCCGTGCTGCCTAATCAACATGAAAGGGTAGGGCGCTGGTGGTGGGAGTCCGGCGCAAAAAAAGAATGCGGATTGCACGCAGGCAATTTGAAGAAATAATTGCGGGGCCAACCGTTCTTACCGCCCGGCATGGGCTAAAACTGATTATAAGGAGATAGCGTCTGCAATAGCCAAGCAGATGCTATCCGGCACTTTTGCCGAAAAGTCGTCAAGGTAGGGGATAGTCCCTTGTCTTGTGACTCAGCTAATCGAAATGGTCGTTCAGATATAAATCTTCAATCAGCTTTCTTTCTTCTTGCGTAAGCAGGATAGGAGAGTGTTTTTGTTCGGAATGCTGTTGTTCCGAGAGCGATAGTTGCCGGCGTTCGATTGCGCGTCTTTCATCGCTACGCCTGCTCATATTCCGGCGATTCTCTTTCGGCCAAGCCAGATAATAATTTTTTATGTTTTCCACCCATTCCGGCGACCCAAACGGATAAGGAATTTTGCGCCTGTCGGCTATGCGTCGCGTCATTGACGACCTGCGGGATCTGTGTCGTAAATCATAGAGGTTCATGTTGCGAGTCCTCCTTCGGTGATTATGGAGTTATTTGCCAAAGGCAATAACATAAAATGAAGGCTATTATCTGGACTTTAAGATTTCCAATCTATCAGCAGTTCTACTTAATAAGTTGAGATGGACGGAATTTTGGATTAAAAAGTATTTGGTTGCCAGAGCGCTTCACCACTAAATCGACATAATGATGAAAAACTGTAGCGATAAAGCTGAGTTGAGCGGCTCGTCCGCTCAAACGAAACTTATGGCCTTTGGCTATAAAGCTGAGTTGAGCGGCTTGTCCGCTCAAACGAAACTTATGCCCTTGGGGTAAAAATGCGCTTATTGCCCGTCGTTAAATTCTGCCGGAGATGGACTTGGCGTTAATTCCGCCTCGGTAATTCCTTCCAATTCCAGCGGGCTGCTGTCCTCAATATCGTCCGCCCATGCAATGGTTCCGGATTTATTCATATCGGCAACCCAGTCACGCCAGATTGATATTAATACCGCCATTAAGGTGGGGCCTAAAAATAAGCCCAGTAAACCGAAATTTTCCAAACCGCCGAAAATGCCGAGTAGCGTCCAAATGAACGGCAGCTCAACTGCTCCGCCGATTAATCTGGGGCGTACATAATTATCGGCCAGCAGTATAACCACTATCCCGAACACAAGCAAAGTACCTCCCGCGGCGGTATGACCTTCCGCGATCAGCACCAATGAACAGCCGCCGAAAATCAGTTTGGCTGCGAACGGTATCATCGCAAAAACGCCGGTTAATGCGCCCAATATAGCAGGATGACTTAATCCGGCTAACGCATAGCCTAGACCCAGCAGTAAACCTTCGCCCAAGCCGACCAGCACCAAGCCGTTAACAGTGGCGCGCACCGCCGCTGTGGCGTGAATCGCATAGCGGATGCCGATTTCGCCGAACAGTTTCCGGTTGCTGGCCAGCACGTATTGACTCAGCCGCGTACCGTGTTGATAAACGAAAAACAGCACCAACAAAGTCAGTAAAAAACCGAAGAAACGGTGCAAAAGCTGGCTGGCAAGATTTTTGGTGTAAGTGATAGCGCCGCCCGTGCCCAGCCAATGCAACGATTCATTGGCTACAACCGGATCGCCCAATGCGTTCATCCAGGCGTCTTTTGCCCAGTGGCCTATCATCGGAATGGTCTCCAGCCAAACCGGCGGCGGGATGCCGGATTTTTGCGCTTCGGCCAGGATTTGTCCCAGTGATTGTGCCTCATTCAGCAAGCGGCTTAAACCATAGCCCAGTGGAACGAGGATAACCGCACCGATCAGCAGCGTCAGCAGTAAAGCTCCCCAAGTCACTTTGCCGTGCAATTGACTGGAGGCCAGCAGGCGCTGGTAAATCGGCCAAGTCGTAATGGCGAGTACCACAGCCCAAACCAGTAATGCCAAGAAACTGTGCAAAACCCAACCGCCCAGCAGCAATAAAATGAAACCACCGATAAGGCGCGCTTTGACTTCCATATTATTAGTCATAATTTATAAATTCGGTAGACTGCATGGATGCAGGAATAAGGCAATGTGCCGGTTTGATAAAAATTACGGTTTAAGGTTGTTGCTTAACTCAACTTGCGCAACTGACGGCCTTCGCATAATGCGGTAATCAGCAGATACAGCAGCATTAATGCGCCGGCTAATAGCCACGGCTGCCAATCGATAGTCACCAATAATTGGTTGTACGCAAAATATAAGCCGATGCCAAGTCCGATATAACCGATCACGCGTTTGACGTCGTAATTGACCGGATAATATTTTTGTCCCAGTAGATACGAGACGATAGCCATGCTACTGTAGCAGGCCAGCGTTGCCCAGGCCGAACCTAGATAGCCGAGCAACGGTATCCACCAGACATTGAGCGCGACAGTGAGTGCCGCTCCGGCTAAGGATACGAATGCTCCCATCAATGTGCGGTCGGTCAGTTTATACCAGATCGACAGGTTAACATAAATGCCGAGGCATAGATTGGCCATCAGCAGAATCGGAACGACTTCAAGACCGCTACGGAATTCGTCGCCGACAAAATATTTAAAGAAATCGATGAATAAACTGACCAGCAGGAATATGAACACGCAGAAAATAACGAAAAACTTCAGCACTACAGCGTACACTTGGCGGGCATCGCTTTTGTCCGCGTAAGCGAAAAAGAACGGTTCGGCTGCGTAACGGAAGGCTTGAATGAACAGCGACATCAAAATCGACAACTTGTAACAGGCGCTATAAATCCCCAGCATCTTCATGTTAGTGTGCGAGTCATAAGGCAGCAAGTATTTTAGCAGCGCGCGGTCGAGCATTTCGTTGATAATCCCGGCAAAACCGATCACCACCATCGGCAACGAATAGCGAATCATCCGGCCGAACAATACCCGGTCAAAGCCCCAGGCAAGGCCGGATAACTGTGGTGCAAGCAGTAAAAATTTAAAGCCGCTGGCCATTAAATTGGCAATAAAAATATAGCCGATACCGATGGCGGGATTATAGATTGGCGCTATCCATGACTCGTGGTTTTCCGCGTAGACCTTGGGACAGTAAACGATGAAAAACAGGCTTAGCAGCACTGTCGCCAGTATCTCGAATATTTTTATGCCGGCGAAACGAAATGCCTTGTTTTCCGCGCGTAGGCGGGCAAACGGGATCGCGGCAATCGCATCCATGATTAGAATCATGCTAAAGCACAATACATATTCAGGGTGGTTGGCGTAGTTTAGCGCAGCCGAAAGCTGTGAGTTGACCATTAGTATCAGCGCGAAAAAACTTAGGTTGATCAGCACGACGAATATCAGCCCGGTGGAATAGGCGACATCGCGATCGGGGTGTTCCTTATCCCGAAACCGAAAGTAGCCGGTTTCAAATCCGAATAACAGCAACACTGAGAAAAATCCGGCGTAGGCGTAAAATTCCGATACTACGCCGTATTCGGCTGCAGTGAAATAATAGGTATATAACGGCACCAACAGGTAGTTGAGGAAGCGGCCGAAAATACTGCTGAGGCCGTAGATTGCCGTCTGCGAGGCAAGTTTTTTTATAATGCTCATGATGCGAAATTATGCATGAACCGGTAGATGGACTGTTTAGGGGGCGCCAAGCATCAAATTAATTGATGGTTAGCTGTGAGGTGGCACCAGAAATAGTAGGTTTGTTGCCATGATTCAGCCTTTATTCCTCGGATAAAACCACATCTGGTAAATACTGAGCAAGATTTGCATCCCCATTGAAATGCCCATTAATGCGCCGCTGGCGACGACCACATAGGCGAACGATGGAATCGATTTGGTGATAAACCAGGACAGGACGTCCAGCAGCATCGCGATAAACGGTATTACGACAGCAACCCTTTTGACGATAATGTTGATGTCGCAAAGCAGGAATATCTTGCCGATAAAAAACAAGATAAACGCAATGCCGAATAAGTGGATATGGGAAACCCTGATTAAGCGGGGATATGATGCGCCGCCGGTATGCGCCACTTCGGATACGCCGGCATAATTAGTTAAATCGGGCAGGGAAGGGTTAATGCTTGGCGTATGGCACAAGGTGCAGTCGCGGTTTAATATCGAGGCAATTTTTTCGTTATATTCCGGTTCATCGGCGCCATGCTGTATCCATTGCAAGATCACATCTTTATCGTTTTTATATTTCAGGTTGGGTTCCATGATGCCGTTAATCGCAGATCCCAAGCGGGTTTGGTCGTTTGAACCGTGATAATTAATGATTACATCGTCCATAGACAAGCCGGCTACACCGTCGTGGCCTTGATGGGTGTAATACAGATTGGCCAACGCAACCAGATAGCCTAGCCCTATAGTTAGCAGAAATACGGTATTTAAAATTCTTTCGCTGACCGATATGTCGCGAAAGCGGGTATAAGATTCGGACATGCAGATTCTTGAATAGTGGCGATGACGCAGCTTGGGAAGGATTGATTTAAGGATAAATAAAGCTCGATAATTGCAGCCATTGTAACGTTGCAATTATTTGATGTAAAAATTTAATGAGAAGTAAAGAAGACGTCTTGACAAGCTTCCTTCCGATTACCATTGTTTCTCGCGTAAGGTTATAATAAAGAACCGTACGTAAAGTTGATTATAAGCGCGGTTTTTTACCTTAAGTTTTTTCCCGGCACATTGCTACGCTGCCAGACCCTCTCAATAATTTCATGGATGCGATACCGATTAACGGTGCAATGGATAGCTTATAATATGAAGAGTGGCGCGGTTTGAAGCATCCATAACAGAGGCTTTAAGGCTGCATCGGAGTTAAAGCCCGGCCTGGACTATCGATAGCTACACAGGATCTATTGCTGAAGCGGAACCGATCGGGAATCGAATGTGCTTCTTGTATATATTTTCAATACTAACCGAAAAAGAGATTTAATTATTTTGATGTTAATACCGAAAGCAGAATGCTTGAGCAGTCCGGTAATGAAAAGATCGGGAGTTCGTTTTGAGGCCAATATCCGCTAATGAAAATGCATAAACAAGCGCTCTCGCGGATACTGCTTCTTTATATTTTGGTTGGATGCGCTGTAATTGCTATAGCGGTTACAACATTGGTGAAAAGAGAGGTACAAACCTCTAAATATCAGGCCCGCTACCTGTCGGCAATAAGTAAACAATTAAGTTCCGAATTGAAACCGGGCCACAGTCCGACGATACGTTATCCGGATCATGGTCCTTACGATCAGCGCTTGGGCTATACGCTGCTGTCGGACGAGATTAATCGTCTCGAAAAGTCTGGCTATAGCGTAACAACCCAAGCATCTATCTCGCCGATGATGAGCCGTCTAGTCGATGATTACGGTTTGTTTCCTATCTATCAAGAAAAAACCCGGACCGGTCTTCGCATTGTCGATCAGGCCGATCAAACCTTATTTAGCGCAGTTTATCCCACCCACGGCTATCCCGATTTTAATTCCATTCCACCGCTGATTTTAAACACCTTGCTGTTTATAGAAAATCGCGAGTTGCTTGACGAAAATCATAAAAATATCAATCCGGCAGTAGAGTGGGATCGCTTAGGATTTGCCGCATTGCAGATGATGGCGAGAAAATTGGGGGCGGATATTAACGTGCCGGGCGGCAGTACCCTGGCTACGCAGATGGAAAAATATCGCCATTCGCCGGATGGCTATACCGAATCGATGCTTGAAAAGCTTCGTCAAATGGCGAGCGCGTCGATACGCGCCTATTTACTAGGGCCCGATACGCGTGAAATGAGACGGCAAATCGCCCTTACTTATTTAAACTCGATGCCGCTTGCGGCGACTGCAAAATTAGGTGAAGTACACGGTTTGGGCGATGGTTTGGCAGCTTGGTTCGGCGCCGACTTTAACAAAGTTAACCAACTGCTTAGCCCGGCTGTCTTGAATGGCGCCGGCGCCAAGGGAGCGGTGGAACCGAAAGCGGTCAATCCGGCTGAGCCTGTCACTCCGCAACAGGCAAAAGCTTACCGGCAAGTGCTGAGCATTTTGTTGTCGCAAAGACGGCCTTCCTATCTTTTAGGCTCCGGATATGACGCTTTGCAAAAGCTCACCGACAGCTATCTGCGCATTTTGGCCGAACAGGGGGTTATTTCCGCAGCGCTTAGGGATGCGGCCCTGCAAGTGTCCACCATTCGCTTGCCTAAAACAGAGCAGATACCGGCCAAATTCATGGCGGAACAAAAGACACAGAACGTATTGCGCACCCGGCTTGCTAAAACGCTGGGCGTAAAGTCCAACTACGAATTGGATCGTCTGGATTTAACCGTTAAAACAACGCTTGATTACCACACCCAACAAGCAGTCACTCATGCTTTACGGCAACTAAACGAGCCGGATAAAGCACGCGCGGCGGGCATAGTCGGCTTTCACATGCTGAATGAAGATCTTAATCTTGCGCCGATAGTCTATAGCTTGATGCTGTTCGAACGCGGTGAAAAAGGCAATTTGTTGCGCATCCAAACCGATAATTATGACCAGCCGCTCGATATTAACGAAGGCATACGGCTTGATCTCGGCTCAACCGCCAAGTTGAGAACCATGGTGCATTATTTGGAGCTGGTTGCGGAACTCTACCAGGAATATAAAGACAAGCCGGCGCAAGAATTGAACCGCGTCGAATTGCATCCGCGCGATTATTTATCGGCCTGGGTTATCGGCCAGTTGCGCGCGAACCGGCAAATAAGCCTGGAAGGATTGCTTAACCAAGCCCTTGACCGGCGTTATTCGGCCAGTCCTTATGAAGGTTTCTATACCGGCGGAGGCGTGCATACTTTTAGTAATTTCACGCCGTATGAGAATTCCAAGATCATGTCGGTCCGGGACGCATTACGCGACTCGGTCAATTTGGTGTTCATCCGTTTAATGCGCGAGCTGGTTTATCATCATCTTTATAAACCTGAAGGCATCGCAAGATGGTTGGAGATTCCCGATGACCCGCGGCGCATGGAATATCTGCAGCGCTTTGCGGACAAGGAAGGCCTGGTTTATTTAAGGCGTTTCTACGATAAATACCACGGTAAACCGGCCGACGAAATCATGGAATTGCTGACCCAGCGCGTTTTTGCCAAACCGTCGCGCCTGACCATGCTTTATCAGGCGGTTTACCCTGACGCAGATACCAATGCGCTTAGCAGCTATCTGAGTGCGCATTTATCGGCTACTAAGCTGAATGACGAGGATATCGAACAACTTCACCAGAAATATTCGCCTGCGAATTTCGACTTGCAAGATCAAGGTTTTATTACCAAAGTCCATCCCCTTGAATTATGGCTGGTTGGTTATTTGGTTCATCATCCCGACGCGACGCGTGCCGAAGTAGTCGCTGCCAGCACCGAACAGCGCCAGGATGTTTACCGCTGGCTGTTTAAAAGCAGCAGGAAAAATGCCCAGCAACGGCGCATTATGACTTTGCTGGAAGATGAAGCTTTTAAGCAGATTCATACCGCATGGGACCGTTTGGGCTATCCGTTCGGTTCATTAACACCTTCTTACGCGACATCGATCGGTGCGTCGGGCGACCGGCCCGCGGCATTGGCGGAGCTGATGGGTATTCTTCGCAATGACGGTTTAAGGTTGCCGACAGTCCGGTTTGACAGCTTGCATTATGCCCAGGCAACACCTTATGAAACAGTGATGGATAAAGCGCCTGAGCAAGGCCAGCAAGTGCTTGCGCACGAAGTGGCAAAAGCAGCGCGTAGTGCGCTGATCGGCGTCGTCGAAGCAGGAACGGCAGGGCGGCTTAAAGGCGTTTATAAAAGTGCTGACGGTAAGCCGTTGTCGGTCGGCGGTAAAACCGGAACCGGGGATCATCGCCGTGAGATATGGGGGCCAGGCGGACGTTTGATTGATTCGATATTCATCAGCCGCGCGGCCACGTTTACGTTTTTCCTTGGAGAACGCTTTTTTGGCGTCATTACAGCCTATGTAGCAGGGGCGGACGCCGAACGCTATCATTTTACCAGTTCACTGCCTGTACAAATCATCAAGTTCCTGGAACCGACGCTGGCGCCTTTGCTAAATAAAGCGTCGGAGAGTCATAGTTCCGGATTGCTGGTGAATTTGAAAGATGGCGGGACAGGGAAGGGCAATGATTAGGTATTTCCGACTTGGCGGTAGATTATCGGTTTCGCTAGTTCCTAATTTCCGCTTGAGGAAGCAGCGTCGGAAGCTTGGCTTCACGTCTTGATTATGGTCAGTCATCAATAGCAAATCACCGTAACCAAAATATAAACAGCCGCTCAGTCCGAAGAGGGATTGAACGGCTGTTTATGCCCGAGAGCATAAGCAGGGTTTGAGCAGGCCAGCTGCTCAGCTTAGCTTCAAGGATGGGGCATCGTTCAAACGCAATGACAAACTGCTTTGCCGATTAGCAGTTTGTAGTCGATTTTGTGACATCAATGGTTTTAGTCATATTTCCCGATACGACGCCCAGATTAATTATCAGAATTCCTGTTCCCAGCGACGTTGTCGAACCGTCCGTTATTTGGTATTTCTTACTGCCTCCGCCGGTCGTACATGCAGAACTCAAAGTAATCGATAAATGATTAGTCACTGAGGGTGAATAATTGGTTCCGGCCGGTACCGTACAGCTATAGCTGTCGTTTGTATTCTGGGCGTGAGTACCGCTTAAAGTACATGTTCCGTATCCTGTATCCACAGCTACAGTGACTGTTGTCAGGCTGACGTTATTACCGATGCGGATCGAACCGCTAATGGTATAAGTTGTGGCCATAGTTGCTGTGAAATCCGGTCCTGTCTGGGTCGCCGTTGTTCCTGATGCTGGAGCGGTTAATGTGATTGTCTGTGCCGTATTAGGCGTAACAGTACCGCCTGTTGTAATGGCAGGCGTCAATGTGACGCTGGGCGTAGTCGTTGCAGTGGTGATAGTGCATGTATAAGTGCTATATGTTCCGTTATTATCATTGTTGACAGTGCATGAACCACCGCCTGACAAGATTAAACTAACGGCATTTGCAGCAGTTGCGGTTCCGTTAATATGTCCAGTAATCGTGTAAGTCGGGTTAGTTGTTGCTGTAAACGTTAATGTACAGCCAGTGGGCGAAGTTGACGATGACGAAAGAGACGATATTGTGCAGTTTTTTGTTTCCGCATTGTAAGCGCCGTTAATTGTGACCGAAGTTGCCGAAGTTTGAATCGAGCAGGTATAGCTAGAGGCTGATGCCGTACAAGCATTGGTTGAGACGCCATCGGTTACAGTAACTGTCGGGGCGCTATTGGCATTGCTTATGGTTCCTGTGATGGTATAGGTGGTTCCTGTTACTGCGCAGAAAGTGGTATCTATATTGGGATCAAAGACATTGTCTGTTGATGAAATAGTGCGTTGTATGTTTTTTGAAGCCAACGTAAAGCCGCCAATCGCATTGGCCTGGGCGACACATTCCGAGTGAACTTGAGCATTAGTATTTTTGCCGTTGATAATCAAAAAATCGTGGCAGTCGTAAGGTTTGTTGATACCTTCATTAATCAGATTATGACGGGCATAATAATTACGTGCCGTATCAAGAGTTGCCGGGGCGGCTGCAATTTCTTCAGCAAAGCACACATTATTGCCGCGAGCTGCAACGCCCAATAAACCGACTTTACCTCGCCAGCCGCCGGGTCCGACTATAGGATTGGCTACTGCAGGGTCTGGGCACTGAGTGACGTCGGGTTCTGTGGCGCCCGATGCTATTGTTCCATTTGGACCGTTTTCGCAATTGCCGCCGACATAACAGACATAAGGAGCGCTTTTAGCCCCTGTTGGTGGGTTAAACACGCAGTAGGTGCCGGATTCGTTGGCGTTAAAGGTAAACAAGTTGACATCCAGCAACGCGTCGTTGCTGTTACTTACTGTAGCGCCGGAATGCACAATTCCCCGGATCGGAATGATCACCCCGCCATTGAAGCGCACCCTGGGAATACAATAATCAATTCCGTCTGCGGTTACTTTTTGGTAAAGGTAAATTGCTTCGTTGTTTCCGTCGCCATCATAATCAGCCCTGCGAGTGTATAAACTATTTTCAAACGGAGTTAGGTCCAATGTATCATCGGAGCAAAGGTAGGCTCGGGAGCCTTTGTGGATGTTATTCTGGACAATATAAAAAACTCCAGAGCTTGGACTATATACGCCGCCGGTTGAGAAGGTGCCGGCGGATGCCGGTATGTTTATATTTTCGGTAATTTCATCGGACGAGTTCGCGTTGGTGCTGGGGCCGCCAACGGTAGTAGCTGCAGCCCCAGCACCTTTAGCGGCCAGTACAGAATTGCCAACGCCGTCGAATGCAATCACACTTTGAACGGTGACCGTATTTTCCGCCGAGCAATCTAACCAGCATACGGTTACGCTGACTTGTTTGCGCACCGGGCCGGTTTGATTGCTGACTATCCAGCTGCGTGTAAATGTTTCGGTTGTTCCGGCAATGCTTTCGTTAGCGGCTGAAGATGCCAATTGGGTATAACCTGTTGTACTTGTTGCATCAGTTTGCACGATAGTATCGCGCAGTTGTTCGATTTTGGTATTGGCCAAGGCTTGTGCTTCCGCACGGGTTTTATTGCTTCGACTGTCGCCAAGTAGGTCGCCTTGCAGCGAAGCTACGGATAACAAACCGACCGCCACCACCACGGTAGTTATTAAGACTTCAATCAGGCCGATGCCTGTACTGTTTTTTGCTGAAAAAGTGAATTTCATTTTCATATCCTCGTAGTGGTTACCAGTCTTTCCATGAACCCGCGATAATTGCGCCGGTCCCGGGGGGCAGGGGCAAAGGTGTGCCGCCATAGTTGTTACCCCAGGGTTTGTAAATCAGGGTTAGTGTGCCTCCCCCGCTACTCGGCGTCTGGCTTTCGGCAACAATGGAGCCTGTTACGACAGGATTACCTGTAATAGCTACAGTTCCCGTTATGTAAACCACGCCAAAAATCGTAGCGCCGCCGTTTAGAGTTAAATTGCCATCAATAATTAAAATTACAGGGTTAGTTGCACTTCCTATCGTATCAGTGGCATTGATCGTTTCATTGCCGTTAACCCAAATTAAACCTGTCAGGCCGTTAAGATTGCTTCCGGCTGCAAGCAACTGGTTGGCAGTGCTTGCAGCCTGTCTAATTTGAGCCTTGGTTTGGGCAAAAAACATGCCGAAGAACGTGTTTGCTGCCGGAGTGGTTAAGTCAATCGTACTGGCTGTTTGGGTAGTCAGCGTAGGGTCGTTATCAATCACGTCGATGCCGTTGCCGGCATTACGGTTGGATACCGGTTGGATATTGTCGGCAGCATTCGTATTACAAGCGTTGGTTGAGCAGCCGGCATCTAATTGAGCTGTCGTGTAGTCGCCGATTTCTGTATTGGAAGGACGTAGATAAGTCGCAAAAGCCGCTCCGGTAGCGGTAGCGCTGCCACCTGTCCAAATGCTGCTGTTGGTATAGCGGTTGATAATTGTGGCATTACCGAAAGCACCTACGCTAGCTCTACCAATAAAAGGTTGTTGCGGCCCTTTGCCGCCGTTGAATATATCGAAAGTGCCTATGCATTGGGTGATTGTACGTACAGCGGTGCAATCGTCGCTCCAGCCTTTGGCCGTTACCAAGGCGCGTGCCATGTTGGTAGCGCTCATACAGTCATTGGTCGTGCAGTCGCAAGCATTGCCTGCCGTATTATCAAAATAAAAATGTGCAAAGGTAGTTTGTGCACCCGAGGTTAATGTTAAAGGAAAGGTAGTGGTAGCTGTTGCCGCCGGCATTGCGCAATTGGTTGTAGTAGGCTCGGTGCCGGGGCCGGTATAATCGACAAGCCCATCGGCCGTTGCGGCACCGGTTGCGTTATTGCGCTGGTCCAAGCCACCGGCATTGAAATAAGCAACGGCCCTATCCATCGCTGCGTTCGCGGCAGCAGAGGCTTGGCTGGTACGGTAGTTATCGGCAGCCATCTGGGTTTCTACCAACACTGTTTTAGAGGTCAATAAACCGATCAAAGTGATGCAAATTAATAATATCAGCGCTGTCAGCAGCGTGGCCGCTCCTTGTTGTTTTTGGGGAGATGTTTTTATTTTCATGCTGATCACCTGTGAATTACTGTGTAAAAAGGCGACTGTTTCTAACTTCTACGGTGCCTCTAAGAGTCTTAGTAATGCTCGCATCGCTTGTTAAGCGGCCGCTAAGCTGGATATTAACCACGCGTTTCTGGGCAATGTTATCGCCGGCAACAGCTCCTGCACATGCGACGGCATTGGTCACTGTGTCGGTCGTGACGTTCAGGCAGCGCGAGGTGGCAGATAAGTCTATCGCGTCCGAAAAATTACCATTCCCGTTCACATCCATTGGCACAAAGCTGAATGTTAATGCGGTAATGGTCAGTTGGCTACCGTCTACAAATTCTTCCCATTCCCCATCGCTGCAATCCGCACTGTTAGTCGTTGTGCCGGTTTTACGCATACTTAGCGTGTTGTTTACCAGTTTGAAGCCGTAATACTCGTTAGCATCGACGTCATCGGTCAAATCAGTCGGTGTAAGCCTGCCATCGCTATTGGCGTCGTAACTATAAAGAATGCAGGAGGTAGTTACAGGAATATTGATATTGGTTGCTGCGGTTGTAAAAGGATTGGTTCGTCCGTCCGATCCTATTATTGCACCGCCCCAGTAACCTGAACGTTTAATATCGTTAATCATCAGCGTCATTAACGATTCCAAGTCATAATTAAGACGTGCCGATTTTATGGTATCGGAACTGCTGCCGACGGTATTGACGTAGATGCTGATGGTCGAGCCTAATACAATGAGTCCCAGCAGCAGCGAAATCATGATTTCTATTAACGTGAAGCCATTTTGTTTTTTCATTGTTTTGTCTCGGAAAAGAGATTAACAGGGGGGATAGCCGGGAAGGCCCGTTTTACCGGAAACTGGAGGCGTACAGGTCCTGACGCGTCCAATATCGCTAAAAAACACTCTGGCAACATAGCTGTCGGTGCTGAACGTAACGCGATTAGCGCCGATAGTGCCTCGCCTGAAATCAAACGTACTGTTATTGGTTGCCGCGGCGTCCATATTAACAATAGTACCGAAATCACTTCCGGATATTGTTTTGACTGCGCACGAACCGGGTGTTGCGCAATTACAATTCGCGTCGGGGTTCAGACCATAGCACCAGGCGCCGGCGTTTCCGGATGATCTTGAAAAATGGATGTCCTGGTTTCGTTTTATCGCCTCGGTACGGGCAAATTGCAGGTCGGATTTTAATGATTCGACAACTTGTTTTAGGCGATCGCGCTCAATCATATCCTGGAAAGAAGGTACGGCTACAGCCGCGAGAATGCAGGCAATGGCTACAACGATCATGATCTCTAATACGGTAAAACCGGCATTTTTTTGTCTGTTCATGGTATTTACCTTTCTCTGCCTTTTTATGCCGTTTAAAGCTGAGTTGAGCAGCTTGTCTGCTCAAACGAAACTTATGCCCTTTGAGTATAATTATAGATGACTGTTATTGCGGATTTGTTAGCTAATCTGCATTTTATCTATATCAATCTTGAGCTTCATTCAATTTCCCAGCGTTAATGATCAGTTATGCTATATTTGCGTCACCCAAGCATTTAAATTAAGGCAAAGTCATGTACACATTTAAACGATCTTCCGGTTTTACTTTAATCGAATTGATGATTACCGTGGCTATTATCGGTATCTTGGCGGGAATTGCTTACCCTTCGTATACCAGTTATGTGACACAGGCTAAACGGGGTGACGGCAAAGCCGGGCTGTTAAAGTTACAGCAGGCGCAGGAGAAGTATCGGGCGAATAATACAACTTACGGCACGTTGGCTCAATTAGGGGCAGCGAACTCATCTCCGGATGGGCAATACACGCTGGCGGTGACTACTAATACTGCGACATCTTACACCCTTACTGCCACTCCTACTTTTACGGATGCTCAGTGCAATGTGCTTGGCATTGATCAAGCCGGAACGAGAACTGTGACTGGAACCAGCTCAGTAGCAGACTGTTGGAATAGATAGCCTTACGGCATCGTTTGGTAAGACATCTAGCGTTGGCAATGACCGCAAAATACCGTTGACCGGTCCGCTATCCTGATTTCCGTTAATGGCCGGTTACAGTCGGCGCACGGCAATCCTGCCCGCCCATAAACTCTAAGTTGTTGTTGAAAATAACCGGGCTTTCCCGCCTCATTGACAAAATCCCTCAGCGTTGTACCGCCTTGCTGGATGGCTTGGCGTAAAACCACGCGAATACACTCGGCCAATTTCTGATAACGCCCTAAAGAAATCCTGCCTGCCGGTCGGGCAGGCTGTATGCCGGCCATGAACAAGGCTTCATTCGCATAAATGTTGCCGACGCCGACAACGATATGGCTGTCCATGATGAACGACTTTACCGGCATTTTTCGGTTTTTGGATAGCGAATAGAGCTGCTCGCCGCTGAAGTCCGATAACAGCGGTTCGGGGCCTAGATTTCTCAGCAATTGATGCTCGGCGGCGGGTTCCGTTGTCCATAACACCGCGCCAAACCGGCGGGGATCGTTAAAGCGCAGTATCGTTCCGTCATTAAAAATAAAATCGATATGGTCGTGTTTTCCAACTGCTTGGTCTGTAGACATAATCCGCAGACTGCCGGACATGCCTAAATGCATAAGCAGGGTGCCGGATGAGGTGGAAAACAGCAGGTATTTTGCTCGTCTGGAGACAGATTGAATACTGAGCCCCGTTAAGACTTGGCCGAGCGTTTCAGGTACAGGCCAGCGCAGTTTCGGTTGGCGTACGATGACTTGCTTAATGACTTGCCCTTCAATATGCGGGGCTATGCCACGGCAGGTGGTTTCAACTTCGGGTAATTCAGGCATCGGGAGCTTTTTAATCAGGGTTAAGTGCGTGTTGTAAAGTTTACCATGTAAATTTCAAGCGTCCTCAGCCGATATATAGAGCGCTTGTTTGTAATTTATAGCAATTATCGAGAACTTGCCGGTCGGTATTATGTGTTTATAAAATAGATCAATTAAGTTTTATAAGCTGCTAATATTCAATAATATTATTTTGTTGCTCGCTATTCTCAATTATTCAAAATGGATTATAATTAGTCTGTATTTTTCAAAGAATCGCTGTTTAGCTGACTGTAATAGCTAAAGCGGCGCTAGGTTCATTTTTTTACAATTTTATTTTTAAATGAAAACGGTATGAGCAGTGTTTGGATGGTAGGCAATCATGTGAAGATTCAGGGTATGCCCAATGATTTCAAATTACTTTCTTATAATTTTATTTTTGGTGGAAATGTTGAAATGATTTTGGAATCCCCGGAAGGTAGCCGGTTTTTCTTAAAACGTAGAAAATCGCAAATCTTCGATATTGAGCATGAATATAATTTTGATAACGGCTCTAACGACGAGAATTACAGCTATTAATGCGGTAGTCCGGACAGGTAAGGCGCAAAAAGGCTTAACGAATTGCGCCTTACTACTAAGCGTCTGAATATAAGTTTTCAAAGCTGGAGTGCAGGCTTTGCCTGCTTTGCAAGCAGAGCTTGCACTCCAAAATACTAGAAAATTTTAGCTTGAGCACTTATAAGACAATTTAATCTTTCGTCTGTTTTAGACTCGCCGAATCAATCACAAAGCGGTATTTCACATCGCTTTTCAATACCCGCTCGTACGCTTCATTAATCTGTTGGATCGGGATAATTTCAATATCTGAAACGATATTGTGCTCAGCGCAAAAATCGAGCATTTCCTGGGTTTCTTTTATGCCGCCAATCAGCGAACCGGCAATACTGCGGCGCTTCATAATTAAGTTTCCGACGGAGGGCGACGGATGCGGCTGGTCAGGCAGGCCGACTAAACATAAAGTTCCGTCGTGCTTCAGTAATTCCGTGTAAATATCCAAGTTATGCGGTGCAGCAACAGTGTTAAGGATGAAGTCGAAACTGCCGAGATGCTGTTGCATTTGTCCGGGATTCCTGGAAATCACTACTTCGTCAGCTCCAAGCCGCTTCGCATCTTCCGTCTTATCCGGCGACGTGGTAAAGAGCACGACATGGGCGCCAAATGCACGGGCAAATTTTATACCCATGTGGCCGAGTCCGCCTAACCCGACGATGCCGACTTTGTCGCCTTTGCCTATTTTCCAGTGCTTTAACGGGGAATAAGTGGTAATTCCGGCGCATAATAATGGCGCGGCGGCAGCCGGATCGAGTTTATCCGAAACATGCAGCACAAAATCTTGGTTGACGACGATCTGTCCTGAGTAGCCGCCGTAGTTGCTGCCGCCGCTATGTTTATCGGGGCTGTTATAAGTAAATACTGCGTTATTACAAAATTGCTCCAGATTATCGCGGCAATCCGGGCATTCCCTACAGGAGTCAACCATACAGCCGACCCCAACGGTGTCGCCGGGCTTAAATTTGTTTACCTCGCTACCGACTTTTGTGACTTTGCCAATGATTTCATGGCCGGGTACCATAGGAAAGGCCGAGTTACTCCATTCATTGCGCACTTGATGAATATCGGAGTGACAGACTCCGCAAAACAGAATTTCAATCCGGACATCGGTCGGCAACGGATCACGCCGCTCGAAACTGAATGCTACGAGCGGCGAGTTGGAATTATGAGCGGCGTAACCAATAGTTTTTTGCATAATAGAATCTCTTGAATGTAGAACAGTAATTATGCCCAAAGGGCATGTAGGGTTTGAGCAGACAAGCTGCCCAAACCCGCTTTAATAGGGGCGATCGATACGGGAACTGTTGTGAATATAGAAGCCGGTCAACACCTCTAACCCTTTACTGCTTAGTTTGCATAGTAATGAATCAATAGCGCAATCGCGGCAATTAAGCCCAGGACAATATAAAAGCCTACGAAATAGCTTAGATAGATTCTTCGCAAGCTGAAACCGGACATCGAGTTTTCCTGGAACAGAAAAGATTCGTTCTCTCTCTTAATATCGTAAATTCTTCGTTTTGAGCTATCGGCCAGAATTTGATAGGCCGTATTGATTTGCTCGAGCCTGTTTTCATGAAGATCATGGCTGGGTAAATTTCGATATTTTTTCAACAGTGCTTTATGAGCCGCCTGAATCAGATACTCGTCGGCATTATCCAGTACGCCTAAAACCCGGTAAAAATCGGAAGCCGGATCATTAGAACCGTGGCGTCGATCGTATTTCGCTTTGCGCAGAGGGTCGGATAAAGTATTGTGAGCCTCATTGATTTCCTTCATCCTCCGGTTGGCGGCTTCCTTTTCTTCGAGCCATTTGTCAGGATGGTATTTTTGGGCAAGTAACTTAAACGCGGCATGTATAACCACATCTTCAGCATTATTTGCCAAGCCTAAAATACGATAATAATCTTTAACCATCCGTAAATTCTACAGATGATATATAGAAACTCCAACGTTATGGCTTATTTATGATTAAACAGGGTATCTTTTGCATTATGCTGTTGGGATTGCTTAGCAAGCCCTCTTTTTCAGCAGATGAATTTGCATTACTTGAATCCGAGAGGATAGGTAGCCTTCGTATCGGTCTATCCGATACAGAGGTTAAAAAGATTATTCGGTGTCCGCTTAAGCAGGGAGCAGAACAATTTTGGGCAGCGGATGGCGTTTATCATCAAGAATGGAGATTTACCGGTTGTGGAATTACAGTCGGCATGGTTTCGGAAAAAAAGAATTCCGCCCAGTCGATAAGCTACATTTCGATAAATCGCCCCAATACCCTGAAAACCCTACGCGGCATTGGTATCGGCAGCCCTGAGGAAGAGGTAATAAAGTCTTATCGAACGGATTGGAACAGGGAGGAAAGCCAGGTTTCAAAAAGCTTTGTCGCAGGCAGCCTCTACGGCGGGTTAATCTTTGGGTTCAATAAAGGCAAAGTCAGCTCGATATTTCTTGGCGCTGCTGCGGAATGACTGAAATTTTTAGCGTTTGATAAGCGTCTCGATGTATTCAAAACTAAGCGTGAATTCAACAATCAAAAATGCTAAATTCTTTTTCGCCCGGCAAATTTTTCGGCAAAATTCCAAAAAACAGCTCATGAATAAGCATCAAGCCATGAATACTAAATTTCCATTATTAACCTGCATCATAGCAACGACGGTACTAAACGGTTGTGCCGTTACCACACTTAAAGAAGCAAGGGAAACCGATCCTTGGCAAGGTTGGAATAAAAGCACGCAATCTTTTAACGACAGCTTTGACAAGCATGTGTTAAAGCCGGTTGCTGTAGGCTACTTAAACGTTACCAATAAAGCCGTTGACGACGGTGTGACCAATTTTTTCAGCAACATTAACGACATCGGCGTAACAATCAACGATATTTTGCAGCTAAAGCTGTTGCAGGGGGGCATGGACATCAGCCGATTTGTTATCAATACAACTGCCGGAGTTGGGGGGATTTTCGATTGGGCTAACAAGATCGACTTGCCCAAACATAATGAAGACTTCGGTCAAACCTTGGGCTTTTGGGGCGTACCGTCCGGCCCTTATTTGGTATTGCCGTTTTTTGGCGCCAGTACGCCCAGGGATACGGTTGGGTTGATTGGCGACGCTTTTCTGGACCCTTTAACCTATGTCTCGATTTTTGGCGGATTTGTTGGTTCCGCGGTCACGGCAGGCACCAGCGCATTGGATGTGACGGATTACCGTGCCGGTATCATGACCAGCGAAAAAGTGGTCAATGAAGCCAGCGGCGGCGATCGTTACGATTTCATAAAAAACTCTTATCTTCAGCATCGTGAATATTTGATATACGACGGTAACCCGCCGGATGAAGGCGATCCTTTGGATAATGATGAAAGCGGTACAGGGGATTCCGGTAAAACCGGTTCCAAAGTTAAGGACAAAAGCGGCAGTGGTAAGGGCTTATAGCCGAAGCATAGTCCACGAAAAGCACGAAAGACACGAAAATATTTGCGATACATCGCTTCCATATTCCGGTGTCGCTGCCTCCGTTCAGAACGTAGACCTTCCAGGTTTTTAAAACCTGGAAGGTTTGTTGCTGTCGGCCTGCTTTCCGTCTAACGACAGATTGTTCCCTCAGGCTGTAGATGAAGCCAAACCTGCGCATCGGCCGGCAAGCGGGCATTAGATGGAATTCTATCCGGCATTTTGGCTAAGTCCGAAAAAATATCCTTGGCTTCAAACACCAACACCTTTTCCACATTGGCAATACATGCGCTCAAGCCATACTGAGCAAAGGCCCGTTTCAATGCCTGCGGATAAGCCGGACCGTTTAGCAGCATCCGAACATGGTGATTTTCAGTCTCGCCGGTTTTTTTAGGACGCCCCCGTTTGGCGTTCCAGCCTTGAGATTGCATGGCGGATTCCGCCAAGTCTTGCGACCATTGCGGATAATTCATTAACCTTCCAAGATACACGCTACTAACCGGCAAGCTGTTGCCTGGAAACAGGTTATGAAAACCGGTCTCCAGAAGTTGCGTCAACGATCGCAACGATAACGGGCAATCGCTTCTGACCAGCGCCACCTCAGCTTCCACTGCTCGGCGTTCTATTCTTGCAGAGCATTCCGGCAGTTGAACTGCGAACGAATCGTCCGCTTGCAAGCAGGCCGGAATGATCAGCAACAAAGCCGCGAATAGAATTTTCATGACAGCGATTAACGGTTTTTCTGTTCCGCCTGCTTAAGCAACGTAAATAGATCGCTTTTGGTGGACAGCACGATTGTTGCATCGGGGTTTATGATTTTCCGGTAAGTCTCCATGCTTTTAATAAACTTATAAAACTCCGCCGCTTCAGGCTTTTGTGCATAGGCTTTGGCGTAGATTTCCGTCGCTTTGGCATCGGCTTCGCCCTGAATTTCATGAACTTGCTTGTAAGCTGCGGATTCGATCTGGTTAAGGTCCCTGTCCTTGTTGCCGTTGATTCGCGCCGCTTCGCCTTCGCCTTCGGAACGGAAACGTTGCGCAATCTGCAAGCGTTCGCTAATCATGCGCTGGTAAATGCGTTCGAGCACCTGCTGGTTGTAATTGATGCGTTTGAAGCGGACGTCGAGCAGTTCAATCCCGAACTCGGCCAATTTCGGGGCTGCTGAGTCGAACACGTCTTTTTCAATTTTGACTCGGCCGACATGGATAGGCCGCAATACGCCAAGCGTGCCTTCGCCGGTTAAAGGGCCGGTCAAGCTCTCGTCTTGCAGCGGTTGCCGGTCTTTATCGGTGCGCACGACTTCAATCAGTTCATGACGGGCAATCGCTGTCCGGGTTTCGCTGCCTAAAATGTCCTCTAGCCGGGATTGCGCGCTACGTTCATCCCTAAGCCTTAGGTAATAACGCATCGGGTCGGTAATCCGCCAGCGGGCAAACGTATCGACTTGAACGTAAGTTTTATCCTTGGTCGACATCTCAACCATTGGTCCGTCCCATGCCAGATAGCGTTTATCGAAAGTGTTGACCCGCTGGATAAACGGGATTTTGAAATGCAGGCCCGGACTGGTAATCGGGTCGCCGACCGGACTGCCGAATTGGGTGATGATGACCTGTTCGGTCTGGTTGACGGTGTAGATTGACAGCAATAATACAGCCGTCAGGACGATGATCGATAAGCCGCTTTTACCGGAGATATTCATTGTTGAGCCTCCACCACTGTTTTTGCCGGAAAGGGCAGCATCGGTAAAATCTGCTGAATCGAATCGTCAACGATAAGCTGCTGGCTTGCTTGGGGTAAAACGTCGCCCAGCGTTTCAAGATAAATACGCGTACGCGTAACGTCCGGCGCTTTCAGATATTGCTCCAGCACTTGATTGAACGCGGAAACATCGCCTTCCGCTTCGTTAATCCGTTTAAAGCGGTAACCTTCGGCGCCGCGAACTTTCTGGTCGGCTTCGCCGCGAGCGCGAGGCACGGCTTTGTTGTATTCGCCGTTCGCCAGGTTGATCATGTTTTCCCGGTCTTGCTGGGCGCGATTCACCTCATTAAACGAAGGCTGCACCGGTACCGGCGGGTTGACGTTCTTTAACTGCACTTGGTTAATCGAAACGCCGAGCTGGTAGCGTTGGGCAAGCTCACGGGCGCGTTCGAGTACGGTTTCCTCAATCTCTTGGCGGCCGATCGTGATGATTTCGTCGACGGTCCGGTCGCCGATCACTTCGCGCATCACGGCTTCCGACAGGTCCCTTAACGTGCTGCCCGGATCGCGGACGTCGAACAGGTATTTTTCAGGATCGGTAATGCGGTACTGCACAATCCACTCCACCAAAGCCGCATTCAGGTCGCCGGTAACCATCGATTTTTCCAGCATCGGTTCGCTGCCGATTTGATCCGGATTCGTATAACCGGGCGTCGTAAAACCGAATTCCAGTTTTTGTTGGCGTTGAGTCGGGACACGAATAATACGGTCGATGCCGAACGGAAACTTCGCATGCAGTCCGGACGGCACTTTTTCGATATATTTGCCGAAGCGGAGCACAATGCCTTCCGATTCGGCCGGAATCGTGTAAAACGACATCATCGCTCCAACCAGCAGAGCAACGGCCGCCAACACAGCCATTGGCGAAACAGGCAGCGAACCTAGAAAGCGTTCTAAAGAAAATTTGAGATTATCCACGCACAACCTCCAACGGTAAGTTTGGGTAGCACGGAATGGGCTGATTTTATTGGTTTTATGTGCCAAATAGCCGGATAAAACAGCAGCCAATCCGGATCTTGAAGATCATATCAAGCATGAACTTACTCGTTAATTGCGTCAATGAATATCGAATTTAAGGCAGGGGACAGAAGGAAGTTTAACCGTTCGCCGGAGCTCAGGAGAACCTTGTCGAAGGGGAGCGGTTAAGCTGTTCATGGTTCGACAAGCTCACCACGAACGGTTTAACCTTAAACTGTCTCGCCTTGGGTTGATAGTTAATATCGAAAAGAATGCGGGCCGCCGAAAGTGCCGACGGCCTGTTTCAATTAATCTTGCTCAACGTGCCGTGCCGAAGTTATACGCAGCCCAAGCCGCTTGAACGCATTCTTAAGGTCATCCAGATAGCTATAAGCGACCGGTATGACCAACAAACTCAGCAACGTCGAAGTGACCAAACCGCCGATGACGGAAATAGCCATCGGGCTGCGGAATGACGAGTCGGCTTCGCCAAGGCCCAACGCAATCGGCATCATGCCGGCGCCCATCGCAATAGTGGTCATCACGATAGGGCGGGCGCGCTTGCGGCAGGCGTCGAGCAACGCATCAACCCGGCTCATGCCGTGATCGCGGCGGGCCACAATCGCGTATTCGACCAGCAAAATAGAGTTTTTCGTCGCGATGCCCATCAACATCACCAAGCCGATCAGCGAAGGCATCGATAAGGCCTTGCCGGCCAACAGCAACGCAATAAAGCCGCCGCCGAACGACAGCGGCAGCGCGGTCAGGATCGTAATCGGCTGGATAAAGTCCTTAAACAGCAGCACCAGCACGATGAAAATACACAGTACGCCGGTCAGCATCGCCAGGCCGAAACTGCTGAACAGCTCGGTCATCATTTCCGCATCGCCGATATTGATCTTCTTCACGCCATTCGGCAGATTGCGGATGCTGGGCAGGTTTGCGACCGCATTGGCAACGTCGCCGAGCGGCAAGCCGGACAGTTCGATTTCAAAATTGATGTTCCGGGAACGGTCGTAACGGTCAATCACGGCCGGGCCGCTGGACAGCGCCAGCGTGGCGACCTGGTTCAGCATCACCGAACCTACGCCGGGTTTGCCCGACGGTATCGCCAGGCGCTCCAGTACGGCCAAGTCGCGGCGCCCGTCGACGGCCAGCTTGACCAGCACCGGCACTTGCCGTTGGGCAAGATTCAGCTTGGCCAGCGAGTAGTCGTAATCGCCGACCGTGGCGATACGCAGGGTTTCGGCGATGCTTGCGCTGCTGACGCCAAGGTCTGCGGCGCGGTCGAAATCCGGGCGCACGGCGATTTCAGGGCGCACCAAGGCCGCCGAAGACGCGATGCTGCCAAGGCCGGGTATCGTTCTCAGGTCTTTTTCGACATTGCGCGCGGCAGTGCTTAATGCCAGAGGATCGTCGCCGCTCAATACCAGTATGTATTTTTCGCCGTTGCCGCCCAGGCCGACTTTAATGCGGACGCCGGGCAATTGTTGCAAGGCAGTGCGTATGTCGTGTTCGATGACTTGTTTATGCACCGGCCTGTCCTGGCGATTCGCCAGCGTGACGGTCAACGTGGCTTTGCGCACCTCGCCGGATTGGCCGCCTAAAAACGGGTCGCTGCCGGCCGAGCCGCCGCCGATGGTCGTATAAACGGATTTGATATACGGCACCGAGCCGAGCAATTGGCGCGCCGTTTCGGCCGAGGCTTTGCTTTGCGCTAGCGTCGAGCCTGGCGGCAGTTCCACCATTACCTGGGTTTGGGGATTGTCGTCGGCAGGAATGAAGCCGGTCGGCAATAACGGAACCAGCAGCAGTGTGCCGATGAAAAACGCGACGGCTGCAAGCATCGTCATCAGCCGGTGCTTCAGGCACCAGGCCGCCAGTTGCATATATAAACGCATCACAGCGCCTTCGCCGGGTTCGGCGTGGCCTTTATTTTTTAACAGGTAAGCGGCCATCATCGGCGTCAGCATACGCGCGACCACCAACGAGGCGACCACGGCCAGTGCCGCGGTCCAGCCGAATTGCTTAAAGAAGCGCCCTGCGATGCCGTCCATGAAAGCGGTCGGCAGGAACACCGCGACCAGCGCAAACGTTGTTGCGACGACCGCCAGGCCGATTTCGTCGGCCGCTTCCATCGCCGCCTGATACGCGCTTTTGCCCATGCGCAGGTGGCGAGTAATGTTTTCCACTTCGACAATCGCGTCGTCGACCAGTATGCCTATCGACAACGATAACGCTAATAAAGTCACGCCGTTTAGCGAGAAACCGAAATAGCTCATGCCCCAGAAGGCCGGAATGACCGACAACGGCAGCGCGACGGCGGACACGAACGTAGCGCGCCAGTCGCGCAGGAACAGCCAGACCACCAATACGGCCAGCAATGCGCCTTCATAAATCATCGCCATCGAGCCTTGAAACTCTTCCCGTACCGGAGTCACGAAGTTGAACGCTTCGGTAATTTCAATGTCGGGATTGGCCGCGCGCAGGTCGGCCAAAGCTTTTTGTACGCCGGCGCCGACTTCGACTTCGCCGGCGCCCCGGCTGCGGGTGACTTCAAAACCGACCACCGCTTTGCCGTTCAGCATTGCCAATGCGCGAGGCTCGGCCACCGAATCGCTGACCGTGGCGATTTGATCCAGCCTAATCCGGCTGCCGTTGCTGAGGTTTAGCGGCATAAGCCGGATTTCCTCGGCCGATTGCACATTGCCGAGCGTTCTCACCGGTTGCTCGCCGGTGCCGAGATTAGCGCGGCCGCCGGCGCTTTCCTGCTGGACCCTGCGCAGTTGTTGGGAAATCTCGGTCGCAGTCGCGCCCAAAGCCTGTAATTTAAGTGGATCAATCGCAATGGCGATTTCCCGGCTGACGCCGCCGACCCGGTTGACCGCGCCGACGCCGGGCACTGTCAGCAGTTTCTTGGCGATGGTATCTTCGACAAACCAGGACAGGGCTTCGTCGTCGCGCCGATTCGACGATACCGTAAAGGCCAGGATCGGCGAACCGGCCAGGTCCATTTTAGTGACGATAGGATCGCGGACATCGCTGGGCAAATCGGCGCGGACTTTCGATACGGCCGAGCGCACATCGTCGACCGCCTCCTGAACCGGCTTTTCCAGGCGGAACTCGACCGTTATCTTGACCGAGCCGTCCTGCACCTTAGTAGTGATATGTTTAAGCCCTTGCAATGTCGCCAACGAATTTTCGATTTTGCGCGCCACGTCGGTTTCCAACTGCGACGGAGAAGCGCCAGGCAGCGATACCGACACGCTGACGGTCGGCAGGTCCAGGTCCGGGAAGTTCTGGATTTTCATCGCCTTGAAGCTCATTAAGCCGCCGAAACTGAGCAGCACGAACAGCATCAAGGCCGGAATCGGGTTGCGGATACACCAGGCAGAGACGTTCATGGCTGCACCAGCCTGACGTTGTCGCCGTCGGCAAGAAAAGTCGCGCCGCTGGCGACCAGCCGGTCTTCGGGCCGGATGCCGGATAATATTTCCAAACCGTCGCCGTTTTGCCGGCCCAATTCCACTTTGACTTGGCTGACGCTGGCCTGGTTGCCGTTTTGTTCGTTCAGGCGGAACACATAGCTAAAGCCTTCACGAAGCGAAACGGCGGTTTGCGGCGCGATCAGGCCCGGCGTGGCGCCTAAGCGGAATTCGCCTTTAGCGAACATGCCGGCCCGCAAGCCCTGGGCGGCCGCTCCGGGCAGATCGACATAGACCAGGCCGTTACGGTTTTGCGTGTCCAGCGTAGGGGCGAGGAAGCGCACTTTACCCTTGACGTTGCCGACTCCGGCGACGGCCACGGTCGCTTCCACGCCGGGTTTCAATTTCGCCATTTCGTCGGCGGTGACTTCGGCGCGCCATTCCAGCCGGTTTTGGCGGATCATCCGAAACAGCTCCTGGCCTTTGCCGACCACCGCGCCCTGGGTTGCGCTACGGGAAGAGATGACGCCGTCGTCGCTGGCCGGTACCCGCGTGTGTTTCAGTTGAATTAACTGCACGTCTAGCTGGGCTTTGGCCGATTGCATTTTTGCCTGTGCGGTTTTTTCGGCGGTCAGGTATTGATTCACCTGCAAGCTGCTCAGCGCGCCGCTGCCGGCAATGCTTTGCGCCCGTTCCGCATTGCCGCGGGCCTCGGCCAGATTGGCTTCGGCTTCGGCCAGCGCCGCGCGGCTTTTGGCGACTTCGGCGGTCACGGTTTCATCGGCAAATACCGCCAGCACTTGGCCTTTGCGCACATTTTCGCCAACCTGCACCCGGACTTCGGCCAACTGCAAGTCGCCGACTTCCGCGCCGACGATGACTTCCTGCCATGGCGCTATCGAACCGTTGGCCGTCAATGTCAATGGTAGTTCGCGGTATTCGGGCTTGATGATGTTGACGTTCAACGCCGGTTTGGCCGTTGGCGGTTTTGGCATGGTGTCGGGATTCACGCTGGCTGTACTGGTCAAGCCTAAGCCGATCAGCAAGCTTAGCAGGCTGACGATGGCGGCTATTTTTGCTTTGCTCATGATGTTTCTCTGGTGAAGATAGGTGTTTATATCGTTGGCAGCGGAGTGCAGGCTTCGCCTGCTTTGCAAGCAGAGCTTGCACTCCAAAATGCCTAAAATTTCTTATTGTTCCCGCGCTCCGTGCCACGGTCATTCATACTCGTTTCCACGCGCCGCGTCCCGTAACGCCAGACGTTGATCCTGATTCGCGGCGTAGCGCGCCTTGCACTACGATCCCATGGAGCCCGCGGGATCGAGAGCGGATACTGGATTCGTTCAATTGCCCGTAGCATCCCAACCCCCGCCGACCGCCCGGTATAACGCAATCCAGGCGCTAACTCGTTCCTGTTCGAGGCTTTTAATCGCAAGGTCGGCGTTTAGCTGATTGCGCCTTGCCGTTTCCAGGTCTAACAAATTGCCTAAGCCGGTATCGAACAATTGCTGGGCCGACTGAAAATAGTGCCGGTAACCGTCCGCCGCCTGTTGCGCTTGCGGCAAACGCTTAGCGACGTTATCCAATCTGACCAACGCTTCTTCCACCTCTTTGACGGCAGTCCGCGCCTTGCTGCGATAATTGCCGGCTGCGGCTTCATACTGGGTCTGAGCCGATTCGACATTAGCCGCGCGTTTGCCCGCATCGAACAACGGCAGGCTGAGCGTGGGCCCCAACGACCAGGTTTGCGCCAGCACCAATGCCGCGCCGTTCATGCTTTGCAGGGTAGGGGTCACGTTGCCGGACAGGCTGAGTTTGGGAAAGCGTTTGGCCTGTTCCACGCCGATTTTGGCGCTGGCCTCGGCCATGTCGCGCTCGGCGACGGCCAAATCCGGGCGCTGCAATAATGCGCGGGCAGGCACGCTGTCGATGCTGAAAGCGGGCGGACTGGGCAATTTGCCAACGCCCGGCTGTTCGAGCAATGACTGGCGGACCGAGATTTCTTCCAACGCGGTCAATGCGACCAGGCTTTTTATTGAACGCTCGCATTGGCCTTGTTGATTCAGCAGGTTATTTTGGCCTTCGGCGGCACTGGCATCGCTTAACGCCACATCCGCGCTGGAGCGAAAGCCGTGCTGTCCGGCCAAAGCCGTCAGTTTGGCCGACGTTTGCCGGGATTCGGCATCGGCTTGCAGCTGTTGCGCCTGAATTTCGCAATAACGGTAGCCGAGATAAGCATTGGCGACTTCGGCGGCCACCGCGACCCGCGCATCGTGCCAGTCTGCCTGGCGCGATTGCAGTTGGCTTTGCGAAGCCTGTTGCTGCCGGGCCAGGCCGCCGAACAAGTCGATTTCCCAATCCGATTGCAGTCCTGCCTGGTATTGGTCGCGTTCAAACGGCGGGCCGCCGAACGAGAACGATGAACGGTTCGCGCTTAAGCTGGCGTCGAGGCTGGGTACCAGCGCCGAATCCGCGCTGATCAAACTGGCCCGAGCCTGTTCAATCCGGGCCGCGGCATTGGCGACCGAATAGCTTTCCTGTTCGGCGGCAGCCAGAAAGCGGTTCAGGACCGGGTCGTTGAAGCGCTGCCACCAGTGCAGCAAGTCCGTAGTTTGCCCACGGTGGGCTACCGGTACAGGTTGCGGCGCTTGCCAGCTTGCCGCGACCGGCAACGGCGGCGTTTGGTAATCGGGGCCGACCGTCGTCAGTAAGCCGCCGTTGCAGGCGGTCAGCAGCAATGGCGCGAGCAACGGGACTTTATTGATTGCCATCGCCTTTCTCCAGCGCGCGGCGTTCAGCTTCGCTTTTCACCATCGCCAGCGCGTAACCGGACAGGCGCTTCGCCATCAAGTCGATTGCCTTCGGCGAAGCCAGCATTTGCGGTGCAATCGCCGCAACCACTTCCTGGCCGACGAATAGGTGCACGGCCATGCCGATCATCGCGAACGCGAGCCGCTGCAAGTCCATGTCGATGCGAGCCAGGCCCAAATGCTGCTTTAGCAATGTGGTCAGCGCTTCATGTTGAGGCTTGATTTCAGACTCGATGGCCTCTTGCCAAGCGCCGGTCGGTTCCAGCATTTCGCGAAAGTGCAATTTCATCACCAGGTTGATATTCTCGTCCATCTTGAACGGCGTCAAAAAATCGCTGAAAAACAGGTCGAGCGCTTCGGCTATCGGCAGGCTGAGATATTTTTCCCTGTTCGCGCGGGCGGGCATTTTTTCGCAAGGTTCGTGAAACACGGTCCGGTACAGCCCGGCTTTGTCGCCGAAGTAATAACGGATTGCGGAAATGTTGGCGCCGGCGGCTTCGCAAATTTCGCGGGTCGTTGCGGCTTCAAAGCCTTTTTCGGCGAATAAGCGCAAGGCGGCCAATACTAGCCGGTCGCGGGCGTCGCTATTGTTGGTTTCCGGGGTTGAAGCTTTGGTCATATCGGGCTATAGCCTGTCTTGGATAGAAAATTAAATCAAACGATTGATTTAATAATATCAATCAATCGTTTGATTGACAATTATTTCATGATGGAACATTGTCCAAGTCCGGCTTGCTGGAAATGCTGCAGGTTAAACGTTGTAGGAGAGGGGCGTGCCCGCGATGATGGTGCTACACTCGCCTCGTTCCCACGCTCCGCGTGGGAATGCAGACCTAAACTAAGCCTGCCGCACATGCGTTGTAAACCCAGAACGTTTTTCATCGCATTGAACAAATGATTGCCGGCTTTAGAGCTATATATGCGTTCCCACGCGGAGCGTAGGAACGAGGAAATGGAAATGTGCTTCGGGACGCGGATGGCATGTTTGACCGATTACCGGCCTTGCTTTATGCTCAAAATCGCCGACTCAATATCAACTCAAAGGCTACAACTGCATGAACCAAAACTACCACGGCTTAGACGCCGGTAACCGCTTCGTTATCGAGCAATACAACGACCTTGTCCCATTCGCCAGCTTCCTGCCCGGCATTGCCGGTACGATGGGGCGTCCGGCCTGGGTTTTTTATGTGAATCGGGGGCAGGGCGTAGCCAGTTTCGGCGTGCGCAATAAAGACGGGGCGTTTCTGGAGTTTTTTCCGGCCGACAAGGCTTATCAATTGACGCCGTCCCGGGGCTTTCGGACTTTCCTGAAGATTAGCGGCGGCGACCGAATCTTAAATTGCGAGCCGTTCCAGCGCGGTGCGGGGCCGGAGGTCAAGCAACGCCTTTACGTTACGCCCCATGAAGTCGGTGTCGAAGAGATTAATTCGCCGCTGGGATTCAGCATCCGTGCCGATATGTTCACGTTGCCGGAAGCATCCGTGGCCGGTTTGGTGCGGCGCGTCACTGTCACCAATACTTCCGCACAGGCCAAAAAAATACAGATCGTCGACGGCCTGCCGCAAGTGTTGCCTTACGGCATGAACCAATGGATTTTGAAATTCATGAGCCGGACCTCGGAAGCATTCGTGCGCGTCGAAGGCGTGCGGCAAAACCTGCCGTTTTATCGTTTGAAAGTCTGGCCGACCGACACGCCGCAAGTCGAGCCTATCATCGCCAGCAATTTTTTTGCCGGTTTTTTGAACGGCAAGCGTAACGACGTGATCGTCGATGCGGAACGGGTTTTCGGCTTGGCCGGGGATTTTTCCAGGCCGGAGCGGTTTTTTGCCGGGCAAAGCCTGGATTTCGATAACCAAGTGGTAGGCAACCAAACCCCGTCCGCTTTCCAGGCGTTGACGCTGGAGCTACAGCCCGGACAAAGCCGGGTGTTTTACGGCTTTTACGGCCATGCCGAATCGCAAGCGGTGATGCAGCAATTCGTCGCCGAGGCCGGCAAGGACGGCTATTTCGAAGCCAAGCGGGAAAGCAACCGCCGCCTGATCGACGACATCAGCCAAAAAGCGTTCACCGCGACGGCCAAGCCGCTGTTCGACGCCCACGCCCGGCAATGTTACCTCGACAACGGCCTGCGCGGCGGCTTTCCGAGCCAAGTGCCGGGCGGCGCGCAGTTGTATTTGTTCGGTCGCAAGCACGGCGACTTGGAACGCGATTACAACGACTTCCTGTTGCAGGACACGCCGTATTCCGAAGGCAACGGCGATTTTCGCGACGTGCTGCAAAACCGGCGCATGGATTTGTTCTTCGATCCGGCGCTGGATGCAAAGAACATCCGCTATTTCTTCAACCTGATCCAGCCGGACGGCTACAATCCGTGTTCGTTGCGCAATTCGCGGTTTGCGGTCGAGTCGGCCGATGCGTTCGCGTCCTATTTCGACCGTTTCCCCGCGCTGGAACAACTGCTGGCGCGCGAATTCAAATACGCCGAATTATGGCAGGTGCTGCAAGCCGCCGAAGATCGGGAGCCGGTCATTGCAGAGATCCTCGCGCAAGCGCAGGAAGTCATCGATGCCGAATTCGACCGCGGCTATTGGTCGGACCATTGGACCTACCTGGTCGATCTGCTGGTTGGCTACCAAGCGATTTTCCCGGACCGGCTGCCCGGTTTGTTCCTGGATAAGACTTACACGTTTTTCGATCCGACGCATATTGTGATGCCGCGCGCGCAAAAATACGCCGTCACGCCGAATGGCGTGCGCCAATACGGCGCCGTGCAGCACCGGCCCGATAAAACCGATTTGATTAATGCGCGCGCCCGCCGCCGCTACCAAGTCCGCTCGCAGCAGGGCAGCGGCGATATTGCTGTCACGACGCTGCTCGGAAAAATCCTGACGCTGGTCGCCAACAAACTGGCGACGCTGGACCCGTTCGGCGTCGGTATCGAAATGGAAGCCGACCGCCCTGGCTGGTGCGACGCACTGAACGGCTTGCCCGGCATTTTGGGCTCGTCGGTCAACGAAACCATCGAACTGAAGCGGCTGGCCGATTTTACGCTGGCGGCACTGGCCGGCGTTTTCGGCGAATGCTCGCTGCCGGTCGAACTCGCCAAATTCATAGACGAGCTGGCGGCATTGCTGAGCCGTGACCTTACGCCGGAACTGTTCTGGCAGCACAGCGGTGCGGCCAAAGAAGCCTATCGCGACAAAGTATTCATGGGCTTTGACGGCGCCGAACAAGTGTTGTCGATTGCGTCCGTGCAAGATTTCCTGGCGGCGGTTTCCGGTCATTTGGACGCCGCGATAGCCAGGGCCAAAGGCCCGCAAGGCATCGTCACTTATTTTGCCTACGAGGCTGAGCAGTACCGGGAACTCGAAAACGGCAAAGCCGAAGTGACCCGCTTCAAGCAAAAAACGCTGCCGCTGTTTTTGGAAGGTTTCGTCCATGCTCTGCGCATCGCCGGACCGGAAGAAGTCCGGCGCTTATACGATGCGGCGCGCAACTCCGAACTGTTCGACCAAAAGTTGGGCATGTACCGTGTCAATGAACCGCTCGGCGAAAATGCGCTGGAACTGGGACGGATCGGGGTTTTCAACTACGGCTGGCTGGAGAATGGATCGATCTTCCTGCACATGCATTACAAATTCGTGCTGGAAATGGTTCGGGCCGGCCTGGTGGAGGAGTTTTACGCTGACATCGAAAAGCTGCTGGTCGCGTTCCGCGATCCTGCCGAATACGGCCGCAATCCGGTTGAAAATTCCAGCTTTTTGGTCAGCAGCGGTTTTGCTATTGACCCACGGCAGCATGGGCGGGGCTGCGTGGCGCGTCTTTCGGGTTCTACGGTGGAATTTTTGCATCTTTGGACGCATCTTTTCCTGGGGGCGGCTCCGTTTGTGTTAGAGCAAAGCAAGTTGTTGTTTAAGCCTGAACCGGTGTTGTCGAAGACGTTTTTCTCTACGGACGAGCAATGCGTTAATCCGTTCGGTTTTGAAGAAATATTGCCGGCGCACAGCGCGGCCTGCGCTTTGTTCGGGACAACTTTGCTGCTCTATATCAACCCTGAACGTCAAGATACTTTCGGCGATGCTGCCGTTAGGCCTTGCCGCTATTTGTTACATGATCGGGACGGCAACATGCGGACCGTGGAAGGTTCGCATCTGGAAGGGCAAGCTGCCGAGGCGCTACGCCAAGGGCAATTTCGGAGAGTGGACGTGGTGCTTGTTTGATCTAGCTTTTTAAGTTAGCCTTTTCCAATGGGAAAACACGATAAATTAATCGATAAAATTCTTCGCGGGACTTCAGACGCGAATATTCCATTTGATGATCTTCGGGGCTTATTGATTCGTTTAGGCTTCGATGAACGGATACGTGGAAGCCACCATGTTTATCGTAAAGAAGGCATCGAAGAGAAAATAAATCTTCAGCAGGATGACAATAAAGCCAAGCCATATCAGGTTCGGCAAGTCCGATTCATAATCATCAAATACCATTTAGCGGATGAAATATGACATACAAATACGAGACCATTCTATATTGGAGCAAGGAAGACGACGCTTTTATCGCCGAAGTCCCCGAACTTCCCGGTTGCATGGCGCATGGAGCCTCCCAAGAAGAAGCGCTTGCGAATGCAAATGAGGCTATTGGGCTTTGGCTGGATACGGCAGCAGAATTCGGTGACCCAATTCCTGAGCCCAAGGGGCGTCGGCTTATGTATGCTTAAATGTTGGGTGACGAAAAGATGCTGTTCAATATAATGCACGGCTCAAGACCTGACCCCGCTGTTGCTATTAAAATACAGGAGCCATCATGACAACCCTTACCTTCGATACTCACGAATTTATCAAGGAACTGAAAAATGCCGGATTCAGAGCAACAAGCTGAAGCCATCACCAAACTCCAAAAAACCGCGATCAGCAGCACCCTGGAACAAGCCAAGCATGACTATCAAACTGGACGATTTAGCCACTAAGCGGGATTTAAAAGAGTTGGAGTTAAAAGTCGATGCAAGCATTAGAGAACTGGAGTTAAAAGTTGCCAAAGACATTGCCGAATCCAAAGCTGAATTAGTTCGTTGGGTCGTCGGTGTTGGCGTGTTGCAAATGACTTTAATCGTGGGGCTTATGTTGAAATTAACTCATTCGATTTAGTCACGGGGCGAGTTATTTATACTTGCGCCATGCATGGGCAAGCAAAAAGCTATTACCCAGTTTGGCTGTTACCCGACTTGACGTTTCATTTGAAGTTATTGAACGCGCTATCCAACTGCGCCTGAGACGAAGCATGGGATTGGCGGATGCAATGATTGCGGCGACTTACTAATTATCGCTGGTAACCCGTAACACCCGAAATTTTCAGTGGATTTCAGAATTGGGGCTAATTGCCCCGTTGGAGGACTCCAGCCCATGAGTTTAGAATTCTGGTTTAAATTGTAGTGCATCAAGTCCCTTAGCTTTACATTAAAAAATTCAGGAATAAACAAGTATGAGCCCATCATTCATAGTCGCACTAGAGCCAACTCTTGGCACTCTTGCACGGTTATTTGCGTCCGAAGGAGCTGCGCAGGAAGTTGCCGTGTTAACCTATTGCACCCCTGAAATCATAGAGTCGCACTACGATAGTTGGAATGGTGGCACGACATACTACAACTTAATCTTGCATGCTCCGCTCAATCTTTACCCACAGATTGAGGCAGACAAAGGGAAACTAGAGTCCGCGATTCTCAAGAAATTTGAGGTTATCGCCAACAAGACTCCCAATGATCTTCTGGGTGCCGTCATCATTTCACCTGCCATCGTTGAAGACCCTCAATGGCGAGAGAAAGCAGCGGCTTGGCTATCCGGCTCTAAAATCTCCAATCAAGGCAGAGTCAGATCCGACAATGTAGCGCCATTATCTGTTGACGGACTTATATTTCGATCACAGCCAGAAATCCACCTATACAGAGCATTAAAGTCAATCGGCGTTTCATTCGCTCCTCTGCCTGTTTTCATTCGTGGCGGTACAGAGTACAAACGAATTGAACCCGATTTCGTAATCATCCATGGCGGGCTTGTCATGGTCGTTGAAGTTGACGGTGACACAGTTCATCAAGAAACACCGGCAGAAGCTCACGCACGCACCACAATGCTTCTGCATGAGGGCGTGTATTTCGAGCGCATAAAATCCAGTGAATGCGACTCTTCAGGAAAAGCAAAGGCTGCTGCTGATCGTCTTTTTCAAGTGCTCAAGAAAATTCAAGCAGCGAAATAGAGGGGCATAGGATGGGCAAAGAAACGAAGCCTATCAATCGCGAGCGATGCGCCTCCTGACGTCGGCGCCGGAATCCAATCGTACTGGATATTTTGATTATCGAAATAAATTGTCCGTTGCAATGCCTTAAAAACGCCCCTGATCTTTTGGTATTTGTAAACGGCGCGCACCGGACTTTGCCGCCGGTCAAGGCCGTAAGTGCGGAAGACAGGAAGAAGTAGCCCGTATGCATCGTAGCGGAATACAGGATGAGCCGCTATCGTCCCAACTATTCGTAACCGGCTTTGAGCAATAAATAAACGCCTATTCCGACCATCGCCAAGCCGCTGACCAACTTGAGCCAGCGTCCTTCCTTTTCCTGCAACCGGCGCTGGCTTAGCGTGACGACGCCTATGGTCAGGACGATGACGTCGTCGAACATATAAGCCGCGTTGTACAGCAACAGGTAGCCGTAGTAACTGAAATCGTCCAACTGCTTCATGGTTAGGATTCGCGTGTACAGCGCGGGAAATCCGGAAGTGCACATGAATTCGACGATTTGCACTAACACGGCCAGCACGACGGCTCCGAGCATGGCGCCGAGAAGGTTAGGGGATTGGATGATTTTTCTGAGCCGGGCGTAGATGCCGGGTTTGGCCGCATCGGGAATTTTTAGCGAAAAGCCCAAGCCGTAAAAGCGGAAATCTTTCAGGTTAATGAGGCCTACCAATAACGCGA
This sequence comes from Candidatus Methylobacter oryzae, assembly GCF_003994235.2. Taxonomy (GTDB): domain Bacteria; phylum Pseudomonadota; class Gammaproteobacteria; order Methylococcales; family Methylomonadaceae; genus Methylobacter_A; species Methylobacter_A oryzae. Next base: position 86,415 of record NZ_RYFG02000009.1, read on the forward strand.
TAACGGCAATTGCGATTTCGGAGGCGCGGGACAGTCCGATCAGCAGGAACAGGTTCAGCCAGGCTGCCATAAAAATAAAATACACCAAGCCTTCCACGGCAACGAAAGTCCCTGCGACAGCCAACATGCGAGCCCGGTCGTTCATCGACGCCAACAACGAAATCATCAACACCAGTACCCAGATCGAACACGGATTGAAGCCGTCCAAAAGGCCTATCGCCAGCGTAAACAACGGCAAGCCTATGTCGTCCAGCGACAGTTTTCGGCCGAAGAAATCGATAGTTTGCATAGCCGCGTCCGGCTCCGCCTCGCAGGACAGCGATTCAGTCACGGAGCAACTGCCGGCATCCTGGCCCGGTTGCGTGCGGATTTGTTTCAGCGCATTGCGGATCAGCAAGCCGGTATGGGCTTCTTCCGAATAACCGAAGATCAATTGCCCGCCGATTTGGAAAGCCGGCACCTTGGCCGACTTCATGCCTTGGTTCTCGGCGAGCCGTTGCAATTGCGCCAACGCGAACGGCTCCTGTTTGATGTCGTGAATAACAATATTCAGCGCCGGCTGCTCGCGTTTGAGAACTTCCAAAAAAGCTTCCGCAGCGGTGCAGTGAGGACAGCCCTGTTGTACAAAAACCTCAATATTGGCCGGCGGCGCATCGGCGAACGCGCTTGGCTGCAGGAAACAGGCGGGCAGCCATATAAAAAACCAGTGCCAGCGGTTTATTGCTATCGTATTCAAGGTCGGTCTCCGTCAAGGCGATTGCGCTATTAAACAACACGAACGCGGCCAAGCGCTACTCGTCGGTGCAAGTTCGAATTATTTCGGCCGGGCAGCACGGCCCGAGCGCTTGTAGTCTTTAAAATCGGTTGCCTCATTTAAAAGATTTTAATCAGCTGCCGGTCTTTAATCTCTTCATATGACGGACAAAATTTTAAATTAGCAGGACATTTTTTAACGATTTGCGCATTCGATTGATCGGTAAAATTAATTTCTTGCCACGGGAAGTAATTAGCGGCATCCGGTTTTTCGTTTTCGGTAAATAATCTTGCATGATTGCCTTCCAGTTTGCCGGTAAGGGAGCGCCAAGTCTTAGTGTCGTCTTCAAGTTGTTCCAGTGCGCCTTGCATGATGCCGGCGTAGGAAGCTTGCTCGGCCGGATAAAACTGGGATACGGCATTTTGGTTTTTGACCGTTACCGGGTAACCGGTAAATTGATAGTCCTGCGGGTGTATTGAGGCCAGCGGTATACGGTCGATGGCGACAACCGCGCCGGTTGCTGCATCGGTAAGCGATATGATGCCGGTGCGGTCGATAATAAGCATTCGGTTTAGTTGCGTTGAAGAGATACAGCCGAAGTATTCGACGCAATTGAAAGTTTTTGTTGCGGTATTGCCGTGAAGCGTCTTCGGGATATTGGTGTTCGAAATAGTGCTCATGCGTTCGGTGACCAGCCGTTCGCCTCTGTCGTTAATGATTTTATTGTCAGCGGAAATATAAAACCTGCCGTCTCTGGTGTAAGCATGAGAACCGTCGCTCAGCTCCAATATGAAAAAGCCCTCTCCGGTTATCGCTAAATCCAAGTCCTGATCGGTAGAACGGATAGCGCCTTGTATAAACGGCGGCAACATGCCGCTCTGTTGGCTTAATTCCGCAACGGCTATCGCATCGGCCGATTGATGTATCGAATAAAAAGTGCCGTCGTCGTTGTCCTTCCAGACTCCCGAATAATTTATGTCCGCATGAGTCATAGCGCTGAAAAAGACGAGGATGCCGAAAATTAAAAAGTTCATGATGTTCTCCTGGAGAATAGGGTGAGCGTCGAAAAATAATTACCGCTGAAAATAAAGCAAAGATCGAGCCATAAATTAATTAAGCAGTGAAGTTAGCATGTTAGGTTCATGCTTTTCGAGGCTGAGGAGGGGGTAGTCTGGTGAAGCCATTTTTATGGCGTTAGCTTCTTCAAGACTTGATGAAGCATAGATGAATTTGGGGGCGAAGCTGCGATCTGTCGCCTGCTCATCCATGGACGCTGTTGATTTTGCATCCAAATGGGGTTAAAACTGGCATGGGCGGATAATGTGCCATTCCCAGTTAAAAGGATGTCGAACTTAATGAATGTTTTAATTTTAAAGACCAACAATTGCCGCGGTGAAGTGCCGTCGCCCCTAGCGCAAGTCATTATCGTTAGCCAATCCGGGCAGTCGATCATGAAAAAATCCTTATACCCAAAGGGAATAAGTAGGGTTTAAGCGGGCCAGCCGTTCAACTCAGCTTTAAAGAGAAACCACTATGAAATATAAAAATGCCGAACCCAAAGTGTTCGTTATTCCACGCAGTAAAGATTTGCAAGACCCTGTGTTTCACAATAAGGCAGTGTTGCACAAACAGTTGTTTTGTACTTTGGCTTTCGCCGTTGGATTTCTTTTCTCCGCATCTGTTGCCGCCAACAGCATGGAGGTGGAAGCCGCCATTGATTTGATGAAGCAATCGCACATGGAGCAATGCCAAAAAATAAAAATCAAGAGGGAACTCCTGATAGCCCACCAGAATCACGACCAAGCCAGGCTAAAAGCTTTAAGCCCCGAGCTTGATGCGATTAATCAACGCCTCAAACCGACGGAAGACAAACTAAAAATTTTAAAAGCCGCGATGATGAAAAACCCCGACGACGAAAGCGATTTTGCAACCGCGATGCTCCACTTGGATGCATGCAAGTGAGCCTTCAAGAAGCTGTGTGGAAATTATCTGCCAAATCCACAGCTGATATGACATACAGCCGTAAACCGGGTTTAACAACTAGTCAAGGTAGGCATCGCGTACCTTTTTGGAGATTGAATCAAACGGATAACTTTGAGAATGGTACGCGATGTCTACCCGGCAGAACTTAAGTTATGCCCATGCAAGACCTGACTCCCATTTTCCGTTACCGAAACAACAAGCGAGGCTAAGATATGAAAACATTAGATGAATTCAAGAAATTTATCCTTAAAGGAAATGTGATTGATCTCTCTACCGGCGTCATCATTGGCGCCGCTTTCACCAGCATAGTGACGGCCTTCACCAAGGGCATAGTCGAACCGCTTCTTGCCCTCGCCGGAGGAGGTCCGCAACCGAAACTGACCATCCCAATCATGCACAAGCTTGTCGAAGTAACAGAAAAAAACGAAGCAGGCCAGAATGTTACTCATACCGTGAACAAACTTATTGAGCTTGATATCGGCAGCATTATCGGAGCAATCATCAGCTTCCTCATTACTGCCGCCATTGTTTTTTTTGTGATTGTCAAACCAATGAACAAACTTATGGCGCTAGCTGACCGGAATAAGCCAGAGGAAGCTCCTTCCCCCGAACCTGCCGATATTAAACTCCTTACAGAAATTCGAGACTTACTTAAAAACAAATGACGCCGATCCGGCGGAGATGACGGAATTGCACCCGTCATTCCTCCTACACTGCCGGAAATACGGTTTTTCCGCATCCTGCGGTTTGACTTTCCAGCTTTCCATTTACGCCAAGTCCGGTCGGTCTAGCCGGCGCAACGCTATTAAAGTCGTTCGCTCAAAACCGGCGGTTATAAACAGCAATGGCCGTGCAAGGTCCAGTCTGTTGTGCTCAATAAATTAGGTGTGCAATTATGGGGTTAAGAATTTTTCAGCCGTCCCGCTTACTGAAGCCTTATGTGTCGGCAGTTTGGGACTATGACGATTTACTGGCTGGCGATAACTCGGTGCTTTCGATTCTGCCGGATACCGCGACTTATCTATGTTTTTTATATGCCGACTTATTGACGACGGCACATAAAGGACAAACTTATACAACCCGTAGTGGATTGGCCGGTTTTCAAAGTTTTCGCAGCGATCTTGGCGCTTCGGGAAAAGTATCCGGTGTTTCCGCGCGCCTGACGCCGTGGGGATTAAATGTATTCCGTCGCGGCATTGTCAGGGATTGCGCGGAAAAGCGGGTGGACTGCCGGGATATTTTTCCCAAATATTCGATAGACGCAATCGAAGATCAATTGGCAACCAAACGGACCGCTAATGAACGCGTCCAATGCGTCGAGCATTTTTTGCTGTCTATGTTGAACCGGAACAATGAGGATTTGCTGATCCAAACAGCTTGCAAGGCGTTGGACAGGTCTAACGGCAGTTATGCTATTCCGGCGCTTGCCAAAATTCTCGGTTTATCCGAACGCACGCTCGAACGGCGCTTCCAAATCCATATCGGCACGACGCCTAAACGCTATGCCCGCATCGTGCGTTTGCGGAATGCGGTTTTCCTGCGTAAAGAACTTTCGAGTTGGGCGGATGTGGCCTACGCAACCGGTTATTACGATCAAAGCCACTTGATTAACGATTTTCAGGCGCTGTACGGCATGGCGCCGGAATCGATTTATCCGCAAATGCAAGTGTCCCGGACTTTACAGTTTTCCGGGTTATTGGATTTGCGGCGGGACGGGCATTAGGGTGTCGGTTTTTTCCAATACAAACGGCGGATCGCGTTGCTAAAGTTACGTTGGACATGTCGTTAAGAGCCCGCTGCTAATAGCGGATACGGCACGGCCTCAAAATCTTTATTTAACCTAAAAAATCAGTTGCAGCGCGTGGAAAACGTTCGCGGCGAGCCCTTCGACAAGCCTGTTCTGAGGGTATCGAAGGGCTCGGGGCGAACGGTATTTTGATACGCGCAACTGCGTTTTTTAGATTTAACCGTACAACAATTGACTCAGGAGAAGCCAGTAATGACTAAGCAACCCATTACAAAAAAACTCAACGTACCCGCAGATGTGGTTTGGGACGCTATCCGCAAAATAGGCAGGCTCGATGTTTGGTTCCCGATCATCGAGACGTGCAGGGTGGAAGGCGAGGGGCCGGACGCATTGCGATATATGACTATCGCGGGCGGTGGTGGCGATATTAAAGACACGATTGAACAGATAGACGATGCAAACAGGAGACTGGTTTATCTTCGGCCGGTATCGCCGTTTCCGGTCACTTACTATAAAGGCACGGTTGAAGTTTTTAAGTCTTACGATGGCTTGGCTATTGTCGTTTGGACGATTGATTTCGAGTCGCAGCCCGAAGATGCGGCCTCGGTAGCGGAGTTGGTGCACGGCGCTATCAGTGCGGGTATTGACGGCATGGAAAAAGACCTTCAGGGCGCGTAGCGCATAATCGATTTTGCCGTTCCCAGACTTCAGCGAGTTTAGGATTAATCGCCCCTTCGGTAAGGCCTCCTGAGCCCGGCCGAAGGAGGAGGCAGCCGTTCATGACTCGTCCAGTGCGGAAACAATATCAGCCCATCTGTGCGCTGCCGTACCGACAGCGTCCTGTTTAACGATCATATTATTTTCTAGGCGCATCTTCTGTAACCGCCGTGGTTCCTGCGCTTGGAGGAGAATAATATGAACAACCGGTTAAGTAAAAGCGGTTCCATACTGGCACGCGCATTGGGATTAATCATTCTTGCGGCAATCTGTCATACCGCAACGGCTGTCGAGTCCTCGGCCAGAGCCGATACCGCGACATCGCCCGATGTCGAGTGCCTGCTGAACTGGGCGCAAACGTTCTATCCCAGCTTATTTTCGCCGTCGTCGCCAGACCTGCAATTTTCCTCGCCTTACATTTATCGCTATTACCCGACTACCAACGCTTATCTGGGCGTTTCTTCCGCCAACGACCATGTCTATTACCTGAGACCGAACGATGTTTCGCCTCAGGATATAGGCGATTTATCCGCCTGGTTGAAAGAAGCGGGTTGCGGAACGATACCGTACCCGGTCATTTTTATTCATGGCATTGCGTCTTCAGCGGATACCTGGGCGCCATTTAGAGATTATTTGATCAATAATGCCGGTTGGCTATTCGGCGGAATACCCGGCTACAATCCGTCGACAAGAAACGTAGCGATTAACTGTCCGCCGAGTCCAAGCCAGCCGGTTTCATGCACGGGCGGGGCAGGCGATTTCTACACGTTAAATTTCTCCGATAGCCAGAACCTGTCTTTCGACGTTCAGGGCGGCGAATTGGCGGCAATTATTCAAGCGGTTTTACAGGCAAATCCCGGAAAGGCCAAGGTTCTCCTGGTTGGTCACAGCATGGGGGCTCTGGCTGCAAGAGAATACCTGCAAGGATTGGCGCGCGAGGCGAATGCGTCAACAACAATTCCGTATCGGGACGATGTTGCGAAGCTGATTACCGTTGGCGCGCCGCATCGGGGAAGTTTCTGGGCCGAGGGATGTTACAGTCATTTTGATGTCCTGAATGTGTCCGGCAATATCGGTATTTGCAGTCTCCTATCTTTGAATATCGACCCAAACAGTATTGCCCTCAGGGACTTACAACCGGATAGTTCGCCGCTGAATATTCTTAATGATTTCGCGGCTCACCCTCTACCGGCTGCTGTCTCTTATGTGTCGATCATTGGCACGGGACAATCGACTTTATCCGGACTAATCAGCTTCGACTCAGGAGATGGCATCGTCTTGGATAGTTCCCAAGATTTGGCAACGTTGACCGGGAATCTTTCTCTGCAACTAAAATCGGTTAAAGTGAATGTTCTTTTCCGGGAATGCGGTAATGAAGTCAATATACCCTTGGCTCCAAATATTGCCGAGACGCATACCTGCGAGACGTCGGACCCAGGCGTAGGAGTGGAAATTTTAAAAGATTTGCAATAAGTACCTGAATATAAGTTTTCAACTCGTGTTTAAAGCCGGAGCTTGCACTCCAAAATACCGGGAAACTTTAGCGGGATGATTTAGCCTGTAAGCGGATATGAGCAACGCTTTGTTAACTCGCTTTCCAGACATAAGTCGCGACCGCTTTTGCCGGCAGCGCGACCACCGCATTTTTGCCTTGAAATTGGATAGTAAAGGCTTGTGTTTCGGCTTCGTCATTCAGCGCAATCATGACGATGTCGCCGGAGGGAGTAGCAAAAGCCACATTCGGCAACGACGTAGGTTGGCCGGAATGAATCCTTACCGAACCGGGACGAACGAATTTAGCCGCATGGGCGATGATATAGTAGGCAACATTGCGGGAGACTTCTTCGCCGACGGTCAAAGCGCCGACACAACGCGCTTCGCCTCCGTGGGTATGAGGACAGCAAAACGGGTCGGAAGCCAAGTTCCATTCGAGCACAACCCGGCTCCAGTTGAGCAAGGATCCGATCAGCACGTTCCTGACGTGCCACATCAAATCCCCTCCAAATTGCCCGTCCGAACCCACCCACTGTTCGGTGAAATACAGTTTCATTTCCGGGTAAAGCTGTTGCATTTCCGAAAGCGCCGAAATATCGCCTCCGTACAGGTGCCAGGCCGAGCCGGCCAGATAGCGGCGCGCTTCGGCATTGGCGAAGACTTCCAACGGGTATTCTTTAACGTCGCAGTTGTGGTCCCAGCAAAACAGTTCCACATCGGCCAATCCGGCTTCCCACAAAGCGGGGCCCAAATGATTTTTGATGAACTCGGCCTGCTCGTGGGCTTGCATAACCATGCTCGGGTCGTTTTTATGATTCAAGGGTTCGTTTTGCGGCGTGATTGCATGGATGGCGATACCCTTGTCGCGCATCGCTTTCAGGTACTTGACCAGGTAAGCGGCGTAGACCGCGTAACAATCCGGCCTTAGGCTGCCGCCGACGAAACTGTTGTTAGTCTTCATCCAGGGCGGCGCCGACCAGGCCGTGGCTATGATCTTGATAGTCGGGTTGATTGCCAAAATTTCTTTTAACAACGGGATGACTTCAAGGTCGCCGGCCTCGATGTCGAAATGGATAAGGTCGGGGTCCGGTTGGTCGGCTGGCCTGTCGTTATAGGAAAAACAACGTTCGCTGAGGTCCGATGCGCCTATGCTGAGGCGCAGAAAACTAATGCCGATACCGTCGCCGTCGGCCGAGAACAATTCCCGTAACAGTGCGCTTTTATCGGGAGCAGCCAGGCGGCTGATCAGCATCGCGCTGCCGCCGGTCAACGAAAAACCGAAGCCTTCGATGACTTGGTATTTTTGCTCGCTATCAACTGCAATTACCGGAAAATCGCCGGTAAAACGAACGTCATTCTCCTGCCGTTGAAATAACAGCGTTTGGTCGGCTGTAGTCAGCCATGCCGCGACAGCAAGGTTTTCCGAATATGACTGATAAGGGGCGTTTTGTTCGGGCATGGCAGTCCTCTTAGAGAAATAACTTTTACGGATGTCCGGCAGGTTGGGAAATACTTATAAAACAAGCATAGCAAGCTACGGGAAAAATTGAACGGTACGGCGCAAAAGCCGGTTTGCGGATAATCTGCAATTTCAGTCCGGGTTTTTAGTCTCTAGGGCGCATTACCCGGAGCCAGTATTGCCGATGTCTCGATTCGAGCCAGGCCGGCAGGTGCGCTGCTTGATAGTACATCTGCCAGCGTCGCGGCATCCAGCATCTGTAGATAGGTATCTCCCGCTTTAGCCAGTAGATGTTTCAAGCCGCAAGTGGGCAGCAGTCGGCAGTTTTGTTGGGCCGGATCAAAGCATTCCAGCCAGTTAAAATGATTTTCCATACTGCGCACCACTTCACCGATACGTATCGTTTCCGGAGTACGTTGCAAAGACAAGCCGCCGCCTCTGCCGCGCGTTGTTTTAACAAACCCTTTGCTACCCAGTTGATGCACAACTTTGACCAGGTGATTGCGTGAAATGTTAAAAAAATCAGCGATTTCTGTGATTTTTACCTGCTGTTCCGGGAACATTGCCAGATAAAGCAAGACCCTGAGAGCGTAATCGGTATAACTGGTTAGTTGCATGTTGCCTGCTGTTAGGAAAAGAACTATATTGTAAGCTGTATTTGAAATGCATCTTTGTGTGTGAGATCCATTTGAATATCTATTTTTCTGGAATTATACCGCAAGCCTGCATTCCATAGGTGCAAGATGAAGTTTTCCAGGGGATTGCTGTGAAAATTTAAATCATTTAGTGCACGAGCAAAGGTCATTATGTCTATTGTTAATAACGTCACTCCCGCCCAGCAGTCCCGGGCTCTCTGGCTAAGTACTGTCGCCTTCACCACCTGTTTTGCAGTGTGGACCATTTTTTCCATCATTGGTTTACAAATCCAGAAAGACTTGCATTTAAGCGAAACCGAATTCGGCTTGCTGGTCGGTACGCCGATACTTTCAGGTTCGTTGATCCGGCTGGTGCTGGGCATCTGGAGCGACCAGTACGGCGGCCGTATCGTTTATGCGTCGGTGATGGTAACGGCGGCTGTTGCGACCTTACTGCTGACTACCGTTGAAACCTATACGATGTTTCTGGTGACAGCCCTGGGTATCGGTGTTGCCGGCGGTTCGTTTGCGGTAGGTATCGCTTATGTGTCGCGCTGGTTTCCTAAAGAGAAACAAGGCACGGCGTTAGGCATTTTCGGCCTCGGCAACGTCGGGGCGGCAGTGACTAAATTCACCGCGCCTTTTGTGATGGTGGCGTTCGGCTGGCATGCGGTAGCGCAGATTTGGGCTTTAGGCTTGTTACTGATGGCGACGGTTTTTTGGTTTGCGACCGAAGACGAACCGACGCTTAAACAGCGGCGCGCATCGAACATCAAGCCCGACTCTTTTCTAAAGCAGCTGGAGCCGTTGAAAGATATTAGGGTCTGGCGCTTTTCGCTGTATTACTTTTGCGTGTTCGGCGCGTTTGTCGCGTTGGCGTTGTGGCTGCCCCGCTACTTAGTCGGGGCTTACGGTTTCGACGTCAAAGTCGCGGGCATGCTGGCGGCGGCTTATTCGATTTTTGCGAGCCTGTTCCGGGCCTTGGGCGGCTGGCTGTCCGACTGCTACGGCGCAAGAGTGTTGATGTATTGGACTTTCACGGTCGCGATCATTTGTACGTTTTTATTGTCCTATCCGCCTACGGACTACGTCGTTCACGGCATCAGAGGCGATATCGCTTTTAGTCTGGCGATTGGGCCGATGGGCTTTATCTTGCTGGTTGCCGTTCTGGGCCTGTTCATGTCGTTCGGCAAGGCGGCCGTGTATAAACATATCCCGGTTTACTATCCCGACAATGTCGGTGCGGTCGGCGGTGCGGTAGGCATGGTCGGCGGTCTGGGCGGATTTTTGCTGCCGCTGACTTTCGGCATGTTGAACGACTTGACCGGCATTTGGAGCAGTTGCTTCATGCTGTTGTTCGTGTTGATGGCGATTGCATTGGTTTGGATGCATTTGTCGATTGTGCGGATGGAGCGTATTGTCGTGCCCGAATTGGCCAAAGTATCGAAAGACTGGAACGGACTCAGTCATTCGGCGCCGCTGGTGTTGACCGATTGGAATCCGGAAGACCGGGATTTCTGGCAAAAAACCGGCAAGCGCATTGCGACCCGCAACTTGTGGATCAGCATTCCTGCATTACTGCTGTCTTTTGCAGTATGGATGGTCTGGAGCGTTGTCGTCATCAACCTGCCGAGCATCGGCTTTAAATACGACACCAACGAGCTGTTCTGGCTGGCGGCGTTGCCGGGCTTGTCTGGAGCGACTTTACGGATTTTCTATTCGTTCATGGTGCCGATTTTCGGCGGACGGCGTTGGACCACGCTCAGTACCGCTTCGCTGTTGCTGCCGTCGTTATGGATAGGTTTTGCGGTGCAAAATCCCGAAACGCCTTATGTGTTGATGGTGGTCTTGGCCTTGTTATGCGGTTTCGGCGGCGGCAATTTTGCGTCCAGCATGGCCAATATCAGCTTTTTTTATCCGCAGGCGCAAAAAGGCACCGCGCTGGGCTTGAATGCCGGTTTAGGCAATTTGGGCGTCAGTACCGTGCAGTTCGTCGTGCCGCTGGTTATTTCAGCAGGCGTATTCGGCGCTTTGGGCGGCGATCCGCAAACCTGGGTCAAGGCCGAAGCGACCAAATCGATCTGGCTGCAAAACGCCGGTTTCATCTGGGTGCCGTTTATCCTGGCCACCACGATTGCGGCCTGGTTCGGCATGAATGACATTGCTTCCGCTAAAGCTTCGTTCAAGGAACAATCGGTCATTTTCAAGCGTAAACATACGTGGCTGATGTGCTGGCTTTATACCGGCACTTTCGGCTCGTTTATCGGTTATGCGGCCGGCTTGCCGATGTTGATCAAAATCCTGTTCCCGGAAGTCAATCCGACCGACTACGCGTTTTTGGGGCCGTTGGTCGGCGCGTTGATCAGGCCGGTCGGCGGCTGGCTGGCGGATAAGCTGGGAGGAGCCACGGTGACGCTGTGGAATTTCGTGATCATGGTCTGCGCGGTGTTCGGCGTGTTGCATTTTATGCCGTCGGCCGGTAATGCCGGCGATTTTTCGGGTTTTCTGGCGATGTTCATGCTGCTGTTTATCACGACCGGCATCGGCAACGGTTCAACGTTCCGGATGATTCCGGTGATCTTTATGACCGAGCGTTTGTGCGCGGCAAAAGGGCAGGGCGAGGAAGCCATCGCGCAAGCCAAGAAAGACGCAGCAAAAGAAGCGGCGGCGGTGCTGGGTTTTAGCTCTGCGATTGCGGCGTACGGCGCATTCTTTATTCCGAAGAGTTACGGTACGGCAATTAGTTTTACCGGTTCTCCCGATGCGGCATTGTATTGTTTCATCACTTTTTATCTGGTTTGCATCGGTATTACGTGGTGGTGTTATGCGCGTAAAACGGCGGCTATGCCTTGTTGATGTCTAATAATGGAACACGGACGACACGGATTTAACTGATTTACACGGATAAAAAATCCGTTTAATCCGTCCAATCCGCGTCATCCGTGTTCTATTTTTTCTAGAGCAAAATAATTTAGGTAAATCTTATGAGCCATTTCCTGGATCGCTTACTGTTTTTCAAGAAAAAAGTGGATACTTTTTCCGGTAATCACGGCGTCGTAACCAATGAGGACCGAAGCTGGGAAAACAGCTACCGGTCGCGTTGGCAGCACGACAAAATCGTGCGTTCCACACACGGCGTCAATTGCACCGGTTCCTGCAGTTGGAAGATCTATGTTAAAAACGGGCTGGTGACCTGGGAAACCCAGCAAACCGATTATCCCCGCACCCGGCCCGGCCTGCCGAATCACGAGCCGCGAGGCTGCTCGCGCGGCGCCAGTTATTCCTGGTATCTGTACAGCGCGAACCGCCTTAAATATCCACTGATTCGCGGACGCTTGCTGAAGTTATGGCGCGAAGCCAGGCAGACTTTGGAATCGGTCGAAGCTTGGGCGTCTATCGTCGAAAATCCCGAAAAAGCCACCGGCTATAAATCGGTGCGTGGCTTGGGCGGTTTGGTTCGCGCCGGTTGGGACGAAGTCAACGAAATCATCGCCGCAGCCAATATTTACACCGCAAAAACTTTCGGCCCGGACCGGATTATCGGCTTTTCGCCGATCCCGGCGATGTCGATGGTGTCTTACGCGGCCGGCAGTCGTTACTTGTCTCTGCTCGGCGGCGTCAGCATGAGTTTTTACGACTGGTATTGCGATTTGCCGCCGGCCTCGCCGCAAACCTGGGGCGAGCAAACCGACGTGCCGGAATCGGCGGATTGGTATAACGCCGGCTTTTTGGTGATGTGGGGATCGAACGTGCCGCAAACCCGGACTCCGGACGCCCATTTCATGACCGAAGCGCGCTATAAAGGCACCAAAGTCGTCGTGGTCAGCCCGGATTATTCGGAAGCCAGCAAATTCGCCGATTTGTGGTTGCATCCGAAACAGGGCACCGACGCCGCGCTGGCGATGGCGATCGGGCACGTGATTTTGAAAGAGTTCCATGTCGAACGGCAAATCCCCTACTTCAATCAATACGTACGCGAAAATACCGACTTGCCGTTTTTAGTTCTGCTGAAAAAGCAGGGCGGCTACTATGTGCAGGACCGCTTTTTACGGGCTTCGGATTTTTCCGGCCAACTGGACCAGGACAATAACCCCGACTGGAAAACCGTCGCGTACGACGAGATCAACGACCGGATCGTTCCGCCGTGCGGCTCCATTGGTTTCCGTTGGGGCGAAACAGGTCGTTGGAATATCGAACAAAAAACCGCCGACAACCAGGAAGTCCGTTTGCGATTGAGCTTGATCGATATCAAAGACGATGCCGCCGGCGTCGGTTTTCCGTATTTCGGCGGTTCCAAGCATCCGCATTTCATTCATTCCGTTCACGATGCGATTCAAGTGCGTAATGTGCCGGTTAAAAAAATTACCCTGGCCGACGGCAGCGAGGTTTTAGCGGCTACGGTATTCGACCTGCTGGTTGCCAATTACGGCATTGACCGCGGCTTAGGCGGCGGAAACGTTGCCGAGTCTTACGATCAAGACGTGCCGTACACGCCGGGTTGGCAGGAAAAAATCACCGGCGTTAAACAGCAAAACGTCATTGCGGTAGCGCGGGAATTTGCGCGCAATGCCGAAAAAACCCAAGGCCGCTCAATGGTCATTTTGGGTGCGGGCATCAATCACTGGTATCACATGGACATGAATTACCGCGGCATCATGAATATGCTGATGCTGTGCGGTTGTATCGGCCAGTCCGGCGGCGGCTGGGCGCATTATGTCGGCCAGGAAAAGCTGCGGCCGCAAACCGGCTGGTTGCCGCTGGCGTTCGGCCTGGACTGGAAACGTCCGCCCCGGCAGATGAACAGCACCTCGTTTTTCTATAACCACACCAGCCAGTGGCGTTATGAAAAACTGAAAGTCGATGAAATCCTATCGCCGCTGGCCAAGCCGAAAGACTGGCAGGGCAGCCTGATCGATTTTAACGTTAGGTCCGAGCGCATGGGCTGGCTGCCGTCCGCGCCGCAACTGCAAACCAATCCGTTGCAAGTGGTCCGGGATGCGGAAAAAGCCAAACAAGACCCGATCGAATATGCCGTAAAGTCTCTCAAAAGCGGCAAACTGAAAATGTCCTGCGAAGACCCGGACAACCCGCAAAATTTTCCGCGTAATATGTTTGTCTGGCGCTCCAATTTGCTGGGCTCGTCCGGCAAAGGCCATGAATATTTCCTGAAATATCTGCTGGGTACGCAGCACGGCGTGCAAGGCAAGGATTTGGGCGACAGCGGCGATAAACCTTCTGAAGTCGAATGGCACGACAAAGCCGCCGAAGGCAAGCTCGATTTGCTGGTGACTTTGGATTTCAGGATGTCCACGACCTGCCTGTATTCGGACATCATTTTGCCGACCGCGACCTGGTACGAGAAAAACGACCTGAATACGTCGGATATGCACCCGTTTATCCATCCGTTGTCGAAAGCCGTCGATCCGGCTTGGGAGTCGCGTTCGGATTGGGATATTTATAAAGGCATCGCGAAGAAATTTTCGGAGCTGACCGTAGGTTATTTAGGCGTTGAAAAAGACATCGTCGCCGTGCCGATCTTGCACGATACGCCGGCGGAATTGGCCCAGCCGCTGGACGTCAAGGACTGGAAGAAAAAGCAATGCGAGCCGGTGCCGGGCAAAACCATGCCGAATTTGGTCGTGGTCGAGCGCGATTATCCGAACGTCTATAAAATGTACACTTCGCTCGGGCCGTTGATGAGCAAGGTCGGCAATGGCGGCAAAGGCATCAGTTGGAATACCGAGGATGAAGTCAAGCAGCTCGGCGAACTGAACCGCTTGGTGACCGAGGAAGGCATCAGCAAAGGCTTGCCGCGCATTGAATCGGATATCGACGCGACCGAAGTGATCCTGATGCTGGCGCCGGAAACCAACGGCCATGTTGCGGTCAAAGCCTGGGCTGCGTTAAGCAAGGCGACCGGGCGAGATCACACCCATCTGGCGCGCTCGCGAGAAGACGACAAAATCCGTTTTCACGATGTGCAGGCGCAGCCGCGCAAAATCGTGTCGTCGCCGACCTGGAGCGGCCTCGAATCCGAGCAAGTCTGTTATAACGCCGGCTACACCAATGTCCACGAGAGGATTCCGTGGCGCACATTGACCGGCCGCCAGCAGTTTTACCAGGACCATAGCTGGATGCGGGCGTTCGGCGAGACTTTATGCGTGTACAAACCGCCGGTCGATACCCGTTCCATTGCGCCGATTCTGGGCCAAAAGCCGAATGGCAACGACGAGCTGGTGTTGAATTTCATCACCCCGCACCAGAAATGGGGCATTCACAGTACTTATTCGGACAATCTGTTGTTGCTGACTTTGTCGCGCGGCGGGCCGATTGTCTGGATGGGCGAAATCGACGCGGCGAAAATCGGCATTAAAGATAACGATTGGATCGAAGCCTACAACGTCAACGGCGCATTGGTCGCCAGGGCGGTCGTCAGTCAGCGCGTTCCTGAAGGCATGTGCATGATGTATCACGCCCAGGAGAAAATCGTCAATGCGCCGGGCTCGGAAGTGACCGGCACGCGCGGCGGCATCCATAATTCGGTGACCCGGGCGACGCTGAAACCGACGCATATGATCGGCGGCTACGCCCAGCAAAGTTACGGCTTTAATTATTACGGCACGGTCGGGTCGAACCGGGACGAGTTTGTGATTGTACGCAAAATGAATAAAGTGGATTGGCTTGATGACGAGCCTACTCAAGATGCAGAACAGGGGGCGTAAATGACTAATCAAGCCAAAAAGCCGCGTAACATCCGCGCACAAATCGGCATGGTGTTGAACCTCGATAAATGTATCGGCTGCCACACTTGTTCGGTAACCTGTAAAAACGTCTGGACCTCGCGCAAAGGCGTCGAATATGCCTGGTTTAATAATGTCGAAACCAAACCCGGCATCGGTTTTCCGCAGCAATGGGAAAACCAGCAAAAATGGAACGGCGGCTGGATACGCAAAATCAACGGCAAAATCGAGCCGCGCCAAGGCGGCAAGCGCCGGATATTACGTAACATTTTTTGCAATCCCGACCTGCCGGAAATCGACGATTATTACGAGCCGTTCGATTTCGATTACCAGCATTTACATAACGCCAAACAGTCGAAAGCTGCGCCGACCGCACGGCCTTATTCGGTGATCACCGGCGAGCGCATCGAGAAAATCGAACGCGGCCCGAACTGGGAGGAAATCCTCGGCACCGAATTTTCGTCACGTTCGCGCGACGTCAATTTCGACAGCATTCAAAAAGACATTTACGGCGAATTCGAAAACACGTTCATGATGTATTTGCCGCGCCTGTGCGAGCACTGCCTGAATCCGACTTGCGTTGCGGCTTGCCCGAGTGGTTCGATCTACAAGCGCGAGGAAGACGGCGTCGTGCTGATCGACCAGGACAAATGCCGCGGCTGGAGGATGTGTGTTTCGGCTTGCCCGTACAAGAAAATCTACTACAACTGGGAAACCGGAAAATCGGAAAAATGCACGTTCTGTTATCCGCGTATCGAAGCGGGGGAGCCTACGGTGTGCTCGGAAACCTGCGTCGGCCGTATCCGCTATTTAGGCGTGCTGTTGTACGACGCCGACCGGATCGAAGCGGCGGCCGGCTGCGAAAACGAACAGGATTTATATCAACAGCAACTGGATATTTTTCTCGATCCGTTCGACGAAGCCGTCATTGCCGAAGCCCGGGCAGCGGGTATTCCTGAATCTTGGCTGACAGCGGCTCGGCAATCGCCGGTTTATAAAATGGCGATAGACTGGAAAGTCGCGTTTCCGCTGCATCCGGAATTCCGGACTTTGCCGATGGTTTGGTACGTGCCGCCGTTATCGCCGGTGCAATCGGCGGCAGAGAGCGGGCAAATCGGCATGGACGGCGATATTCCGGATGTTCGGTCATTGCGTATTCCGGTCAAATATTTGGCCAATCTGCTGACGGCGGGCAAGGAAGAACCGGTCGTGTTAGGTCTGGAGCGGATGTTGGCGATGCGTTCTTATATGCGTAGCCTTAGTGTTGACGGCGTGATTAATGGGGATGTATTGGAACGCGTGGGTTTGACCCAACTGCAAATTGAAGAAATGTACCTCTATATGGCGATTGCCAGTTACGAAGACCGTTTTGTGATTCCGACCAGCCACCGCGAATATGCCAGCTCCACGTTCGACGCTTACGGCGAGCAGGGCGGTTGCGGTTTCAGTTTCGGCAGCGGTTGTTCTACCGGCAATAGCGGCATCAATTTGTTCGGCGGCAACAAGAAAGCGCAACGCGGTAGCGGCAGTCCGATCAAAATTCCGATTAAAGTCGAAGCGACAAAATAAAGTCGGTTTTTATGGCTTCAATTAAAAACATTTCATCACGAAGACACGAAGTTCACGAAGAACTTTTGTGCTGGTATGGAAATACAGATGTAGGCCGTAGTAAGCCGGTGTTTCCGGCAAATGTCTGCATCCGTGCAGTCGTTCGTGTCTTCGTGGTGAATCATTAATCTTCTAGACTTATGCTGACATTAAAAGTTTTATCTCTACTGCTAAGTTACCCCGAAGCGGAAATGCTTACCGCGTTGGATGAAATGGCTGCGGTCGTCGAACGGGAAAAATTGCTGCAAGAACAGCATCAACAAGCGGTATTGACGTTGATCGAATCGTTTCGAAATGCCGATTTGCTCGATCTTCAAGAGCAATATGTGGCTTTGTTCGACCGAGGGCGCTTCCTGTCGCTGCATATTTTCGAGCATGTTCACGGCGAATCGCGTGATCGCGGGCAGGCGATGGTCGATTTGCTGCAAATGTACGAAGCGCGCGGCCTTGAATTATCCTCGCATGAATTGCCGGATTACATCCCGTTATTTTTGGAGTTTCTGTCGCAGCAGCAACAAGACGAAGCGGTGGATTTATTGCGCGATGCGATGCCGGTATTGAGTTTGCTCGGTGCAAGGTTAAAAGAACGAGGCAACGATTACCATGCCGTTTTCGATGCGTTGGCCGGTTTTGCCGGCGAACCGGAAGCATTGGACGATATTCGCCTTCAAGCCGCGACCGAAGGCGAAGATCGGACCTTGACCGACATGGACCGGATTTGGGAAGAGGAAGCCGTCAGTTTCATGGGCGCCGGAAATAATTGCCAAAGCCAAGCAGCCGACGTTAGCCCGATTACAATCACGCCGCGCGATCAATTCGCCAAAGCGCAAAACCGTTCTTTATAGAAGGAGGCCATCGTGGATTACCTTAATACCTTACTATTCGGCTATTACCCTTATATCGCGATCAGCGTATTTTTGATCGGCAGCCTGGCGCGTTACGACCGCGACCAATATACCTGGCGCACCGGCTCCAGCCAGTTTTTGCGCGCCGCCGAGTTGAGGCAGGGCAGCAATTGGTTTCACGTCGGCATCCTGTTGCTGTTCGTCGGCCATTTCGTCGGCTTGTTGACGCCGCCCGATGTCTATCATACGCTGGGTTTGTCGACATCGGCCAAACAAATCCTTGCCGTCGTTGCCGGCGGTATTTTCGGAGGCGTTTGTTTAAAAGGCATTATCATTCTGGTGCGCCGGCGCCTGACCGACCCGAGGATACGCGCAACCAGCAGTAGGATGGATATTTTCATTCTGTTATTGATCGCGGTACAGCTGGTGCTGGGACTGTTGACCCTGCCTTTTTCGCTTTATCATTACGACGGCGCCAATATGCTGTTGCTGGCGGAATGGGCGCAACGCATCGTGACTTTTAAGAGCGGCGCGGCCGATCAGCTCAGCGAGATTGGTTTTATTTTCAAATTGCATTTATTCCTAGGCCAGACTTTATTTTTGGTTTTTCCGTTTAGCCGTTTGGTACATGTTTGGAGCGTTCCGGTGGGCTATATGGCACGGCCTTATCAAGTGGTCCGCAGGCGTTGAAGTTACAGGCATATCGTCTTGGACGCCCAGCACTGTAGTACTGGGCGTTTTTCTGACTCCGGTAGTTGCCATTTACCGTTTATCGAATTAGGCCTTGGGAAGGACTGCGATTGCCGGGGACTAATCCAGCGGACTAGGGAAACGAAAGAACAGCCATCTAAAACCCCTCCGAAGTAAGCCTAGTTAAGATCAAGGGGGAAATATATTGCCTTGCGGTCGTTTTTAGCGTCAAGGTGAATGGATGAAATCGGGACTCAATAAACTGGTCTGCATTCAGCTGGTCATATTTCCCGTCAACTTGCTAGTGGGTATTTTATTCTGACCTATCGTCCCGCTCATTTTGCAAGATGGAGATGAGCTTGCAGAAGAATTGTAGCCGGATTGCTTAAAGATGAGTATCGGTAAGAATACGTATGCGGCAAGCGCTACTCCGAGACACAATTCGGCCGATAATCTTTACGATACCCGACCGGCAACGGGCCATAAAATACGGTAGAATCGGCTCCAGAGCTCCGGCTTTTATCCACTACCTGCAGGCTTATGGTTTTATTGTTTGGGTACGGCGCATTAATAATCTTAAATAACAGGGGTATCGAATGCAGCATGAATTTTGGCATCAGCGCTGGCAGCAAAATCAAATCGGTTTTCATAGCGACGAAATCAATCCGCATTTACAGCAACAATGGCCAAAGTTAGGCGTCGAGCCGAATAGCCGGGTATTTGTGCCTATGTGCGGCAAGAGCAACGATATGCTGTGGCTGCTGGCGCAAGGCTATCAGACCGTAGGGGTCGAATTAAGCCCGCTGGCGGTCGAGGCGTTTTTCTCCGAGAACGGCTTGCAACCGGCGTTGAGTCGTCAAGGTGACTTCTTGATCGGCGAATGCGACGGCCTGCAAATTTTCTGCGGCGATTTCTTTGCTTTGCGGTCTGAGAATCTGGGCAAGATCGACGCCGTTTATGATCGCGCTTCGTTGGTGGCGTTGCCGCATGAAATGCGCGTTGACTATGTGTCGCATCTGTCTGCCTTGCTAACGCCGGGCGTAAAAATGCTGCTTGTGGCTTTCGATTATCCGCAGCATCAAATGCCGGGGCCGCCCTTCAGCGTGCAAGGCGAAGAAATCGAAAAGCTTTATCAGTCCTGGTGTGAGGTCGAATTGTTGGCTAACGAAGATATTCTCGAACGCGAGCCGCATTTTAAAGAACGCGGACTCAGCCAGTTATGCGAGCAGGTTTACCGGCTAACAGTTAGATAGGTCGAATGGCTGCCGGAACCCTTATGCAGCCAATGGGGGGACCGCTACTGTTGGTTTTCCCGAGCGGAAAATCAGTGCTAACGCAGATTCAACAGCCATTTTTCAAAGCGCCGATCGATTAGCGCGTGGTTTTCTTTGGAGTAATTAATATTGCGCAGCTTTTCGTATATCGGAAGGGGTATGGGGCATGCCGAAAAGACGATGGAATCTGCGCGTGAAAGGTGATTTTTCACTAAACAAAAAAGGCTTTACGGTAAAAAAACACATAACGCATTGATTTTATTGGTATTTTATTAAGTGGTTCGAGCACTGGACTCATGGATTAAAAGTCCTAAAAACTAGGTATTTATCTGTGTTGATTGTTATTTTTAAATCAGTGTTATTTTATTAAATTCAATATCTTATCTATAGTTCTCTGGTTTGTTATGTTGATTGATATTCCGCTTTATACTGTAATTTGGGTTACAAAACGGTTACAAAAATTAAGACGGCAATATGGCAAAGGTAAAACTGACAGCTGGACGAATCGAAAAATTCAAATGCGAAGAAGACAAGGCACAATCTTTCCTTTGGTGCGCTGAAGTGCCGGGGTTAGGTATAAGAGCTACACCTGACACAAAAGCCAAGCGATACATTTTCCAGTCAAAAGTTAAAGGTCAGTCAATGCGAATTACGATTGAGAAGGTTAGCGCATGGAGTATTGAAAAGGCGCAGGAGGAAGCCCGTACCGCCGCATCTGGCCGGCTGGTTGAGCCACGCAAGGCCCATAACCAAGCTTGTGCTGTCGCAGGGCTTGATATGACTCTGCACGGCCTACGCCGAAGCTTTGCAACATTAAGCGAATGGACAGAAACACCGGCCGGGATTGCGGCACAGATCCAAGACCATAAGCCGCAAGGAGTTCGGGAACAAAACTATATTCGTCGGCCGCTCGACCTGTTGCGGATGTGGCATATAAAAATTGAAGCATGGATGCTGGAGCAAGCCGGAGTTGAATTTGTGCCAGTGCAGGGCATTCAAAATTTACGAGTTGTTAAATAAATTGTTTGTAAAGCGTAAAGCATCGAGATACAATTTTTTATGATTAAGAGTTTCCGCCATAAAGGCATTCAACAATTTTTTGAAACTGGTTCAAAAGCTGGCATTCCAGCAGAACACGAGGCAAAACTGGCGAGGCAATTGATGTTGCTAAACGCCGCCAAAGCCCCACTTGAAATGGATGTTGCAGGCTGGAAACTACATCAATTAAAAGGTGAACTGGCCGAACATTGGGCCGTAAAAGTAAACGGCAATTGGCGACTCACTTTCACTTTTGAAGGTGAAGATGCAATATTGGTCGATTATCAAGACTATCATTAACAGGTGTTTTATATGACTATGTTTAATCCGCCACATCCGGGCAGTATTTTAAAAGAAGACGTTTTACCCGAGCTGGGTATTGGCGTAACAGAAGCCGCCGCACAGCTTGGCGTGTCCCGTGTTGCTTTGTCTCGCGTTATTAATGGGCGCGCGGCTATCAGTGCGGATATGGCGATTCGTCTTGAAGCTTGGATGAATGGCCCTACCGCCGAAAGTTGGGTGCGAATGCAGGCAGAATATGACCTTTGGCAAGCAAGGCAAAAACCGCGACCTAACGTTAAACCAGCTGAAATACCTCATGCTGCTAACGCCCAGCAGGAATGATTGAATATGAGCAAAATGCACAATCCAGCACACCCCGGCGAAGTATTGCGGGAATGGCTACCGGAAGGTATGACGGTAACAGGGGCGGCAAAAGAATTGCAGATTTCCCGCGTCACGCTTTCCAAGGTGCTGAACGGTAAGGCCGGAATAACGGCGGGAATGGCCTTACGCCTTTCGGCATGGCTTAGCATATCTCCCGATGTTTGGCTGGGTATGCAAACACAATGGGATTTATGGCAAGCTGAGCAGCAACCACGCCCGAATATCAGGCCACTTGATAGACAGGCCGCATAATGAATAAAGCTTCAAGATCCCACGACCAAACCGTTATCGAATTATTGCGGGAAGATCCCAGTTTTGCAGACGAATATCTATCCGCAGCATTAGATGAAGCAGACGAACAAGGAGGCCGGGAAGCTCTACTATCAGCTTTACGACACATTGCAGAAGCGCAAGGCATGACAGTTGTAGCAGAACGCGCCGGAATTAAACGAGAAACTCTTTATCGCGCCCTGTCCCCGAAAGGAAACCCCACGATTAAAACATTCCTGGCCGTAATGAGTGCGGCTGGACTGAAATTATCCGTGCATCATCGACAAGAGGCTGCTTAATAGATGACTATGTTTAACCCGGCATCCGGACGAAGTATTAAATGAAATAGCTTATGGCGGTGTGTAATGGACACTCGAGAGTATATGAGAAATTTGCTTCGGGAGCAGAGAACCAAGCAAGAGTTGGAATTACGTGAGCAGGAAGCCAAGCGTCTTGAAGACGAACATTGGGCGGAGACTCGAAAATTAAAAGAAGAGCTGAGTGTTATTGCGGCGCCGTCGGGGTGGGGTAGTCAAAAAACTGCTAACTATGATGATCAACTTTTCCCTGATATGGTGGTTGATGGCGCGTGCAACCGAAACGACGTAGAGCCGGCAAACACAAAAAATATTCAACTTAATAGCAATGATATTGAATTCTCAGGACTATTAAATATCCCAAAAAAGATAGATGATTGGTTTGAAGTTATTGACGCTATGACAAAAGACTTTTTTAACAAAAATGGGACTATTCCGACTAAAGCGCAAGCATGGTCGAAACTATGGGCATCACCGCCTGATGGCTATGGAATAACAACAGGCAAAGACAGAGGCGAAAATTGCTTAAAGATGGCCGAATTAACATTAACCAAAATAAATTTTAATGGAAGATGGAAGAGTTACACCACACCCAAGTCAGAATAAAAGGTTTTGACCCGATTTAACACATTTTAAGCCAAGCCACCGTTTCAGAGTTAGCAAGTTGAATAAATTGTAACCTTCTCAACACAGATGAAGGTTACAAAATGAAAGCAGTTACAAATCAATTTTCCCCGCTGGATAAGGTCACCAGCCCGACGGTTTCGACCGATGCTGCCGCACATTATCTGAATCGAAAACCACAGACACTTAGAAGTTGGGCTTGCTTGGTCCGTCTCCGAAATTAAAGCATTAACTGGGGTGGCGTAATGGCCGCTCCAACACTCCCCGCCATCCAGTCCTTGGCCGGCGCTGCTTTGGCGATGATTTTGAAGGGGCAAAAAGTCAGCCACTTGGACTTCCAGGACAGCAGCCGCAGCTACTGCCTTCGTGATCCAATTTTTAAGTTAAGAGCGGCGGGCTGAGCACGAACTAAAGGGTGTCTATGTCGTTTATTGTGATACTGGGTGGGCAGCTGAAGATTGGCCTGAGCGTGTTGCGTTGGGTGAGTCACTTGCCGGCCGATACCTATGAAGGCCAGCCGGTGACACGAGCAAATAATCACGCATGGCGAAAGGCATTGGTCCGGGCAAGGATTAAGGATTTCCGCTGGCACGATTTACGGCATACCTGGGCAACCTGGCATGTGCAAAATGGAACGCCATTGCATGTTTTGAAAGAATTGGGCGGCTGGACAAGCCTGGAAATGGTGCTCAAGTATGCTCATTTTTCCTGCAAACATCTCGAAGGCTATGCCGGCAACTCAAAAATGAACGTGACAAATTTACTACAAGCAATAAAAAGGCTTAGTGAAAATAATCTAAGCCTTTGATTTAATTGGTGGGACGTCAGGGACTCGAACCCTGGACCCATGGATTAAGAGTCCACTGCTCTACCAACTGAGCTAACATCCCAATGTTGTTTAATTTTAAAGGATTTCTTAAGTAAATCCAAGAATAAAATAGCCTGAACTGTACCCGCAAAGCCTATTTGACAGGAGAGACTACTTTAGCTTGCCCAATGCGGTAGATAATTCCTGACTGAATTCGCTAAGCGTTTTGCTGAGCGCTTTAACGGTAGACGGGTAGGATGAGTCATCCAGTTGATGTTCAATCTTGGTGTGGCCGTTATCAAGCAAAGTACGGTTTTTTTCGTCCATTATCGACCAGTTGGCTTCGAGATTAACGGTTTGCTCAGAGCGAGTGTCGAATCTGATGAGGTCGATGACGACGCGGTAATCAACGACTCCGTATGCGCTCCAAGGATAAGTCCGGATCAGGTCATTGGTTTGCAAAGATGCCAGATTGTGAGTTAGGACTTGCGCGACATTGTCTTTTAAAGGCGATGCCCATTGATGAAATTCGGCGATTGTTACACTGTTATCCGGTAATCGGGTGACGATTTGTTTGCGCTCAAGCAACGTCGGTATGGATATCGGTCCGATGCCGATTTGGCGTTTTTTTGCTGTTGGCGTTGAGGATAAAGGCGCCTCGCTCAGCGCTTCCAACACATAAAAATGGGTGGGCGGCGTTGAACCGCAGGCGGAGAGCAGGGTGCAAGCCGACAGTAAGATTAACCGTTTTGAGAATTGATTTGCCATAGTTACTGTTCTTTTTTGCCGCGAATTAATGAATTGGGATTTTGTTCCAGATAGTCGGTCAGTTGTTTGACCGAACTTGCCGCTTGGGTTAGTTCTTGTAGCAGGCGTTCCAGTTCATAATGAGTGGTAGAGCCGGGCTCCAGTATGCTCAATACTTGGTGTGCTGAGCCCATGGTTTTATCGGCGGTATTCAATGTGCCTTGGGCAGTGTTCAGCATGCCTTTGGCCGCTTTCGAGGTGTCTTGTAATGATTGCAGCGTTTTATTGGCTTCAGCGGTTAAATCTTCCAGCGGCAATTTGGCAACTTTATCCATGATGATATTAGCGGAATGGGTAAATTGATCCAGCGAGCTGGCGGTGGTCGGGAATTCGGGATAAACGCTTTTATTATCGCTTAACACAATCTTGCTTTTCGGATGAAAATCAAGATCGACCAACAGCTGCCCTGTCAGCAGGCTGCCGGTTTGTAATTGCGCGCGCAGGCCTTTGTTAATCAGCTGCGTCATAATATCTTTATCGCTGATGTTGTTGTCGTTATTGATTTCTCTAATGCGATCCGTTTCCAGTTCGACGGTGACCGGGATGTGAATTTCAGCGGTCTTCTTATCCAGTTCCAGATTGATGTCGGTAACCTTGCCGATGGGGATGCCCCGTAATTGTACCGGCGCGCCTACAGTCAATCCGCGCACCGAGCCGTTAAAATACATGACGTATTTTAACGTGTTCTGGTAAACAATTTGGGTCGATTGCTCATAGGTATCGTAAAGCGGAAAAATGGTATTTTCAGGCTGGATATTTTCAATGGTGTCTTCCGCCGAAGCGCGAAAGGCAATGCCTCCGCTTAACAGCGAAATCAAGGGTCCGGTCCTGACTTTAAAACCGTCGGCGCCGGCGGATAAATCGACGCCGCTGTCTATCCAGAAGCGGGTATTTTTCCTGATGAACTGGTCGTAAGGTTTGTTGATAAAGACGGTCAAGCGTATCGCATTGGCTTCATCGGATAACTTGTGGCTGAGGACTTCGCCGACGGTTATGCCGTGAAAGTTGATCGGCGTTCCCGGCCTCATCGATCCGAGGTTATTGGTTTCCAGGATGAAGTGGGTGCCTTCGGCATCGTTCTTTAGCAAGGGCGGCGTGTTAAGTCCGACAAAGTGATGTTCCTTGGCGCCGTCATTGCCGGGCTTGATGGCTATATAAGGTCCGGAAAGCAGTGTGCCGAGTCCTGAAATACCGCCCAGGCCCACTTGGGGCCTTACTACCCAGAAGCTGGTATCTTTATTTAAATAAGAGGCGGCAGAACTGTTCATTTGCGCAGTGATCAGGATGGCTTTCAGGTCGTCGCTGATCGATATGGCAGTGACTTTGCCTATTTCCACATTCAAATACTTAATCTTGGTTTTATCCACTTCCAGACCTTCCGCGGTAGGGAAGCTGATGGTGATGACCGGGCCTTTTTCACTATAAGATTTAGCGATTAGCCAGCCGCTGACCAGTAGCGCGATTAAAGGCAGAAACCATACTAACGGCAATTCGGTTTTTTTATTGATGGTCACTTCCGACACATCGGGATCGATAAAATTACTCATTTGAATACTGATTATCCCATATTAAACGTGGATCGAAATTTTTTGCGGCAAGCATGGTCAGTACGACAACAGCCGCAAAAGCCGTTGCCGCGGGGCCGGCAATAACTTGCGCCACACCGCCCATGTCAACCAAAGATACAAGAATCGAGATCATAAAAATATCCAGCATCGACCAGCGGCCTACAAAAGCGATAATCCGGTACATGATCGTCCATTTTTTTGCATGGGCTTGCCAGCGATAATGAACGTTCAGTAATAACAGGCCGAGCCCCAGTAGTTTTAACAACGGCACGAGAATGCTGGCGACCAGCACCAGCAAGGCTATCGGCATCATGTTGCCGTTAATTAATGCAATGATGCCGCCTATAATCGTGTGCGGCTCGCCGACGCCCAAGCGGGTAATAGTCATGATAGGAAAAATATTGGCGGGGATATATAAACAGAAAGCACTCAACAACAATGCGGCGGTGCGCCGGAAACTATGAGGCAGCCTTGTATGCAAGCGGTTACCGCATAACCGGCAGTGACTGTATTTATCGGTCTGTTTCGATAAACAGCCGCACTCATGACAACGAATAAAGCCTTGATTCAGGGCGGACTTCTTGGATTTCATTTATAACTACTCAATTCGACAATATATCACGGATGATGCTGAATTAGATGACGTTTTGAGAATATCCGGATAGCTGAAGCCGCGTTTGCATGAAATGAGCATACCCGAATTACGCATTTTCTCTCACTACGAAGAGCACGAAAAAAACAAAAACTTCGTGTCTTCGTGGTGAATAAAAAAATAGATATATTCTTTATCGGGCATCGCTTTAATCAGTGTTTGCTTATCAGGCCGGTATCATCCGATAGCCTATTTTTACTGTTCAATTGCTCGATTTGCCGCCAGAACTGTATTTTATCCAGGCTGCTTGCCAGCATGCCGGTTACGATCAGCAAGGCAATGAATGCATAGAGCCCGAAGCCGAATTTAAGCTCGGACGTGGAGGACAGTTTGACGCAGGCGACAATAATCCCAAGCATATAAACTTCCAGCATTGCCCATTCATCGATGTGCTGCAAGCAGCGCATCCAATGGGCCAAGTGTCTATGCGGCTTGTTAAAATAAAGATGGGAGCTGATCAGTAAAGATAAAATAACGTTCAGCAATGGAAATAAAACGCTGGATAAAAATACCAGCACAGCAACGCCCCATAAGTGTTCTTCAAACAGTGCGACGACGCCCGACCACAATGTACCGTCTTTAGCGCCGCCCAGCATTCTGATACCGATTAACGGCATTAAATTAGCCGGGAACATCAATATCAAGCCGGCAAGAGACAGCGCGAAAGTACGCTCGATGCTTTGTTTGCGGGGCCGTTGTATCAGGTAGCCGCAACGCGGGCAATGTGCCTTGTCGCCAACACTAAGGCTGGCTGGTTTGAGTAATAAATCGCACTCTGGGCAGGCAGTGAAAGCTATTTTGTTCATATTGAGGGAAGTGCTGGGCATCATGTTGAATATATTATCCTCGCTGATACCGTTTTGTCATTTAGTCGTTTGATGTTTCAGGCTCGCGGCTTGATTCTATAAACAGCAGTGCCGTCATCTCGCGCCCGACCGGCACGATAGTCAACAATTTCCATTCCCTAGTTGCAATAGAGCAAAACAGTCGATAAAGTTCGCCCCACTATTTCAATTCGAATTATATGTATTTACCAGGAGCTACACACATGAAAATCCGTTTTTACGGTTTGGGCTTATTAATCGCATTATCTTGTTCGTCGGTATCGGCGGCCGATCTTAGCCGGGCGACAGTGCAACAGCGTCTTGCCAAAGCCGATAAGAGCCATCTCGCACAGTTGCGCCGAAAGGATCTTAGAGGTGTCGATTTATCCGGCCTGGATTTTAAAAATGCCGACTTATGGGGGGCGGACTTGCGTAACGCCAATTTAAGCAACAGCGATTTATCGGGCCTGAATCTGGATTTAACGGTGATGTCGAAAATCAACCTTTCCGGCGCGAATCTGTCCAACACCAGTATTTTCGGCGTACATATGGGCGGCGCTAATTTGAGCAATGCTAATCTTACCGGCAGCCGCTTTATTGCTAATTTGGACCGCTCCGACCTTAATCATGCCAACTTGTCCAATGCCAATTGGGGCGTTGACATGAAGAACCAGCCTATGGGTTTAATGCGGGTCAGCTTGAACAATGTCAATTTATCGGGCGCTAATCTGACCGATGCCAATCTTAACCGCGCGCTGATGCGGCATGCCAATCTCTCGGGAGCCGTGCTGAAAAATACGGTTTTATTTGGCGTTGACCTTTCCGGAGCCGACTTGACCGATGCCGACTTATCAGGTGCGGATTTATCGGAAAGCAAACTGGAAGATGCCGATTTTACCGGAACTAATTTATCAGGCACCCGGTTTAAAGGCATTAAGGATAAATCGGTTTTGAAAGGACTGATTTCCAGCAAGAATCTGGAAGCCGCTGTTTTTGATTAATTCAAAAGAGGCGCCGTATAAAGCAAGGCCGAATGGACGGAAATGAATTACTGTCCGGCCATCTCTGCGTGATTAGCGGCTTTGCTTGTATATTGCGCCTTTAATAGCTTAGCAAACTCTTCTGGCTGTACTGGTTTGCTGGTCAGATAACCTTGATAAGCGTCGCAGCCTTTTAGGCGTAAAAAGTCTAACTGTTCTTGTGTTTCTACACCTTCCGCAAGGACTTTAAAGCCCAGAGTATGGCCCATTGCAATAATAGTGGCAGTGATTTCCATATCATCTTGAAGATGCGGAATATCATCGATAAAGCTTTTGTCGATTTTCAGCACGTCCAGAGGGAAACGTTTCAGGTAGGCCAACGACGAATAACCGGTACCGAAGTCGTCAATGGCCAGAAGCACGCCTTGAGCACGCAGATTATTGAGCACCTCAACGGCTTTATCCCGATTTTCCATTAATCCGCTTTCGGTCATTTCCAATTCCAGTTGTCCGGCCGGAAAACCGGTTTCGGCTAAGACCGCCGCCACCAGTGCGCTAATATCGCAACGGCGAAATTGTTTAGGCGATACGTTGACTGCCAGGATCAGAGGCAAGAAACCGTCTGCGAGCCAGCGCTGGCCTTGCCGGCAGGTTTCGCGCAGGACCCATTCGCCGATTTCGACAATCAAGCCGGTTTCTTCGGCAAGAGGGATAAAGTCGGCCGGGGAAATCAGTCCTTCGGACGGATCGTGCCAGCGTACCAGGGCTTCGGCGCCGACAATTCCGCCGCTGGCAATATCGATCTGCGCTTGATAATAAACGCGTAATTCTTGCTGAACAATGGCTCTGCGCAGGCGGTTTTCCATGGCTATCCGTTTACGAACGGCAATAGTCAAGTCTTCGGAGAAATAGGCAAAACAGCCTCGTCCGGACTCCTTGGCCTGATACATCGCGGTATCGGCCTGTTCTATCAAGAGTTCCGGATTATTGCCATGTTGGGGATATAAGCTGATGCCGATACTGGCGCCGATTTGTACTTCACGGCCCAGATCATGGTCGTCCCGATCATTGCAAAGCAATTGAAACGGTCTGCTCAAATCGCCGACTATTTCTTCCGCGACCCGTGCGGCATCTTCCGTATGGGCAATGTCTTCCAACAGCACGATAAACTCATCGCCACCTAAACGAGCCACCGTATCGACATCGCGCAAACGGACCTGGATACGTCCGGCAACCTGTTGCAGCAACTCATCTCCGGCCGCATGACCCAAACTGTCATTAACGGCTTTAAAGCGGTCCAGGTCCAGCATTAACAATGCCAGTTGCTTGCCGCCGCGCCGTTCGACATCGATACCGTGCTTTAGGCGTTCCAACAGGAAGCGCCGGTTAGGCAATTGCGTCAATGGATCCTGCGTCGCCAATTGGTTGAGTTCATCCTGTAGCCGGGCGCTGATCAACGTCACCATAATAAGCATCCGGGCGGTGCCGGTAATGAACGCCAACATGAAAAATATTCTGTCCGGCTGATCCGGGGACAATAAGTAACTGCCTGTAGATGCCGGCATGACTATGACGGTGATTAGGCGTATAGCATGAAGAATGGCTTCAGCACCGATAAATCCAATCAGCAGATTGGTTTCCATCAGCAATGCAAGGTTGCGTTGGCGCAGGATGTCGCGAATGATCAGAAAGCCAATTCCAATGATAAATAAGGATATGGTTATCTGCCGGGCGGATATCGATGGCCAGACTACTGTAAATAAGCTGAGTAATGCGGCAGCCGGCAGCACGAACAAAGCCAATGACGAGCAATGCCATCGAAGTCCAAAAAAATCACGAACGCCTAGCCAAATGCAAACGCCGCCGGAAATAATCAGTGAGTTTGCAATAACAATCGATACAACGTCCGGTATAAGTCCTCGCAGGCTGATGCCCAAAAATCCGGTAAAGCAAACTATACAGGCGCCAAGCCAGCAGCGCGGTCCGCCAATATTAGGATGCCGGCGCACCGTTATCGCAAAAGCTATGGCGAAAACCGCATCAACGATGAGATAGGCCATCAGGATTGTTAATAAATCAAACTTCATGGTTTAAGTTTTTAAAAAAATGCCTGATTGTGAGCGCTGTTCTTGGGGTATCCGCTTTAGTGTAATGTGAAAGCGCTTTAAAAACCGGTACGCAGTCCTAAATAAACTGCCGCGCCGTTAAAATTAAAGTCATAAATTTCTGGCGTACGTTCATTGGTGATGTTTTCGCCGCGCAAATACAACTCCGTTTTCGGCGTTAGCTGGTATTTCAGTAAGGCGTTGATGCGAGGTGCGGAATGAGCTCTCAGTTTATTGGCCGCATCAAACCAAAAACCGCTATGAACGGTAAACTCCACGCGTAATTTTAACGGCGGCAACAATCTTACTTCGTTCCAGAGCATGCTTTGGTGCTCGGGGCGGGCCGGTACTTGCAACTGCGTCAGCGGATTCTTGGTATGCATATAGCTGTAGTTCAAGCCGCTCTCCCAGGCGCTGTTCCAGCGGTGCTCCGACTGCATTTCAGCCCCCCAAACGTCGACTTCCTGTAAATTATTCGCCCTGGTTGTGCCGGTTCTTGAATCCAACTGCATGATGATCATCTGCCGGTAATTTTGATAATAAGCGCTGACCTTAACTTCGCTCTGGGGCAATGGACGCCAGCGCCATCCGACTTCGCCTCCGGCATTACTTTCGCCTTTTAAATTCGGGTTTCCGAATACAGGGTGCATCAACTCGCTGACACCGGGTTGGCGATAGCCGGTACCGCCGTTAGCCCAGATGCTCATGTTTTGCGGTAACGACCGATTGACCCCCAGCGAAAACACTTGATGGTTGCCGTAAGTATCGCCCTGGTCGATACGGGTTTCGGCGCTCCATTGCCAGGCGCCCAGCATCAATTCTCCCCTGACGTTGGGGCTGACGACGGTTTGTCCGGCCAGCGTGTTCAGGGCCTTCTGATGCTGCGTATTGACTCCCCATACCAGTAGCGCCTGATTTTGATTTGTCGTACTCAGCGGCAAGCGATGGGTATTTTTCCAATCCAGCATCAATAACTGGCTGGTCATTGCAAAGGGTTTGATCAAGGTAGCCATCATTTTCTGCCGGTCTTGAGTAAAGCCGAATTGCAGCGAACTGTTCCAATACGGTGTCAAGTCATATTGGCCTTGCAGTTGAGCTACCCAGGTTTCATCGGATAGCCGGCCACGCTTATCGTCCACCCAGCCTATAGTGCGTCTTGGTAAAACAAAACCGGGACCATCGATATCTTCATCGGAGCGCACAAAATATAACGATGCATTCAAGCGGCCCTTATCGAAATTCTTAGTCCAGTTACCCGATGCGTGGGTCATGCCGAAATCGTCGCGTTCGGAACCGTTTTGCGCCTGGCTGATACCGTTAAAAACATCGCTACGTCCGACGACTGCCGAAAAATTACCGGCTTGGGTGGTCAAGCCGCTACCGATAGCGCCGCGTACACTGTCGTAACTGCCGCCTTCAACGCGCAAAAAGTTATCCTTTTCCTGCATCTGCCGGGTTTGCAAATGAATCGCGCCGCCGAGCGAGCGGCTGCCGTGCCGTTCACCGCCTGAGCCGCGCGTTACGGTGATTCGATCCAAAGCATCCAGCGAATAATGACTCAACGAGTACAGGCCGGCGAAATTACCGAATAAAGGCACGCCGTCTAAAGTGACCATTCCCTGTCCGCTGCCGCTGGCGCCGCGCAAGCTGAGGCCGGTCATCATCTGGCCGCTGCCTTGATTGAGCATTAGGCCGGTTTGACTTCGCAATACGCCGTTAAGGTCGAACATCTCTGTAGCTTGCAAAGCATCCCGGTTTAATTCAGTCAGCATGCGCGGCGGTTCGATTAATTCAGCATAAACGCTGTCATCGTAAACAGTCATCGGGGGAAGTGAGGTTTTATTATCTTCGGGGGGCTGGCCGGTAGCGAGAGCAGGAGCGGAAGCCAATACTCCGGCCGATAGGCACATTAAAAGATTATTGAGGGGCACGGAGGTATGGGCTGATGTCATGCGATTATCCTGTATATAACTTTCATGGTGCCGGTTGATGAAGATCCAGAGCTATTATAGCGTTTCTAATTTGAGTTATAGATTCTTCCGGCCTGCGGACAAGCATATACTTAGCCGAGCATGTTACCCGCCTCTCGACAAGACCTTTAGTCCTGAGCGTAGTCGAAGAATCAGGACAAACGGAACAAGTTTTAATTACGCTGGCTCTCAAGCAAGCACTTATGAACTAACGTAAATCTTTCGGCCAGAGCACAGCCAAGGGATCCGGCACGAAAGGTAGAGTTAAGGCTGTCTGCCCGCTATCAGCATGCGGGCCAGCGTGCGTAGTCCGTCGGATGAAATATCCAGGCCAAACGGCGCGCCTATCCGCTCAAGTTCGTAAATCACGTCGGTTGCCGCGATAAAGGTGATATAGCGCAGGCCTTGAATAGCCGGCAATTCTTTGGCGATGATTTTTAATACCGGCGCCAGACGATCCCAGGTCTCGGTAAAAAATACCCGCACCGGATCGCTGTTCGGATCATGCTCTTTTAAGCCGGCCTGAAACGCTGCCCGTGAGTTCGTTAAAATTTCCATTAAAGTTTCGCGCAGTTCAGGTGATTTTGTGTCTTCGCTGGCCTGTTTAATCGCTGAGGTCAGGAAGATATCCCATTGCTGCCAGGCGGCTTGCCATTGTTTTTGTTCGGCTTCGCTGAAAGCCGGAACCGGTTTGGCGACGATTTTTTTGGCCGGCGCATTCAGATTTAGTTTAATGTCGATGCCGCTATCTCCGGCATTGATGCTGCTGAATTTCAGCGATTTGAGCGTTTCTTTAACCTCGGCGGCATTCTCTTTGGGTAGAAAATGCGCCAGCGTTCGCTCAATCTCGCCGCGGGACTCGTTTAAGTCGATTTTTACGGCGGCAATTTTGGGTTCGGCAAAGCGTTTGATTAAATCCTGGAGCTTGTCGATCGTCAGATGACGGCCTTCCCGGTCGTATGCGGTGGCGCTGGTGACCGGAAAACTCAGTACGGAATGGCCGGAATCGAGTATCGGCTGCTGAAAAGTTTCCAATACGCCGGCCCATTCCAGAACCGTTACGCATTGTCCGCCGAAGCCGGTGCCGAAGCGGGCCTGAACCTCGTTTAAAAGTTGGATTTGGCCGTTTTTGCCGTTAACGTCGGGATTGGAAAGTCTCAGGTAACTGCATCCTTGACGGTCATTCCACAATTCCGCGGTATTGTTTTTGCCGGTATACAGTTGGGAAACGAGTACTTTTTTAATAAGGCTGTAATCGATTTGCAACGGTATGCTGAGCGGGTCGGCCATGCTGTTTTCTGCAAACAGCAGCGATAGGCTGAAAACAGTTGCTATAGAGCGTTTACGCATGAATTTTCTCCGGTGATCGAGTTATGTTGGGTGTCCAGATGTTCAGTCAATTCTATTTTGACAGATTTACTTTAGGTTAAATGTTTTTCGCACTACATATCAATGTTGACTTTAGCATAGAATTCTTTTTGCCCCGCGGCCTTGGCGTGCAACGCCAAGCTTAGCTTTGAGCCTTGCGCCGTTGACTCCGTCATCATAGAATGCCGCTCTTTTATTTTTTTTAGGGTTATTTCATGTCAGATACAATTTGGTTCAGAACCGGCGAAGCGACGGTGTTTTCCAGCGACGGTCAGGGCACGGACGCAATGCCCGAGATATTGATAGGCAGCGTGAAAGGGCCTGCCGGCACCGCGTTCGCCAACCTGATGGGGCAGACCGAAGGTCATACCCGTATGTTTGCTATTCGCGCCTGCAATCAGCAAGTAAAGCCGGCGACGATCATGGTCCCCAAGGTCACGATCAAATCCACCGATTACGTGAACTTGTTCGGCGGCCCTGTGCAGTCGGCGGTTGCGGATGCGGTTCTGGATAGCGTTATCGAAGGGGTTATTCCTGCCGATCAGGCGAATGATTTGTGCATTATTGCGATGCTGTGGATTGCGCCTGAATGTGCGACCAATCCCGATCTGGATCGCAAAGATTTGTACCGTACCAATTACGAAGCGATGAAATTGGCTATTTCCCGTGCGATGAGCAACTCGCCGAGCATTGACGAGTTAATCGCCAATCGGCACAAAATTGTCCACGAAATGTACGATCCTGAAACCGGCGAATCCCAGTGGTAACAACAGCAGCGTAGTTGGATAACGTTAGGCGGAGAGCAAACGATTGGGTCGTTTGCTCTCCCGGAACTTTTTTTGTAAGAAGCTATACACCCGTTACAACATTCCGGCTTTTACTATAAGTATAAAAATTTTCACCATGAGTTTATTAATCAAATACCTTGGGCTTTGCTGGTTCATCAATAACCCTGCCGATTTAGTCCCCCCAAAATCATTTATGTGGAAAACAGTGGTGTTCTACCTGGTTTCCGGCATTATCGTTGAAAGCCTGATTGCCGATCCGGCCGACGGCACACTGGAAGTTTTGATGCGAACAATCATGGCATTTACGTCTATCGCTACGTTATTGCTCGTCATCAAAAAGTGGCAGTATTTCAACCAACTGTTCACGGCTATTTTTGTTTGCGAGAATTTTATTATGACGCTGGCGATTGCTGCCGAAGCATTGGATTTTATAATGGTGATGAATAAGGAAGAGTACCGGGAAGAAATATCGATCAGTTTGGCCGTATTGTTGGTTGTCTGGTATCTGGCGATTGTCAGCTACATTTTGCGGCAATTGTTTTCTTATAGGATGAGCGCCAGCGTCATTTTAGCGTTTAGCTATTTTGTTTTAACTTACGGCATTCCGATGTTTATCATGGATGTGTAAAGCTGAGTTGAGCGGCTTGTCCGATCAAACGAAACTTATGCCCTTTGGGTATAAAATCAATTTCCCAAACGGAGCCGGTTTTACCGAGGGTATTAAAAGAAGCGCCGCCTACTGTTGGTTTTATTTTATTTTTTCAATTGCCGATTGCAGCTCCAGGCGTTGTTTTTCGAGCGCCAGTAATTCGATTTCCCGGTGCAGGTAAACATCGGCTTCCTTCTTCTGGTCATAACTTTCTTTTTGTATTTCCAGGCGCTTCCGCTCGCGGCGTTTCTGGTTTTCTGTTTCGGTATCGAATTCCAGTTGTTTTTGGCGCTGTTCGAGAGCTATTTGTTCGGCGTGTACTTTATCCCTGGATTCGCGCCATCTGGCTTGTTGATGTTCATATTCGGCAATTTCGGCTTCCAGCTCTTGGGCTTTCAACTTGGCTTGGTGCGTCAACGCCTCCAGGTGGGCGTTTTGCTCCGCAATTCTTTGGCGGGCGTCATGTTTTTGTTGCTCTTGCAACTCGGCTTCCTGGGTTATTTCTTTCATGCTGTTGTCATGCGCAATTTGCGCTGCATGGAGCCGTTTTTCAATTTCAAACTGTTCCAGTAGCTGTTGTTCTTTTTCTTCAAGCAGCAACTTTCTATTTAACGCTTGCTGGGATTGTGTCAAGCGTTCCAGCTCGCCGTCGCGATTGAGTTGTTCGAGCTGCTTGCGTTTATGTTCCAGTTTTTGTTTTTCTGTTTCTTGTTCCTGGCGAAATAATTCCGTTCTTTTCGCTTCATTAAATTCAAAGCTTTTTTTAAGAACGCATAAATAGACATTGTCCTTAGCCAGTTGCACATCGGGGAAGTCTGCAAACCATGGCTTTATTGAGCATAAGGTTTGCGATTGGATGTTTTGCAATATCAGCATTTCGCTAACCGCGAAAGAAATCTTTTTTTCGATATCGGTTGCGCCTTTTTGCACCCAAGCGCCATCCGATAAATTAAGCAACTCTTTGTCTATCAGGTTGATAAGCAAATCTTCGTAGGCGGCTTTGATATGATCGTTAAGGCCGGACAAATTGTCCATGTTGTTCAGCGCGTATTTGAGCGTGGCCTGGAAACGAATGTCCAGCTCTACATCGATTGTACAAAAACCGTCGTACAGTTGAATTTGCCGGGTAATTTGCCAGTTCTCGACCGCTAACGGGTAAACGTGGTGATAAAAGCGTTTGGTAAAGCTTTCGGGACGAATAAACAATCGCCAATAAGGGCCGATTTTGGTGTGAACAAGCTGGCGGTCGGCGTCGAATATGGGTTCCCAGGTCTCTGGAACAGCAAGATCGCTGCCTGCCAGGCTACCTTCAATGAACCATGTATCGATTTCAGTTCTGGAGCTGTTTGTTAGCATCGGCTTGTCCGGCAATGTTGGATTCGGCTTTGAGTTTATTGATCTTAGCGCCCATTTTCTCGGCGATCAATGGATACAGGTTGGGCGCGAACTCCACGGTTTTATCATCGATTTTTCTTAGGAAGCCGCGGCTTAACAGTAAGCCCACGGCGAACATCCTGGACCAGTCGGAGTAACGCCGCGCCCGCTCCAGTTCGGTCTTCTCGATGCTCATTTCCAGTTCGTCGTTTTTATTGATCCTGAATTCGGTAAATTGCCGCAGGCATTCGAAAACAAGGTCTTCCTCTTCGGCCGTCAACGGGCCCGGCGCGGTAAATTCGAGGCGGTACGACAACAGGAAGGTGAAAAAATCGGCCAGCGCCGCGCAAAGAAAGGCGAATAGCGAGAAGTCGTCCGTCCACATCGCGAAAGAGGGTTGGATATCGGCGGTAAATTGCTTGTAAGTCGTCAATAACGGCGCTTCCGGGACAGGTTGGCCGATCATGCCGGATAACAGGTTGGTTCTTAATTGCACATTCTGGAAGTTTGCCAGCATCTCGGCATAAGTGTTCTCAATGTTTTTTGCCGTATCCAGTTCGTTGATACTGATTTGCAGCTTTTGAATGTCCTGGTCCAATTCGGAAAAATCATGTTCGAATTTGGCTTGCTGCTGTTTTTTCTCTTGGTAAATCTGGTTGTAATGTTTCCAGAATGGGCCTTCGCCGACTTGCTTTTTATAACCTTCGGCAATTTGCGCATGGGTGCCGAAATAAGCTTGGGAGACATCGAGCGATGCTTTTTCCAGCTCGGCATGGTGTTGCTTCAAAACTTCGCCTTTAAGGGTCAAGATGCGATCTACATAGGTTTTGGCATCCGCCCGTATTTTATTTAAACGGTTAATATGCAGGTTGCCCTGCTGGGAAATTTCGTAAAATTTAAAGTAGGAGAAGGAAATTGAAGCCGTCATTGCAACCAACAGGGAGCAAACTACGGAAAAGTAGCGGACACGGTTGGCCCGCCAATGCATGCCGGCAATTTCCAATGAAGAAATTACGATAATGGATTGGATCGCGATGGTGATTATCAGCGCAATCCAATGAGTGATGAAATGGGACAAACCGTAGTAAGTGGTGAATCCTGTCGCCAAGCTCAACATCAAGACGATAGGAATAGTCCAAATTCTTAATAAGCCGACAAATAAGGTTTGGATGCTATTGATGAAATAACCCACGCCTGATGTTCTTATTTTCGAGAATTCGGAATTTTTCATTTTCGGATAATGATGTTCAAGCTTGGGTCATATAGTTATTGTTTGGAACAAAAAGCTCCGCGGTTATCGGTTTTGGCGTTAATGAATAATTTTCTGATCCTTTAATGCGCAGTAAATATCGTCCAGAGTCTTAGTGGCGCAATCGAAACCGATGTCGGCTTGGCCGGCATCGTAATTGACGCACAAGCACAGCAGGCCGGCATTTTTGATTGCGGTTATTAGTGAACTATCCGGGGTTTCCAAGACTGTCGAGGCATGGCCGTTATCGAACAGTTTTCTTTCCAATTGGTACGCGAACTCCCGGGCGGCTGCGCCATTCAAAGCAATTGCTGTCGCGGTTTGGCTAAAGCGGGCTGCGCGCTCTTCGGGGCTGACCGGCCGCAATATTTCGTCATCGGTGCTGCCGGTGATCATGCCGGCGCCGACGGTGCCGTTGGTCAGCCGGTCGATGACAATGAACGAGCCTGTGCCTTTATGGGCTTTGTAAGGATCGAAAACCACCGGCGCGTTGACTGAAACCGTGCATAAGCCGATTTCATTTAATTGCAGTTCGCCGGCGTCGTGATGTTCGAGTGTGTTGACGTCGATACGATGATGGATCATCGAGACGGAGCCCGGCACGCTACGCGTAGCCAGCTTGATCACATATTGACGGCCGGGCGCGAGCGCATTTTCGGCCATCCAGACGATAGTGGCTTTGAATTTGTCGGCGACGGTTGTCGGCGATTGGTCGGCGCCGACAATCATGTCGCCGCGGCTGATGTCGATTTCGTCTTCCAGCGTCAAGGTCACGGCCATAGGCGAAAATGCCTGTTCCAGCTCGCCGTCGTAGGTCACAATCGATTTGATTTTGCTGCTTTTGCCGGAGGGCAGCGCGGTGATAAGGTCGCCTTTTTTAAACACGCCGGATGCGACCGTGCCGCAGAAGCCGCGGAAATCCAGGTTAGGGCGATTAACGAATTGCACCGGGAAGCGGGCGTCGCTGAAATTGCGGTCGTTGGCGATTTCTATCGTATTCAGCGCTTCCATCAGCGGCTTGCCGGTAAACCACGGCATGTTCGGACTGGGGTTGACCACATTGTCGCCGTCCAGCGCCGACATCGGGATAAATAGGATATCGTGCAGGTTCAGCGATTTAGTGAAATCCAGGTAATCCTGTTTGATTTTGTTGAACGTCGCTTCGCTGTAATCGACCAGGTCCATTTTGTTGACCGCGACGATGATGTGCTGGATGCCCAACAGCGATGCAATAAAGCTGTGGCGCTTGGTCTGGGTTTGCACGCCGTAGCGGGCGTCGATCAGGATGATCGCCAAGTCGCAGGTCGAGGCGCCGGTCGCCATGTTGCGGGTGTACTGCTCGTGTCCCGGGGTGTCGGCGATGATGAATTTGCGCGTCGAAGTGGAAAAATAGCGGTAGGCGACGTCGATAGTGATGCCTTGTTCGCGTTCGGCCTGCAAACCGTCGACCAATAACGCCAAGTCGATTTTGCCGGCGCCGGTGGTGCCCGATTTGGCGCTGTCGGCCTGGACCGCGGCCAGTTGATCTTCGTAGATCATTTTGGAGTCGTGCAGCAGGCGGCCGATCAGCGTGCTTTTGCCGTCGTCGACGTTGCCGCAGGTTAAAAAGCGCAATAATTCCTTGCGTTCGTGTTGCGCTAAATACGCGTTGATGTCGGTACTGATTAAATCGGATTGGTGGGACATGAGTTAGGTAAAAGATAAAAGGGTCAA
Organism: Candidatus Methylobacter oryzae; assembly: GCF_003994235.2. Taxonomy (GTDB): domain Bacteria; phylum Pseudomonadota; class Gammaproteobacteria; order Methylococcales; family Methylomonadaceae; genus Methylobacter_A; species Methylobacter_A oryzae. Next base: position 126,131 of record NZ_RYFG02000009.1, read on the forward strand.
GGTAAAAGGTTTGTAATGTATGCGGGCTTTGATTAAGCCTGATAGCATCTTCGATATTTCTTGGGCTTCTTGTATCCAGTTTAATCCGGCTTGTTTATGGATATAGCCAATTTCCATGCCGATATAAATCTGGGTGCGTAGCTCGCCCGCGGAACCTTTAGCGTAATAGAAAAATTTAGTTGCATCTTTGTTTGTATTTCGTTCATAACCTTCGGCAATATTGCTGGGTATAGATAATGCACTACGGGTAATTTGGTCTTTAAAACCGGAGTCCCGGCATTCTTTAAAGGGTTTTATAAATTTCCACGCACAATCTACATGCGCGTTTCCATACGTCCAAATCTTCAAATCGCATAACGTTCCATCCTTGAACCTTGCTCCTTGGACCTTTTACCTGCTTTTAAAAATACCCTTCACGCTTTTTCTGCTCCATCGATCCGGCTTGGTCGTGGTCTATCAGCCGGCCTTGGCGCTCTGAAGTAGTCGTCAACAACATTTCCTGGATGATTTCCGGCAGCGTCGTCGCGGTCGATTCGACGGCACCGGTCAACGGGTAACAGCCCAGTGTGCGGAACCTGACCATTTTCATTTCGACTTTTTCGTCCGGGAGTATCGGCATGCGCTCGTCGTCGACCATGATCAACATGCCGTCGCGGTTAACGACAGGACGTTCTTTAGCAAAATACAACGGTACGATCGGAATGTTTTCCAGATGGATATATTGCCAGATGTCCAGCTCGGTCCAGTTCGATAGCGGGAATACGCGGATGCTTTCGCCTTTGTCGATTTTGCCGTTATAAATGTTCCACAATTCGGGGCGTTGGTTTTTCGGGTCCCAACGGTGGTTTTTGTCGCGGAACGAATAAACCCGTTCCTTGGCGCGCGACTTTTCTTCGTCGCGGCGTGCGCCGCCGAAGGCCGCGTCGAATTGATATTTGTCCAGCGCTTGTTTCAGCGCGTCGGTTTTCATTACGTCGGTATGCTTTTTACTGCCGTGCGTAAAAGGGCCTATGCCTTGTTCTACGCCTTCGGGGTTGATGTGAACCAGTAATTCGAGCCCCAGCTTTTTGACCATTTGATCGCGGAACTCGATCATTTCCTTGAATTTCCAGGTGGTATCCACATGCAGCAGCGAGAAAGGCGGCTTGCCGGGATAAAAGGCTTTCATCGTCAAATGCAACATCACGGCGGAGTCTTTGCCGATTGAATACAACATTACCGGACGTTCAAACTCGGCCGCAACTTCGCGAATGATATGAATACTTTCAGCTTCCAGCTGTTTAAGGTGGGTCAGTTTATAGTCAGTCATTAAAAGTCCGTCTGGTTGGGGATTGCGCCACATTTATTTGAATGCGCTCATAAAATAAGTCGGTTATTTTAATTTGAACGGGCTTTTATTGCCAGATTTGCTTCGGATTTATTGAGAATCGGAAGCATTGCGGCATAAACACGAAATTTGGAAAAGTGTATGAGAGGAGCGACGCCGGGTTTTTGTTAATTGCGTGTTGATGATATTATCGTCCGGTTTACCCGCACATACACTAGAATTCATGAGCAATTTCGATTTTAACGCCATTTCGATAAAAGATATTACCCAGACCCGGTTGCTGACGTGCTCACCCGATGAAACGATGCATGAGGCGGCGGTTAAAATGGTGGAGCGAAATTGCAGCGCTATCCTAATCACGGTCAATGATCAAATTATCGGTATCTGGACGGAACGGGATGTGTTGAAATTGGATTTTTCCTCGTCCGGGGCGCGCTTGAGGCCGGTATCCGAAGGCATGAGCAGCCCGGTTATTTGTATCAACGAAAACATCAGTCTCGAAGAAGTCTCGCTTAAATTCAAAAAAGACGGCGTGCGCCATTATGTCGTCGTTGACGATAAAGGCAAACAGCAAGGCATCATTTCCCAAACCGATGTGATCAACAAACACAATTTTGAGTTTTTCCTGGTCTTAAAAACGGCAGGCAGCGTGTTGAAGCCTATCCCGCCGGTTATCCAGTCGACGCAAACCATGGCGCAAGCCGGCAAGTTGATGCATTCGTCGCATTCGGATGCTATCAGGGTCGAGTTTCCCGATGAGTCGATCGGCATTTTGACCGAGCGGGACATGGTTAAGGCGCTGGCTTCTGTGATGCTGAATCCTCTGGTTGCCGATTACGCCAGTCCTAATATTATTACTGTTAACGAGCACGAGAGCCTGTATCAAGCCAAAAAAATTATGCTTAAGCACGGTTTCCGGCATCTTGGCATCACCGACAATAAGAACAATTTGCTTGGCATCATTAACCTGAGCGACATCTTGGCCGGATTCCGCAGCACTTATGTCGAAGAGCTTAAAGAATCGTTGGCGCATAGGGACGCATTGTTAAAGGATTCGCTGAAGAGCCTGGGATTGGCTAAAAAGATTATCGATAATACCCAGGAAGGCGTCATCACCACTGACAAATATGTCGTCATCCAGACCTGTAACACCGGGTTCACTAGGATTACCGGTTACACGGAAGCGGAAGTGATCGGTAAAACCCCGGCGATTATCAGTTCGGGCCGGCACGACAAAAAGTTCTACCAAGCGATGTGGGACAAAATCAATAAACATGGTTTCTGGCAGGGCGAAATCTGGAACCGGCGTAAAAACGGCGAGGTTTATCCCGAATTGTTAACCATCACTGAAATTCGCGATGACGAAACGGATCAGATAAGCAATTACGCGGCTATTTTTAGCGATATTAGCCAGTTAAAAAGTGATGAGGAAGAAATTAAGCGTTTGGCTTTTTATGATCCCTTAACTGAACTTCCTAATCGCCGTTTGTTAATCGATCGCTTGGTTCAAGAGCAGGCGGTTACCGTAAGATCGGGAAAGAACGGGGCGCTTTTTTTTATCGATCTTGATCATTTCAAGAATATTAATGAAACCCTTGGACATTCGGTTGGGGATAGGGTTCTTGTCGAAGTCGCTTATCGGTTAAAAATATGCGTCAGGGACTGCGATACAGTCGCCCGTATTAGCAGCGATGAGTTTGTTGTCATTTTAACTGAATTGAGTGAGCAGATAGAGCCGGCGTGCAATGAGGCCCGGCATATTGCGGAAAAGTTGCAGCATTCGATTTGCCAAGTTTATTCGGTAATGAACCATAAACTGTATATTTCTTCCAGTATCGGTATTGCGATGTTTCCCGAGCAATTCGGCATGCCGGACGATTTGCTTAAACAGGCCGGTACCGCCATGTATCGTGCAAAAGAAAGCGGCCGCAACATGCTGCAATTCTTCGAGCACAGTATGCAGGAAGCGGTTATGGAGAGGATGCTGATCGAAAAGGAGCTGAGGCTGGCTCTGGATGAAAACCAGCTGTCTTTATATTATCAGCCGCAGGTTGATTATCACGGCAATCTTATAGGGGCCGAAGCCCTTGTTCGCTGGAATCACCCAAAAAAAGGTTTTATTCCGCCCGACAAGTTTATTCCAATCGCGGAAGAGTGCGGATTGATTCAAGCGTTGGGTACTTGGGTGCTTGAGCGGTCTTTTATTCATCTTAGGCAGTGGGATAAACGGCAAGTGCATCTGCCTCATTTAGCAATAAACATTAGCCCGAGACAATTCTATCATCCTGACTTTATGGGCATACTTGGCAAATTCGTTAAGCAATACCAGATCAGTCCGTCAAGAATCATGCTGGAGTTTACTGAAGGTTTATTGATGAACGATGTCGATGCCGCTATTGATAAGATCAAGCAGTTGAAAAAATTAGGTTATACCTTTTCAATAGACGATTTCGGTACCGGATATTCGTCGTTGAGCTACTTAAAACATTTGCCGGTAGATCAGCTAAAAATCGATAAATCTTTTGTTGAGGATATTACTAAAAATGAAGACGACGCTGTTTTTGTCGGTACGATTATTGCGATAGCCCAGCATATGAATTTGGGCGTCGTTGCGGAAGGCGTTGAATTGAAAATGGAACTGGATTTTTTAAAGCAAAATGGATGTTTTTGCTATCAGGGCTATTATTTCAGCAAGCCATTGCCTGAGGAGCAATTTTTCGAGCAGTGGTTAAAAAAGGCGAATCAGTGTTTCAATTAAATTTTATAAAACTTTTAATTTAGAGTGCGAGTAAAAAATGAAAAGTGAATTTTTTTGTTCGGCGTATTTTGCCGGGTTGCTACGGAAAATAGTTTGCGGCCTGGGTGTAACGATATTTCTGTTGAATTCAGGATGCGCTACGGTGGGGCATGAGTTTCCGACAGGCCAGGTATCAAGCATCAAAATAGGCGAAACGACCCAGAACGATGTCTATACCACATTCGGGAATCCGTGGCGGACCGGGCTTGATAACGGTATGAAAACCTGGACTTATGGTAGCTACTATTACACGCTGTTTGGCGATGGCAGTAGTGAGGATTTAGTGATTAAATTTGATAAACGGGGCGTTGTTGCGTCTTTTGTCTTTAACACTTCAAAACGCTCGAAATAAGTCCGGGAATGAGTTGGCTTCTATTGCAGGAGCGGCTCTATTGAGGCCGTTCCCGCATGTTTTTCGGCAAATACGTGGCCGCTTATTTGCTCATATCCAAAGCTAATGCTTCAGCAACTTTAATGCCATCTACTGCCGCCGAAAGAATTCCCCCGGCGTATCCGGCACCTTCTCCTGCCGGATAAAGCCCTTTGATATTCATGCTTTGGTAAAGCTCGTCGCGTTTGATGCGGATAGGTGACGAGGTGCGGGTTTCAACGCCGGTCAATACCGCATCGTTCATCGCAAAACCTTTGATTTTCTTGTCGAAAGCCGGAATGGCTTCGCGTATCGCGGTGATCGCGTATTCCGGTAAAGCTGTGCTGAGGTCGCATAAATGCACGCCCGGCGTATAAGATGGATGCACTGAACCTAGCTCCGTAGACGGGCGCTGGGCCAGGAAGTCGCCAACCAGTTGCCCCGGTGCTTCATAGGTTTCCCCGCCCAGTTTGAATGCGTTCGCTTCCAGGCGGCGCTGGAAATCGATGCCGGCTAGAGGATGTCCAGGATAATCGTCAGGCGTAATGCCGACGACAATGCCGCTGTTGGCGTTGCGCTCGTTGCGCGAGTATTGGCTCATGCCGTTCGTAACGACGTGTCCCGCTTCCGAAGTGGCAGCGACAACCGTGCCGCCGGGGCACATGCAAAAGCTGTACACGGAACGGCCATTGCTGCAGTGATGCACTAGTTTATAATCGGCGGCGCCCAACAAAGGATGCCCGGCATTCTGGCCGAATCGGCAAGTATCGATCAATGATTGCGGGTGTTCTATGCGGAAGCCGACCGAAAAAGGTTTGGCTTCAATATAAACGCCCCGGTCGTACAGCATTTTAAACGTGTCACGGGCGCTATGCCCGACCGCCAACAGCACATGGTTGGTAGGGATGGTTTCGCCGTTGGCGAGCGCCACGCCGCGTACTTGTCCATTGTCGATCTCAATATCGTCAACCCGGCTTTGGAAGCGTATTTCGCCGCCTAACGATTCGATCGTTGCCCGTACTTCTTCAACGACGCTAACCAGTCTGAACGTGCCGATATGAGGTTTGCTGACATAGAGAATTTCGGCTGGCGCTCCGGCTTTGACAAGCTCCGTTAAAACTTTGCGGCCGTAATGGTTGGGATCTTTGATTTGGGTATGAAGCTTGCCGTCGGAAAAAGTACCGGCGCCGCCTTCGCCGAATTGTACGTTGGATTCCGGATTAAACACGCGTTGGCGCCAAAGCCCGAACGTATCTTTGGTGCGTTCGCGCACTTGTTTGCCTCGTTCCAGAATAATCGGGCGAAAGCCCATCTGTGCCAGGATTAAGCCGGCAAACAGCCCGCAAGGTCCGGTGCCGATGACTACAGGACGCTGAACCGGATGCTCCGGTGCTTGAGTGACAAAGCGATAATTGTTGTCCGGCGTTAAAGAAATGTGCGGGTCGTTTTTTAAACGATTAAGAATCGCCCATTCATTAGCGGATTCAACGTCAACAGTGTAGACAAGCAGGATGGCGTTTTTCTTGCGCGCATCGTAGCCGCGCCGAAAGATTGTGTAGGAGATGAGTTCTGCTGGACTAATGCCAAGCCGCTCAAATATCGCGGTTTTAAGCATGTTTTCCGGGTGATCGAGCGGGAGTTTAAGTTCAGTGATTCTCAACATGTAGTTTATTCCGATAGGTTACAGAACGGGCTGTTTTGCTGGAAGGGGTGTAGGAAAATGCTTATTATTTTACCTGAATGAGTTCTTTCTTGTTAGCGAGACACAAGATTGTGACTTAAACATCGATAGTGAGGGCTACAAAATGACACTCGGAAAGTTATTGGCAGCAATTGGCGTAATTTTTGTCATTATTGGGCTTATTGTCAGTTACGCGCCTTGGCTGATTAATTGGTTTGGTAAGTTACCCGGTGATATTCGCATTGAAAATGAACATCGGTTTATATTTATCCCGATCACATCAATGCTTATTGTCAGCATTATTTTAACGCTAATTGTGAACCTCTTTTTTCGTAAATAGTGAACTGGTTAACATTATTTTTACATTCTATTTGTCGGGCATCTTGAGTTCTTGTAGAATGTGCCAATTAAGTACTGCAGTCCTGATAATAAGTGTAATTTGGAACAATAATGGAAATATCACAAGAATTACTCCAGAAAAAAATTCTGATTGTAGATGATGCAGCTTCAATGCGGACATTAACAAAAGCTATTCTGCGCGAAGCAGGGTTTACCCATGTTTTTGATGCGCCGGGTGGGGAAGAAGCATTGTTAATGATGAGAAAAGTAAAAATTAATATCGTGGTATGCGATTGGAATATGCCGGGAATGAGCGGACTGGACTTGTTTAAGGCTGTGAAAAACGACGCTAAGTTAGAAGCTCCACCTTGGATAATGCTGACATCTTCATCTGAAGGGGATAAGGTCAAGGAAGCCATTACTGCAGGAATAACGTCCTATATTGTTAAACCTTTTAAACCGGATAACTTGATTAAACAGGTTATAAGCAAACTTTCCTGATTTGCTAAGTCAACTGATAAATAAAAAAAGCCCCATTTGCAACGTTTGATTGCGAATGGGGCTTTTTTTATGCCTGACTGATTTCTATGTTGGGCTTGACCGTGGGTACGCGCCGTTTACCGATATTTTTTTTGTCCCTATGGCGAATTTTAACTTTTTCGACGGTTGCTTTTTTAGGTTCCGTTTTCTTTTTGCCGCCGGTCGATTTTCCCGATGCTTTAAGCTTTTTCGGGCCTTTGTATTTTCCTTCCAATTTCTTGATATTGCGATGTTTAAACTTCTGTTTCAAAAAACGTTCGATGCCGGACATTAAGTTCCATTCGGTATGTTTTACCAAAGCAATCGCCAGGCCCAGTTCATCGACGCGGCCTGTCCGGCCGATGCGGTGAATATAATTGATACCGTTTCTCGGCACATCGAAATTAATGACCAGATTGATACCTTTGATATCCAGGCCGCGAGCGGCGAGATCGGTAGCAATCATAATGTTGATTGCCCCTTCGCGGAATAATTGCATCATTCGGTTGCGATCTTTTTGATCCATTTCGCCATGCAGAACGCCAACGCGAAGTTTTTGTCCGCGAAGCGGTCCGCGAAGAGCGTCCGCCTGAATTCTGCTGTTGGTAAAGACTAACGCTTTATCGTAAGTTTCATTTTGTAACAGCCAAGCTAATAACTTTTGTTTATGGTCATTATCGTCGGCCAGCACAATTTGCTGCTCGATATTGCGGTGCCCGTCATGCAATGTGTTCAAGGCAATGACTTCATGATTTTTCAATAGCTTGTCGGCCATTTTGATGACGCCGAAATGCGTCAGCGTGGCTGAAAACAGCAGTGTTTGCCGTTGTTCGTTACAGCTATTGGCGATAGTCAGTACGTCTTCGCTAAAGCCCATATCCAACATACGGTCGGCTTCATCAAGTATTAACACTTCCAGGTTGGTAAAATTCGGTATTTCCTGATCCATCAGCTCCAATACCCTGCCCGGGGTTGCAATAACAATTTCAGTGTTGTTGCGGAGCATATTTTGCTGGAGCCTAAAATCATCGCCACCGGTAATCAGGCCCGTTCTCAGACCAGTGGATTCGGCCAATTGTTGGCATTGCTTAAAGATCTGCTGAGCCAGTTCTCGGGTAGGAGCCAGTATTAATGCGCGCACACCGGCTTTTCTTGAAGGTATGGCTAACAAGTTGTGCAATGTAGGCAGCAAAAACGCTCCCGTTTTTCCGCTGCCGGTTTCGGCGCTGACTAACAGGTCTTTGTGTTCCAGAGCAAAGGGGATAGATTGAGATTGTACGGGCGTAGGCAGTTCAAAACCGAGCTTTTTAACTGCCGATAGCAGTTGTTCGTCTAGGGACAGGTCTGAAAATGAAGGAACTTTTTCTATTGGATTAGGATGCATGAAGTCTTTAAGAGAGGTTGTAGCGTAAGGAGTAATAAGCGATTTGCTTACGCATTATAAACTTTTTGCAATTAAGATCATGATTAAATAACTATTCGTTGCAAATCGTTTTTTTAACTTTTAAGCTAGGTTAAACATTAGGGATAACTCTTTTGAGTCGACAATATCAGGAATAAATCATGATACCAATTAGAGATACAGCCCCCTGTCATTCAACGCCCATAGTAACCTGGGGAATAATGGCAATTTGCATAATTGTTTTTGTGTCGATGCAATTGATGCCCGATCCGTTAAGTTACCGGCTCATCAATCTTTACGGCATGGTGCCGATCCGTTACACAAACCCCTATTACGGGTTGCCTTTCGATGGCTATTTGTCCTTCTTGACCAGCCTGTTCCTACACGGGAACTGGCTGCACCTTATTATGAATATGTGGTTTTTATGGATTTTTGGCGATAATGTTGAAGATAGGATGGGGCGATTGCCTTTTTTGATTTTTTACTTAATCTGCGGATTATTGGCTACTTTTTTACAATGGTTTTTCGATCCAACCCTTACCATACCTGTTGTTGGGGCATCGGGTGCTATAGCCGGCGTATTGGCCGCTTATTTTTTTCTATATCCGCTTGAGCGGGTTGTGGTCTGGGTTCCGATACTGTTTTTACCGATAGTGATTCATATTCCGGCGATTGCTTTTTTAGGATTGTGGGTGCTGATTCAATTATATAGCGCTACAACGGCGATGATATTTGGCGGGGTTGCTGTTGACGTGGCGTGGTGGGCTCATTTGGGTGGTTTTATTGCCGGTTCTTTCTTATATCGACTATTTGTCCGTAAAGATTCGGCCGAAAAAAATGAATTATTTTGACATTGTTAAGGTATAATTTGCCGCTTCAAGACTGGTGTTTTTGACAACACTCTAGGGTCAGGAGTCGTCTTTCTGGCTAAAAATACTTCTTTAAGTTCAATCAGGAAATTGAAAGTAATATGAAAAAAGTTAACGTTGCGTTAGTCAGGCTACTTCAGTTTGTAGTTTTTGTAGTCTCCGTATTTATGGTAATCGTCTATTTCGGAGCCATGGTTTTATTGCCTCTGGATGCTGTTGTATTGTTGATAAAATTGATGGGAGTTGTTGGCCTGAACGGTTTTATTGCAGCCTTTATCGCAATTCCTGCGGTTGGATATTTAGGTTTAATGGTTTACAAAACACCAGGACTTTGCAAAATGATAGTTGATGCAGGCGTCGACTTGATCAAAACCAGCAAAACCAGAATTGAAGCATTTAACGAAATTGCTGACGCAGTAAAAGCTTAATTTTTTCGTAAAATCGGATTCAAAAAAGGTGTGTCGGTTTCGACGCACCTTTTTTTATGCCCGTGTACTTCCTTAGTCTTTTTTGGTCGTTGTGCGTTCCTGTAATGCCCAATAAAAGATTAACGCTGCGAACGCAACCGTTAAATGTTTTAGCGAGTGTCCGCTAAAGCCTGCAATGTTATAAATTTGGATGTCGAGCAACTCCATCAGTTTTGCTAAAGCATAAATGCCGAGTACGCCCCAAATAGACTTATCGTTATCCAATTTCGAGTCAAACAGTCGCAAAATCAGCGGTATCAGCAAAACCGGTAAAAATTGCACCAGCCCGTAAGCGCGCAAGTCACCGTGACCGTTCAGTTCCGTTATTTGCCAATAAACGACTGATGTAATGCCCAATATCAGTAACGGGACGAATAGTTTTCGTGCCAGTTGAGTCGAGATATATTCGCCAATAATAACAGCGAACAAAGCCATGAAGATTATCGTCATCGGCAGGCGATCCCAAAAGAGGGTTTGATTGTCGGGTTGATAATGGTAATACGCGGAGCCAAGGCCGCTTAAAAATACCCCAATAAAAAACGCCAGATACATCGTCTTCAATTCGGCTAAGCCTCCGCGCGCCTGGCCGGAAGCAACCAGCCGGATTCCGATAATGCCGGCAATGACAAGCGGCAAGTTAGTCAGCACATTGAAGAAGTTGTCTATGTTAAAGATTCGGCGTTGGTCGGCAAAGTCATGATAAGCTGGATTTTGGGCAATCGGATCGACGTTAAAAACAGCGATTATGGCGGCAACAATTACGGCCAACATAATTCTCAGGCGATTATCGGTAGGCATAAGCTTAGTCCTCAATTAAAGGCAATAAAACGCAGACAGTTACGGATTGATTTGGGTAATTTGATAAGGGCAATATGTGCATGCATGTTGCCGCCGTTTATTTTCGATGTTGGATAATAGCTTCAAATGACTTGTGGTATATTCTTAATAAATTCGTACCGGTTGTTTAAAGAAGTGCTGATTAGATTCTTCGACAGGTTCGGGGTGAATGGTAAGCTTTTGATTCTATTTGTTAAATAATGAATGGAATCAACTTGCTCAGCGCTTCCCTAAAAGAAATTATAAACAATTCATTTTAAGGTGATAAAACATGTCTGCAATCATTTATATTTCAACAGTAATCTTTGTCGCTTATGTCGTCTATGCCGTAGTCACTGATAAATAAGGATAAAGGTTTATAATCGTTGCCGCGGCACTATTATATGGGGTCAAATTATAAGCAGCGGGCAAAAAATCCTGTTTGCATTGATGTTTGTCCTGCCTGGCAAAAATAAGCAATTGTATAAGTTGCTTCTTTCCCAAAAACAGCTTGAATCGATAATGCAATAAAACAAACATATATAACTGCTGCGAAAAATGGACTATACCATGACGCGATTGTAAGTAATCGGGGGGCATTTTATATTCGGACGTAGATATTAAGGCAATAAAGGAGGGCATGTGATTAATAAGATAATCTACGACGCAATCGTGATTTGGGTCACTATCGAACCGATTGGAAGCGTTGCGCTTTTTGCGGCGCTTACTGCCGGGCTTTCGTCAAAAGAACGCAGAAGAACTGCAATAATGGCGACGGTTTATTCGGCTATCATCTTGCTCTGCGCAATCGTTGTCGGGCAAATCATCCTTACGGCGATGGGTATTAGGCTTGTTTCATTGCAAATCGCCGGCGGCATTATTCTGTTTCTGTTCGGCCTCCAAATGGTTTTCGGCCGGATGGCGGCTACCTTCAGTCAGCCTGAGGCTGGACATGATATTGCGGTGTTTCCGTTGGCAATACCTTCCATTGTGGGGCCGGAGACTATCATGGTTGTAATTTTGCTCACTGATAACCATCTTCACTCCATTGCCGCACAGGCGATAACCGCTGCTGTAATGCTTTGCATTCTGGCGGTTACCTGCGTATTAATGCTTCTCTCAGAGCATCTATTGCGCATTATCGGGACGAATGGAGCGGCGATATTGGAGCGTATTATGGGAATAATTCTTGCCGCGCTGTCGGTAAATTTAATTATCGATGCGCTTGCCGGCGTTGCTCAATGGGCTATTCCCAAAGCCTAATTGCATATTGATGAAGCACAGGTGCTGGGCGTACTGCTTATATGGGTTCCGTCAAACATTTCACGGGTGATTAACTGCCGGTAACCCCGCTCCGTAAGCCCAATAATGGGGGTAGATGAAACCTCTTTTCCGTATGAAAAAGACACCTGAAAGGGTGAAAAGAACAGCGCTATTTAATATTTTCCGCTTCCATTGAAGATATTGATTCCAGCTTTAATTCACTCAAGTCAAGCTCATAGGTTGAGTCCAACATATGTTCGGCCAATTGTTTTCCCGCTTCGATGAACGGATGAATTACAAAAGTAGCTCCCAATCGATAAAGCTCGCTTTCCTCATGGCTATGAAAACAGAGCGTACCGATACAGCCGTTGAATTGCAGGTTTTTCAGTTGTTTTATCGATGAAGATCTGGCTTCGAAGCCAGGCATGGTCAGGATAATCCCTTTAACTTTTGCCAACGGTAGTTTTTCCCATAGCTCGGAATCTTCGGCATCGCCGTAAATTACTCTTTTTCCGTCGGCAAGCAAGTTTTGCAACACAGTAGGGTCGGCGTCCAAGCCCAATACGCGAATATTTTGTTGGTTAAAAGAGCGATAGGCGGAAATACCGGTGCGTCCCATGCCTACCACCAACCATTCCGCGCCCCCGATACTGCTGGGTAGTCTGTCCAGATGTTCGACCTTTCTTTCAAAACGCACCAAGGCGGGTTCCAGCAAGGAAAACAAACGGTGGGAAAATCGGTTTAAGGGGGCTGCAACAGCCAAGGAAAGCGCTACCGCCAGACCGATGATAGATTCCCAAACGGGGGGGAGCAGATTTGCCTCGACGACGACATTCGAGGTAATCAACGCAAACTCGCTGTAGGTCGTCAAAGCCAGCGAAGAAACGAAAGCCGTCCGCGCCCGTAACCCGACCAGCAAAAACAACACAAAGAAAAGTATGCCTTGCAATGGCAATAGGGATAGTAGCTCCAACACCTGCAAAAGTTCGTCATAACCCGGCAAATCGGCCAAGCCGATTTGAAGGAAAAATGCAGCTAAAAATGTTTCCTTTAATCCCCACAGTTTATGGGAAAGTTCGTCTATGTTGGTATGTCCGGCCAACATAACCCCCATCAGCAATGCACCGATATCGCTGGAAATGCCGACCTTTACCGCCAACAAGCCACCCGCCAGCGCCAGTGTTACGCCCAATAATAATTTCAACTCATTGTCGCGGCTGGCGCTAAGCAAGCGATACGCTAAAGGGCGAAGAAAAGGCAATAATAACAGGCACAGCGCCCAGGGTGAGGGTTGTTTGTTATTGGCGACAGCCAGTAGGCCGATGGCAACAATATCTTGTAAAATCAATATGCTCAGAACATCCCGGCCGTACAAGGTGGAAAGTTCGCCGCTATCTTCCAATACCTTTATTGCAAGTATTGTACTGGAGAAAGCCAAACTCACGCCGATTACCAGCCCTCCGGTAATTTGTCCGTTAAAGCCAAAGAAAACCAGTGCCGAAACTGCGGTTACGATAAGCAAGTGCAAGCTGCCGACACTTAGCACTTCACGCCGTAATAGTGAGGACGGTTTTAATTTCAGCCCGACTGTAAACAGCAGCAACTCAATCCCAATATCCGCTAAATGCGTTAGCGTTTCGTTAGCTTCAACGCCGACAATATTCAAAATATACCCGGCCATTAGGTAGCCGACCAATGGCGGTAAATATAATCGGCTGGCGATTAAACCGGCCAGATAAGCAGTCCCAACCCAAAGCAATTCCATAGTAAAACCTGTCCGAATAAGTACAATTATCTATTATGATAACGCGAATTCTGTTTAAAATAGAACGCCTTGACTGCGTAAGCCAAATATATTTCTATATTCCAAATGATCTATCGGTTCCTGGCGGATTTTGTCCTTGTTTTTCATCTCCTGTTTATTGTATTTGTTATTTTTGGCGGCTTGCTTGCGTTTCGTTGCCGCTGGCTTGTATTAGCCCACATACCGGCGGCCCTTTGGGGAGCGTATATCGAATTGGCCGGAGGACTGTGCCCGCTTACGGCGGTGGAAGTCAGGCTCAGGCGGATTGCCGGCGATACCGGCTATTCCGGCAGTTTTATTGAGCACTACGTTTTACCCGTCATCTATCAGGCCGGACTCACCAGAGACATTCAATTCGGGATGGCTGGCTTGGTCGTTTTGATCAATATTGCAATATACGGCACGCTGGTTTATCGCTTACAGAAAATAGCCGCAAACCACAGCTGACGCGCCCGTTGCGGAATGGGCTCAAGATTCCCTGATTCCGTTTTGAAATGGGGTATAGGTCATTAATTACAACGGGCGCGTGAATATATCCCTGTTACAGAAGCCTTTTCAATCAACCGCCTACATCCATTAAAGCTGAGTTGGGCAGCTTGTCTGCTCAAATCCTACTTATGCGCTTTGGGTATAAATTTTGATAGGGGAGTAGATACCTGATTTTCTAATAAAACCGGCTTCTTACGTACAATTGCCGATTCTGGCGGCGCGGATTTTAAAATAGAATGCCCCTGCCGGAAATTAGGCGCAGTTGGAAAGAAAGAGGGCGGCACGCCTATTCCGGACGCCGTTTTGTTTGAACACTTCTATCTTAACTCAGCAGAGGATATGACGATGTCTATTGGTGAGTTTTGCAATCGCGAAGTCGTGTTCGCGACCAGAGAGATGAATTTACCCGAAGCGGCGAAACTGATGCGCGAGTATCATGTCGGCGATCTTGTGATAGTCGACGAGCTTGATAGTCAACGGGTGCCGGTCGGCATTATTACCGATCGCGATATGGTTGTCGGCGTTATTGCACAATCCCTGGATGTTAACGAGTTCTGCGTCGGAGATATTATGGGCCCGCAACTGGTCAGCGTACAGGAGCAGGAAGGTGTGTTTGAAACCATTCGTTTGATGCGGACCAATGGAATCCGTCGTGTTCTTGTGGTTAATGAGGAAAAAGGACTGGTAGGTATTGTATCGGCGGATGATATTCTGGATCTTCTGGCAGAGGAGATGAATGAGTTGGCGAAAGTCGCTCCGCGCGAACAGCAGCGGGAGGCTAAAACAAGAGTTTTTTTACATAGCCAAAATATAGGATCATAGCCATTGACTGCCGATGCTTAAAAAAACCTTCATCGTTTATCAACGATGAAGGTTATCTGTAAATAGCTATATTTTGCTTGTATCGACCTATCAGTTTCCGGCATTTTTCGCGTTAGCTCGCATTCCATAAATCGAATAAACAACGATGATAATTAAATAGACGCTGAGAGCCGTCATCAATTCACTGGGTTTCTCGGCTGAAGCTTGAGGAATCGTATGGCTGTTGACGCTTTCGGTAGCCAGACGAGTTAGCGGTGAATGTTGCGGATTCAGCTCTATTTTGTCCTGCGTAGTAATCTTCGGTTCTTCCTGAACTTCAGCAGCGAAAGCGTTAAACGACAAGGTTAATACGGCCAGGTAAGTTAATATGCTTTTCATCTTCATGGATTGCCCGCCTGCAAAAGAACGTTGGTTGGAAAAAGATAGCGATACGAAACTATTATCTGCCTATTTTTTCAGGAAGACAACATTTATTATGGCGTTTCACCGGAGCGGGGCGGCGGACTATTATGCCGTAAGCTACAGATTTTCCGTGTTCAGCAAAATAACTTCAATTTCTTCGGTAATTTCTTCCTGGCGATAAATTTGCGATTTTCTTTGCAGCTTTACTGTTTGATCGTCCAGATGATTCACCGCGCCTTCCAAATGTTGCAGACGGCTATTGTTTTCGGCCATCAGCGAGATATAAAAGATCTGATGCAGCGCGGCAAACAGATAATGCTCGATCAAGTCTGCGAAGAATCCGCCGGGTTCCAGATTCAGTACCGGCGGGTTGCGGTAATGAACGGTATTTTTATCCCGTTCGGTAAAAGGCGGAAAGATCTGCCGCCGGCGGATCTGATTGGCGCCGTTATCGTGATAAACAATAGTCAGTTGTAATGTGGATTTGCCGTGTAACGTGCCGATCGTGTCGATCAGCCGATTAATGATCGTAGGGACTTCTTCGGCCACATTCGCGCCTTCGAGGGTTGCGACGGTCTTGGTGTTTAGGCCGTCTTCGAGCCGGCTGCAAAGCCGGCTGCCGATCGCAATGATGCCGGTATAAGCTTGATCTGAGACGGCATTAATCAGGCTTTCGTTAAAATCGCCGCAAAATCCGCGTTCCGAGCCCAGCAGAATACAAAACTTCGCGGCATGATCGCTCGGCGTTTCAAGTCCTGGATAAAAGTTCAGAAAATCCAGCGCAGCATGTTCGATATTAGCCACAACCTGGCTTTGCATGGTTTTAAAACGCTGTAATTTATGCGTTTCCATGAAAGCCAGCATTTTCATCGAATTTAGAATACTGCGTATCTCTTTCAACTGGCCGATATGCAGTTGCAGTTCGCGGCTCAGGCTCATAGCGTTTTATACCCAAAGGGCATAAGTTTCGTTTGAGCGGACCAGCCGCTTAACTCAGCTTTAGTATTAAGCCATTCGTTGACGGCCTGTTGCCATTGTTCGGGGCTGCTGTCCAAGGTCAGTGCAGTGCTATTAATGTTTTCATCAATGCTAGCCAGCATCTTGGGAATGTCTTCAGGAACGGCTTGGTTAAACAGTCCGGCGTTAAATGCGGTCAGCCAAGCCAGTTGAAACAGGTTGCTGAGCGGTGTCAGCCGGTCCTGTTTCAGTATTTCCCGCAGCAACCGGCCTCGTTTGATTCTTGCTTCCATCGACGCTTCCAGGCGCTGGCCGAAACGGGTGAAGACTTCCAATTCCAAAAATTGCAGGTAATCCAATTTCATCTGTCCGGCTTGATCGCGAATGCTCATATCCTGGGCTTTTCCGCCTATTCGCGATACAGAGCGGGTAATGTCGATGGCCGGGCGGAATCCCGATACGAACAAGTCGTTATCCAGATAGATTTGCCCGTCGGTAATCGAAATCAGGTTGGTCGGAATATAAGCCGCAATTTCTCCCTGTTTGGTTTCGATGATCGGCAATGCGGTCATGCTGCCGCCGCCGTTTTCGGCATTCAAGCTGGTCGAACGCTCGAGCAGGCGCGAGTGGACAAAGAAAATATCGCCAGGATAAGCCTCGCGTCCGGGCGGCCTTCGCAGCAATAGCGACAATTCCCGGTAAGTCCTGGCATGCGTCGATAAATCGTCGTAAATAATCAGCGTATCCCGGCCCTGCGCCATCCAATATTCGGCCAGCGCGCAGCCGGCAAACGGGGCGATATATTGCAAGCCGGGCAGGGTGCTGGCCTCGGCGACCACGCAAACGGTATAGTCCAATGCGCCGTGATTTTTCAATGTTTCAATCGTGTTGACAACGGCAGAGCGCTTCTGGCCGATCAGCACATAGATGCACAATACGTTTTTGCCTTTTTGGTTGACGACCGTGTCGATAGCGATTGACGTTCTGCCCAGACCTTCATCTCCGACGATCAGCTGCCGTTGCCCTTTGCCTATCGGAATCAGCGTGTCGATAATTTTTATGCCGGTATACAGCGGCTTATGGACGAAATCGCGAGTGATGATCGGCGGCGAGCCTTTTTCCATGCTTTCGCGTGCTGTCTGCACGGGCGGAAGCTGTCCGTCCAGCGGGGTTCCCAGCGGGTCGATAATCCGGCCTAAAAATTCATCGCCGACCGGTATGCTAAGCGAGTGCCGGGAAAGATGAACCGTCGTGCCTGCTGTCAGCGCTTCGGTTTCGTACAGTAAAATTGCGCCGATCCGGTCGCGGTTAAGGTCGAAAACCATGCCCCGGCTGCCGTCGGCAAAATCCAGGATGTCTTCGATAGCCGCGGAGGGCAAGCCTTTGATCCAACTGATGCCGTCGCCGACCGAAACGACCGTGCCTTGTTCGGCAATGCGCAGCCCCGGTTGATAATTGGCCAGCCACTCGGCCTGTTTGTCCAGTAGGCTGGTAGGCGCGTTTTCAATCCTGTCCATTGGCAATCTCGGCAAAGCCTGTCAGTTCGTGTTGCAAGTTAGCATTCAATACCCAAGCGCCGATGTCGATACGCAGGCCCGCGATCAGTGCATTATCTTGATGATATTGAAAATTGAGGGAGTTGCCGGTTAATGCGCCGAGCTTTTGTTCCAGTTGTTGGCCCATTTCGGCAGACAGCGGATAGGCGCTGGTGATCTTGACAGCTACCGATTTTTTGTTTCCCTGCGCAGTCAAACATTGCCTGCACGCTTCCGGCAAGGTTGTCAGGTTGTCCAACAGCAGCGTAAATAAACGGGCTTCCAATTCAGGCCCTGCAGACTGGCTCAGCAACATCGCGGCAAATTTGGCGCCGTTCAGCAAGGCCTGTTTTTCGCTTTGTTCTTGCAACTCCCGTTGTTGTTTTGACAGCAACACATTGGCCCTTTGCCGTTCCTGTTCGAAATCGGCATTCAGCTTTTCCTGATGGGCTTTCCTTTCGGCCTCGAGTTGGCGGTGCAGGGCGGTGATTGCAGCCTGTTTTTCTTGTTCCCATAATTTTTGCCGGTTTTCATACAGGCTGCATTGTTGCTCCGCTTGTTGTTTCAGGCTTTTTGCATCGTTAAGCGATTGATCGATGAACTGCTTACGCTTGGCAATGACTTCCAGCAACGGCTTATAAAAAAGCCGCTGCAAAATCCAGATCAGGACCAGGAAATTGATGATTTCAAAAAAAAATGTCGACAGGTTGAATTCCATATGCGCTTTATTGGCTTGTTTGGTTAGTCGGTGATAAATAGAACACGAATGATACGGATAGGACGGATTTACACGGGTTTTTCAATAAGGGTATGAATTTTAGTGCTGCTTTGAAACTGAAAAAATCCCCGATTAGCTGTGATTATCAGTCAAATCCGCGTCATCCGTGTTCCATCCCAATCACTTAACAATATATTCAAGCAACGGATTCCGGAATAGCACGATCAAAATAATAACCAGACAATAAATAGCCAATGACTCGATCATCGCCAGTCCGATAAACAAGGTGCGCATGATCGACTGCTCCGATTCCGGCTGCCGCGACAAGGCTTCCAACGCGCTGGCGATGGCTTTGCCCATCGCCAGCGCGGGCAGCATGACCCCCAACGCAATGCCGATAATGGCAGCGATGCTGGATCCAAGGACAATCGAGGCAATGTCTGACATAAGTTACTCCTGTGAATTTAAATGTTGGGATTGTATGGCGCTGGCTAAGTAAATCAGCGCCAGCATGCCGAAAATATAGGCCTGTACCAGCGCTTCAATGATATGCAGCATTAAAATCGGAATCGGCGCCAGGAATCCCGCTACCAATAATATCAACATTGCCGCCATTTCCAGGCTCATCATGTTGCCGAATAAACGAATAGCCAGCGCCAAAGTGCGGGTAAACTCGCTGATAATATGGAAAGGCAGCAAAATCGGGCTGGGATGCAAATAATGGCGCAGATAATTTTTAAAGCCCTGGGTTCTGATGCCGTACCAGTGTACCGAGAAGAATACCAAGATTGCCAATGCCGAGGTCACCGAAAGATCGCGGGTTGGCGAATGCAAGCCCGGTATTAAGCTGAGCAGGTTGGCAACGATCAGGAACAGCCAAACCGTCGCGATAAAAGGCAGAATTTTTCGTCCGTGTTCCGGTGCGACAGCGAGGATGGCCTTGTCAATCGTCACGACAATGCCTTCAACAGTGGCTTGCAACTTACCCGGCAGCATCTCCAGATGCCGGGTTGAAAGCCAGGCTAATACAGCAATGACCAGCATGATGCCCCAGGTGGTAATGACTGATGCGCTTATGATTATTGGGCCGATAGCAAAAGTAAATTGGTTTTCCATGATTCAACCGAGACCTTACTCTTTAATTAGAAAATACACGTTAAAAATCCCAATCACTAAGCCGGCAAACAATAAACTGATTGTCCAGTGCGTCGAATAACCTTCCACCTTATCGTCCAACCAATGGCCTAAATATACGGCGCCGATAATAGGCAATATCATTACCAAGCCTAATGTGCCAACCGACGGCAGGCTCTGGCGATGATTACGCTCTGCCTTCCTGATGCGTTTGACCTGGCGTTCAATCTTGTTTTTGAGTTGTTGACTGTTCATAACTGCCATCCGGTTTTACGTTTTAGCGTCAGCATGCGTTTTATCATAGCCTGCTCCATTCGATGCAGGCTTTCCCTTGTCGCACGCAGATTTTCCTCTTCGGCGATCAATTGCTCTTCCAATAAGGTACTGATTCGCTCGAGGTCGGTATCGACCAGGAAATGCCGGGTGCTGATTGTCAACTCGTTGTTATTGAAATAGGCGACCGCGCCCGGCAGAGCCAGATATTGCCAATCGTCGGAGTCCAGGCGAAAGCGCGCCAAGCCGAAAACCAGCGTCGTCATGAAGCGCGCATGGTGGGCTTTAATACCGAAACTGCCTGAAGCATCCTCGCCGACAAATGAAGTCACGCCGTTGATGCGCCGTTCATGGCTGGCGTCAAACAGGTTGAGTACGAATCGGTTCATCGAGACAGGAAGAAGATGTGGACGATAACCCTCTTCGGGTTATGCGTTTCGGTAATTATTCCGGTGGCTTGACCGTGTTTTGGTTGTATCTGCAAACTGTTCAAAAGAAGCTACTCCAACGTATCGGAACGAGTCTTGATAGAAATTTACTTAAAATGTGCCCGTATAGCAAACAATTCGGATGATTTAGAGAGTGGGCCGGTATTGCAAATCAACGCCTCAGGGAAAGGTATGGTATGAAATGATATGATACGACTTGTTTCGTTTGCTTAACAATCAAGAAAACCATGAATACCTCAGAACAGCAATTTTTAAACGCGCTTGACGATAAGCTTTGGAAAGCCGCCGACAAACTGCGCAGCAACCTGGATGCAGCCAACTATAAGCATGTCGTGCTTGGCCTTATTTTCTTGAAATACGTTTCCGACGCGTTTGAAGAGCGACAAAACGAGTTGAAAGAGTTGTTTCAAAAAGACCGCGACGACAACATCTACTTCATGCCGCGCGAAGATTACGATTCCGACGAAGACTACCAACAAGCCATCGCCGACGAGCTGGAGCTGCTGGATTACTACCAGGAAAAAAACGTTTTCTGGGTGCCGAAAACGGCCCGCTGGAGCACGTTAAAAAGCGCCGCCGCTTTGCCGATAGGTTCGGTCGTTTGGCAAAACGAGCAGGGCGAAGACGTCAAGCTACGCTCTATCTCCTGGCTGGTCGATAACGCGCTGGATGAAATCGAAAAAGCCAACAGTAAGCTGAAAGGCATCCTGAACCGCATCGGCCAGTACCAACTGGACAACGACAAACTGATCGGCCTGATCAACAGCTTTTCCGACACCAGCTTCCGTACCCCGGAATACCGCGGCCAAAAACTGGAACTGCACAGCAAGGACATTCTCGGCCATGTCTACGAATACTTCTTGGGCCAGTTTGCATTGGCCGAAGGCAAGCAAGGCGGCCAATATTACACCCCGAAAAGCATCGTCACACTGATCGTCGAAATGCTCGAGCCCTACAAAGGCCGTGTCTACGATCCGGCGATGGGCTCCGGCGGCTTTTTTGTTTCCAGCGACAAATTCATCGAAGAACACGCGAAGGAAAAACACTACAACCCGGCCGAGCAGAAAAAACATATCTCTGTGTACGGCCAGGAAAGCAACCCGACCACCTGGAAATTGGCGGCGATGAACATGGCGATTCGCGGCATCGACTTTAACTTCGGCAAAAAGAATGCCGACACCTTCTTGGACGACCAGCACCCCGATCTTCGCGCCGACTTCGTGATGGCTAACCCGCCGTTCAACATCAAAGACTGGTGGCACGCCAAATTGGAAGGCGACGTACGCTGGAAATACGGCACGCCGCCGCAAGGCAACGCCAACTTCGGCTGGATGCAGCACATGCTGCATCATCTGGCACCGACCGGCAGCATGGCCTTGCTGCTGGCGAACGGCTCGATGAGCTCGAACACCAACAACGAAGGCGAAATCCGCAAAGCCTTGATCGAAGCCGATTTAGTCGAATGCATGGTCGCATTGCCGGGGCAATTGTTTACCAACACCCAAATCCCGGCCTGTATCTGGTTTTTGACCAAAGACAAAAGCAGTAAAGCGGACCGTCGCGGCCGTACCTTGTTTATCGATGCCCGCAGCCTCGGTTATATGAAAGACCGCGTGTTGCGCGACTTCACCCAAGTCGACATTGCAAAAATTGCCGAGACTTTCCATGCCTGGCAGCGCGGTTCAGGCTATCAGGATCAACCCGGGTTCTGCTTTTCGGCCGAACTAAAAGACGTCCAAAAACACGACTTCGTGCTGACGCCGGGCCGCTATGTCGGCGCGGCCGAGCAAGAAGACGACGGCGAACCGTTTGCTGAAAAAATGGCGCGCTTAACCGCACAGTTGAAAACCCAGTTTGCCGAAAGCGATCGTCTGGAAGCGGAGATCAAAAAGAATCTGGCGGGATTGGGTTATGAGCTCTAAGCATCCGCTGCTGGCGGAAATTTTGCAAGGCGAAAGCAAAATCCTGGAGTTCAAAGCGGAACTGCCCAAAGGCGATCAACTGGCTAAAACGCTGATTGCCTTTGCCAATACCAGCGGAGGGAAACTGGTCATCGGCGTCGATAACAACCAGCAACTGGTAGGCTTGCGTAATGCGGACATCTTTGACTTGCAAGACAAAATAGCCTCAATAGTCCATGAGCTTTGCAGTCCTAATCTGTTGCCCGAAATCTACATTGAAAATGTAACCGGCACAGAACTGTTGGTCGTCGAAGTGTCCCGCGGCGCGTTGTTGCCGTATTACCTAAAGCCCAAAGGGCGCGAGCAAGGCACCTATATCCGTTTAGGTGCAACCAACAGGCAGGCCTCGTTGGACTACATCCAGGAACTGGAACGCCAGAGGCTTAACATTAGCTTCGACGAACAGATCGATTACAGCCAGTCCTTGGCAAGTTTGGACCTCACGTCGCTGCAAGTGCGATTTAGCCAAACCGGTAAAGTATTAAACGATGACAAACTACTGAACTTGCGCCTGATCCGGCGTGAACAAGGCCGGGATTATCCAACGCACGGTTTGTTGATCTTGTTGGGCCGTTATGAACATGTAGAAACCAAGTGCAGCCGATTTAAAGGCAACACCATGGCCGTGTTCCTCGATAAAAAAGAGTATCGCGGCGACCTCTTTTATCAGCTTGAGCAAACCGAGCTGTTTATCAAAAACCACCTGCACCTTAAAGCCGAAATTCTTGGCCTGCAACGCACTGAAAGTTACGAAATCCCGATGCCGGCAATTCGCGAAGCCTTGGTCAATGCCGTGCTGCATCGCGATTACAGCAATTTCGGCCGCGATATAAAAGTAGGGATTTATGACGACATGCTGAATGTCGTATCCCCCGGCGGCCTGCCCAACGGCCTGACAGAAGCCGACCTGCAACAAGGCCGTTCCGAAATCCGCAACCGCGTCTTGGCCCGAGTATTCAAGGAACTGGGATATATTGAGCAATGGGGCAGCGGTATTGGCCGGATTAAAGCGATGTGCCGGGAAGCGGGCAACGCGGAGCCGAAGATTCAGGAACGCGGCGATTTTGTCGATTGGGAGTTTTATCGCTTAGAGCATTTTGACAATGCGATTTCTGAAGCCGGTCTAAAGGTAGAGAAAGGTGGCTCAATAGGTGGCTCAATAGGTGGCTCAATAGGTGGCTCAATACCCGATGAGGCCGATTTAACCGAACGGCAACAACAGGTATTAGCCTTGATCAAAGCAGATAGCCAAATGCCTTACCGCAAAATGGCTGAGTGTATGGGGATCAATGAATCCGCCTTAAAAAAGCACCTTAACAAGCTGAAAGAGGCCGGTTATATCCGTCGTATCGGCGGTACACGCGGCTACTGGGAGGTAAAGCAATGACATCCGAAAAAATGGCGTGGTTAACCGGCAGATTAAAAGAATATTCCACCTCGTTCCCACGCGTTGCGCGGGAATGCAGTCAAGGTGCGCTACGCCGCGAGTCACGCCCAACATCTTGTGTATACAGGACGCAGCACGTCCGGCACGGCATTCCCACGCAACGCGTGGGAACGAGAGAACATGCCCAGTTCGGCTTGGTGCGAGACTTCTTCACGCTGGTTCCCAAGCTCCAGCTTGGGAACCCAGGTGGCGAAGCTTCAGCTTTGCGAGACGGGAAGCTGGAGCTTCCTGCACTGAAT
The DNA here is from genome assembly GCF_003994235.2 of Candidatus Methylobacter oryzae. GTDB lineage: Bacteria > Pseudomonadota > Gammaproteobacteria > Methylococcales > Methylomonadaceae > Methylobacter_A > Methylobacter_A oryzae. The sequence continues at coordinate 150,211 of NZ_RYFG02000009.1, forward strand.
TCCCAAGCTGAAGCTTGGGAACTAGCGCAAACGTTGTGGACGGGGCAGCATGCCTCGTCCGGCTTGGGTAAAGAATTCGAGAGGGGGGGGCTATGAGCATCGATAGGTCAGAGAAAATAACGGATCTTGTTGACTTCAATCCCAAGAGATTAATTCAGAAAGGGCATATTGCACCTTTTGTTGACATGGCTGCATTGTCAGTTGATAGTCGGGACATCAGTGTAATTGATGAAAGACAGTTTAATGGTGGCGGGGCAAAATTTAAAAATGGTGACACATTATTTGCTCGTATTACCCCTTGTTTAGAAAACGGTAAAACTGCAAAAATATCAGGTTTATCAGATAAAGCTATCGCACATGGATCAACTGAATTTATTGTGATGGCAGCAAAAGACCCAATTTACGATGAAGATTATGTCTATTACTTAGCCAGATTACCCGAGTTTCGTTCTTATGCTCAGGCGCGGATGGAAGGCACATCAGGTAGGCAACGTGTATCATGGCAATCACTTGCTGAGTTTAAGTTTGATTTTCCGCCTAAAGAAACTCGTAGGCAGATAGGCGCTTTTCTAAAATCTATAGACGACAAAATCGCCCTCAACACCCAAACCAACCAAACCCTGGAAGCCATTGCCCAAGCGATCTTTAAAAGCTGGTTTGTCGATTTTGAGCCGGTCAAAGCCAAAATGGCGGTGTTGGAAGCGGGCGGCGCGGCTGTCGATGCCGAACGCGCCGCGATGTCTGCGATTTCCGGTAAAGACGAAGCCGCGCTAAGCCAACTGCAAACCGAACAACCTGACGCCTACGCCGAACTCGCCCAAACCGCCGGCTTATTCCCCGCCGAGATGCAGGATTCGGAATTGGGCGAGATACCGGAGGGCTGGGAAGCCAAAGCTTTGGGGTACTTTTTGGAGATAAAACGTGGCGGATCACCTCGGCCTATTCAAGACTTTATGGTGCCTACAGGTTATCCATGGGTAAAAATTGCAGATGCGACTGCTGACAAAAGTCCTTTTTTATTTGAAACCAAAGAGTTTATAAAAGAGAAAGGATTGAAAAAAACGGTTTACCTTAAAAAAGGAGCGCTAATTCTTACAAATAGTGCAACTCCAGGATTACCTAAATTTCTTGAACTAGATGCTTGTATACATGATGGTTGGCTTTATTTCCCTGAAAAGAGAGTTTTTTCAGACGCGTACTTATATTTTTTATTTTTAAAGATTAGGGGGGAATTGATTGCTCAAGGAAATGGAAGTGTTTTCACGAATTTAAAAACAGATATTCTACGAAATCAGATAGTTTTAGTTCCTAGCCTTAAAGTTATTGAGACATTTACAAAATCAGTGGCCAGCATTCTTGAGAATATGAAATCAAATTGTATTGACTCCCGTATTTTATCTAACTTGCGAGACACTCTCCTTCCCAAACTCCTATCCGGCGAACTAACCCTACCCCAAGCCGAAAATGTATCATCCGAACCCAACCATGATTAATACGCTGGAAGACATTGCCGCACTGTCCGAATCTGTCGATCTGGAATGCAAGCTGGCAGCGGGGCAGGACGGCAACGGGGCGAAAGCGATTGCCGCAACCGTACGCTGCACCAGATGTTTTTGATGCTGGGTTTGGGCGAGCGCGCGGGTTCGGGGTTGCCGAAAGTACGGGCGGCTTGGGAGAATGCCGGTTTTAAGGTCGATATAACCGATACCTTCGAACCTTACGACCAGACGCTGTTACGGATTGAGCGAGCAGGCCCAGCCAAAACTACCCAGAAAAAAACTACCCAGAAAAAAACTGCCCAGAAAAAGACTACCCAGAAAACTATCGCTAGGCAGCAGGCGATTCTGGAAGTAATACAAAACAATCCTCATGCGTCCAGGGTAGAGATTGCCGACGCGTTGGGAGACCTTACCGCCGATGGCGTGAAATACCATTTGCAGCGCTTGCAGCAGGTCGGCGTGATAGTGCGGGTCGGCGCTGACAAGGGCGGCTATTGGCAAGTCTTAAACGTTACAGGACAGACCGATGAGTAAAACGAGGTAGTGCGGATTTCATGCGATACCCCCCATGAGAGCCCACAAGATACCCCCCAAGTTGTTAAGCTTTTGATTAACGCCAAAGCAAATTACAGCCATATCGGCTAATGCGCTGCTATGCAGAGAATTAAACAAAACGGAATAAAAACAATGAACGAAGAACAACTGGAAAAGCTTTGTCTGGAATGGTTCAGGGATATTGGCTGGGAGACGGTTTACGGCCCGGACATAGCCCCGGACAGCGATAACCCGATGCGCAGCGATTACCGCGAGGTGTTGCTGGAAGCCGAGTTGGAAGCGGCTTTTACCCGCATTAATCCGCATTTGCCGGCCGGTTGTTTCGAGCAGGTTTTGGCTAAGCTGAATAAGCCGGGAAGCTTGGATTTGCTGACCAATAACCGCGCTTTTCACCGTTTTTTGTTGCAAGGGATTCCGGTCGAATTCAAGCGCGATGATGGGCCGGTCTACGATCATGCGTTTTTGCTGGATTTCGATAAAGTCGGGCAAAACCGCTTTTTGGCGGTTAACCAATTTACCGTGACCGGCAGCAAGCAGCCGCGCCGCCCCGACGTGGTGTGTTTTATCAACGGTTTGCCGTTCGCGGTGCTGGAGCTGAAAAGCCCAAGCAATGAGAACGCCGATATTGGGGATGCGTTCAACCAATTGCAAACTTATAAAGATGAAATCCCGGACCTGTTTGTTTGTAACGAAGCCTTGGTGGTCAGCGACGGTTTCACGGCGCGGGTGGGCTCGCTGACCGCCAATCAAGAGCGTTTCCTGCCTTGGCGCACGATCAAGCATGAAGACGACAAGCCGCGGTTGGAGTGGCAATTGGAAACCTTAGTGCGCGGTTTTTTCGATCGCGAATTATTCCTTGATTACCTGCGTTTTTTTATCCTGTTTGAAAGCGATGGCGAGACCATCATCAAGAAAATCGCCGGTTACCACCAGTTCCATGCGGTGCGCGAAGCTGTCAAAGCCACGGTGATTGCCGCGCGGGAGGTTCAGGGCGTCACCGAAAAGCGCGCGACTTACGGCGACGAAGTAGTGTCCGGCAGCAAAAAAGCCGGTGTCGTTTGGCATACGCAAGGCTCAGGTAAGAGTATTTCGATGTGCTGTTATGCCGGTAAATTATTGCAGCAAGCGGAAATGAACAACCCAACTTTGGTGGTAGTCACCGACCGCAACGATCTGGACGGGCAACTGTACGCAACGTTCTGCAATGCGCAGGAGCTGTTAAAGCAAACGCCGGTGCAGGCCAACGACCGCGACGAACTGCGCCGCTTGCTGGCGGAACGCGAATCGGGCGGCATTATTTTCACCACCGTGCAAAAGTTCGCGTTGCTTGATGGCGAATCCGAACATCCGTTGCTGAACGGCCGCCATAACATTGTGGTGATGTCCGATGAAGCGCACCGCAGCCAATACGGTTTGAAAGCCGTGTTAACCAAAGAGGGCGCGTATAAATTCGGCTACGCGAAGCATATGCGCGATGCGCTGAAGAATGCGTCGTTTATCGGTTTTACCGGCACGCCGATTGCGCAGGAAGATAAAGATACCCGCGCGGTATTCGGCGAATACGTGTCCGTTTACGACATTCAGGATGCGGTCGAGGACGGCGCGACGGTGCCGATTTATTACGAGTCCCGCTTGGCGAAGCTGGACTTGAATCATGCCGAAATTAACGCGCTGTCCGAACAAGTCGAAGAACTGGTCGAAGACGACGAAGACATCGGTGCGCGCGAAAAAACCAAAGGCGAATGGAGCCGCCTGGAAAAGCTGGTCGGCGCAACGCCGAGGCTGAAACAGGTTGCCGCCGACTTGGTCGCGCATTTTGAAACCCGCACCGAGAGCATGGACGGCAAAGCGATGATCGTCGGCATGAGCCGCGATATTTGCGCGCATTTGTACAATGAAATTGTCGCTCTGCGTCCCGGCTGGCATGATCCCGATCCGGAGAAAGGCGTAATCAAAATCGTGATGACCGGTTCGGCGTCGGACAAGCCGTTGTTGCAGCCGCATATCTACAACAAGCAGACCAAGAAGCGCTTGGAAAAACGTTTTAAGGATCCGAACGACCCGATGAAGTTGGTTATCGTGCGCGATATGTGGCTGACCGGCTTCGATGCGCCGTGTTGCCATACCATGTACGTCGACAAGCCGATGAAAGGCCATAACCTGATGCAGGCAATTGCGCGGGTCAACCGGGTGTTTAAAAACAAGCCGGGCGGTTTGGTCGTCGATTACATCGGCATTGCCAATGAACTGAAGCAAGCGCTGAAAATCTATACCGACGCGAAAGGCAAAGGCGAACCGGCTTTGCGCGCCGAAGAAGCTTATGCGGTTCTGGCCGAAAAAATGGATGCGCTGCGCGGCCTGTTTGCGAAGACGGCGCAAGCCGACGGTTTGGACATCGGCGGTTTTGAAACCCAGGCGCACAGGCTGTTGGTGCCTGCGGCCAACTACATACTGGGCTTGAACGACGGCAAGAAGCGCTTTCTTGATTTGGTATTGGCCGCAACGAAAGCTTATTCGTTATGCGGCACGCTCGATGAAGCAAAGGTGTTGCGCAAGGAAATCGCGTTTTATGCGGCGCTGAAGGCAGCTATCGCTAAATTCACCAGCGTCGACAGAAAGCGCACGCAGGAAGAGAAGAATTCCGCGCTTAAGCAAATTCTGGATAACGCGGTTATTGCCGAAGGCGTGGCTGATGTGTTCGCATTGTGCGGTCTGGATAAGCCGAATATCGGATTATTGTCGGATGAGTTTTTGGAGGATGTCCGGCGCATGCCGCAACGCAATTTTGCTGTGGAGCTGTTGGAAAAACTGCTGAAAGACGGTATTCAAGCCAAGACCCGCAATAACGTTGTGCAACAGAAAAAGTACGCCGAGCGCTTGCAGGAAACATTACGCAAGTACAATAACAGGGCGATTGAAACGGCGCAGGTCATTGAAGAGCTGATCCAGATGGCGAAGGATTTCCAGGCCGAGATGGCGCGTGAAGCCGAGCTGGGTTTAACGCCGGATGAAGTGGCTTTTTACGACGCGCTGGCGAATAACGAAAGCGCGGTGCGCGAATTGGGCGACGAGACGTTAAAGAAAATAGCGGTCGAGATCACCGAAAAGCTGCGTAAATCAACGACCGTCGATTGGCAGGTGCGCGACAGCGTGCGCGCCCAGCTAAAGATATTGGTCCGGCGCACGTTGCAACGCTACAAGTATCCGCCGGACAAGGCGGCGGAAGCGGTTGAATTGATCATGAAGCAGGCCGAAACGTTGTCGGATTCATGGACATCGTAGGCTCTTATCTAAAGCCTGAATGATTGGTTTCGCGGACAAATTGCCGTTTCCAGGTTCATGCGCTATCCCGCATCGAGCCGCGCATGTAGCATTGCTGTTCGCTTAGATCGTCATATTTTCCGGCCAGGAAGTCTTCGCAGTCGGTCAAGGTTTGTTCCAGCGGCACTGAAACGCCGGTTTGCTTGGTATGCTCGGACAAAACCGAAAACGGCTGCGTCAGGTAGCGTTGCAATTTACGGGCGCGGGTGACGATTTTACGGTCGGCTTCGGCCAACTCTTCAATGCCGAGCATCGCGATAATATCCTCCAGTTCATGATAGCGCGCCAGATGTTCGCGAACGCCTTTGGCAACCGTATAGTGGCGCTCGCCCAAGGTATGTTTATCCATCAGTTTGCTGCTGGAGCGCAACGGGTCGACGGCCGGGTAAATACCTTTGCTGGCTTGGTCGCGGGACAGGATGACCGTAGTATCCAGATGGCTCAGGATTGCGCTGACCGCCGGGTCGGTCATGTCGTCGGCCGGTACGTAGACCGCTTGCACCGAGGTAATCGCACCTTGCCGGGTAGACAGGATACGATCCTGCAACTCGGCGACTTCCGAGGTTAAGGTCGGCTGGTAACCCACCGTCGCGGGCATCCGGCCCAATAAACTGGAGATTTCGCTGCCGGCCTGGACGAAGCGGAACACGTTGTCGACGACAAAAAGCACTTCTTTACGCAGGCTGTCGCGCAGGTATTCGGCGTAAGTCAGCGCCGATAGCGCAACCCGGAAACGCACGCCGGGCGATTCGTCCATTTGCCCGAACACCATCAGCGTGTCTTTCATGACGCCGGCCTGCTGCATTTCCCGCCATAATTCATGCGCTTCGCGGATGCGCTCGCCGACGCCGCCGAACACCGAAACGCCTTTGTGGATCGCAGAAACCGCATGGATAAATTCCATGACCAGCACGGTTTTGCCGACGCCTGCGCCGCCGAATAACCCGGTTTTGCCGCCTTTTACAAAAGGGCAGAGCAGGTCGATGACTTTAATGCCGGTTTCCAAAATGCCGCTGATACCGATCGCTTCGGATAAGGGCAGCGGTTTGGCGTGAATATTACGGAATTCGGTTTTAGGCAAAGAGGCCTGTCCGTCCAACGGTTCGCCGAATATGTTCAGTAAGCGTCCCAGGCATTGCTCCGATACCGGGATGTGCAACGGCGCGCAGGTATCGTAGACGGTCATGCCGCGGCTTAAGCCGGCCGTACCGTGCAGCGTAATAGCGCGGATATGGCGTTCGTCAAGATGTTGATGGACTTCGAAAAGATACAGCGAGTGGTCGAAGCTGGTACATAATGCCTGATGTAGCGGCGGCAGAGAACTGCAGTCGATAATCACGACCGGCCCATGCACTTCCACGATGGTGCCGATAACTTGACCGTAATTTTGTTGTATCTGCAAATTTTCCAATGGCGCGTACTCCAACGAATCTTTATAAAAGTTACTTAAAAGCCTAATCTAATTAAGCGGCATCAATAATGGCAGGCGGCAATGATCTTAACGATAGAACACGGGTTGACACGGATTTTTACGGTGTTCATTTCTTAATTTATCTCGCTAAAGTTTTCCGGTATTTTGGAGTGCAAGCTCTGCTTGCAAAGCAGGCAGAGCCTGCACTCCGGTTTTGAACGAGGATTGGAAGCTGATATTCAGGTACTTATCCGTGGCATCCGTGTTCTCTTTTAGCCGCCTATCCGTGTACCTTAACGAATTAGCGCGCTTATAAAATACCAGCCTATCGCAAGCAATGCATCCTGTTCTCGACATCAGCCGGATAAATGGCAGCGCTGCTCATTAAAAATTATAGCGATTTTTTATGCTCGAGATGATGCGTGAATTCGGGCGAACAATCGCGGTAGGCAATTGAAAATATACAAAACACGGATTTGGCAATGTTAGTTTTTGAATTAGCTTGGTCGTTAATTTTCTATATTTTTCAACTACATGCTTGGCTTTTATTACTATCTAAGCACAAGCTTTAAGTATAAGATTAGCGTTGAAACTAGGAATTTCGGCTTTTTCGAGCCCCGGCACACAAATAAAGACAAGGTTAAAGTTAATCCGCTTATGGCAGTAGACCTCTCTTCGAAAAAAGTATTGATCATCGAAGATCAAGCGCCTATGCGCGATGCTATCAAGCAGATAGTGGGTTCATTGGGAGCGCGGTTTATTGTTACTGAAGAATCCGGCAGCAATGCGATAGTCGCGATGCGAAATCACAAATTCGATATTGTGCTTTGCGATTACAACCTGCTTGGCGAGAAAACCGGGCAGCAAGTTCTGGAAGAGGCCCGCTACCTTAAATTATTGCCGCTCAGCTCCATCTTTATCATGGCTACAGGCGAACATCGCCTGGAATTAGTGTTGAGCGCTGTCGACAATAAACCCGACGAATATTTAATTAAACCTTTTAGCGCAAAACAATTATCAAGCCGTATTGAAAAATGCCAAGTCCGCAAAGATTACTTGGCCTGCGTTGAAAACGAGATAGATAAAGGCAACCTTTATCAAGCCATTCATCAGTGCGAAAAATTGCTTCGGCAAGACGACAAGAAAATGCACATGCAACTGTTGAAAATGCAGGCGGAATTGTTGGTTAAAGTCGGCGATCTTAATAAGGCCGAGCAAATTTACCTCGACGTTAAACAGCAAAGAGAATTTCCCTGGGCTAAATTGGGGCTAGGAGTGGTCGCTTTTCATCGTGGCGATTATGTTCGGGCGATTAAAATTCTTGATGAGGTTATCGAGCAGCATCCGATGATGTTGGAGGCTTATGACTTGCTGGCAAAATCCTATGAATTGATCGGCGACGATGAGCAGGCTTTATCGTCGGTTAATTCGGCGGTTGAATTGTCGCCCAGGTCTATTTTGCGACAAAAAAAATTGGCTGTGCTGGCCGACAAAACCGACAATCTGTTTATCGCCAAAAAAGCCTATATGGCCACTATTAAACTGGGTAAAAACTCCATACACAAATCGCCGACCGATTACTCCGGTTTGGCCAATATTTATTTAAAAACCGATTTCAGCGACAAAGCGCTGCAAGTGGTGCGCGAGCTAAATCAACAATTTCATAATGATCCTGAAGCAATGATCAGGTCTGCCTTGTTGGAAGCCGATATTTATCAAACCAAAGGCCATATGGAGTTGGCCCTGCAAGCCCAGGAAAAAGCTTTTAAATTAAATAAGCAATTCAATAAGCAGCTATCCAGGGAGCTGCGCATGGAAATGGTAAGAGAGTGTTACTTGAGCGGCGATACGGAAACCAGCAATGAGATGCTTAACGATTTAGTCACCGCTAATATCGATGACAAGCTTTTTATCAAAGATTTGTTAACAATGTGCGGCGATTTTGTCGGTGACAATCATGCGGAAATATTGGTCCAGAAAGTAAAAAGAGACCTCGTCAACATCAACAATAAAGGCGTTAGCCTGTTCCAGGAAGGCAACATCCGGAAAGCTATTGCGTTGTTCGAAAAAGCGTTAACGTTAATGCCGGATAATCACACGATTATTTTGAATTTGGTAAAAACGTTGATATATGAAATGAAAACATCCAAGCCCGACCAGGAAAAAGTCATGCATGCTCAATCCTATATCAACAAAGCCATTCAATTAGGCATCCCGCACAATAAAGTCAGTGTAATCCAGACAGAGCTGGACGCTATTCTCTCTACAATCAACTAATACATCGTCAAAATGTCTAATACTCCTATGCAGCCTATCGATTTTTCCGCGCTTCTGGCGTCCTCAGTGCATGACCTGAAGAACTCATTGCATGCCCTTAGGGAGCTTATTTGCCAGCTTGAGAGTTTCTTTCCGGAGCAAAAGCCTGACGAATTAAAACAGTTAAATTTTGAAGCGAACCGGATGAACAACAATCTCATGCAGTTGCTGACGCTTTATAAAATAGGTTTATCGCAATGTACTCCAACCATAGACGAGAATTACGCCGTTGACATATTGGAAGATATTGTCGACCAGCATTCCACATTACTGTCTTTAGGCAATGTTGAACTCATTACCGAATGCGATAGCGATTTGATGTGCTATTGCGACAGCGCGATGATCAGCAATGCGCTTTGTACGATAGTCAATAATGCGCATCGCTATTGCCAAAGCAAAGTCCTGATTTCCGCGTCCCAGGAACAGGATTATGTAGTTTTCAGCATTGAAGACGATGGCGCGGGTTATCCGGAAAGCCTGATGTCGTCCGATGGGCAACAACAACTTCCTCAGGTTGATCTGGGGACCGGCAATACAGGCTTGGGATTGTTTTTTACCAGAACCATTGCGCGACTTCATGCGAATGCCGGCAAGCAAGGTTTTATTGAAACCGATAATAACAGCCGGCTTGGCGGCGCCAGGTTTAGGCTTTACTTGCCGTAAAAACCGAAGTCGATAAATATAAGTTAAAAGCCAGTAATTTACGCCGAACGTCCGGGGTCGAAAGCAATATCCGCAGTTGACTAATCCTACGAATCGGTAAAATATCCGGCATGACTATCCTTTCAGGAGCCAACATGAACCGTATTAAGATTGCAAACAATGGCCGATTCGCGCGCTCGATCCAAACCGGCTGTTAGCGGCCGGATCGGCTTTGCTTTGGGTAAATGTTCAATGGGGGCGATTTTGCTTGCTCTCAGCAAAAAGGGCGTTTGTGCGATTTTACTGGGCGATAACCCTGAGGCGCTGATCCTCGATTTACAAGACCGCTTTCCGCAAACTGAATTAATAATTGATGATAGCGAGTGCGAACAATGGCTCGCTCAAGTCGTCAGTTTTGTCGAAGCTCCGGTGCTGGAGCTTGATTTACCGTTGGATATTCGCGGTACCGAATTTCAGCGCAAGGTATGGCAGGCTCTGAGGCAAATTCCGATCGGCCAAACCGCGAGTTACACCGACATTGCGCAACGCATCGGAGCGCCTAAAGCAGTGCGGGCCGTAGCAAGCGCCTGTGCGGCCAATAGTTTGGCGGTGGCGATTCCTTGTCATCGCGTGGTGCGATTGAACGGCAATTTATCGGGTTACCGTTGGGGCATTGAACGCAAGGCCGAATTGCTGCGGCGGGAAAGCAAAGTATGAATACAGTCAATTGTTCGTTACCGTTGCCGGATGATTTCCGTCCCGACGATATGTTGAAGTTTCATCAGCGCGATGTATTGGCGGTTGCCGAACGTGTAGATGCCGGTAGCTTGAGCAAAGGCATACTTTGGAACGGTTCACCGGCTTGTTTGAGCATACGTTTTGAAACGTCCTGCGCTCAGGTGGAATTGGCGATTAACGGCATAGCGGTTGCCGGCGATGCCGAAACATTGCGTAAGTTGGGGCAACGCATGCTGGGTTTGGATCAGTCGATAGAGGAATTCGAACAGCGTTATCGCGATCATCCGCAGTTGGGCATCTTAATCGCCGGCCAGTCCGGTTTGCGGGTGCCGGTCACGGCGTCGATTTTCGAAGCGTTGAGCTGGGCAATTATCTGCCAGCAAATCAGCGTCAGGGCCGCGGTAGCGATACGGCGCAAATTGATTCAATTGGCGGCGTTGCGCTATTCAGGCGGTTTATATTGTTATCCGGACGCACGGCATGTGGCTGATTTTAGCGAAAGCGATTTGCGCCAAGCCGGATTTTCACAAAGCAAGGCTCGATGCTTGCTGGCGGTGAGCCGGATGATCGCCGCCGGCGATTTGGAGCTGGAATATAGCGTCGATGAATTGCCGGTTGACCGGGTATGCGAACAGCTACTGCGTATACGCGGCATCGGCCCTTGGACTGTCAATTATGCGTTGTTGCGCGGTTTCGGCTGGCTGGACGGATCGCTGCACGGCGATATTGCCGTGCGGCGCGGTTTGCAAAAGCTGCTGGCCATTGCCGAACCGGTCGGCGAGCAGCAAGCCCGGCAATGGTTGGCCCCATTTTCGCCGTGGCGAGCGCTGGTCGCCGTGCATCTTTGGACGTTCTTGGCCGCCTTGGCTTGAAGCCGTCGATGCCATTGACTAAATCCATTTCTTTTTCTTAAAAAACCTGAGCAAAAATACCGATACGCCGATAAACACGCCCCATAACGCCGGGTAGCCCCATTTCCATTGCAGTTCCGGCATGTACGCGAAATTCATGCCGTAGACGCCGGCGATAAACGTTAACGGGATAAAGATCGACGCAAACACGGTCAGGATTTTCATCGTTTCGTTCATTTTGTTGCTGACGCTGGACAAATAAATGTCCAGCATGCCGGCGATCAAATCCCGGTAGGATTCCATCGCTTCACTGACGCGGATGACGTGGTCGTAAATATCGCGGAAGTAGCGCTTGGTTTTTTCATTCAGCAGCGGCGATTCGCTACGTTGAACGGCGGCCAACAGTTCCCGCAACGGCGATACGCTGCGGCGCAGGAAAATCAGTTCGCGTTTGATTTTCTGGATAGTGTTCAGGGTTTGCGCCGACGGATTGTTCAGCAACTCATCTTCAACACTTTCAATCAACTCGTCGAAAGTATCCTGCAACGAGAAATACTCGTCGACGATGGTATCCATGATGATATAGGTCAGGTAATCGGCGCCGAGATTCCTGAGATGGCTTTTATCGTTGTTTAATCGGCTGAAGATCGGGTCGAATAGCGCATCCGGTTTTTCCTTGAACGTAAAAACGAATTTATCCAACAGCAATAGACTGACTTGTTCATACTCGATATTGAATTCATCTGCGGCCAGCGAAATCGCTTTGATGACGATATATAAGTAATCGTCAAACTCCTCGAATTTCGGGCGCTGATGGGTGTTAAGAATGTCTTCCAGCACCAGTGCATGAATATCGAAATGTTGTCCGATCGCATCGATAATCGACACGTCTTTCAGGCCGTCGATAATCACCCAGGTAACTGTATCGGTGGTTTGGTAGGGCGGAAGTTCCTCAATGTTCTTGATCGTGCGCCTGGTCAGCGTCGATTTGTTGTAATCGATGACGGTGATTTTATGTTCGTGTTTATGCACCTCGCCGACATGCACCAGCGAGCCGGGCGGAAGCCCCGATTTTTCGGAAGCGGAACTTAGCGATTCAGACATGGTTTATCCTTGGTTAAGAAAAGGGGCATACGGGGGGCAGATGCTTAGCAAACCCGGTAACTATATAGAACACGGATGACACGGATAGGACGGATAAACACGGATTTAAAAGTGCAAATAAACTAAGGTCGGACTAAAAAATCCGTGTAAATCCGTCCTATCCGTATCATCCGTGTTCTATTTTTAGTTACCAAATTAGCTTATATCGATCCAAATCAGCGTCATCTGCGTTCTATTATTCAAGTTAATTGTTGAAAGGTTATAAATATTTTTATCCCCTTGCCGGATTCAAGGATAATGGCGGACATTTTACAGGTGTTCCGGCAGTTTAGTCGGCATCGAAGTATAAATTTGGGATTAAGGCGTTACGCTGATGATACACAAACCAATATTGGGCTGGCGCGAATGGGTGGCTTTGCCGGAGCTCAAGCTGGCCGAGATTAAGGCAAAAATCGATACCGGGGCGAGGTCGTCGGCATTGCATGCGTTTGCTATCGATCCGTATCGAAAAGGCGGCCAGCGTTGGGTGATGTTTGCGATTCATCCGTTGCAGAAAAATTGCGATGTGGTGGTCGAATGTCATGCACAAGTTAAAGACCGTAGGCTGGTTATGGATTCCGGCGGACACAAACAGCGCCGTTATGTGATAGAAACGCAGATCGTTCTGGGGCAGTCGGTCATCACGGCCGAAATGACGCTGACCAATCGGGACAGTATGAGTTTTCGTATGTTGTTGGGACGCACGGCGATGGATAAACAGTTCATTATCAATCCGGGTGCGTCGTATTTACAGGGGCGGCCTAACGCGGTTCAATACCGGCATTTGCCGATGCAGGACACTCCAGGCGATTTAACAATGGTTGACGATATTTTTCAGAGTGTATGAGTAAGAAAACCAAGATCGCGTTTGTCTGCGATCGATGCGGCGCCGATTATCCTCGCTGGACCGGCCAATGTACCAGTTGCGGCGAATGGAACACGATTAAGGAAGTCAGGCTGGGCGGAGCGGAGCGCAATAGCCGCTCGGCCGGTTATGCAGGCAGCCGCTCCGAGGTCAAATTATTATCGGATGTCAATCTTTCCCAGGCGGAGCGGATTTCCAGCGGGATTTCAGAGTTCGACCGCGTTTTAGGCGGCGGCATTGTTTGCGGCAGCGTGGTGCTGATCGGCGGCGCGCCCGGTGCGGGTAAGAGTACGCTGTTGCTGCAGGCTATCGCCAATATTGCCGCGCGCGGCGTCAGTGTGCTGTATGTGTCCGGCGAGGAGTCGCTGCAACAGATTGCCGAACGGGCGCACCGGCTGAAACTGCCGGCGGACAAAATCATGATGCTGGCCGAAACGTCGGTGCAACGCATCTGCGATGTATTGGATGACGTCAAACCGCAAATTCTGGTCATCGACTCGATTCAGGTCATGCATACCCAGGAGGCGGAATCGGCGCCGGGCTCAGTTTCGCAAGTCAGGGAGTCGGCCAGTTATTTGACCCAATATGCGAAAAAACACGGCGTATCGATTTTCATGGTCGGCCACGTCACCAAGGATCAATCGCTGGCGGGACCGATGACCTTGAGCCATATTGTCGATACGCAAGTGATGCTGGGATCGACCGACGATGCCCGCTTCAGGGTGCTGAGGGCGGACAAAAACCGCTTCGGCAGCGTCGGCGAGCTGGGCTTTTTTGCGATGGACAGCTTGGGGCTGAAAGAGGTTAAAAATCCGTCGGCGATGTTTTTAAACCGGCCCGATAAACCGTCGTCAGGCAGCGTGGTGACCGTGCTGTGGGAAGGAACGCGGCCGTTGCTGGTGGAAATTCAAGCGCTGGTGACCGAATGCCAATACGGCAATCCGCGCCGGTTGGCGGTGGGCTTCGACCAGAACCGCCTGGCAATGTTGCTGGCAGTACTGTCCAGGCATGGCGGCATTTTTACTGCAAACGATGAAATTTACGCGAACGTGGTCGGCGGCATCAAGGTGACCGAAACCAGTTCCGATTTGGCAATCGTGGTCGGCATTGTCTCCAGCTTGCGGGACAAGATCATTCCGCACGATGCTTTCTTTTTCGGGGAAATCGGTTTGAGCGGCGAAATCAGGCCGGTTGCGAACGGTCATGCGCGGCTGAACGACGCCGCGAAACACGGTTTCAAAAAGGCGGTCATTCCGAAGGCCAATGCGCCTAAAAAAGCGATTGATGGCTTGGAGATTCACGGCGTCGCCACGCTTTCCGAAGCGTTGGATATTGTTGCGGAAATGTAAGACTTTTATTGCGCCTTCTTTAAGTTTTAGAGGCTGGAAAGCATGGCGCCTGTTTTAGAAAATGTTCTATTGGGTTCAATTTAAACGCTTAATATCGGTAATGCCTTCAAATAGTGTTTATGAGTAAATTTTTAAACTTCTCTGTCATTAATTCAGAGGATAATAACGACTATAAGTTTTCCTGTTTTCAATTGAAGACACGCATGGTTATTTAATGATGCTTTGCGATAGCAAAGCGTGAGACGAGGATATGCAGAACAAATACCAGTTAAGGCCGGGAAATCCCTATCCCTCCGGCGCCAGGGCTAAAATGAAAGGGATTAATTTCTCCATTTTCAGCCGTTACGCAACCCATGTTGAACTGTTGCTTTTTGAAACGTCGGATTGCGATGAACCTTTTCAAACCATCGTGTTGCAGCCGGACATTAACCGTACGTTTTTTTCATGGCATGTTTATGTGGTCGGCTTGCCGGTCGGCACATGGTATGCGTGGCGCATGGACGGACCTAATCATGTCCGCGAAGCAGGATTGCACTTCGATAAAAACAAGCAACTGATTGATCCTTGCGCGCGTGCAGTTAGCCATAAACGTTGGAGCCGCAAGGCGGCGTGTGCACCGGGCGATAATAAAGACACCGCGATGCGTTGCGTGGTCGTTGACGATAATTACGATTGGGAAGGCGATGTGCCGCTGCGTATCCGTAGCGAGAGAGCCATCGTATATGAGCTGCATGTCGGCGGCTTTACCCGTCATTCTTCTGCAAACGTAGTTAATCCTGGCACTTTTGCCGGATTAATCGAAAAAATCCCTTATCTGAAAGAACTCGGCATTACCCATGTTGAGCTGTTGCCGGTCATGGCGTTCGACGAGCAGGATGTGCCCAGGCATACCGCCGATCTGGGTTTGAGGAACTATTGGGGTTACAGCACGCACAGTTTTTTCAGTCCGCATCCGGGCTATTGCGTAACGCCGGAGCAGGGTACGCATGTGCAGGAGTTTCGCGACTTGGTTAAAGCGTTGCACCGGGCCGGCATCGGCGTGATTATGGATGTGGTGTTCAACCATACCGCAGAGGCCGGCGCGGACGGCCCGATCATTAATTTCAGGGGCATCGGCGACGATATTTTTTATCATCACGACAAGTTCGATAAGAGCATTCTTCACGACTATACCGGTTGCGGTAATACCGTAAACGCCAATCATCCTTTGGTCGCCAATTTTATTATCAGCTGTTTGGAATATTGGGTCAGGGAAATGCATGTCGACGGTTTTCGCTTTGACCTGGCCAGTGCATTGGCGCGCGGGGAGGATGGCGAAGTGCTGCAAGACCCGCCGTTGCTGTGGGGCATCGAACTTTCGGAACAGCTGGCCAAAACCAAATTGATTGCCGAAGCGTGGGACGCGGCCGGACTTTATCAGGTCGGCAGCTTTCCCGGTTACCGCTGGGCCGAATGGAACGGCAGATACCGCGACGTAATCCGGCGTTTTGTGCGCGGCGATAAGGGACTGGTTAGCGAGTTGGCAACCCGTCTTTGCGGCAGTAGCGATTTGTACGAACACAAAGGCCGCTTGCCGATTAACAGCGTCAACTTCGTAACCTGCCACGATGGTTTGACGTTGTACGATCTGTTCAGTTACAACGAAAAGCATAATTACGCCAACGGCGAATACAACCAGGACGGTTGCAATAATAATCTCAGTTTCAACTGCGGCATTGAGGGAGAAACCGACGATTTAAGCATTTTGGCGTTGCGCAGAAAACAAGTGAAGAACGCTTTCGCGATGTTGCTGCTCAGCCACGGCGTGCCGATGTTATTGGCGGGCGACGAGTTATTAAACAGCCAACACGGCAATAATAACTGTTACTGCCAGAATAACGAATTGTCCTGGATCGATTGGAGCATGACAAAGCAAAATGCCGACATGCTGCGTTTTGTGCGCCTGATGATAGCGTTGCGCAAAAGGCATCCGTCGATCATGCGACGGCGTTTTTTGACCGGAAAGCCGACCAATACCCGAGGCATACCCGAGATTCAATGGCACGGCACCGAAATCGATAAGCCGTTATGGGATGATTATGAGGCGCGGTTTCTGGCTTTTACGCTGGCAGGCATAGAGATCGATGAAGCGGATTTGCACGTTGCAATGAACATGTCGGACCGGCCTGTGGTGATTGAATTGCCGGTTATTCCCGGCCGTACATGGTGCCTGGCTGTTGATACGTCGCTGCAATCGCAGCAGGATATTGCGCTTCCGCAGGATCAAAAAAAGGTGCGCGGCAACAGTTATCCGGTAAATTCCCGGACAGTAGTGGTTTTTGAGAATGAACTTGATTGAATAATTCAACCGGGTTCCGTTGTAATCGGCAATCAAAACAGGACGCTTTTTTTTAAGAAACTTATATTAAAAAACGCAATCAAATGGCGTCCTGTAATAATCCAGACCATTCCAGGCTGGTATCATTTGCAGTTCTTGCTAGGCGGGATCAGCGTCTCAATAGCTTACGTTAGGCTTAGGAAATGAACCCTTTAGATATGGTTCATTTAACCCTTTAGCAGCTTTTTCACCCGTGTTAATAGCCTGCTTATTTATATTGCCATCTGATTTTTATAGATATTATTTTGATGTGTGGATTCTGGCTTGAGAATTGCTTGCGTTTTACGGTTTGCCCAAACATTGGGCGCTTAACGGTTATTTAAGCCTAATTCCAGGTAGACGATATCTGAACTTCGTCGCAACTGTGCCGAAATCGCTAAAAATTAATACCGGAGATTAAGCCGAAACTGAATCGAAACTATGCATCGAAGGTATTGTTCCGCAAGCGACAAATATCTTGAAACACCATTTTATAAAAACACAAAAAATGTAAATCCACTCGACGAAGAATAAATCGTTGAGACTTACTTTCTTAGCGAAAGATTATGAAAATGTTAAATTTTAAGGCCTTGATGTGCTTGGTTTTTTCGTTATCGGCAATGGCGTTACGGGCGGAAGCCGGGACCGGGCTGGAGGTTACGGAACAGCAAGCCATCGCGTTGTTTTACCAGCGAAACCTCAATTTGATCGCGGCAAATTTCAATATTAACGACGCTCAGGCGCAAGAAATTATTGCGGCCGCGATTCCGAATCCGGTGTTCAGTTTTACCGTTTCGTCGCTGAATCCGAATATGGCCCGTCAGCCGTACAACAATGCGCCGCTGCCGGCGGTATCGCCGCAGATTCAGCAATTGATCGAGACGGCCGGTAAACGGCGGCTACGGATAGAAAGCAGCGAGCTGGCGACCGAAGCGGTAAGTCTGGACTTAAAAGATACCGCGCGAGTGCTGACCAATGCGGTTCGGCGCAGTTATTACAGTCTGCTGTTGGCGCAAAAAGTCGCGCAGGTCGCAAGCGACAATTTCGAGCGCTTCCGTGAAATCCTGCGGGTCAATGCGATCAGGCTTAAAGTGGGAGATATTTCCGCGACAGACTTTACCCGTATTGAAGTTGAAAGCCTTAAGACTCAAGGCGATCAAGACCAGGCCAAGTCGGCGTTAAACCAGGCGCGTGCCGATCTGCTGCTATTGCTGGGCTGGCCTGAAAACAGCCTGGAAATTTCCGCCGTTGAGACATGGCCCGAAGCAAAACCCGAAATCGCAAAAGCAGGGCAGAACCAATTGGCCGAACAAGCGCTGGTGCGGAGGCCGGACTTGCAAGCGGCCCGGGTGCGTATTGAACAAGCCGGGAAAATGCTGACCTTGGCGAACCGGCTGGCCATTCCCGACGTGACCGTCAGCGCTTTTTACCAGCGCGACCCCGGCAACTTTTTTACCGATAGCGGCGGCGTCGGCATCAGTGTGCCGTTGCCGTTGTTCTATCGCCAGGAAGGTGAAATATCCAAGGCGCGTGTCGGCTTAAGTTCGGCCGAACTGGCGCTGAAACAGACTGAACAAGGTGTACAGGCGGAAGTAATGAAGGCCTTGGCCGCGTGGCAAAGCGCAAATGCGATTGCGCTGCGTTTTGAAACAGCAGTGGTGAATCGCATTGAAACGTTGCGTAAAGCGCAGGAAATTGCTTACCAGAAAGGCGCCGTAGGTCTGCTGGATTTGATTGACGCAGAGCGTAACTACAGGGCAATGATGCTGGATTATTACACCGCCTTGGCGAATCGCAGCAATGCTTGGGCGGATTTGTTGATGGCTTATGGAGAAGAAGTCAAATTATGAATATAAAGTTTTTTGCCCCGGTTCGTTTGGCTGCCGGCCTGCTGGGTTTATTTTTGCTGGCCTGTCAGCCGCACAACGATGCGCCGAAACAGCAAGCCGCGGCACTTCCTAAAAATGATGTGATACTCAGTCCCGACTCGCCCAAGCGTAACTATATCAAGGAAGCCGTCGTCGAATTAGTGCGACGGCCGTTAATGGATCCGGTAACGGGTACGATCGCTTATGACGAAACCCGCACGGCCCGCGTGTCCTCACCGATTGCCGGGCGGGTGATCGGCAGTATTTCGGCATTGGGCGCCCATGTTAAGGCTGGGGACGCGTTGGCAGAACTGGATAGTCCTGAACTGGGGCAGGCGCAATCGGATTATGCCGGCGCACAGGCCGACCTGAATTTGGCAAACCGGGCTTTCCAGCGTATGCAGGAGCTTTATGCAAACGGCATCGTTCCACGCAAGGATCATGAACAGGCGCAAGATAATTTGGCCCGTGCCCGTAGCGAAGCGGAGCGGGCGCGGCTTAGGCTGGCGAATCTGGGTATTCGTACTGGAGGAACCGATAACCGTTTTAGACTGCATGCGCCGATTGCCGGAACAATCACCGAGCGTAATATTAATCCCGGCATGGAAGTCAGGTCCGATCTGGATTCGCCGCTGTTCGTGATCTCCGATTTGAGCAAGTTATGGGTACAGATGGATATTTTCGAAAAGGATATCGGCTTAATTCATGCCGGAGCGCAGGTGTTGGTGCGAGTACCCGCCTATCCCGGCGAGATTTTTACCGCTACGGTCAGTTACATTGGACAAGTCGTCGAAGAGACAACGCGCACCGTTAAAGTTCGCTGCACGCTGTCTAATGACGATTTCCGTTTGCTGCCTGCGATGTATACGGCGATCGAGGTGCAAAGCGCCCCGAATGACGATGCTGTGGTGGTGCCGTTAACGGCGCTATTTACCGAAGAGGAATCCGATTGGGTGTATGTCGATGTTGGCGATTACCATTATCAAAAGCGGCCTGTTAAAGCCGGTCTGCGCCTTAAAGACAGGGCGGTGATTCTTGAAGGTTTAAAGCCGGGTGAGCATTTGGTGCTTGATGGCGCCTTGCTGTTACGCACTGAACAAGACTCCGAGCAGCAAAGTGGGGAAGGCGGATTGTGATTCATAAAATTATCGCGTTTTGTCTACAGCAACGCCTGTTAATTATCGGCGCGTCGGTAGTATTGGCCGTGATCGGCGTCATATCGTTCGAACGCCTGCCGGTGCAGGCTTTTCCGGATGTACAGAATGTTTTCGTGCAAGTGGTGACCCAGTATCCCGGTCAAGCTCCGGAAGAAGTGGAAAAGCTGATCAGTTTGCCGATTGAGAAAGAAATGAACGGCTTGCCGCATTTGATCAATATGCGTTCGGTGTCCATTTTCGGTTTGTCCGTGGTCACGTTAACCTTCGATGATGAGGCGGAGGACTATTTCTCGCGGCAGCAAGTTGTTGAGCGGCTAAGAGCTGTCAGCAGCAGCTTGCCGGATGGAGCGCAGCCTGTGATGGGGCCGTTGACCACCGGCGTAGGTGAAATTTACCGTTACCGTATTGAAGCGCCTACTTATCCGTTGATAGAACAGCGCGCTTTGCAGGATTGGGTCATCGAACGGACGTTGCGTTCCGTGCAGGGCGTGGCCGATGTCGTGGCTTTCGGCGGCGGTGTTAAGCAATATCAGATCGAGGTCGACCCGGACAAGTTGAGGGATTACAAATTAACGTTGCCCGAAGTTTACCAAGCCGTTGCCGCCAATAATGCCAATACCGGCGGCGGTTATATCGAGCACGGCTACGAGGCGCTGGTAGTGCGTGGGGCGGGCTTGTTAAAGACCGCCGATGAAATCGGCGACATCGTTGTTGCCAGCCGGGACGGTGTGCCGGTGTTGGTCAAAAATATCGCTACGGTCGCGGTGGGGCCGCAACCGCGCAACGGTATCGTCGGTTACAACGAGCGCGACGATGTCGTTGAAGGCGTGGTTTTGCTGATTAAGGGCAGGGATGCGATCGATGTGTTGCAGGGCGTGAAGGAAAAAATCGGCGATCTGAACGGCCATATCCTACCGTCCGGCGTCAAGATAATTCCTATCTACGACCGCACCGAACTGGTGCAGCATACCGTTCATACCGTCGAGCACAACATGCTGGAAGGCGCGGCGCTGATTCTGGCCATCCTGGTTATCTTCCTGCGCCGGGCGCTGGCGTCGGCCGTTGTTATTACCGTTATCCCGCTGTCGCTGATGTTCGCGTTTATTTTGATCGATGCCGAGCATGTTTCCGCGAACCTGATTTCGCTGGGTGCGATTGACTTCGGTATTATCGTCGACAGTGCCGTGGTGCTGGTCGAGGCGATCATGGTCAAAGTGACTTTAGAGATGGCGCAAAAGGCCAGCGTCGCCCATATGCGTCAATCCATGCTGATGACGGCTGTGGATCTGGCGCGGCCTATCCTGTTTTCGAAGGCTATTATCATCATTGCTTTTCTGCCGATTTTTACCTTTCAGCGGGTCGAGGCGAAAATATTTTCACCGATGGCGTTTACGCTCAGTTTCGCGCTGTTGGGCTCGTTGATCATCAGTTTAACGCTGGTGCCGGTGCTGCTCAGTTACTTGATCGGCCCCCGCTTGATCGAATCGCACAATCCGCTGGTGGAAGGTATGGAGCGGCGCTACCGCTCGGCTTTGGAAGCCGTGTTGCGCCATCCTCGCAAATTGTTCATCGGTGCAGGATTGACCTTGGCTTTATCGTTGGCTTCAACGCCATTGATCGGTACCGAATTTATGCCCAAGCTGGACGAGGGCAACATCTGGTTGACTATTACGCTGCCGACGCCGGTCTCGTTGGCTAAAGCCAAAGTGCTGGAACAGGATATACGCGGGCACTTGCGCGAGTTTAGCGAAGCCAAATCGATACTGACCCAATTGGGACGTCCGGAGGACGGTACCGATCCGAAAGGTTTCAATAATTTGGAAGTCCTTATCGATCTTAAGCCCAAGGACACTTGGCATTATAAAAACAAGGACGAACTGGTTGGAGCGATGCAGAAACGCTTGGCGGTATTTCCCGGTTTGCAGTTCAACTTTTCCCAGGTCATCCAGGATAACGTCGAAGAAGCAATCTCCGGCGTTAAAGGCGAGATTGCGATCAAGATTTTCGGCGAAGACCTGAAAGTTTTGCAAGATAAGGCCAACCAGATCACCCGTATTCTCCGCTCGATAGAAGGTGCTACCGATGTGGCAGCCGAACAGCAATCGGGGCTCGCGCAGATGGTTATTGCGATCGACCGCGCTAAAATCGCCCGTTACGGTATCAATATCAATGACGTGGAAGATATCATTACAATGGCCGTGGGCGGTAAGTCCGCGACGCAAATGTTGGAAGGCGAGCGCCGTTTCGATATTACGATCCGGCTAGCCGGGCAGGCGCGCGATTCGGTTGGAGCGATAGAGGATATTACCGTGCTGTCTCCGGACGGTAGCCGCATTCCGTTGGCGGAACTGGCCGAGATCAAGATCAATCAGGGCGCTTCGCGTATCAGCCGCGAAGATAACATGCGCCGCATCGCGATTAAGTGCAACCTGATCGGGCGCGATCAAGGCAGTTTTGTCGACGAGGCGCAGCAAAAAGTTAATGAACAAGTTGTGTTGGAGCCCGGTTACCGGATTGTTTGGAGCGGGCAGTTCGAGAATCAGCAACGCGCGATGAAGCGGCTTTCGTTCATCGTGCCGATCAGTTTGGCGCTTATTTTTGTCCTGCTGTTCTGGACTTTCCAGTCGCTCAAAAATGCGTCGCTGATTGTGATGAATGTGCCTTTCTCAATGATTGGCGGCTTGGTAGCCTTGCTGTTGACCGGCATCCACTTGAGCGTATCGGCGGCGGTCGGTTTTATCGCGTTGTTCGGGATTGCGGTGCAAAACGGTGTTATCCTGTTAACCCAGATTAACCATCTCAGGCGCGAAGGCATTCCGTTGCGAGACGCTATCCTGCAAGGTTCCGTCAGCCGATTGCGGCCGGTGGTGATGACGGCGTTAATGGCTATACTGGGCCTGTTACCGGCGGCGCTGTCAACCAGCGTCGGTTCGGAAACCGCAAAACCTTTTGCGGTGGTTATTATCGGCGGACTTATTACCGCAACATTATTAACGTTAACGATGTTACCGGCGCTGTACCGTCATTTTGAAGAACAACATGAAATTTGAGGCATGCCATGAAAGAAATTCGGGCTTATATTCAGCCCTTTATGTTAGCTAAACTGACTCAAACCTTGCTCGAAATACCCAACTTTCCAGGCATGAGCGTATCCGATTGCGAAGGCTTTGGCAGCGAGAAAGTTATCGAACGGCAAGACTACTCGCCGTTTATGCCGAAAAAACGTATCGAGATTTTTGCCAGGGATGAATTGGTCGGCATTATTTTCAATGCGATCATGACCGTCGCCAATACTCATCAGCATGGCGCCGGTAAGGTTTACATCATTAATGTCGATGAAGGCGGGCATATCAGTACCGGCGAGCGGGGAGCCGACCTATCGTGACGATCTTTCTGCCGCGGGTGTCACCTAGGAATCGCAATATAAAAATTTAGGCGCTTGCCGGGAAAAATGTCGACATATCGCTCGGCAAATGCCGCTGCTTTCCCTAGTAATTAAATCCGCGGCTAGACCCTGCGGAATTTACTACGTATACTTGGATGGACTTGTTTTTTCAGGTCATTTTTAGCGGAAATTTGGATAGGGCAATCGTAGCATTTAAGGCTGGTAATGACGTTTTTGCATTCGGGAAACAATTCTAAAATCAATTTGTCGGCGGAAGAAATGCTGGAAATAAGTCAGGAAATTAGCCGGAATTTCACGCCCTGTTTTTCAAGCGGAATGCCGGAGCTTGTCAAAAAAATCAGGCTCTCGGCAAACGAACTATTGGATATTGTTGAACGGATCGGCCGGGATTTTGCTCCGAAAGCGTCTTTTAACGATGCTGAAGTTACGCTGTTACCGGTTGATCCCGGACATCTTTATGCTTACTGGAGCCTTGGCGACAAGCCGGGTATTTCCAGGCCCGATGAAGACCGGCTCACGTTAAGAATCTATTCGCAAACCGATGAAGATACGCCTGCAAGCGAAGCCGCATCATGGTTTGACGTTGCAATTGACAGCCCCAATGCCGGGCAGCAGGTTTCCTTGCCCGCTCCGGTTGATGATTCGGTTTATTCCGCTGCGATTGGTAAATACCGCGAAGACGACGGCTTTATTGTTTTCGCGCATTCGAACATTATTCATGCCCCTCACGGCGGAGCGGCACGGCAGCGAATTCATCAAAACTCCACCTATTGCCAGGGTAAAAACGCCTCAGGCCAAGGAATCAGCAAACAAGCGTGACAACAAAGCACTCTTCTTATCGGCAAGGCTTCCTGAGCATTGTTCTGCACGCGCATCTTCCTTATGTGCGCCATCCCGAACACGACAGTTTTTTTGAGGAAAACTGGCTGTTCGAAGCCATCACCGAATGCTATCTGCCGCTGATCGGCGTGCTTGACCGGCTACAGTCCGATAATGTCGATTACCGACTGACGCTGTCGTTGTCGCCGACCTTGATGACCATGTTGCGCGACAGCTTGCTGCAAACGCGTTACCTGAAATATCTGCACAGCCGCTTGGAACTGGCTGAAAAAGAAATCGCCAAAACGCGTCGGCAACCCGAATATCAAAAACTGGCCCGGCTTTACCGGCGTTTTTTCCTGAACGCGTTAAATATCTATCAAGACCGCTACCAAGGCGATTTATTGGCGGCGTTTAAGAAACACCAGGCCACCGGTAAGCTGGAATTGATAACCACGGCCGCGACTCACGGCTTCCTGCCTTTGCTGAACGTCAGCGAAACTGCGGTCCGCAACCAAATCAACACCGGCATTGCAACGTTTAAAGCCAATTTCGATGACGCGCCGGCCGGTTTTTGGCTGCCGGAATGCGGCTATTATCCGGGCTTGGAAACGCTATTGGCCGATGCCGGGATCCGGTATTTCTTCGTCGACAGCCACGGCGTTACCGATGCCGTGCCAAGGCCTCGCGACGGCGTTTATGCGCCGATCGATTGCGGCAACGGCGTCGCCGCTTTTGCACGCGATCCCGAGTCGTCGCACCAGGTCTGGAGCGCAACGGAAGGCTATCCCGGAGATTACGATTACCGCGAATACTATAGCGATATCGGTTTCGAGCGCGACCTGGATTATATTGCGCCTTATATTCTCGACCGGAAAACCCGCATCAATACCGGTATCAAATACCACCGCGTGACCGGCCGGAATCTGCCGAAGGACATCTATGATCCAAGGCAGGCAAGGGCCAAAGCCTATCAACATGCGCTGGATTTTATCGATAAGAAGCAGCAGCAAATCAACCGCCTTGGCGCGGCCATGGATAGCGCGCCGATTATTGTCGCGCCTTACGATGCCGAGTTGTTCGGGCATTGGTGGTGTGAAGGAACGCACTGGCTCGAATGCGTACTGAGATTGGCCGGCGAAAAGACCAACGGCGTCCGGCTGAGCGGTTGCGGCGAATATCTGCAACAGCAGCCACCGGCTCAGGTCGCTACGCCTTCCGCATCAACCTGGGGCGATCAGGGCTATTCCGCTTATTGGATCAATGATACGAACGACTGGATTTATCCATTGCTGCATAAAGCCGAGCGGGAGATGGAAAAATTGGCGCAGGATCTGCAGGGATTAGCGCTTAGCGCGTTACAGAAGCGCGCCTTAAACCAGGCTGCACGCTCAATCTTGCTGGCTCAGGCTTCCGATTGGCCGTTCATTTTGAAATCGGGCACGACTATCGATTATGCCGGCAAACGCGTTACCGATTATCTGGCCAGGTTTAACTACTTGCACGACAGTATTCGCAAGAACAGGATTAATGAGCGTTACCTGACGGCGCTGGAGATCATGGACAACATTTTTCCGGATCTTGATTTTCGCGATTATGCGGCTGCCAAAGTCAAACCCAGCCGTCCCAAAAGATAAGCAAGAGGATTTATGGTGATGTCCAATAAAGCTCCGCATGTTGGATTTTTTATTCACCACGAAGACACGAAGGGCACGAAGTTTATGTTTTTCGTAACGATTCAGTACATAGAAAACTGGAACACGGATGACACGGATAAGGCGGATTTACACGGATTTTTAGCCCAAGCCAAGTTTTAAATCCGTGTTTATCCGTTTAATTCGTGTCATCCGTGTTCTATTGAGCATACGCTGAGTAGATGCGTTTTTTCTTCGGGCTCTTCGTGTCTTCGTGGTGAGAAAAAATGCATAATTTGGCTATGCTCATTTCATGGAAATGACCTATCGTTCCTTCTGACCTGTATTTCAGGATAGTAATCACCGGAGACAACGGATGAACAAAATCGAACTGCTGTATGTTGAAAATGTGATTACCCGAAAGAAAACCGGCGTCCAGCAGACGTTGAGTTTTTTTATGCAGGCGGCAAACGTCAGTTACGATAAACAGATCGATGTGGTTTGGTCCGGCGAAGACGGCGTATGGCAGACGCTGCCGGCAAACTATCACTGCCGGCTGGAACACGATAAGGAGTATTGGCAGGCGCGTATGCAGTTTCAGTTGACTGCGGAGCAATCGCTGCCCGGCAATATTCGCTTCGGCTTGCGCTATCGGGCTGCTAACGCCGAGTATTGGGATAACAACAACGGTTCAAATTATTCCAGCCAGGCAGATTCGGGCGTTATGGTCGCTTGTGCGGCGCCAGTGTTGAATATCGATTTTGCGAGCAAGTTGGACGACGGACAAAAAAACGTGCCGATCACCGTTGCGGTCGACAAATATAACGATGCCGACAAAGTGACCGTGCATTGGACAACCGACAACTGGCGGCATACCCGCAAAACGCCTTGTCATTTCAAAAGAGACTATTGGGACAAAGTGGCGCTCAGCAATGCCAGGAACCCAAACCAGTACGGCGTTGCAATCTGGAAAAGCTGGCTTCGGATCGGCGCGGCGTTTCGCGTGCAATACAGTATTTGCGTCGAACGCGACGGCCAGGTTTTTTGGGACAATAATTACGGCAACAACTATTCGCTTAGCCGCGAGCCGCTCAAAATGTTGATTCTTAACCTGCACTGTTACCAGGAAGACAACCAGGACTACAAGTTTTCCCAAATCGCGAAAGCGATTAACGATCTGGATGCGGACGTGGTTTGTTTTCAGGAAGTGGCCGAGCTCTGGAACGGCGGGGCAGGGGACTGGCAGAGCAATTCGGCCAAAATCATCAATGACAGGCTCGCTGCTCCTTATTACCTACATACCGACTGGTCGCATCTGGGCTTTGACAAGTACCGCGAAGGCGTTGCGATTTTAAGCAAATATCCTTTTATTACGCAGGATGCGAAGTATGTGTCGGACAGCGACGATGTTTACAGCATTCACTCCAGAAAAGTGGTCATGGCGCAAGTCAAGGTGCCTTATATCGGCCGGGTGAATGTGTTTTCGGCGCATTTAAGCTGGTGGGAGGATGGCTTTGCCGACCAGTTTCATCGTTTATGCGAGTGGGCCGATTCTAAACAATCGTCCCAAGTCAGGACGACGCTGTTGTGCGGCGACTTTAATATTGCGGCCGGATCGACCGGCTATCATCTGGTGGTTGATGGTCACGAATACGAAGACCAGTATTTAGCGGCCAATTCGCAGGGCGTGTTTGAAAAAATCTTCAGGGTCAACGATCCGCATTGGCAAAACTATCTCAGCGACGATTATCGTATCGACTATATTTTCCTGAATAAAACCGGCGAACTACAGGTTGCGTCGGCAAGAGTTTTGTTTACCGAGCAGGATTATGGAAGGGTTTCCGATCATTGCGGTTATTTTATGGTCTTTGAGCCTAAAACTTAAGATAGGAGTGCAGGCTTCGCCTGCTACAAGCAGGCGAAGCCTGCACTCCGGCAACTTCTCTTTATTATGGAGCAAAACCTATGCAGATAGCTGAACACTATGCCACGCCCACTCATGGAAACCTGGGAGGTTCCTTTCAAAGAGTCAACGATTTCAACGACAAATTCTTTGTCCGCTGGGGAAAAATAGATTTTGACGTATTTCACGGCGTTCAGGCTAATGTAAAGGTTATTTTAAGAGTCTACCGCGAGCATATCTGCGAAACCTACATCGTCGATACCGACGCTTACGATATTCATTGGGATAGGCACAAACGCTGCACGCGGGATTTTTATATTCATCCGTTTTCAAGCAATTTCGGTCAAATCAATTGCGTTAAGTTTGCCTTTATTGTGCATCTGGATGAGCGCTCGATTGCTTCAGAGAACGAATATATCTTCATGGATTGGCACCAGCTTCAGGGCGACCAGCCGCAATACCGCAGAATAAGCGGGGATTGGTCGACGGCTAATCACTATCGCGCTTACGAATTGAATGCCGGCGAATTGCAGAACGACGTCGACTGGTATAACCATCATTTTGAAGCGCTGCAACTGGTGCCAAAATTTACCAAAGGCCAGCAGCATCATCCTTATCATCCGAAACGTTATATCCACGACCTGATCGACAAGGTTATCCGCTGCAAGCATCAAAATCCCGGCCGCTTATGCACGATCAAGGTCAGCGTGGACTGCATTGACGACCATGATTTCACGACCCATTTAATCAGCGCCAGCGACCAAGGCGTACTGGTGCAGTGCATCGTCGATTGGCGCAAAATGACGCTGACCAACAGCCAGAACTATGCGCGCTTGAAGCGCTCGCGGATCGAATTGATCGGCGTATTTTGCAGCCCCAAGCATCACCTGATCGAAGTCGAGCCGGACATGCACACCAAATTCATCATTTTTAACGATGAGGACAGCATACTGGGTTCGTTCAATATCACCTTCGACCGTTGGTGGGCTAATTGGGAATCCGGCATGACCTTTCACTCCAAAGGCATTTGCCGGTTGCTGGACAATATCTTCCAAAGCCAGCGCGGCGGCGTGATCCAGAAATACGGCATCGACCCGCTGAGCCATTTCAACCTGCTGTACACGTTCGGCCGACACGTGATGTTGAACGGCAAGTCTTATCGGCCGCATCACGCGATATTGGCCGAAATTAACCGCGCCCGGCATTCGATCAAGGTGTCGTTGTTCCTGATCGGCGATTTGTTGGGCGATCATCACGACAGCGTCGTCAATGCGCTGATCAACGCGAAGAACCGCGGCGTTCACGTGCATATGTTGCTGAACGGCCATCTTGCCAGACAAGGACGCGTCGGCATCGAACGGTCGATGCACGATGAACTGAACCGGCCGTTGCTGCCGACTGTTGATCGTTTAAAACATGCCGGTATTGGAGTGGGTTTAGTTTACGGACAAGACGATCATCCGGTGCCGTATTCCCCTATCCATTCCAAATACTGCATTATCGACGACTATATCGTTATTGAAGGCAGCTTCAACTGGTACAACACCTCGGTTTTCTCCCACGACTTGCTGATCGTCGCGGCCAATTACGAAGTGGCTAAGCCGTATCTGTACGAGTTCGAGCAGATACAAAGGTCGTTTAGGGTGTATTATTGAATAGTTAGGTAGGCGATGCCCTATGTTGGTTTGCCGAATATCGGCGAGGTGGCGTTCGGCATGTGCTGAGTATCTGGGTTGTGTAAGGTCCGCGTTAAACTACCGTTGCTATGGCGTTAAGCCTCTGCTTGCACAGGAACGTTTGCTTCGTTGCAACACTACCTTAAGTTAAGAGAAAAGCGTAGGGTGGATGCGCTACGCTTATCCACCCTACAACTACAACAACTTTTGGCGGTTAACTTAATGGTAGTGTCCTGTTGCGGGTCTAGCGAGGCTTGGAAAGTTATTTAAGCCTTGGCCGCATAGCACGGCCCTAGCTGATGGGTAGAAGAAAGTGCGTTTTGTTGTGGGGTGATGGCTATGGGCCGCGAGGAACATGGCCTATGGTAGAGGAAGCGAAAGGCCAAGTAGCGTGGTTGGATATATGGGAATTGGGATAGGTGGAAATTTATGAATGAAATAGCATTGAAACGGATAGCTGAAGCCAAGGCGACGAGGGACAAGAAGCTCGATTTATCAGGACTAGGCTTGGAAACCCTGCCGGAGCAACTGCGGGAATTGCCTCAGCTTAGGCAGTTGGAACTTGAGGGAAATCGACTGACACAGCTGCCGGAGTGGTTGAGGGAATTGGGGATGTTGGAATCTATTGATCTTTCGCAAAATCTGTTCACCACATTACCCGATTGCTTGAGCCAATTGACCCAGTTGCAAGCTCTCTGGATTGGAATAAACCGGCTGAAGGTGTTACCCGATAGTCTGGGGAAGCTAACTCAGTTACAGATGATCTACGTTGGACACAATCTGCTCACCACACTGCCTGATACTTTGAGCCAACTGACCCGGTTGAAGAGGTTTTATGTTTCGGGTAATCAATTCGCATATTTACCAGACAGTCTGGGCCAACTGACCCAGTTGCAGTTGCTCGACGTTTCGAATAATCAACTTACTGCGTTGCCCGATAGTTTGGGCCAGCTGACTCAGTT
The DNA here is from genome assembly GCF_003994235.2 of Candidatus Methylobacter oryzae. Classification (GTDB taxonomy): domain Bacteria; phylum Pseudomonadota; class Gammaproteobacteria; order Methylococcales; family Methylomonadaceae; genus Methylobacter_A; species Methylobacter_A oryzae. The sequence continues at coordinate 180,682 of NZ_RYFG02000009.1, forward strand.
GCAGAAGCTCGACGTTTCGCGCAATCAGCTCACTGAGATACCCGGCATTTTAGGTTAGCCGATGAAGCGAAAAAGCAAAATTCATCCGCATCGACGCGCCAAGGCACTATCAGCGTTAATCCCAGCATTGAATTGAACCGCTTGTCCGAGCCCGCTGCCCGCGACGATGAGCAATGGCGGGCGCGGGTATTTATCAGCTATTCCAGCAAAGATGCCAAGCTGAAGGATCAATTGATGATTCGACTTAAGCCGATGCGGGAAAGTGCAGGATTAATCGAATGTTGGCATGACCGGCTGATTACGCCCGGCGAGGAGTGGGACGGAGAAATCAAGAAACAACTTGAGCAGGCCGACGTCATTTTGCTGTTGGTTAGCGCCCAGTTCTTGGCATCCGACTATATCCGTGGCGTTGAAATCCAGCGTGCGGTTGAACTGTCGAATGCCGGGAAAGCGCAAGTCATACCAATTATTCTTGAGCAATGCGGCTGGGAAAAGGAAGTATTCTGTAAACTCAATGGCTTGCCGAGGAAAGGCAAGCCGATACGCGATACTAAACCGCAAAGAAATGCCTGGTATGAAGTGGAAAAAGAATTGCGTGAGGTGTTTGAAGACTTACGCAGAAAACGAAATCATGGATTCATCCGTGGTCGGGTGGAGTTTTTGTATGATTTAAAATCTTAAATTTCGAATTGCGCTAATGCGGCGTGACGGTAACAAAACCGGAGGTTAACCCAATTTTAACTAAAGTTTGGAGTGCAAGCTCCGTTTGAAAGGCATGCAAAGCTTCCGCTCCTGCCCCTTACCTACATTCATGCAGGCAAAGCCTGCACTCCGGCGTTGGAAGAACTGAATCTCAAACCAGAGAGGAATAGACATCGTTCCTAAATACAGCCATTGCGCAAATTAACCAGAGCAGCCACTCAATGCCATGTCAGCGAGTAATTCTTGTGCTTGCTCAATAAACCTCTTTAACAATCCTGAAAATTTTGCATCGGCGATTGACATGCTCAACGAAAATACGCTGTTTGGATAATGCCTTATTATGGGCTTTGTCTTCAGTGGAAAGTCGCTGGCCTTTTTTCTTTTTGATCGGCAGGGTCGAATTCTGATGATGTTTGTGCATCCCTTGATATCCCGAATCTGCCAACAGCAACGTATCGGGATGTAATAATAAGCAACGGCTTTTGAAGATTGAAAAATCATGTTGTCCGCCTTTATCAACAACGACGGAGAAGATGGTTAGCGTCAGCAGGCAGATTACGAGCTGAGCCTTAATCGTGTGACGTTTTTTCCTGAGTAGTAGGCTTTCTGGTTTTTGACAGGGCGTTCCGATAGGTTGCTCCAAAACATCAATCGCCAAGGGGGGGGCTTGCAACAGCGCCTTACGGTTGGGCTGCTTTTCGACTTTGAGCACTACAGAGGGGGGCCATAATTGTTACTGATAAATGAGAAGATTATGACAAGGTGGAGCCACTATCCATGCGGGTTGTTAAGCGCTCATGCAAAATTAACCCGGTATTTTTGGCCATAGTTATGCAAGACCTCCAGCAAGGCGGAACGAAGCGCTTGAAAACAGGTATAAGCCTTCCAGGGCAGCCATTCATATTTGATTTTCTTCCATAAAATTCAATAAGATTTGACTCCGGCGAATGGCGGCAAAAACCAGACCCACACGCCACTTAACAATCAAAGTGCTTGATTTTCCCGCTCAGCCTTGCGATGAATAGGCGGGTTGTCCATGACCACAGCCGTCAATTTTTCAGCAGGTCGGAAACGTATAAAACCGGCCATGGCCTCGGTGATAGCCGCCGAAGTTACTGTGGTTTCGACCGTATGAAAATAACTGGCGCCTTGCCGGCTAACCAATCCAATGGCGTTCACACGGTCTGGACTATGCACCGGTAACGCAAGCGTTTTTCCTTGGGGTTGCCATGCGTAAGGGATACAGGCATTAGCACTGAAACCGCTTTCGTCCAGAAAAAACAAATTAATCTCGTCGCCGACCTCTTTGGTTTTCAGAGCTATTAGTACACGCCGCCCTTCCTTGAAGGCAACAGGATCTTGCTTGGTCTTGAGACTTTGCCGACAGCTCCAAATCCAATAACGTTTTTTCAGCCAACGCTCGATCGTCGAAAAGGCTACGGTTTTTCCGGTTCGTTCATGAAGCTGCGCTGGAAGCAATCGAGCGCGAAGGGGGGGCAACCATTCCGTTTCGTTAATCCGTCGAGGACGCGCTGGGCGCTTATGGTCACGTAGTCCCAGCAGGCCTTTTTCTTCCCACGCGGCTAACCAGCCCGAAACGGTATCTCTATTCACCACAAAAATATCGGCCAATTGGTTAATTCGGTAACCTTTTCTGTTCTGGTAAACGGCATGAGCCCGTTGGCGAAAACGGGATTCGGGCGCATAACGGGACGGGTCGAGTAGTGTTCTTTGCTCTTCATTTTGTCAGGGGGCTATTTGTTTCATGACCATCTCCCTGGGTAAAATCACAAATTAACATTTTGCCGGATTATTTTTGAATGAGTACTTATCAATTTAGTGTAATCGCGCTATAGCAAAAATACCTTATGAATCAATGCAAACTATTTTTTTATTAAACTTAGTTAAAATGTAGGTATTTGAATAATTAATATTTAAAAGTCAAATGCGATCGCCCTGATTATCAATTGTGTTTGCTTGCAAAGCACTAAAAAATAAGTAAAAATTAGCCTGATCATCAAGTAGCTTAAGCCAGTTTCAAAGAAAAACACCAAACACTTTTAATATTGAGCGTTTTAATCCGCCCATAAAAAACGGTTCTTTATTGATAACGGCAAACGTTGAGTTATTGCAACAAATTATTAAATCTTAAAGATGTTTTATGAATTAATTGCTTCGATCACAACTGGCATAAAAGTTTAAGAATTTTTGCCATCTTACTTGGTGTAATGAAATGTCAGAAAAATGGATATGCCGACAATTGCGATGGCAATAGAATTAATCCAAGAAAAATTAATTTAACAACTTTTTATTCGTGGCTCTTATTAGGATAACTTTGTCTTTGTCCGACAGATAGGCTGGCTATGACTTTTAATATAAAAAAATTATTAACCTAGTTTAGGTTATATTTAAAACTAGCTATCTAAGGATATTAAATATGTCTCACTTAAAAGACAATCTAATAAAAAAGAACGAAGAATCTAAACCGTTTGTTAAATTAAACAAGAAAAAAATTAGAGTCCAAAAAACAGGTCTGTCCGCTTTGTTGCTGGCTGGCGTCGTTAGTTATAGCACTATGCTTTCTGACGCCAATGCTGCTTCGCCGGTTCCTAAGATTTCTTGGCAAGGGCGCTTGATACAAAACGGTGTTGCTGTGGAAGGTAGCCGCATGATGACGTTCACTTTGTATGATGAACAAAATACGGTTCTTTGGCAAGAAGTGCAGCAAGTCAGTATTTCCAACGGTGTTTATTCAGTATTACTGGGAGCAGTTAACCAACTTAATTTACCATTTGATAAACCCTACTATTTAGGGGTTTCTATCGATGGTAGTGCTATATTGAGCCCTCTTCAACCATTGGTCTCTAGCCCTTATGCGATGACGGCGGGTTCGCTCGCGGACGGTGGCCTGACTACAACGAAAAAAATTGCAATTGAGTGCGAAAATAACCAGATTTTAAAAAAATCGGCTAATGGTTGGGTTTGCGCCGATTTTCCAGCAGCGATGCTTACCGGTGCTGCTGATCCAATAAACAGCATAGGCCAAGATGGCGATTTCTATTACCAAAGCACCAGTCAAATGCTCTTTGGCCCAAAATCAAATGGTGTCTGGCCAGCGGGCGTTAGTTTGCAAGGTCCTAAAGGTGCTACCGGCGCGGCAGGTGAAAAAGGCGCAACAGGTCCTGCTGGCGCTGTAGGGCCGGCAGGTGCTGTAGGACCTACAGGTGCTGCAGGATCCACAGGCGCTGCAGGGCCTACAGGTCCTAAGGGAGCGACAGGAGCAACAGGAGCTACAGGTGTTACAGGACCCACAGGCCCTGCAGGGCCTTGATTACTTGCGTTAAAGTTCGGCAGCTAAAAAACGCTGTCATGATTTGATTTCGGTTTTGATTAAAGTGATCTAGTGCGGAATTGCCAGAATGAAGGGGCCAACATGAAAAACAACCTGTTCTCAACAGGCTATCAAAGGGAGCGAATGACGGCTTATGCCTTGCAAACCCCAACACAGGTAAGCATCTTAAAGCCTCTTTGTTCAGTACTGTTTTCTGTTAGTTTCCTGATGGTTAATTCCAGCCAAGCTTTTGCGTTTTCCATAAAGAATCAAGTCGTTGCAGCCGGTGGTAGCAGCGCTACGTTGGGCTCGAGTACTTTGACTGCCACAATTGGCCAAGCGGCAGTTGGTACAATGTTGGGCGGGGGATATGAACTCACTGCGGGTTTCTGGCCTGAAGCATCGTTAGTAGCAAGTAGTGTCGATAACCAAACTCCCACCCCTACGTCGAGTAGTGTCGATAACCCAACTTCCACCTCGACGTCGGGAACCGTTCTTGAACCGGTGGTTACTTATGAAAATGGCACGGGAAATACCAGCACAACCGTCATCGTAGATGGCCGGCCCGTTACCGTGGTTGAAACCGGCTCCACGATCGTTACCGCTACGGCTCCGAATCAGAACCTCCTTGCTACCGCCAACGCCGGAAGCAACACTCCTTCCCTTGTGGTCACAGCAAACCAAGCCGGTGCTCAAGCCACCGCAAGCGTGAAGAACGGCCAGACGACCATCACACTTCAAGGCAACAGCACGATTACTATCCAACCCGGTGCCGATACCCAAAACGTGGAACTCGTTCTGCCGTTGGCTACTGATAATACCTCGGCCCAAATCATACTCAAGGTTGGCGACTATACCTTGCTTGTTGCAGCTCACCCATCAGAGGCAACGCAAGTCCGTTTCAGCCTCGATACGGTCGTCGTCAACGGCGTCAGCATTCCTCTGCCCAGTCCGAAGGAAGGAATGCTCAGTATCAAGAGCAACAACGCCTGCGCTCCGATGGTGGCCGTGAATCATACGCCGGTGTCCTCTGGTGCAGATAACACGCAGCTTAATACCGTCCGTCAGGATAACTTAATAAGCATGGGCTTGCTCCAAGGCGAAGGGCTGCTGGGCGTGTGCAACAATAGCAATGTTCGAAGCACCAAAAGTACTGCTGTCGTCAAAGTGCTCGCTGGTGAAACTGCGGAATTTACCTTACAGGGCGAATTGCAGCGGATTCGCTTGGGTTCTGTCGAGCGTAGAGCCGGCGTTGCCGGCGATACGCTCGTACTGCCTAACGTGGATGGCATGGCAGTGGATCAGTCGGGGCCAATTTTAAAAGGTATCAGCACCCGAACAGGGCAGGATGTGGAAGCCACGCTGTTCAACGGATTGAAGCAACACGGCCTTAAGTTAAGCGGCAGCGCAACGCAATTTGGCAGCCTGTATCTGAAGATGGCAGAGCAGAACTTTAACGTCGAACCCGTTGGGGTGATTGAAGTACGCCCAAACCAGACCAGCCGGGAGCTGCTCGCGCCGCCGGGCAATGGGGATTTTGAGTTAAACGAAGGGCCTCTGAGCTTCCGTGTGGCGCCTACGCTTCGAGATCCGGCTTCCTTTGCCCAATTCATCCGTTCCATGCAAGGTAGCGTCAAACAACAGGCTGACGGCACTTACCTGGTGATGCTGACAGGTAAAATATTTGCCGGACAGGCCGGGTATGAACTGCGTTTAAATCAACCCCCGGCAGGTTTTGGCACAGGGTCTGATGGCTACGTTACTTGGACTGATGACAGCGGACAGCAGCAGACGCTATATCCGGTGGCGGCCGATTTTGCGATATTGGAGGCTGAAGTAAAGAAGCTGGACAGCAAGGCCCTGCTGCGTGGAAATGCTAACGGGAGTTTATCGATGACGCTCAACGGAGAGCATTTCAACTTGTTTCCGGATTATGAGTTGGTGGAAGTTGCAGAAAGCCAAAAAATCAAGGCTTGGTGGTTTGGTGACGATGGCCGCTTGTTTGTGTATTATCCCGACCTGAACAAGGCTCAAGGCTTTAAGATAGTGTTGCCGTGAATCCATTTTTAAAATATGGCTTGTTAACGGGCGTTACAAATTTCAGCTGTTTACAGATAGAAACTCTGTCGCAATGTGCTTAGGTTGATGATCAGAAAAGAAGTATGACGATTGTCTCGTTCAAGCACCGTTTTATTTTCATTAAAACCCGGAAAACGGCCGGTACTTCCGTCGAAGTGCATCTAGCCAACCAATGTGCGGACGAAGACATTGTGACGCCGCTCTATCCACCGGTTGTAGGGCACACACCTCGCAACTATCAGGGCAAAGCAAATATTTCATCTTTCTTCAATCATATGCCGGCTAGCCGTATCCGTGAGCTTAGTCCTGAGACTTTCTCAAACTCATTCCGGTTCTGCTTCGAGCGGCATCCGGTGGATAAGTGCCTCTCGCATTTCGCGATGCTGCGTAACTCCCCGTTGCATCGCAAAGCAGAACATCCGGCCACATGGGAAGCTTATCTGGAGCGAGGATTCTTTCCTGTCGATACCGCCTTGTATGTTGATCAGCAAGGTACTCTGCTGGTCGATAAGATTTACCGGTATGAAGAACTTGCTTCTTCGTTGGTGGATATATCGGCAAGGACGGGTATGCCCTACGCGCCACTGTCTGCGCAAGAAAAATCAGGGTTTCGATATGGAGTGCCGCCATTCTCAGAGGTTATGGCCAGTATTGAGCAGAGACGGCTGATCTTTGACGCCTTCTCATCGACGTTGCGTTTTATTGATTACTCGTCACAGGTAGCTTGCCCGTGACAATCTCGCTGACCGGAATATGGAAAAGAACTCCTGCGTGAAAACTATCGGTCTGTGCATGATTGTGAAGAACGAGGCTGCGCTGATTATGCGATGCCTGGATAGTGTACGCAGTCTTGTTGATTATGTACTTGTCTCCGATACCGGCTCAACCGACGGTACGCAGGACATGATTCGCGGCTGGTTGACGGATACAGGAATACCGGGGACAGTGTTTGACGACCCATGGGTCGATTTTGCCCATAACCGTAACGTCATACTGAGTAGGCTACAACGTATCCCTAACATCGATTATTCCATGATGATGGATGCCGATGATTTTATAGAATATGAAGAAGATTTTAATCCGGAGCAATTCAAAACCGGTCTGACTGCAGACCACTATTTTGTATCCATCAGATTAAACGATGTCTATTATGCACGAATTTTACTGTGCAGCACCCGGCAGCCTTACCGTTATCGTGGTGTTCTGCATGAATATATCGAAGTACCCAGTGAGCGATTAACACCCGGCTCCGTCAAATCGATTAAGATTGTGGCCGGTACGGAAGGCGCCAGGAGTAGCGACCCGGAAAAATATTATAGGGACGCCGAGGTGCTGGAAACAGCGTTATCGCAGGAAACCGATCCGTTCCTTCGAGCCCGGTATCAATTCTACTTGGCCCAGAGTTGCCGTGACTGCGGCGAGTCCGAAAAAGCCTTAAAACATTACTTGGCTCGGTCGGAGCTTGGTTTCTGGCAGGAAGAAATTTATATCAGCCTGTATCAAGCGGCGCGGCTAAAGGATCAGCTTGCTCATCCCGAACAGGAAGTGATCGACACTTATCTTCGGGCTGCTGACGTACTGCCGGCGCGGGCGGAAGCCTTGCACGGCGCGAGCCGTTTTTGCCGGTTGCATGAACGCTATGAGCAAGGCTACCGGATTGCCGGACGCGGTTTAGCGCTTTCGATTCCCGAAGACGGCCTGTTTATCGAACGCTGGATCTATAGTCAAGGCTTACTGGATGAGTATGCGATCAATGCTTATTGGTCGGGACATTTTCAGGACTGTCTGGATGCGTGCCTGAAAATTCTGACGGCAGGCAATCTTTCGGAGGCAGACGCACAACGGATCGCCACGAATGCCAAATTCGCGAGCGATAGGCTGTCAGCGCAATCCCAGGCTTCGGCAACGCCCAGCAAACTGATGCAGCCTATAGCGCAGTGGCGGCGGGGAAAGTCTGTCCCTCGTGTGCTGATTGCGATTCTTGCAAAACAAAAAGAGGCGGTGCTGCCTTTTTATCTGAGCTGTATTGATGCGCTCGATTACCCGAAGTCCTCAATCGTTCTCTATGTTCGTACGAATAACAATACCGACAGGACCGAGCAAATTCTCAGCAGTTGGCTGAAACGGGTCGGCCATGCGTACGCCCATGTGGAATACGAAACCGCTGATGCGCCCGAACCGGTAGAACAGTTTGACGTCCATGAATGGAATGCGATGCGCTTTCGGGTACTCGCAGCCATCCGGCAAGACAGCTTACAAGCGACACTGCGTCACGATTGCGATTTTTACTTCGTGGCCGATGTCGATAATTTTCTAAAACCGCATACCTTGCGGTCGCTGCTGGCAACGAACCTTCCTATCGTGGCGCCGCTGTTGCGTTATCAGGACATGCTGCGGCTGTACTCCAACTACCATCAGCAGGTTGATGCCCATGGTTACTTCTTAAACAGCGAAGCCTATAACTGGCTCCTGTTTCAGCAAGTCAAGGGTTTGATCGAAGTCCCGGTGGTGCATTGCACCTATTTGATCCGTCGCGATGTGATTCCTCAATTGCACTATGCCGACGGCAGCGACCGTCACGAATATGTGATTTTTTCCGACAGCGCCCGCCAGTCTGGAGTACCGCAATACCTTGATAATCGCGACATTTACGGTTACTTAACCTTGGATGAACAGATAGCCCCTTCGATTCAGCTATTAGGCGAGTCTGTCGCGATCGCTTCCAGAAAAGCGGATTGCGCTACGACGCGAGTCAAACGAGATAACGATACTGTTGCTGCCCCCTCCGTTTTTCTTCATGCCAGTTGGCGGACATCGAGTACCTGGATCTGGGCGAAGTTTCGCCAGTTGCCTGAGACACAGGCTTTCTACGAGCCATTCTCAATGTTCCTGCATCATATGACTCGTCAGCAAGCGGCCTCGTTCGCTTACACCAGTTGGGGTTCCGGTCATTCCGCGACAGACCCGTATTACCTGGAATATCTGCCTCTGATCCGGCAGTCAGGCGGTATGAAACGGTTTCACCCCTCCATACCCTATAAATGGTTTTTTCCGCCACAGGGCTTGCGTGGCGATTTGAGAACAGAGGAGAAACGATATGTCGCTTTGTTACTGAAAGAAGCGCAACGTAGGGGGCGTCAGCCGGTCCTGGGCTTCTGCCGGTCTCTTGGCCGTGTTTGGCCGTTGAAATCAACATTTGGCGGCTGCCACATCATGCTTTATCGGAACTTATGGCTACATTGGGCATCTTATGTATCGCTAAGAAATCGCAAAGAAGAATTTTTTTACGAGACCGTGGCATTACTGACCAACCGGAGTAATGAACCGTTCATGAATTATCTATGCAACCGTTATTTGCCGCGTAGCGAACGATTCCGCAATGAGGGAAATCTCGATCACTGGATCGGCACACAAGACAGCTATGACGCCCTGCTTTCCCTGCCGGAGCATGAAGCTTTTGGGCTGTTTATGGGCTTGCATCTCTATCTTTATCTCCACGCTTGGCAGACTGTAGATTTAGTACTGGATATGACCAGACTGGCTCGTGAGCAAAGCTATCGGGCACATGCCGAGCATGAGCTATGGCAACGCACCGGCCTTGCGTTGAATTTCGCCGATGCACGAGAGGGACAAGCGGCAGCGGATGTTAATGCCAACGGAATCGACTGGGCCGAGATAGCCGAACTGGGCAACGCCGCTGCCGACATGTTATCGTCTATTGGCGATAGAGATAGGCTGGTACAGAGGGCCAAAACGATGGTTGACGCCGCGAGGGAGGAAGCAGGGTTGTGTCGCCACAAATCACAGATCAACGAGATTAGATTCTGAGGTATTCCCACATTTTATTTGTTGCTCTTGGTGGCGATTGGAAAATGGTAAATGTAGTCCTACAAAACGGAAAAATTATTACCCATTAATAACGATTATTTAAAGCGAAATGCCATTAGCATTTTGCCTGTTTCTGACGCGCAAAGATGTGAATCGGAAATTGGAGTATTTCTTCCCTAATTTTTTCAAACTGTTTGCATTTTTTATTGCTAAAGTCTTCGCAATAACAGAAATTTCTATTCTTTTTTCCCTCAATATTTAAGGAATGACTCATGAATAAAAAAATCATAATCATAGCGCTGGCGGTACTACTTCCATTTACCGCAATGGCTGCTGGAAACGAAACCGGCAATCATGAAGGGCGGCGCGGCGAAAAAATAAAACAATTGACCAAGGAACTTGGTTTATCTGCTGAGCAACAATCCCGGCTGGAAACTATTTTCCAGCAACACCACGAAAAATTAAAAGCACTGCGCGAGGAAAAACATAAACTGATGGAAGGCGTTCTTACCAGCGAACAAATAGCGAAATACAACGAGTTGAAAAAGGAACGGCATCTGAAAAAACAACGGAAACATCACCAAGGCGGAGACAAAAATACACAGGTCCCTATGTAAATTTTAAAGCGAGCAAGCTCATTTTCATTCACTTAAGTGACACTCCGCAGACAATTGCATGCAATTACATTGTAAACGCGATGCCCGACTTTAAATGAATTGAAGACAAGGCCTCGACTCCCGTAGAGTTGTTTTACCAAAAGCAATTTTATGAGGAGAAGGGCCGTGTCAGTAGAAGACTTTATCCTTTATGTTTATTGCTGTGTAGAAGATATTCGCCGAACCATTGTCAACCAGCCGGGAAGTTACGCCCAAGCTGAGCGACGCCGAAGTCATCACGATGGATGATCGTGGGGGAATTCATGGGCAAAGACCGTGATAAGGGGATATGGCGCTATTTTCGTATTGAGAAAATGTAGATATTTTGTTCCGAAGAAAAATGAATAGGACAATAAGAGCCTCGTCATATCAAAGATTGATTTTAATGGGCCCATTCAATATCGCCTTTGATTGCTGATGGAAAAATTAGGACTCGGAAATGATCTTTCCACTGCACAGATATTTGCCTCCTGATGTCGAATCTTTTCTGTACGAGTTCGAGCAAATACGGCGGCCTTTCAGGGCGGTATTATTGAGTTAAAACCTCGATCAAACGATTTTCAACACCTTGGCTCCGCGAATTTGGCCGGCTTTCAGTTCAAGCAATGCGTCATTGGCTTGTTCCAACGCAAATAGCTGGACTTCGGGCTGGAGATTCATTTTTGCGGCCAGGTCTAAAAACTCCTTCACATCGTTGCGGGCGACATTGGCGACGCTCTTTAGCTCTTTTTCCTGCCAAATATGCACGGGATAATCCAGGTTCAGCAGACTGCGCTTGTCGCCTTCCTTGCGAATCGCATTAATGACCAGCCTGCCGCCGGCTTCCAAGTTTGCCAGGGCCTCGACAACGGGCTGCCAGGCCGGCGTGGTGTCGATGATAGTATCCAGTTTATGAGGCGCCCGTTCGATCGTATCGCCAGTCCATTTTGCGCCGAGTTCTTCGGCGAACGCTCTTTCTTTGGCGCTACGGGCAAAAACATAAATTTCGGAGTTCGGATATTGGTGTTGCACCATCTTTAACACCAGGTGCGCCGATGCGCCAAAGCCGGTCAGCCCCAACCGTTGATCGTCTTTGAGGCCCGACAAATGCAGCGAACGGTAGCCGATGGCGCCGGCGCAAAGCAGTGGGGCTGCGTGCAGGTCCGAGAAAGTTTCCGGGATTGCATAGGCGAAATCTTCGGCGACGGTCATATACTGGGCATAGCCGCCGTTCGCGTCGCGGCCTGTCGCCGCGAAATGCGGACACAGATTTTCATGCCCTGCCAGGCAAAATTTACAGGTGCCGCAACTGGAGAAAATCCACGCAACGCCGGCCCTGTCGCCCAATTTAAAAGCGCCGGCCTTGTTGCCGACCGCTTCGACGCGGCCGACGACTTGGTGGCCGGGAATGATCGGTAAATAGGGCGGCGGCGTGCGTCCTTCTATTTCATCCAATTCGGTATGGCAGACAGCGCAGGCGGAAACTTTCAACAGGATTTCCCGTTCGCCGGGAATCGGAATCGGCAGGTCCATTAGTTTCAGCGGCATTGGATGTTCTTTCAGGTTGCAGAGCGTTTTTAATACCATGGCTTTCATGATTGTGACTCCATCTATTCAAGAGACTGCCCAACTCTGCCTTTATCATCTTTCTAAATCGTGTTCAGGCTAATAGCTTGTTCGATTGTGCTATTGCATTTCAGGCAAAGCTATAAGTAATGTAACTAATTGTAACTTCTTGGGCGTCATGTTCGAATTATTGTTCGTGTTGCTGGAAATAATTATCCATGCCGTGAATTGTTATAGCCCATTCCTACCCATACCGCCGGAACGATAAAAGCATTTCGGGAGTACAATTGATGAGCAATTTGCAACGCATGCTGGACGATATTGAAATGGAAGTTAACCTGACCCGGCACTTGATTGGCAAGCATGCCCTGGACGGCAGGGTCATGGAGGCTATGAAACAGGTGCCGAGGCATAAGTTTTTGCCCGAAGGTTTTCGTTCTCTTGCCTACGATAACAGCCCCGCACCGATCGGGTGGGGACAAACTATTTCCCAGCCTTATATTGTCGCGCTGATGACCGATTTATTGAATCCCAAGCCTACCGATACCATCCTTGAAATCGGCACCGGTTCCGGCTATCAGGCGGCTATTCTTTCCAAGCTGGTTAAACAGGTTTATTCGCTTGAAGTGATCGGCGAGTTGGCCGACAAAGCGCGCCTCAGGCTTAAGAAAATGGGCTATGACAACGTAACGGTTAAGACTGGAGACGGTCATTCCGGTTGGCTTGAGCATGCGCCTTACAACGGCATTATTGTTACTGCGGCAACATCTTACGTTCCCGAAGCCTTGCTTGAACAGTTGGCCATTGGCGCCCGGCTGGTCATACCGGTAGGCCTGGCTTATAGCTACCAGGAATTGACGCTTATAGAAAAGAAAGCCAATGGCGGCATTGAGTCCCGCAATATTCTTGACGTCAATTTCGTGCCGCTTGTCGGCAGGCACGGCAACGGAACCAAAGCCTCGGGTGATGTTCATGATAGATAAATCTTTCGACATAAAAGACTTATCGTTGGCCGGTCAGGGGCGCGAGCGTGTCGAGTGGGCCTTGACCGAGATGCCGGTGCTGAGCGCTATTCATGACCGCTTTGTTAAAGAGCGGCCGTTGGCGGGAGCGCGGATCAGCGGCTGTCTGCATATCACGACTGAGACCGCCAATCTGGCGCGCACGCTGAAAGCGGGCGGGGCGGAGGTCGTGTTGTGCGCCAGCAATCCCCTTAGCACCCAGGACGATGTCACCGCCGTGCTGGTACAGCATTATCATATTCCTACCTTTGCGATTTGCGGCGAAGACGGCAGCGCTTACTACCGCCATATCGGTCAAGCGTTGGATCATAAACCACAGCTCACGCTGGATGATGGCGCGGATCTGGTCAGCGAACTGCACAAAAATCGTAGCGCACTGTTGGCGGAGGTTATAGGCGGGACCGAGGAAACCACGACCGGCGTCATGCGCCTGCGCGCGATGGCCGAAGACCGCGCATTGAGATTCCCGGTGATTGCGGTCAACGACGCGATGACCAAGCACCTGTTCGATAACCGCTACGGTACCGGCCAAAGCACGCTGGATGGAATTATCCGCTCAACCAATATATTGTTGGCCGGAAAGACGTTTACCGTTGCAGGCTACGGCTGGTGCGGCCGCGGCATTGCGATGCGGGCTCGTGGACATGGCGCGCAAGTCATTATCACCGAAGTCGATCCGCAGAGAGCATTGGAAGCGGCCATGGATGGTTATCGCGTGATGCCGATGCTTGAGGCTGCAATAATCTCGGATTTTATTGTTACCGCGACCGGCGACAAGCATGTGTTGGATAAAACGCATTTTGAAGTGGTCAAAGACCACTGCGTGATCGCCAATGCCGGTCATTTTAACGTTGAAATCAACATTCCGGCGCTGGAGAAATTATCGGTAAAAAAACATCGTCCGCGCAAAGGCGTTGAAGCTTACCGGCTTAAGAACGGGCGCACCGTTCGGCTGTTGTCCGAAGGCCGGTTGGTTAATTTGGCCGCGGCGGAAGGCCATCCGGCAACTGTGATGGATATGAGTTTTGCCAACCAGGCCTTGAGCATTGCTTATTTATGGCAGCATGGCGCCGACCTTAAAAACGCTGTTTACCCGGTACCCAGCGATATTGACCGGCAAGTCGCCAAGATGAAACTGGCGGCTATGCGCTTGAGTATCGATAAATTAAGCAGGGAGCAGCAGAATTACCTGTCATCGTGGAAAGAAGGTACATGAGTATTAAGTGTTTTGGCAGCCAAAAAGGGGAATCGCAATGACTGAAATTCGTGGGTGGGCTTCGCGCGGCGCGAAGCAGAAGCTTGAGCCTTTTACCTATAATGCCGGGCCGCTCGGGCCGGAAGAGGTTGAAATCGCGGTCCAATATTGCGGCCTTTGCCATTCCGACCTGTCTATCCTCAATAACGAATGGGGATTGTCTCAGTATCCGGTTATTTTGGGACATGAGGCGGTCGGGCGCATCGTTGCCGTTGGCAATTATGTTAAAGGCTTGCGGGTCGGGCAAAAAGTCGGGCTTGGATGGACCGCCGGCAGTTGCATGCACTGCCGCGAATGCATGACCGGTAATAATAATCTCTGTGCGGAAGCCGTGCCGACGATAGTCGGCCATCAAGGCGGTTTTGCGGACAGGGTTAGAGCGCATTGGGCTTGGGCAATCCCTCTGCCTGAGGCGCTCGATATTAGCAGCGCAGGCCCGCTTTTGTGCGGCGGCGTTACCGTATTCTCGCCACTGTTGACGTTCGGCGTCAAACCCGCCGACCGCGTCGGCATCGTCGGTATCGGCGGCCTGGGTCATATGGGGCTCAAATTTGCCAAGGCTTGGGGTTGTGAAGTGACGGCTTTCACCTCTAACCCGTCCAAGGCCGACGAAGCCAGAGGATTCGGCGCTGATCATGTCGTATCGAGCCATGACGGCGCGGCCATGCAGCAAATCGCAAATTCGCTGGATATATTGATCGTCACGGTCAATAGGCCATTGGATTGGGCTGCGATGTTGAAGACGTTAAAACCCAATGGGCGTCTGCATGTCGTAGGTGCAGTGCTTGAGCCGATGCAGATTTCTGTTTTTGACCTGATGTTCGGGCAAAAGAGCGTATCGGCATCGCCGACCGGGAGTCCTTCGGCAATTGCAACGATGCTTGAGTTTGCAGCGCGGCATCATATTGCACCTCAAGTCGAACATTTCCCGATGAGCAAAGTAAACGATGCGCTTGAGCATTTGGCTGCGGGTAAAGCGCGTTATCGCATCGTGTTGGACACGGATTTTGTTTAATCCAAGCGACTGGATTAAAGTTATTACAGATCAGGCAATTCATTTTGCGCTGATTCTATTGGGCATAGGTTGAGTAGTTACAATTTTTTACTGATCCGGAGAGCGGCCATGGCTGAAGTAGACCAACAACAAGACGTTACAGATGCAGTCCGGGAAGCGGTTGAATCGGGAGACGATGTTCATCGGCGGGTTAAGGAGATAACCCTAAAAGCGCTGACAAAAGGCGAACTGGATATGAAAAACATCAAAAATGTGGCTGAAGCGGTCGCCAGAGGGATTGATGAGGGCATATCGGGCCAGGATGAGCATGCCAAAGGCAATTTTACCCGTGCGGTCACGGCATTGGACGATGCGTTGGCGATTGCGACGGAAGCATCGACGTTGGCTATTCAAGAGGCGGCTGTCAAAGTGAGCGAGCAACATGACTTTATGGATGCGATTAAAGACATACAGGGCATGGAACGATTGTTTATCGATACATTGGAGAAAGTCGCCAAAGGCAGCACTCAGGTCACTGCCGACATTGTTAACGATTTTATCGATCATGCTCATAAAAGCGGAACGGCTGTCGGCAAACAAACGGTAAGCGCCTTGAAAGCGCTTGGCAACCTGTCGGCTATAAGCCCCGGCGCGATCATTTCCGGTACGGTGACTTCTGCTTCAACGTTAGCAAACATAGCCAGCGGTATTTTGTCAGGTATCGCCGAAAGCCTGCAACCATCCGATTCTAAAAAATAAAATTTAGCAAATACATGTTATGGGAAATGCTAAGCGCAACCAGGGATATGGGCAGGGTTCAAGAAATTGCAACCGTTCTGATACGTTATGGTTTCGGCAGCTTTGTTCGCGGTCTGGGCGTCGGCAAGGCCTTGGAGAGGGCGGGCAGGGTGCTGCATTGGCAGAATGCGGAAAACTATTCCAGCCTTGATACGCCGCAACGGCTGCGCCGCGTACTGGAAGAGCTGGGGCCTACATTCATCAAGTTGGGGCAAATCCTTGCAACACGCGTTGATTTATTCTCTCCCGCTTATATTGCCGAATTTGAAAAACTCCAGGATCAGGTTCCTCCGATGCCTTTTGAGGAACTGCTACCCCAGCTTGAAGAAGATCTTGGCGGCAGCATCGGTGAATTTTTTGCAGAGGTTGATGTACAACCGCTTGCGGCAGCCTCAATTGCCCAGGTCCATAAAGCCGTGCTGAAAGACGGATCGCCGGTTGTTTTAAAAATCCGCAGGCCCGGCCTGTCTAAAATTATCGATGCCGATTTACGGCTTTTAACCCGCATTGTCGAGATTGCGCAATCCGAATCGACGGAGATTCGCCGGTTTCATCCGAAAGAAGTCCTGCGCCAGTTTAACCAATCGTTGAACCGGGAACTTGATCTCGCCGCCGAATGCAGGAATGCGGAACGGGTAGCCGCCAATTTGGTCGATGATCCTAACATCAAGATTCCCAAGGTCTATTGGCAATGGACCAGCGAAAGGCTCAATGTCCAGGAATATATTGACGGTATCCAGGGCAGAGATATTAATACGCTGGATAAAGCCGGACTTGATAGAAAGCTGCTGGCCGATCGAGGTACCAATGCAGTCATGAAGATGATTATGGAAGACGGCTTTTTTCATGCCGACCCGCATGCCGGCAATGTATTTTATTTGTCGGATAATAAATTGGCCTTTATCGATTTCGGCATGATCGGCCGGCTGACCGAAGACCGCCGGGACCAGGTTATCAGCTTGCTGTACGGCATGACCAATCATCTACCGCTTCAAGTTGCCGAGATACTTGAAGACTGGTCGGACAATATTTATACCGACGAGCAGGTGTTGATTATCGATATTGAAGCTTTCGTCGACCAATACAGCTCGTTGTCGTTAAAAGACTTAAGTCTGACTAACATGATGAGCGATTTAATGGCGATATTAAGGGATCATAAATTGATCTTGCCTGCCGATCTGGCTTTGTTAATCAAAGCTTATATCACGATGGACGGCCTGGGCAGGCACCTTAATCCTGAATTCAATACCTTGGTTTTTACCGCTCCGTATGTTCGAAGAATCATGATGGAACGCTACAGGCCGGAAGCTATTGTTAAACGGGGCAGGCGTAACCTGATCAACGTTATCGATCTGTTATCGAGCCTGCCCAGGGACTTGCGTAAACTGCTGCGCGCATCGAGAAAAGGCGCTTTTCAGATTGATATTAACGTCAAGCGTCTTGGCCAGTATGTTAATCATATCGATATTGCGATTAGCCGGTTAACGATGGGTATCGTTACAGCCGCGTTGATTATCGGTTCATCGATTATTATGACCGTGGAAGGCGGGCCGAAATTATTCGGCCTGCCTGCGTTCGGGTTTCTGGGATATTCTTTTGCTACCGCATGCGGAATCTGGTTAATGGCTTCCATTTGGAAAAGTGGGCGATGACCCGTTCAATATCCTTGCAATTGTCCGGTTTTGACAAGCGCTTATAATCAGTCGCCTATCTGTTTAAAGTAAAACGGAGCCAAGTCTAAGACAGAGGCTGTTCAGTTCAGGCACGTTTTTTTAATGGCCTCGACCTAAGCTTTTAACTTCTTTTAATACTCCATTTTCGAATCGAAGATATTGTTGTAAGCGTAAAGAACCGAGGTTGTATACCCATTCTTCTACCTGAACCTCTTCATATTCTTGTATATCGATGGTTCTGTACGGGAAACGCGTTGTCTTGCCTATTATTTCAGTATGCGTTTCAATTGAGTCCGGTTGGCCGCAACGATCCAGTACATCTTGTTTGCGATCGCCCATACCGACTAAGTCATGTCCGCATCTCATCGCGAATGCAGTATTGAAGCAGCATAAGCTTAAAACTAAGATCCACGCGGCGCTATTTTTCATTGCATATACCTTAAAGTAAATGATTTTAAGTGGTTAACTGCCGAAATGGCATTTAGTGATAGAACGGTTATGAATAAACCGGAAAACTATTTTATATGAAACGGTGAGGCTGGATATAAAAAACCCCGCGAAGCCGGATAACTTGCGGGGTCTTGGGTAACTCTGAGCCTGCTTGAAACAGGCTTAACCGTTACAAGCTGTAGTACATGTCGTACTCGGCTGGGTGAGTGCTCATACGAATACGAGTTACTTCTTCCATTTTCAATGCAATAAAACCGTCAATCGCATCGTCAGTGAAAACACCGCCGCGTGTCAGGAACTCGCGGTCAGCGTCCAGAGCTTCCAGAGCTTGGTCGAATGAGTGGCAGACTTGTGGAATGTTTTTCGCTTCTTCAGCCGGTAAATCATACAAGTCTTTATCCATAGCATCGCCAGGATGGATTTTGTTTTGAATACCATCCAAACCAGCCATCATCATTGCTGAGAAAGCTAAGTATGGGTTAGCGGTTGAGTCAGGGAAACGAACTTCGATACGACGGCCTTTTGGATTGTTAACAAAAGGAATACGGATGGAAGCTGAACGGTTACGTGCTGAGTAAGCCAGCATAACAGGCGCTTCAAAACCAGGAACCAGACGTTTGTAGCTGTTGGTTGATGAGTTGGTGAAAGCGTTCAATGCTTTAGCGTGCTTAATGATGCCGCCGATGTAGAACAGAGCAGTTTCGGATAAACCGCCGTACAAATCGCCAGTGAACAGGTTAACGCCGTCTTTAGACAGAGATTGGTGTACGTGCATGCCGCTACCGTTGTCGCCAACCAGTGGTTTAGGCATGAAAGTCGCTGTTTTGCCGTATGCGTGTGCGATGTTGGCAACAACGTATTTCAGTTCCAGAACTTCGTCTGCTTTTTTAACCAGGGTATTGAATTTCACGCCGATTTCGCACTGACCAGCAGTTGCTACTTCGTGGTGGTGAACTTCAGTAGTCATGCCCATTTCTTCCAGTGTCAAGCACATTGCTGAACGCATGTCTTGGAAAGAATCAACTGGAGGTACTGGGAAATAGCCGCCTTTAACGCTTGGACGGTGACCGGTGTTACCGTCTGGGTAAACTTTTTCTGAGTTCCAGCCGGCTTCTTCTGAGTCGACTTTATAGAAAGAGCCGCTCATATCGGTGCCCCAACGAACGTCGTCAAAAATGAAGAATTCGTTTTCAGGACCGAAGAATGCTGTGTCCGCAATACCGGTTGATTTTAGATAAGCTTCTGCGCGTTTGGCGATAGAGCGTGGGTCGCGTTCGTAACCTTGCATGTTCTTTGGTTCGATGATGTCGCAACGCAAGATCAGTGTGTTGTCATCAAAGAACGGATCCATAACCGCAGTGGATGGATCAGGCATCAAAATCATGTCTGATTCATTGATATGTTTCCAGCCTGCAACTGAAGAACCGTCAAACATGTTGCCTTCTTCAAAGGTATCTTCATCGATAGTATGAGCAGGGAATGTTACATGCTGCTCTTTGCCGCGTGTGTCACAAAAACGAAAATCGACGAATTTTACGTCGTTTTCTTTGATCATTTTAAGTACTTTTGCTGCAGACATTTATTTCGTCTCCTCGGAGGTTGTATAGAATATTTTTTTATGCCAAACAGTATAACGATACCATTTTTTTTGATGAATTAGCCACTAAAAAAACAAGACGGAATAAATGACGACTCAAGGGAAAAGGATAAATCGGACAATGCCCAATTATGGTGCCTTAATAATCGATATTGCCCAATGTCTGTGCGGATTATTTTTACTCGCTGATAAAAAACCTAAGGATATAAAGGGAATTGGCAGGGCTTGTTTTTGTTGAGAGCGTTTTATAATGCTGAAAAATAAAGAAATAAACCTGCTGTGTTTGAGTCTTATGGCCTAAATGTTTACCGTGAAAATATAGTTGGCACTTTATTTGCTTTTGACTGTTTAGAGGGCATTTTGCTTTAAGTTTAATCAATTCTTAAGGATTTAATTATGAAGAACCATCTAAACAATAATCGTTTTAAGCTAAAGCCACTGGTTTTAGGAATGGCGTTGATTTCTGTTTTTGGTGCTGTGCAGGCAAAGAGCTTGACTGAGGCTACGACCTTACTTGAAACGGTAGGAGATCCTAACGAAAGCCAATTCATGAAAAATCTTGGATTAAAAGTTGGCGGTTGGGCTAATGCCGGTATTACTTATAACGCAGCAAGCCCGGATAATAACTTTAATGGTCCGGTAACTTTCGGTGATCGTTCCGGCGAATTTCAGTTAAATCAATTAAATCTATTCGTACAACGTGCAGTCGCAACGGAAGGCGATGCGTGGGATTTCGGCGGACGTTTTGACGTAATGTTCGGTACGGATGCTATTTTTACTCAAGCCTATGGTGTTCCTGCATTTGACGTAAATACCGGTCTACCGTTGAACCGGAATCATTGGGATCTCAATATGCTCGGCAGCAACGATAATCGTTTCTACGATATTGCATTGCCTCAAGCATATGCCGAAGCTTATGTCCCTATCGGCAATGGTTTGAATATCAAGGCCGGTCACTTTTATACGCCGATCGGTTACGAGACGGTTCCTGCTCCTGATAATTTTTTCTATACCCATGCTTATACCATGCAATATGGCGAACCGTTTACTCATACAGGGGTGATGGGAAATTATACGGTGGATCAAAATTGGTCGGTTATGGGCGGTGTGACCACAGGCAGCGCCACTGGCGGTTGGGACGGTGGTTGGGATAAACAGTTGGGCAATTGGGCCGGTTTGGCAGGTGCTACCTGGACAAGCAATGATAAGAATACTTCAGCCAATGTCAGCGGTACATACGGCGGTACATCCGAGCACAGCAGCCAGTCTTGGGGACTTTATAGCTTGGTGCTGAAACACAATATCACCGATAAAACCCATCTGGTTTTGCAGCATGATCATGGTTATGCCAATGGTGTGTTGACATCCGTTCCAAATGTCGATGCCGAATGGTATGGCGTCAATTCGCATTTGACTTACGATATTAAAGACAACCTGACAGCGGGTGTTAGGGCGGAATGGTTTCGCGATCAAAACGGTTTCAGGGTTTGTTCGCCGGGCCGTGTAGGTGCCGCAACCAATGGCGCGGGTAGTAGTTTTGCTGCCGCCGGTAACTTTACTTCGACTTGTAATGCCGGCAATGGCGCCAGTTATTACGGAATTACTGTGGGTGTGAACTGGAAACCACTGAAATGGCTGAATATTCGCCCGAATGTGCGCTATGACTGGGTGGATGGAACGAATGCCGCAACCGGCGGTCAATATCGTCCATTCGGTAATAACAAGCAGGATCAATTTTTGTTCTCTACTGATTTTGGCATCAACTTTTAATCTAGCTTAATGAAAGGAGCAAAAATAGATGTCTTCCACGGTAGTCGAATTTGCTCCAGGCAATACCTGCATTCACCCTTTCCGTGCCGTGGTTTATGCAGGTGTAATCACCAAGTCGGCAACCTACTGAATTTTTTGATCGTACTGGATATTGAATTTATATAAGAGGCTCAAATGAAACTGATAACTGCTGTTGTTAAACCCTTTAAGCTCGACGATGTTCGCGAGGCGCTTTCGGATATAGGGGTTTCCGGGGTCACCGTTACTGAAGTCAAAGGTTTCGGTCGTCAAAAAGGCCATACCGAGCTGTACCGCGGCGCTGAATATGTGGTTGATTTCTTACCCAAGGCCAAAATTGAAGTGGCTGTGGCTGACAATATGCTGGAGCAGGCTGTCGATGCTATCACTAAAGCGGCCAATACCAGCAAAATCGGCGACGGAAAAATATTTGTAACCAATTTAGAGCAGGTTGTCCGGATTCGTACCGGGGAAACAGGCGAAGAAGCGCTTTAATATCAAGGGGGAATTATGAAACAACTTTTAACTACCTTTGCCCTGTTTGCTCTATTGGGCTATGCAGGATTCTCTTTTGCCGAAACTACGGTTCCGGTTCCTCCGGCCGCCAACAAAGGCGATACTGCGTGGATGATCGTCGCCACTGTGCTGGTTATCCTAATGGTTATTCCCGGCTTGGCATTGTTCTATGGCGGCATGGTGCGCGCGAAGAACATGTTGTCCATGTTGATGCAGGTATTCGTGATCTTTTCGATGATGGCGGTATTGTGGGCGATTTACGGCTACAGCGTCGCATTTACCGAAGGTAATGCGTTCTTTGGCGGACTGAGCAAGATGTTCCTTAAAGGTATAACCCCGGATTCGCTGGCGACTACTTTTAGTAAAGCCGTTTACGTGCCCGAGTATATCTATGTCTCATTCCAGCTGACGTTCGCGGCTATTACGCCGGCTTTGATTGTCGGTGCTTTTGCCGAGCGGGTTAAATTTTCTGCGGTATTGTTGTTCATGTTCTTGTGGTTCACTTTCTCTTATCTGCCGATGGCGCATATGGTTTGGTATTGGGCCGGTCCCGATGCTTATACCGATGCCGCAGCCGCAGAAGCAGCCGGAGCTACAGCAGGCTTCTTATTCCAAAAAGGTGCATTGGATTTTGCCGGCGGTACAGTCGTGCATATCAACGCCGGTGTTGCGGGTCTGGTGGGCTGCTTGTTGATAGGCAAGCGTATCGGTTATAGAAAAGAATCGCTTGCACCGCACAGTGTGACGATGACGATGATCGGCGCTTCTTTATTATGGGTAGGCTGGTTTGGTTTTAATGTTGGTTCAAACCTGGAAGCTAACGGTCTTGCGGCTTTGGTTTTCGTAAACACTTTATTGGCTAGTTCTGCCGCTACGCTTTCATGGATCGGGGCTGAATGGTTGCTGCGTGGTAAACCCAGCATGTTAGGCGGTGCCTCCGGTGCTGTTGCAGGTTTGGTCGCGATTACGCCCGCATGCGGCTGGGCCGGCCCTATGGGATCTATTTTTCTGGGATTGGCTGTCGGTGCGATTTGTTTCTGGTCGGTCACAATGTTGAAAGGCGCTCTGGGCTATGACGATTCGCTGGATGCATTCGGCGTTCACGGTGTTGGTGGAATTGTCGGCGCTCTTGGAACCGGCATTGTTGCCAGTCCATCGCTTGGCGGCACCGGCGTTTGGGATTATGTTGCCAATGGCGTTGCCGAATACAGCATGCTCGGCCAAATCGGCAGTCAGGCATGGGGCGTAGGAACCTGTATTATTTGGTCGGCGGTAGTCTCTTTTATCTCTTATAAAATTGTGGACATGGTAATCGGGCTTCGTGTCACTGAAGAAGTCGAGCGCGAAGGGCTTGATGTTTCCGAGCATGGCGAAACCGCGTATCACATTTAATATAAGGTAACGTTCCTAAAAAACAAATCCTTCAGACAAACGGGCGCACTGTTCAGTGCGCCCGTTTTTGCGTTTGAAGAAAAATGAAAAAATCTGGAAACAAATACCTCGACCCGTGTTTTTATCAGGCTTGTTATACCAAGGGCATAAGTAGGGTTTGAGCAGATCAGCTGCTCAACTCAGCTTTAATTGTATGTTGATAGATAATTCACTATGATTGCGGCGGATATTTTTAATACTTTTTGCAACTTGACTGAGAGATAACATGAAATTAATAACAGCGATCATTAAACCGTTCAAAATGGATGATGTACGAGAAGCATTATCTGAAATTGGCGTTGCAGGCGTTACAGCAACCGAAGTTAAAGGCTTTGGCCGCCAAAAAGGTCACACCGAGCTGTACAGGGGGGCTGAGTATGTAGTCGACTTTTTGCCTAAAGTAAAACTAGAAATAGCTGTTGCCGATAGTGTGCTGGATAAGGCTATTGAAACGATTGTTAATGCGGCTAATACCGGCAAGATCGGCGACGGAAAAATATTTGTATCAAACTTAGAACAAGTCATCCGTATCAGGACGGGTGAAACCGGAGAAGATGCCATTTAGGCACAAGGAAAAAAATGTCATTAAAAATAATAAATAGAAAGCTGGTTTTAGGCTTCCTGCTGTTCCCTGGTCTGGCTTTTGCGGATCAGTTAAATCAAGCCGATACGGCTTGGATCTTAACGTCGACGGCCTTGGTTTTGTTCATGACCATACCGGGGCTGTCGTTGTTTTATGCCGGATTGGTTAGAAGCAAGAACGTTTTGTCGGTATTAATGCAGTGTTTCGCGATTACCTGCTTGGTTTCCATTCTTTGGCTGGCTGGGGTTTACAGCTTTATTTTCGCCGACGGCGGTGAGCTGCAAAAAATCATCGGCGGTGCTTCCAAGGTATTTTTACCCGATATAAATACCGCATCGTTAAAAGGAACTATTCCTGAAACCTTGTTTTTTATGTTTCAGATGACTTTTGCGATTATTAGCCCGGCGCTGATCGTCGGCGGTTTTGCCGAGCGGATGAAATTTTCGGCGATGCTGTGGTTCAGCGGCTTATGGTTGATTGTGGTCTATCTGCCGATCTGCCATTGGATGTGGGGTGGTGGCTGGTTAGCCGATTTGGGCGCGATGGATTTTGCCGGCGGTATTGTCATTCACGTGAATGCCGGTGTCGCAGCGTTGGTATCGGCCTTGGTATTGGGTAAAAGAAAAGGCTTTCCGAATACGGCCATGCCGCCGCATAACATGACCATGGTCGTCACCGGCGCGGGAATGTTGTGGGTCGGCTGGTTCGGTTTCAACGCCGGCAGCGCGTTGACTTCGGACGGACGCGCCGGCATGGCGATGCTGGTGACCCATATCGGTGCGGCTTCAGGCGCGTTGACCTGGATGTTCATCGAATGGAAACGTTTCAGCAAACCCAGTGTTTTAGGTATTGTGACCGGTATGGTTGCCGGTTTAGGCACGATCACTCCGGCTTCCGGTTTCGTCGGTCCTTTCGGTGCGCTGGTGATCGGCGTTACCGCCGGTACCGTGTGTTTTTATGCGACTCAATATGCTAAACGCACGTTGCAAATCGACGATTCTCTGGACGTGTTTTCAGTTCACGGTGTGGGCGGCGTGACCGGTTCATTGATGACCGGCATATTCGCGGCCAGCAGTTTGGGCGGCCTCGGTTTGGCGGAGGGCGTTTCAATCGTGGATCAAGTCGGCGTTCAGGCGTTGGCGATTATAGTAACTGCGGCCTGGAGCGGATTATTCAGTTACCTGATCTTGAAAGGATTGGATAAATGGATAGGCTTACGGGTGACGCTAGATGAAGAAGTTCAAGGCCTGGATACAGTCCTTCATGAAGAAACCGGTTATCTTGACCTGTAAATTCGGTCGATAGTTTTATTTAGCTAAAAAGGCGGCGCTCAGGAGTCTGAGAGTCGCCTTTTTTTTGATCGGCTATCTTGTCTTTAGGATAAGAGGATCAGTATATAATGTTTTAGAACTTACGCATTGACAGCCGGTATAGAATATGAGGCATGAACTAACCCTAGGCAACGGAAGGCCCGCCCGTGATAAGAAAAATAA
>NZ_RYFG02000010.1:0-251 GCF_003994235.2 Candidatus Methylobacter oryzae
TAACGAGATTCTGATACGCGACGGCAAGGGCGGAAAAGATAGGGTAACGATGTTGCCGTCTTCGGTGGTGACCGGGTTACAGGCGCATTTGCTACAGCGGCGGCTATTATTTGACGATGACAATCGCGTCGGCAAGGCCAATGTGTTCCTACCGGACGCGCTGGCGCAAAAATACCCGAATGCGGCAACGGAATGGGGCTGGCAGTATATTTTTCCTTCCGGCAGTTATTCGCTTGATCCGCGTAGCGGCG
>NZ_RYFG02000010.1:263-181753 GCF_003994235.2 Candidatus Methylobacter oryzae
GTTGTTGGGACATAGCGATGTTTCCACGACAATGATTTATACCCATGTATTGAATAAAGGCGGCCGGGGAGTGTTGAGTCCATTGGATCAACTCTGACACCCTCCCCTAATTTAGGATGCCAGCCACACTTTTTATTTCCTCGCAGAAGCACCCTACGTCCTTTGGGTAGCCACTCATTAATCAATCTCCCTAATCAACGCCATCATATCCTCAACCGACATTTTGCCGCTGACTTCGCCGCCTTCGAGCAGGCTACTGGCCAAGTCGGCTTGTATTTATGCAGCTCGAATCTTGTCTTCAATGGTGTCTTTGGCGACTAGGCGATAAATAGTCACCGGACGCTGCTGGCCTATGCGATGAGCGCACTCGGACGCCTGGTCTTCAACCGCCGTGTTCCACCACGGGTCCATGTGGATTACATAGTCGGCGGAGGTCAGGTTCAAGCCGGTACCGCCCGCTTTCAGGCTGATTAAAAACCAATCGCCCTCCCCGGCCTGGAATGCGTTCATGGCTTTTTTCCGTTGCGGCGCCGGGGTTGCGCCGTCCAGGTAATGATAGGCGATGCCTTTTTATCCAGCAGTTCGCGAATCAGCGCCAAATGCCCGACAAACTGGCTGAATACCAGCGCTTTATGGCGATTGTCCAGCAATTCATCGACCAATTCCTCAAAAGCTTACAGCTTGGAACTGGGAATGGCGCTGTCTTCAATCGCCAAGCGCAGATTGCAGCAGGCGCGGCGTAATTTCATGATTTCGGCCAATACTTTCAATGGAATACAGGTAAGTATGACGCTGTCAGCGAAAAACCTACAGACGATGCTTTTAGTGCCTTTCGTCGATAATGCGTAACATCGGTTAATCATGGGCAGTAAGGCCCAAGCAAGGAAATTTGGTTGTACCTTATCCGTTGCATATCTTACAATTCCGCTGGTGTACATTCAGGTTACCGGGCTATAGGTTTCCTTCCCACTAATAACATTAAATAATAATTTGGAGTGAGGTATGTTTAAAATTCGTTCGCTGGTTACCGCGTTAGCATTAACAAGTTCAATTTCGGTCGCTTCAGCTTGGGAAGCGTTGCCGACACACGCTGAGTCGCCTGCCGATAACCCAACTACGCCGGCAAAAGTCGAGTTAGGTCAAATGCTTTATCATGACCCGCGTTTATCTTCTACCGGAACGGTTTCTTGTTCTTCTTGCCACAACACGATGCTGGGCGGCGAAGACAATAGAGCGGTTGCCATGGGCGTTAACGGTCAAACCGGTGGACGCAGCGCACCGACAGTTTGGAATTCGGCGTTTAATAAAGTCCAATTTTGGGACGGCAGAGCGGCAAGCCTGGAAGATCAAGCAGCAGGCCCTGTAACCAACCCGATTGAAATGGGCATGAAAAATTGGGATGAAGTCGTCGCGCGTTTAAAATCGATTGAAGGTTATAAAGAACCATTTGAACAAGCCTTCGGTAAAGACTCAATCTCTAAAGAAACTGCGACTAAAGCAATCGCAGCTTACGAAAGAACTCTGATTACGCCTAACAGCCCTTATGACCGTTATGTTTCCGGCGAAAAATCGGCTTTATCGGCTCAACAAGTCCACGGCATGGAAAAGGTTGCGGAATTAGGTTGTACCAATTGCCATAGCGGCCCTGCATTTAACGGTCCCGGTATGTTCCAAAAATTCCCTGTCATTCCTAACGGCTACTGGGAAGCACAACATCATTTCAGCAAAGACAAGGGCTTGGCGGAAGTCAGCAAAAACCCGGCCGATGAGCATTTATTCAAAGTTCCTACTTTGCGGAATATCGCTTTGACCGCACCTTATTTCCACAACGGTTCGGTTAAAACGCTGGATCAAGCGGTTACGTTGATGGCCAAACTGCAATTAGGCAAAGATTTATCTAAACAAGAAGTTGCAGATATTGTCGCGTTCCTGAATGGTTTGACCGGCGAGTTTCCTAGACAGAAAATGCCGACTCTTCCAGGCACATCAGGTTCTACATTCAACAATTAAGCGGGTTAATTAAACGGCTTAGACAAAGGGAGCTTTTATAGCTCCCTTTTTTGTAACTATTCCGCGTATTCCCAATAGCACACGGATGGGACGGATTTACGCGGATTTCTAGCCCAAGCCAAGTCTAATTATGCTTTTAAAGATCAGTGATGATCCGTTTAATCCGCGCCATCCGTCGACTGCATGGACAAATATGCTCCTCGGCAACTGCTCCTGCGTTGCTCTACTACAGACTATCCATGGCCTTATGCAATATCTGCATGGCCGCCAAGGATGGTGGGAACGCCGCAAGATTACAGGGAGCAATCGCGACCGCTACATCCCGGTAGGTCATGCAGGAGGAACGACCCCATGGATGGGGGAGGCAGAGCAATTGCCGGGTTCCATTTCTTCATGTGCTGAATAGTTAGCCTTTTTATTCAGCGTTATAAATAGGCGTTGCTGAAATACGGGCATCGATCTGCTTTGAAATTTCCTGATAAACAGGGCTGTTTATTGATTCAAAGCGCTGTTTGAAATCGGCCTCGTTCATATGCTCGGGAAGATCCCTGGGATCCGGCATAAAGTCGCTGTAATCTTTTATCATTGACATCGCTTTTTGCATTTTTCGCGCATTTTCCGGCGACGATGTCGCCATTTCACCAAAGCGCGTACCGGCTTTGTCGGCCGCCAAATCAATAAAACTGAAGCCGCTACCGCCTTCTTGCGCATCGCTTAATTCTTTTTCTTCACCAGCAATCTGTGCCGCTTGTTTGTTCACCGATGCGGTCAATGCTGCTGAACCTATGAAGTGCTGGGCCAAATCAATGCGTTTATATAAAAAAGCGGAATATTGTTGTCCGGGCAACGGTACAGAGTCCGGCGCAGACAAAAGTTTTTTCGTCTCCTGCTTATTTACATAGTCGTTAATCGCGGAAATAACAATCCTGTTCTCATCTATCGCAGTTTCCAGTGTAGAACGCTGATAAGCCAATTCGAACAGCGGACGCAACAGCTCCGCCAGCGATAAACGCCATTCGGGGTCGTGTTTGGCGACGATGTCGGCGAGCTTTTGCTGGTAGATATTCAGCGTCGAATTGTCACCGGTATGGGTCAGGAAATTTCGTGCCTGAATTAATGTATCCTTGTTCGGATAATAGGTAATGGCGAGCTTTTCATCGTCAATTTTAATGGCTTTGATGGGGCGGGTTGCCAGAATGAAATATTCATTCAGCGATGAATGCTGGATAATCTTGTCGATGATAAAAGCCGCCAGTTTTGCCGGCAGCAATAATTTTCCGGCTTTAAATTTTGTGATGACGGGAAGATCATTGCCTTCGACGTTGCCTAACCGGAAGCTGATGTTTAAGTACTTGCCCAAAATATTCTTGGGCAAGGCCATGGTGACTTTGAATCTCAGCTCATTGTTTTTGAGGTCCAGATCGGCCGCGCTTTTGCTATAGCGGTTTAACAAATAATCGCCGGCAAGATTCAAGTCGGCTTCGCTTAATTCAACAATGCCAATCTCATCCGGCTTGGTTTTAGAACCCTCATGCAAAATCTTTTTTGCCCTGATCAGGTCCTCGCGGGTAGGCTCCCAACCTACTTCAAGCTCGGGCGTGTTGCCGACTCCGAAAAGAACCAGCATCACGCATAAAATGACCAATAAGCTGAAAAAATATAAAGGGAGGCGTATTAAAATTTTCATTAGCCGCCGCTTAGGCAAATTCCAGTTTGAATCCTGCCGACTTTAAATAATCGGCTTCCTGAATTAAATCGGCATGGGTCAACGGCGCCTGAGCTAGCCATTGGTCGGGAAACTGCAAACGAACTTTTGATTTTGCCAGCGATATTTTGAAATCGGGTTTGTCGTTTTCCTGGCGATTACGATGCAGCAATACCGACAAGCGCAAAATAACGGTCAACGTGATTGCGTCCACATTCCAAGGAGACGGCAACTCCTTGAACAGCGATCGGGAAAGCTTACGCCGATGCGACCTGACAATGGTTGACAACAAGATCTGGTCCTGTCTGGAAAAACCGGAAAAATCGCCATTCTCAACGATATACGCGCTGTGTTTATGGTAGTGGCTATGGGCAATATCCTGGCCTATCTCATGTAATTCCGCCGCCCAATTTAAAAACTGCACCATGTTCTCGTGGTTATCCCCTCCAAAATCCTCTCCTAATTGGTTCAGCACATAGCCGATCGTCCGCTTGACGCGAGCAGCATGGTCTTTATCGACGTGATAGCGTTCCGCTATGGCCTGCACGGTTGCGGAGCGAATATCGTGATCATAAAGCCGGCCCAATAGATCTTGAATCACGCCTTCCCTAAGCGCGCCGTCGGAGACGGTCATTTGCTCAATACCCAAGCTTTTGAACGTGGCGTAGATGATTGCCACGCCACCTGGAAACACCGGCAAACGTTCAGGATCGAGATCGGGCAAATTCAACTCGTTAACATGGCCGCACTGATTCAGGTGCGCGACCAGATGTTCGAGACCTTCCAGCGTTATTCCGTTGTTGCTCCAGCCCTTAGCTTTAAGGACTTTATCGATAGCCTTTAAACTACCCGATGCGCCGATAGCCTCATCCCAGTTCTTGCGTTGAAATTGTTTTTGAATCGGCTCAAGCTGTTGTTCGGCAAACAAGGTTGCGCGGGTAAACGCACTCCTGGACAACTTGCCTTCGCTAAAAAAAGCATTGCTAACTACCACGCAGCCCATCGGCGTACTTTCTTTAACTCTGGGCGTATCGCCGGAACCTATGATGTATTCCGTACTGCCGCCGCCGATATCCATAACCAGGCGCAAGTTGGCGTTGCTGCCCAAACTATGGGCGACACCCTGATAAATCAAACGGGCTTCTTCTATGCCTGAAATAATGTGGATAGGATGGTTCAGCGCTTTCTCGGCTTTTTCCAGGAACTGTTGGGAGTTTTTAGCCTGACGCAAGGTACTGGTACCGACAATGCGAACGCTTTCCGGCGAAAAGTTACGGATTCTTTGCCCGAATCGCTCCAAACATCCCAAAGCTCTTTCCTGGGTTTCAATATCAAGATAATTCCTTTTGTCCAAGCCGGATGCAAGCCTTACCATTTCTTTAAGGCGATCCAACGTTTGCAAATTACCATTGGTTAAGCTGCAAACGATCATATGAAAGCTGTTAGAACCCAAGTCTACAGCGGCAACGGTTTCGGGAGGTTTCTTCGGCACAAGTTATCCAGTTTTGTTTATGAAGCGTGTTAATATCTGATAAAATCGCATGGTTTTGACCATCCAAAGCTATGGATGAAACGCGTAATTTAACTTATTTGAAGGTTTCCGTTAAGTGTTAGTTTCAGCATGAATGCATTGTCCCTGCGTAATCTCAGAAAAACCTACAATAACGGCTTTGAAGCCTTAAAAGGCATTGACCTTGATGTCGAAGCCGGCGATTTTTTTGCATTGCTCGGCCCCAACGGCGCAGGCAAGTCAACGGCTATCGGTATTATCAGCTCGTTGATCAACGAATCCGGCGGCTCGGTCAGTATCTTCGGACACGATCTACAACGTGAGCGGGCCTTAGCCAAAAGCTGCATCGGCCTTGTTCCCCAAGAAGTCAATTTCAATCAGTTCGATACCGTCAAAAGTATTTTGCTCAATTCGGCCGGTTATTACGGCACGCCGCGTAAACTCGCATTGCAGCGCGCCGAGTACTGCCTTAAACAAATGGATTTATGGGACAAGCGCGACACGGTTTCCAGACGCTTGTCCGGCGGCATGAAACGCCGGGTCATGATAGCTCGCGCCCTGGTACATGCACCCAAGCTGTTAATTCTCGACGAACCGACCGCGGGCGTCGACATAGAAATACGCCGTTCAATGTGGCAAATGATGCAGGAAGTGAACCAGCAAGGCACGACTATCATTTTAACGACGCACTATCTTGAAGAAGCGGAAAGCCTGTGCCGCAATATTGCGATCATCAATCACGGCAAAATCATCGAACACTCCGATATGGCGAGCTTGCTGGCACGACTGCATATTGAACATTTCGTGCTGGATCTGGCTCACCCGGTTACCGTAGCGCCAGTCATTGAAGGCTGCCAGATTGAACTGCTGACCGACAGGTCGCTTAATGTCGCGGTAGCTAAAGAGCACGGGCTTAACAAACTATTCAGCCAGTTAAGCGCGCAAAATATCGAAGTCACCAGCTTAAAAAACAAAAGTAACCGGCTGGAGCAGCTATTTATGGATTTAATCGATTCAAATCCGAAAGATTCAAAAGCGGCAGGTGATAAATAATGAATGTCTCGATTGCTTTCAGAACCATTGTTGTCAAGGAAATATTCCGCTTTATCCGTATCTGGCCGCAAACCCTGCTGCCGCCTGCCATCACCACCGCCCTGTATTTCCTGATTTTCGGCAAGTTGATCGGCGACCGCATAGGCACGATCAACGGCGCCAGCTATATGGACTATATCGTTCCCGGCATCATTTTAATGTCGGTTATCAGCCATTCCTACGCTAATGTAGTGTCTTCATTTTATTCAACCAAGTTCCAACGCAATATTGAAGAACTGCTGGTTGCACCGATACCAAACTGGGTAATTCTTGGCGGATACGTGAGTGGAGGCATTACCCGCGGCTTACTGGTCGGCGTTGTCGTGGCTTTGATTTCTTTATTGTTTACCGACATTAGAGTGAGCAATGCGGCCATTAGTTTATCAATTGCAGTGCTGACGGCCACGGTGTTTTCGCTGGCAGGCTTTATCAATGCGATACTTGCGGAAAGCTTCGACGATATTTCGATTATTCCGAACTTCGTCCTGACACCGTTAAGTTACCTTGGCGGCGTATTTTATTCAGTGGACATGCTGCCCGGTATTTGGCAGTCGATCTCGATGGGCAACCCGATTTTGTACATGGTCAACGCCTTCCGCTACGGCCTGATAGGCGTGACCGACATCGATGTGCCGATAACGTTTGCGATCACCTGCGGTTTTATCGCCACGTTGACTTTGTTCAGCCTATACCTGCTGCACAAAGGCATCGGCATCAAAAACTAGCCAACCGCTCAAACTAATGCCGGACATTAACTTAAGCAAAATCTCGTTAATTACTTATTATGTACCTACCACAAAGACCGGAAGCTAAACGGCATTATCTCTTACAGGGCAATGCCGGATGAAACACAGCTTTGCGCAGGCAAAAATTTCCTAACAATACACAATTAAAAAACAATCAATGGGAGTGCGATGCTATTAAAAAAAGGCTCTACAGGCGACGACGTTAAAACGCTTCAAGCCCGGCTGGGTTTAACTGCCGACGGCATTTTTGGTCCAGGCACAGAAACAGCGGTAAAAGCATGGCAAACGCAAAACGGCCTCATCGCGGACGGCATTGTCGGCAACTCAACTTGGGCGGCGCTGTTTCCCGACTCGTCTACAGCCGCAAGCATAGCAACAACCGAGACCGGTTCTAACGTCGACAGCAACTTATCCAGCTCGCTAAATGCGCTCAAAGGCCATATTCCCGATGCCGTCATTGCCCAAATACCGGCAATAACCGAGCTCAGCAACGCATTGCGACTGGCCCATTTCTTGGCGCAGTGCGCACACGAAAGCGCGGAATTCAAGGTAGTTCAGGAAAACTTGAATTATTCCGCCGACAGTTTGAAAAATGTTTTTCCAAAATATTTTCCCGAACCGTTAAACGAGACTTACGCGAGCCAACCGGAAAAAATAGCTTCGCGGGTTTACGCCAACAGAATGGGCAACGGCGACGAGGCCAGCGGCGACGGTTACACGTTCAGGGGCCGCGGCTATATTCAATTGACCGGCAGATCGAATTACACCGCTTTCGGCCAGAGCGTCGGCGCGGACACAGTCGCCGATCCCGATTTAGTCGCCACCGAGTATCCGCTGGCATCGGCCGCGTTTTTCTTTGACGCCAATAAAATATGGACTATCTGTGACGGCGGCGCAACGGATGCCGTTATCACAGCGGTAACTCAAAAAGTCAACGGAGGAACTAATGGTTTGGCTGACCGCACGCAATATTTTAAGCAATACTACGCCTTGCTAAGTTAGCACATTGCAGGTTAGATATTTACAATGCAAGACTATGTAAATATCTAACCTGCCCTTTATCCAGGAGAAAAAATGATTAAATATATGTTGTCGGCTTTACTTTTTATTACATCGACGTTTGCATCCGCCGAGCCGGTGCATCACTGCTCGGAAGATGCCGTTATTCAAGCCAAAAAGCTATTGGATTTTCATTTCGGCCCGGATGACAGAAGCGAAATCGACAAACATGTCACCGTGCTTAAACCGATAAAAAATCCCGCCGGAAACAACAAATTTGACGTTCTGGAAGTATATGGACATATCTATAAAGGAACCTACCGGATGCATTTTATTTACGCTCAAATGGAGGGACAATGTTTACTTATCGGACAGGAAATCCTGGAGATGACAAATCTGTAAAACGGTATATTCGTCGCTAACAATCTGTAAGGCGCCTATGGACCCCATACCCGCTTAATATCCATGGGTAATCGATCGTAATTCGGGCAACGACCCCGGCAAACGCACAACCTCGGATTCAACCTGTCCATCCGCATACAGCTCTATTAACCGATAACCCGGAGCCGTTTCGCTGACGCTGAAATCGGGGGCTTCGGGCGTAAATTGAAAGCATGTAGAAGGCGCTCCCAATATCCGAAGAGTTGATGTTCTCACATCCATAACCTGATGAATATGTCCGGTAGTTATAACTTTTACTTGCGGATATTTAGCCGTTATCGCCAATAACTCTTGGCTGTTTTCTATGATCATCGCGTCCATCCAGGGACTTTTAGTTTCCAGAAGATGATGATGGACAGCGATAAGTGCATGACGATCCGGGATTTTAATCAAACACTCTTCGAGAAACGCCAATTCTTCTTCCGCTAAACGACCACCCGCTTCCCCAGGTATTTGACTATTCAGGCTAATGAGTTGCCAGTTATCCAGAATAACCTGTTTGCGGCAGTTTACCTTGTCGGTGTTTAAGACCCGCTGCATCAGCTCATAGTCATCATGGTTGCCGGGCAGGCAAATGCATGGCGTCCGGTAAGGCTCAAGGCTGCTCAAAATGCGCCGGTAACTTTCCGGACAAGGCTCCTGTGCCAAATCGCCGGTAAACAAAATCAAATCGAAATACGGCTTTTCAGCAAGAGCCTGTCGTGAGCTCAGCCGAAAAGCCTGCTCAAGACAGGCATGAAAATAATGCTCGGTATTAATGCCCAACAATTTGCCATCCGGCTCTTTCATGATATGCGAATCGGATAATTGCAGGATTGATATACTGGCGGGATTATTCATCATGGCAAGCCTTTACGTCATGTCTTTACAGAGAATTTTGGAATTTCTTTGTGGATTATATAAAGTCTTAAGTTGATCGGGGAGATCGCTAATGCTTGACGATAAAAAACCCCGTTCAATAAACCAGTGCATCGTTTGCGTAGACAGCACGAATAACCTTTTAAGCCGCAGCTCTGCCGCCCTGCGATACACATATTCCAGCATCCGGTTACCCCGATGCGAACCGCGGTAATCGGCATGCACGGCAAGACAGGCAATCGCACCGAAACGGCCTTGCAGATCCGGGTGCAAAGCCATGCAACCGATAATCAGACCGTCGCGCTCTATGACGATATAGTCGGCAATTTCCATTTCAATTTTTTCCCGCGAGCGTTTGGCTAATTTGCCTTGCTGTTCCAGCGGCTTGATCAATTCCAGTATGCCGCCGATGTCGTTCAACGTTGCCGGACGCAATTCTTCAAAAGCCGTTGAGCTGATCAGCGTACCTATGCCGTCGCGGCTGAATAACTCAAGCAACAACGCGCCGTCTATGGCCCGGTTAATTAAATGTACGCGATCAATACCGGACTGGCAGCTTTGCATCGCGGCTTTCAGCGGCAAGCTGATACTGGTGGATATGTCCGAATGTTGCTGTAAGAAAGTGCCGGCTTCGGCGGTGGTCATTTGCTGGATTTGTTCGCCGTTATCGGGATTACAGCAGCTTTGTTCAGTCAATAAAACCAGTTTTTCGGCTTTTAACGCAATTGAAACCGCCGTCGCAACTTGTTCGGCCGACAGATTAAAGACTTCGCCGCTTGGCGAATAACCGACCGGCGAGATCAACACCACATTGTCCTGGTCGAGTTGCTGGTGAATGGCGGCGCTGTCGATGCGGCGAACCTCGCCGGTATGACAATAGTCGATGCCGTCAATCACGCCTATCGGTTTGGCGACGACAAAATTGCCTGAGGCCACCTTGATTTTTGCGCCAGCCATCGGCGAATTAGCCAGCCCCATCGATAACAGCGCCTCAATTTCGACGCGGACCAAGCCGGCGGCTTCTTTCACGCATTGCAACGCGATGTCGTCGGTAATGCGCAAATTATTATGGAAACGAGCCGGAACGTCGAGCTTCGCAAGACGCTGGTCGATCTGCGGGCGTATGCCGTGAACCAAAACGAGACGAATGCCGAGGCTGTTAAGCAGCGCGAAGTCGTGGACATGATGATCGAAATCGTCAGCCAACACGGCTTCGCCGCCGAACGAGATGACGAAAGTTTTGTTGCGGTGGGCGTGGATGTATGGGGATGAGTCCCTGAACCAGCTGACGAAAGATTTTTGTGAGTCCATGACTATTTGATTGATGAGTGATTGATTTCCTTTCATCAGTCCACCCAGAATTACTCGTTATTTTCGAGATTGCCAATAATTGGGCTGTTTTCTTAAATGCATGATCGCAATTATTTCTAACAGATCCGGCTTTATTCTAAAAATGACTGCATAAGGAAAATGTAACAAACGACATTTTCTAATATCGTCATCTATCTTTCGGTACAGTAGCGGGTTTCGGCATGCTCTGTTAATCGCGTCTTGCACTGCCTCAATAAAGCGCTTTTCTAAACCCACTTGTTGTTGCTTGTAAAACAGAATCGTTTGTTCCAACTCCTCTTGTGCTTGAGGGTGCAGAAAAAACTTCATAAATAGCGTCGTTTCAGCTCGGCCATGACTTGCTCACCATCAACCAATACCGAAGGATCTGCATCTATTTCTTTACAACGCTTTTGTATTTCCTGCTGCCATTCTTCTGAAACGATGAAGTCTTCTTCGTAATCCAAGCTTTCAAGCAATATTTCCGCGATATAGGCCCTTGAGGCAGGGGCGAGTTTTAATGCTTGTTCGGTAATTGTTTCTATATTCATAAATCACCTCTAATTTTGCAAGCTCACCAACCCTGAGCCCGCATAAAAAGTACGACAGCATACCCTACTTGATTGAATTGCCGTAAGCACCGTTGCCATACAAGTTTGGATGCGTTTCAGATTGAAATAATTCCTTTTTAGGAAGAGTTTTGAGTAATGCAAACTCTTCAATCAAAGATTTGAAATTTTCATTACTCAAATGACTTAGCGCATTGTAGAACAAAAGAAGAAACTCCTGACTGGATAGTTGCTCCCTGACAATGTTTGTATAGAAATGTTTATCGGAGACATTACTATTTTTTACAAGATTTTATGATGTTGTACAGCATCCTAAAATAGTGTCCAAGCTCGTATTGATGTTCTAAGTAAAACCAATCATAGAGTTCATTAAAACATTTACGCCCCTTGATTACTTCTGTATCCGCATCATATTCATCTGGTAATCGAATAGGTGATCCTTTTCCATCGTGTACATATGAGGAATAAGTGCCATAGTTTCGATTGAATTGATAATCTCATTAAACAACGTCAGCATTTGAAAAAATGGAGTCTCAAATTGTTGTTTCTCTAATACCGTATTTTGTTTTTGAAATGACTCTGCTGATAATCTTAGTGTTGTAGACCGGTTCGAGCAGTAGCGAGAACCGGCGTTTCCAGCAAAACGATACTCGTTTCGCCGAAAAATTTTGCCTTGATCAGTACGAATCCCAACTGCTCCTACTACGCCGCCAGCTGAGCTTAGGTAAGATAAATCCCAGGATAACACCGATAAGGGATAAGATACCGCCGTATAAAAACCAGTCTTGGTTAGCCGTGTCTTGCAAGGCCTGATTCTCAAGCTTGAATTGTTGCAATTCACGTTCAACATTAACGACGCGCTCTTGAAGCTCATCGCGTTGGTTTTTTAACTCTATCGTGCTGGCTGCGGTTTTTTTCAGCTCACTAAGTTCCCGGCTCAATTGGTCGCGTTCCGACGCCAACGACTGCTCAAGCGTTGTGCCCGGCGTAATGGAATCTTTGACTGTCGCCAATTCAGACTTGAGCGTGGCATTTTCAGCCTGTAACGCCGCTAGATTTTTATTAGCCGTATCCAGTTGAGTCCGGCTGGGCAGTTCCTTCATGGTGTTACGGATCGGCATGTAACCTTCGGTGCCGTCATGCAGGCGAACATGAGAAAAACCGGTGATTTTATTTTCTTCAATGACCGTAAGCGGGGTGCCGGTCGGGAGTAGTTTTACAACTTTACTGCTGTTATTTTCTTCGCTCCTGAGCGATAAATTCAAATTGTCAGTAACATAGACGGTTTCGGCTTGGGCTGAACCAGCGGTTACCAGTAAGATAAAAAACGAGCTGAGTATTTTTTTCACTTGAATCTCTATTATTGGTCGTATCACGACTGTCAGGAATGGCTGAAGTGCCGCAACCGGCGAAAAACCGGTGCAGCTAAACTTAATTCTAACGTGATTTCTTGCACAGCAGAAATTCCAGCAATGCCTTTTGTGCATGCAGGCGATTTTCAGCTTCATCAAAGATAACGCTTTGATTACCGTCAATCACATCGCCACTGACCTCTTCGCCGCGATGAGCCGGCAAACAATGCATAAACAACGCATCGTGATTTGCAGCTTTCATGACTTCAGCATTGACCTGATAGTCTTTAAACGCTATTTCGCGTTGTTTTTGTTCTTCTTCCTGCCCCATGCTGGCCCATACGTCGGTGACGATCAGGTCCGAGTCTTGGGCTGCAGCCAACGGTGTATCGAAGAATCTGACACGATCCCCGGCGGCCTCGACGATCGAAGCTAACGGCCGGTAATCATCCGGACAGGCAATATGCAACGTAAAATCCAACACCATGGCCGCATGAATATAAGAGTGGCACATATTATTGCCGTCGCCGATCCAGGTAACTGTTTTGCCTTTAATATCGCCGCGATGTTCAAAATAAGTCTGCATGTCCGCCAGCAATTGGCAAGGATGCTGAAGGTCGGTCAAGCCGTTGATTACCGGAACACT
Organism: Candidatus Methylobacter oryzae; assembly: GCF_003994235.2. Lineage (GTDB taxonomy): Bacteria > Pseudomonadota > Gammaproteobacteria > Methylococcales > Methylomonadaceae > Methylobacter_A > Methylobacter_A oryzae. The sequence continues at coordinate 13,521 of NZ_RYFG02000010.1, forward strand.
CGAATACTCGGCGAACGTAGTTACCGTTTCGTGTTTATCGGTTCGAAGCATGATGCAATCGACCATGCTGGAGATGACTTTGGCGCTGTCTTTTAACGGCTCTCCGCGCCCCAATTGGGTATCCCTGGGCGATAAAAACAGTGCGCTACCGCCGAAGTGGCTCATTCCCGATTCAAATGAAATGCGGGTGCGCGTCGACGATTTTTCAAAAATCATCGCCAGGACTTGTCCTTTTAACGGTTGATAATTGGGATCGCGGTTGTGTTTTAAAACGATGCCTCTGTCGATCAAGCTGCGAAATTCGTCGCCGGATAAGTCAAGCAGGCTGATGAAATGTCTAGGATTCATAGGGTATGTCTATATGCTTAACAATAAGCGCCGATAAAGTTTCTACAAGTTGAGTGATTTGTTGGTCATCAATAATTAACGGCGGCAGCAAGCGAATGGTTTTCTCGCTGGTGACGTTAATCAATAAATTATTTTGTAAGGCTGCCTGCACAAGCTCCGCGCATGGACGGTCGAGTTCGATACCGATCATCATGCCTTTATGACGAATATCGACAATATGCGTATTGCCTTGTAAACGTTTCTTAAATGCCGAGCAGATCGCATCGCCTTTTTGCGTAGCTTGCTCGATCAGGTTTTCAGCATCTAAAGTTGCCAATACCGCTAAAGCAGCACTACACGCTAACGGATTGCCGCCAAAAGTAGAACCGTGGTTACCGGCAGTGAACAGCTTGGCTGCTTTGCCTCGTGCAAGACAGGCGCCGATCGGTACGCCGTTACCCAATGCTTTAGCCAACGTACAGACATCGGGAAGTATGCCGTTATGCTGAAAAGCAAGGAACTTACCGGTGCGCCCCACGCCGGTCTGGATTTCATCAAGCATCATCAACAAGTCATGCCGGTCGCATAGACTACGTATTTGGTTAAGGTAATCGGCAGCCGGAATATTAACGCCGCCCTCCCCTTGAACCGGTTCAAGCAAAATAGCGGCGACATTCTTATGCTGTTCAAGCGCTTGCTCGATCGCGTTGACGTCGTTGTACGGCACGCGAATAAAGCCTTCAACCAAAGGCTCAAAACCTTGCTGGATTTTAGCGTTACCGGTGGCACTTAATGTAGCCAGCGTGCGGCCATGGAAGCTTTTTTCCATAACAATAATCGCAGGCTTTTCTATGCCTTGCTCGTGGCCGTATTTACGCGCCAGTTTGATTGCCGCTTCATTAGCCTCGGCACCGGAATTACAAAAAAACACGTTGTCCATGCCGCTTTTTTCGGTCAGCCGGTCGGCTAACTGTTCCTGTACGGCAATACCGTACAGGTTAGAGGTATGCACCAATTTTTCGCTTTGTTTACAAATGGCTTGATGCACGGCAGGGTGAGCATGGCCCAAGCTGCATACCGCTATACCGGATACCGCATCCAGATAGCGATTATTGTTTTGATCAAACAACCATGCGCCTTCTCCCCGTTCAAAGGAAATGGGTAAACGTCCATAAGTTGGCATAATGTGGCTAGTCATTGATTCCGTCTATCACGAATAAATAGGCGACAAACTACCGCCCATTAAAAAAACGCTCGATTATAGGTTTCAATGAGTTATCAGGCAAGTTCTAATGAAGAGGCAGAGAGTCTGTTCAAACACCCAACCAATTCCGCGGCTTTAAATAGTCTTCGTAGAGCCTAGCTTCGGCACTTCCCGGCTCGGGCTGCCAGTTATATTTCCAGTGCGCGACCGGCGGCATGGACATCAAAATCGATTCGGTTCGCCCTCCGGATTGCAGGCCGAACAAAGTGCCGCGATCGTAAACCAAGTTAAACTCAACGTAGCGTCCGCGGCGGTATAGCTGAAAACCGCGCTCCCGGTCGCCGTAAGGCGTATCCTTGCGTTTTTGCACGATAGGCAGATAAGCATCGATATAATGATTGCCGACGCTTTGCATGAAAGCAAAAGACCGCTCGAAACCCCACTCGTTCAAATCGTCGAAAAATAGTCCGCCTACGCCGCGCGTCTCGTTTCTGTGTTTAAGGAAAAAATACTCGTCGCACCATTTTTTGTAAGCCGGGTAGACATCGTCGCCGAAAGCCCGGCAGACGTCGCGAGCGGTTTGATGCCAATGCAATACATCTTCGTCGAATGGGTAAAACGGTGTTAAATCAAAGCCGCCGCCAAACCACCAGATCGTCGGCTCACCCGGTTTTTCAGCGATTAAAAACCGTACGTTAGCGTGCGATGTCGGCACGTAAGGATTTTTGGGATGAATGACCAGCGACACGCCCATCGCCTGAAATTGCCTGTCCGCAAGCTGGGGACGTTTAGCCGTTGCGGAAGGAGGAAGCTTAAAGCCGGATACATGCGAAAAATTCACGCCGCCCTGCTCGAAAACCTGGCCGTCCGCTATGACGCGCGTCCTGCCGCCACCACCTTCTTCCCTGTCCCAAAGGTCTTCAGCAAACCGGGCTTCAGGCTCCACGCTTTCCAGCGCCATGCCGATCCGGTCTTGTAAATTTAGCAGATAGTTTTTTACTTCGGTGATGTTGTCAGTATTCATGCGCAGGCCAGTGTTGTGTTTTTAAATGCCGGCCATTAGCAAATTCAGGACCGCAAACTATCGCTGCCCAACGTGCCAAACCGGCCAAAGCATTATCATGATCGCTATATTCTCTGTGCATTTGAAGAATTTAACAATTAGAAAAACAGACCGTAGCGTATACTTTCTATCGAAAATATCCTGAAAAGCAATTTAACAACCATAAAATCGAGAGGACAAAGATGATAAAAGCACAAGCTATCAAATCGATGGGATTTATTCTGACAGCACTTACAACGCTATTCTTCTGCACCACACAAGGCGTTTCAGCCCAAGAAAAAACCAGCCTGAATAGAACCGCATTATTAGAAAAAAAACTGGAACTCCCCACCCCAAACATCACTACCAAAGTAATACGTATTGCTTTCCCGCCGGCATTTAAATCGCATTGGCATACTCATGAAGGACAAGGACCTCGTTATGTGATTAAAGGTACGCTAAAAGTTATTGAAGGCGGCAAGACCAACACTTATTCCGCCGGTGAAGTTTTTTGGGAAACGGGCGAATTGATGTCGATAGAAAACGTTACTGACGACGCCGCTGAACTTATTATTTTTGAACTGGCGCCGGCTAAATAACCTATGATGAATGAGACTATCGAAAATCCAATGCCATCATCTTTCTTTGCCCCATCCGGTTCGGATTGATGCGTATACTTTTCGCTTATGTCACTATTATTTTGCTTTGGTCGACGACGCCGCTGGCAATTAAATGGAGTGTTGAAGGACCGGGGTTTCTATTCGGAGTAACTAGCCGAATGGCAATCGGTACGGCCTGCGTCGTGTTATTGCTGATCGTGTCCGGACAACGCCTGGCTTGGCATCGAAAAGCAATCATGACCTATCTTGCCGTTGCAGTGCAGATTTACGGATCGATGCTGGTCGTGTATTGGGCGGCGCCCTATATTCCTTCCGGCTGGATTTCAGTGATATTCGGTCTTTTACCGTTGATGACGGCTATATTGGCGGCAATCTGGTTAAAGGAGCGGAGCCTGACGCCGGGAAACCTGCTGGCCTATATCCTCGCCATTAGCGGTTTGTGGATTATGTTCGGCTCGGCCTTGCAATTGGGATATGACGCAGTGCTGGGCATTATCGGCATACTGATCGCTACATTTTTGCAGGCTGTCAGTTCGGTCTGGGTCAAGCGCGTCGACGGCGAAGTTCCCGCTCTATGCCAGGTAGCGGGCGGCCTATTATTATCCCTGGTTGCTTACCTGACGACTTGGACAATATTCGATGGCCGTTGGCCGGTTGAAATTTCAACGATCAATCTGCTATCCATCTTTTATCTAGGCGTGATAGCGACGCCGGTTGGCTTTATTTTTTATTACTATTTGCTGATCCACCAGAGCGCAACCAAAGTTGCATTGATTACGTTAATTTCGCCGGTCATGGCTTTACTGTTAGGTCATGCCGTTAATCACGAACCGCTGACACTAAAAATAGTAACAGGCATTTCGCTAATACTCGGCGCATTACTGATACACGGCCTACTGGATGGGTTAGCAAGCTCAAAACAAACCAAGCTTTCCGATAATACGCCCGATTAGGCATCTATTTTTCAGCTTGGTTTAGCTGCTCTGGCGTTGCAATGAGAAACGGCTTTTATTCCTTGAAGGTGCTCATTCATAGCTATATTGCGCCCATCAAGACCAGTATCAGTAAGATAATCAGCACCACTCCAAGTCCGCCACTGGGCCCATAACCCCATGCTCGGCTATAAGGCCATGTTGGGATAACTCCGACCAGCATAAGAATTACAATTATCAGTAAGATTGTGCCTGTTGTCATGGTAGTTCTCCTGCCAGATAAAAACGTGAAATTGCAACCCGCTATAAAGCGGCATACTTCATGTAGCCCCCTAAATGAAATGATATGCTTTTAGCGCCTGATATTTTTCGATTACTCAACACGCGCCCTAACGATTTCGATAGAGACTTGCTCCGACGAGAGCCGATAAGGACGTTTTTCCTTAAAAGCAAAAACACTCTATCGGCAAGATCGCACCCAGTCTGTTCGGCGCGGAACATAAATCCATTTACCGCGGACGCTTCTATTGAGTTTATCGAGTTTGCGCCGAATTTGAAAACACAGCGTTCCGCGTTATTCGGAAGCCACATCTCCAGCATTTCCGGCCGTTCCCATCACCAATTCCCGCCACGCGGCTTTTTGCGGCATTAGCGGCGGCATTGCCGCAAATTCAGGCTCAGGCGTTATTTTTGCGATCAACTGCTCGGGATCGCGAGTCACAACGCCGCCCTTGCGGAAAAATGCGTTGTAGATAGTCCAATTCGCGGGATTGCGGGAACCGTCCCACGGAAAACGTTGCAACATCGAGGGCAAGGTGTAAAAACTGTCGTAAGTGTCCAGGTAACCGCGATAAAGTTGGTCGGCAGACAGGCCGGCCGGTTTAAAAACGATGTGGGACTGGTCGTATTTATCCCAATCGAAAGAGACGATCTGTTTGCGGCGCATCATCTCAAACCAATTGATAGTACCCGGATACGGCGTCAATAACGAATAACCGCACATATCGAACTTGGCCTCAATATTAAACTTCAAGGTTTCTTCGAACACTGACGGCTCGTCGCCTTCAAAGCCGAACATGAACAGGCCCAGCACCATGATGCCGTACCGGTGCAGTTTTTCGACCAGTTCGCGATAGGATTCGGGATTGTTCTGGCACTTATGCACGTTACGCAAGGTTTGCTTCGAGATCGACTCAAAGCCGATCGACAGCATGAAACAGCCGCTTTCAGCCGCCAATTCCAACAGCCGCTCATCGTTCGCATCGCGGCTGTTCACAGCAGCCTGCCATTTCAGCCCCCGCCCTTTAAACGCCTTCATAACTTCCATGGCCCGGCTCGGCGTGCCGAAAAAATCGGAATCGTTCAGCAAGATCACGCGTTCTTCAATATGTTCTATCTCGGCAATAATGTCTTCAATCGGCCGGTAGCGAAAACGCAGGCCGTACATCGTCGGCTCGGCGCAAAAAGTACAGCCGTGATGACAGCCGCGGGAGGTTTGCACGAAGCCCTTGTTGATATAGCGATTGCTCTTTAATAACTTTTGCCGCGGTTTCGGCATATTGATCATCGAATGCAGGTTTTCGGCCTTGTAAACGCCGTTCAGTTGACCGTGCTTCAAATCGTCGAGCACTTTGTCCATGATCAGCTCGGCCTCGCCGACCAGCACTGCATCGGCATGTTTGAGCGCTTCTTGCGGCAGATAGCTGACATGTACGCCACCCATAATGACAGGAATGCCGCGAACCCGGAACGCGTCGGCAATCTCGTACCCCCGGTTCACATAAGAAGTCATTGCCGAGATGCCGACCATATCGACGCTCAGGTCGAAATCGATAGGCTCGATGTTCTCGTCGGTCAGTATGATTTCGTACTCGTCTTCCGGGATCAGCGCCGCGACGGCTAACAGCCCGGCAACCGGGGAATAAAGCGCCTTGCCGAAGAATAACGGGCGCGTCGCGAAGGTATCGGCTTTAGGATTAATTAGATGGATGCGGCGGGTTCTAGCCATGTGAATATCTCGCAGTTATAAGGAGAGCAACATTCCGACTTGTCTATCATCACATTCTGAAAGAGAACGCAGCCACGCCTTGAGTTAATGTCTGGCTCAGAGACGGCGGTTTGCTCGCACACTGCAAAACCGATCGGCTTACGAAAAATAAGCGGCTAATAGCCGTCTAACAGAACCATTCCGGTGCGCCGACATTAAGACCGGCAACGCATATAGCATACAGAATCTGTGATTCCTGCCTATACGCTACCGTACCTACTTGCATTTACATTTTATCCGGCGCAATACTAACGACCAGATTGTTCTGAACCGACATCACACCTTTCTGGGTTTTAACCAGTTCCGCCGCTCTGGCAATATTCGATTCTGAATTAACCGTACCGTTCAAAGTCACTACGCCTTTATTGGTGTTAACCTCAATACGGGACGCACTCAGCAGCGGATCGTTGGCAATGGCCATCTTAACTTTGGCGGTAATGGCCGTGTCGTCGGCATATTCCCCAGCGGCTTGGCTTTTATCGGTGACCGATTCCTTGGCGGATTCAATTTGCTTTTCAGCTTGCTCTTTTGCTTGATCAATTCTTTGCTCGGCATTTTCAGCCGCGCGATCGATTTTCTTGCCGGCCTTTTCCGCCGTGTCTTCTTTTTGGCAGCCAGCCAACCCGAAAACAGCGATTAAACAGGCCATCGTAAGCATCTTACAGGTTATAGTCGTTTTCATCGGTTACTCCTCAAAATTTTAAAGCTTGAGCGGCTCACCTGCCCAAACGAAATTTATGCCCTTGGGGTGCTAATCGACGCAAACACCTCCGTTCAGGTCTAGCGCAATGAACTAAAAACTCGGAACTCACTTTAACGGCGGGATCAAACGCTGTCTGTACGTTAGCGAACGAAGATCATGGATAACCGCCCTCTCCGCTCGAATGCGGTACAAACCCGCTTTCACAGCGGATTTTCAGCCCTAACCTGTCGCTATTCGATCCAGATCAATTCGACACGGCGGTTTGCAGCCCTGCCTTGCGCCGTTCTGTTATCGGCAATAGGCTGGCTTTCACCGTAACCTCTAGCCATCAGCTTGTTGGTAACGCCTTTCGATTGCAGGTAATCAACAACCGATTGCGCCCGCCGTTGCGACAACTTCATGTTATAGGCGCTGGAACCTTCGCTGCTGGTGTGACCCTGGACTTCAATATCGTTTTTCTGCGGATCGGCAATCAGGCTCTTAGCGGTGTCGTCAAGAATGATCTTGGCATTCAAGGTCAAGGCGGCAGAGTTCTTCTGGAAATGCTGGCCTTTTAGCACCAACCTGACCGGGCAGCCTGTATTGTCAACCCGGGCTCCTCTCATTGTGCCCGGACATTGATCGACCGAATCCAGAACGCCGTCACCATCCGAATCGCGATCGACACGACTCGGCGCCGGGGCTGCGGCGGCGACCGGCGGCTCGGTCCTGGCCGGAGGACGGGGCTTGTCGCCGAACGGAATAACAAAGCCGACGTTTACCACCATATCGTGGAATTCGTCCTTACCGGGCTGGACATGGGCATTAAAATTATTATTGTAGCGATAGCGGACATCGCTACGGAGCAGGAAGTTGTCATGCACTTCATAGGTAAAACCGGCACCGGCTTCGCCAATGGCGCCTATGCCGCAATTGGCGGAAGCGCAACTATTCATAGCACCGCCCCCGATCACCGCATAAGGCGAAAATCTATCGCGGATAAAATAATACTGTAAATCAACCGTACCGCCGGCAAAACTCCAAGGACCGTTATCACCGCCGAATTCTTGGTAAAAGCCTTTCATCTCGACGTTGAAATGCCTATCGAGCATCTTGCCGATGCCCATACCGCCGCCCCAACCGTCCTTGGCATGGCGATCGCCGCCCGATTTAATAAACGTGCCGAATGGCGCAACATACCAACGGTCGTCATCGAATCGGCGGTTGTCATAAGAGGAGAGGTCATCATGAAATCGATCGCCGGCTTGTGCCATCGGCAACAAAGCGATACCAGCTAGTGAGACTAGAGTGAGTAAAATTTTTTCCAGCATAATATTATCCTTATCTATATGTTTACTTTTCATGATCACTTTTAAATTGATCTCGTTATTCCACTTGAACTTCCGCTTTCCTAAGAGACGATTAACAATATCCTCCGTTTACCCAAAGGGCATAAGTTTCGTTTGAGCAGCCAAGCTGCTCAACTCAGCTTTATAAAAGAGCGCCTTACGGCAATCATTTGTTGTTAGAAAATATAAAAAGTAGCTTAACTGCAACATTAACAGCTCGTCTGTACGGTAACGCGCATAGACTGTGTCTACTCCCCTGTTTGAAATAGGGTGTAGGTAATTGATTGCAAAGGACGGGGGCATACATCCCTAAGATTGGGCGGGAAGCCTCCCGCTGGGCAGACCTTCCGAACAGACGGGACCTATATCAATGAAGGCCGGATATGACATTGTCGGCGAGAGGAACCTACGGCCAATATTTTTTTGTGCCTTTCGTGCCTTTCACGGACACAGCGAACATTAGTCATCAGTAAAACAGCCAGATTCCTTCAAGTGCGCTTTTTACCGTCTGTTCCCTTATTTGCTTACGGTTTCCTAAAAATTGCTTTTTGACCACATTGGCCGTTCCGTCCTTATGTTTCCAGGCAATAAACACGGTACCGACCGGTTTCTCCAGCGATCCTCCATCCGGTCCGGCTATGCCTGTTACCGCAACGGTAATATCGGCATCGCTGTGAGCTAATGCGCCTGCGGCCATTGCCGTTGCCGTCTCGGCGCTTACTGCGCCGTATTTTTCCAGCGTTTGCGGATTGACGCCCAGCATCTGCATTTTTGCAGCGTTGCTGTAAGTGACAAAGCCACGGTCAAACCAAGCCGAACTGCCCGCCACCTCGGTAATCGTTTGGGCAATCCTGCCGCCGGTACAAGATTCGGCGGTGGCAATAATCTTTCCGTTTGTTTTTAGCAAGCGCCCCACTTGCTCGGCCAATTTAAATAATTCTGCATCCATGATGTGACCTCTCGCGGATTCGGATAAAATAGGCGTATGAGTATAAAACAAAACACCGCCACCCAGCAGCATACGCCAATGATGACGCAATTTCTCCGCATCAAGGCTGAACACCCCGATACCTTATTGTTCTACCGTATGGGGGATTTTTACGAACTGTTTTTCGACGACGCCAAAAAAGCCGCGCAACTGCTGGATATTACCTTAACCAGCCGCGGACAATCGGGAGGCCAGCCGATTCCTATGGCCGGTATTCCTTATCATGCGGCGGAAGGCTATCTTGCCAAGTTGTTGAAGCACGGCGAATCCATTGCGATCTGCGAACAAATCGGCGATCCGGCAACATCCAAAGGCCCGGTCGAGCGCAAGGTCGTGCGCATCGTAACGCCCGGCACCGTTACCGACGAAGCCTTGTTGGAAGACCGGAAAGACAATCTGCTGGTAGCCGTATGTTCGCTGCCAAGTTCCAGTTCGACTACGCAACACGGCATCGCCAGCCTGGACTTAACCAGCGGCCGCTTTGTGTTGCAGCAAGTTGAATCGATAGACCAGTTATTAAGCGAAATCGGCCGCCTGAATCCAGCCGAGCTGTTATTTAGCGAAGACTGGCCGTTACCCGCCAGCTTAAAGCAGCGTAGCGGTTTATGTAGAAGGCCGCCTTGGCATTTTGATGCGGAAAGCGCCAGGCAACTGGTATTGAAGCAATTCAAGATACTGGATTTGAAAGGCTACGGCTGCGAGGATGTGCCCGCCGCGATTGCCGCAGCCGGCGCTTTGCTGCAATACGTTAAAGATACCCAGCAGGGTGCATTACCGCATATTCAAGGCATCCGTACCGAAAACAGCGACGACAGCATTTTGCTGGACGCCTCCAGCCGCCGTAATCTGGAACTGGATTTTCACCCGTCCGGACAACTGCAATACACGCTGTTCGGGGTGCTGGATAAAACCGCGACGGCGATGGGCAGCCGCTGTTTAAGGCGCTGGATCAACCGGCCGTTACGCGATCACGACATTCTGAACAACCGCTATGCCTGCATCGATACCCTGCTTAATGTATTGTTGTATCGCGATATTCAAGGTCATCTGCGCCAAGTCGGCGATATTGAACGGATCAGTTCCCGTATTGCATTAAAATCGGCGCGCCCCCGCGACTTGTTGGTATTGCGCAATACGCTGGCGGTGCTACCTGCGCTACAACATGCGCTATCCGGCAGCGACAACTCCCAGGTTACGCACTTATCCGAACAAGTCGGCGAACATCCTGAGCTGCTGAATTTGTTGCAACGCGCCATTATCGACAATCCGCCGGTGCTGATCCGCGACGGCGGCGTAATTGCGCCCGGTTATCATCCGGAACTTGATGAGCTGCGCAATTTAAGCCAGAACGCCGACCAGTTCTTGATCGATATGGAAAACCGCGAAAAAGCGGCGACCGGCATCAGCACGCTGAAGGTTAATTACAACCGCGTGCATGGTTACTATATCGAGATTTCCAACCTACACGCCGAAAAAGTCCCTCCGCATTACACGCGCAAACAAACCTTAAAAGGCGCTGAGCGTTACATTACCGAGGAACTGAAATCGTTTGAAGACAAAGTGCTCAGCGCCAAGGAAAAATCGCTGTCGTTTGAAAAAGCCTTGTACGAGGAATTGCTGAATATCATCGGCGCTTCATTGATCCCGTTGCAACAGTGCGCCGCCGCATTGGCCGAATTGGACGTGCTGGTTAATTTTGCCGAACGCGCCGAGGCGCTGAATTTATCGCAACCGCTACTGACAGATAAGCCCGGCATAGAAATTGAAGCCGGACGCCATCTGGTTGTTGAGCAAGTTTCGGATATTCCTTTTGTAGCGAATGACTTATCGTTCTCCAATCAACGCAGAATGCTGATCATTACCGGCCCAAACATGGGCGGTAAGTCGACTTATATGCGCCAAGCCGCGCTGATCGTATTAATTGCCCATATAGGCTGTTATGTTCCAGCCAGAACCTTAACTTGCGGACCTATCGACAAGATTTTTACCCGTATCGGGGCATCCGACGACCTATCCAGCGGGCGCTCCACGTTTATGGTGGAAATGTCGGAAACTGCCAACATCCTGCATAACGCAACCTCAAAAAGCCTGATCCTGATGGACGAGATCGGCCGCGGCACCAGCACATTTGACGGTCTGTCCTTGGCTTGGGCTTGCGCCGATCATTTGGCAAGAGAAACCCAGGCATTTACGCTGTTCGCGACGCATTATTTTGAGCTGACGACGCTGCCCGAAGAACAAAAAACCATCCATAACGTGCATTTGGATGCAATGGAGCACGGCGATAAGATCATTTTCCTGCATGCGGTCAAAGACGGCCCTGCCAGCCAGAGTTACGGCTTGCAGGTAGCGTCGTTAGCCGGCGTACCCCGTTCTGTGATCGAAAAAGCTAAAGCCAAACTGAGGCATCTGGAAGACCAGACTTATCTTGAGCAGCAGGCGGAAACCGGATTTAACCAACTGGATCTGTTCTCAGCGCAAGAATGTCATCCTGTAGTGGGCTTGCTGGAAGATTTGAGCCCGGATGACCTTAGCCCGAAGCAGGCTTTGGAATTGCTTTACCGGCTAAAGGGGATGGTGTAAAAGGGCGCGCATAGCGCGCCCTAATTTGGATTAATTACTTTTGGCCTTTTTCGTCGGCCAGCGCTTCAGCTAGTTGCTTTGCAGGCAGATAGCCGGGGAAGATATTGCCTTTCTCGGTAACGATCATCGGCGTTCCCTTCACTTCAAAATCCTCGGCCAATTGCATGTGCTCATCAATCGGGTTGGTGCACGTTTTAGCGGGAGGCGTATCGCCTTTCTTTGCTGCCGTTAAAGCCGCTTTACGGTCGTCGGCGCACCATACCGATATAGCTTTATGATACGAATCGGAACCTTTACCGGCTCTTGGGAAAAACAAATACTGAACCGTAATGCCTTGAGCCATGTATTGATCAATCTCTGAATGCAGTTTACGGCAATAACCGCAGTCAATATCGGTAAAGACACTAACTGTATATTTGCTTTCTTTCGGCTTGAACACAATCATTTTGTCCTGGCCGAGTTTATCGAGAGCCTGTTTGCGAGCGCCACCCAATTTCTCTTCGGTTAAATCCTTGCGCCCGGCAACATCGATTAAATGCCCTTGAATCAAGTATTTACCGTCACCGGAAGCATAAACAATATTGCCGCCCACTGTGACTTCATACAGGCCACTGATTTCAGTAGGCTTAACCGAGCCTACTTTTACCGATGGCATCGATTTGGCCAATGCCTGTTTAATAGCTTCTTCATCCGCATGGGCCACGGATAAGGTCAGGCCAAGCATTGATAAGGCAGCGATATTAATGATTTTTTTCATACGTTATAGTGTCCCTTAAATTAGTTTATAGAGCGCAGGATAGGCTACTTAGATCGCACTGACTGCCTTATATTTGGTTGCTGTATTATTGAAATAAACGCTCAACATCCAAAAACATCGCCAATGCCATCAATGACACGAGCAATGCAATGCCGATTTGTTGAAAGAAGATTTGCGCCCTTTCCGAAACAGGACTGCCTTTAATGCCTTCCAAGGCAAAGAACATCAAATGCCCGCCGTCCAGCACAGGGATCGGCAATAAATTTAATATGCCTAAACTGACGCTGACGAGAGCCATATATTTTATGAAGGGCACCAGCCCCATCGTGGCCGACTGCCCTGCGTACTGGGCTATACTGATGGGGCCGCTCAAGTTTTCTACGGAGGCCCTGCCAACCAACATTTTGCCCATCATTTTCAAGCTGGTAACGGAATAATAATAGGTCGTTTCGAATGCAACCGGTATCGCTGCCAACGGCGACAACGAGTATTCAACGCTGACCGACCTCATCAATTCTTCCGGTACATAAACTGAAGCGCCGACTTTACCCTCGGTATTTTTGCCGACCGGAACACTTTTCGGTGTAATAGTTGCTGGTAATCGTACGCCATCGCGTTCGATCTCGAGCTTGATTGCAACACTAGGATGACTTTTTATGTAATCCACCCATTGCATCCAGTCTGTTATGTTTGTGCCGTCGGCACTAACGATTAGGTCGCGTTCCTTTAACCCGGCCGCTAACGCTGCGCTATCGGGAAGTATTTTCCCTATGATAGGCTGCAATTTCGGCGACCAAGGTTTGAAGCCTAATCGTTGATACAATACATCGGGATTCTCGCTGTCTTTATCGGCCAGCTTAAGCGTTCTGGTATTTTGTTGACCATCAAAGTTTTTTACTACAACTTCGATATCATGCACCCCATCGAGCGCCGCGGAAACCAGCACGCTCATGGCTTCGGTCCACGTGGGGGTTGTTTTGCCGTTAACCGAGATAATCTCATCGCCTTCGGCAAGGTTGGCATCGGCGGCTAAGGTGCCCTGTTCTACCGAACCGAGTATCGGCTTTATACCCATTTCGCCGATAACCAGCACACTCCAGAACAACACAACAGCCAATACTAAATTAAATACCGGGCCTGCTGCGACTATTGCAGTTCTGGCAAATAGCGATTGACGATTAAAAGCGTACGGCAAGTCGGCTTGCTTGACCTCGCCTTCCCGCTCGTCGACCATTTTGACATAGCCGCCTAGCGGAATTGCTGATATTACATACTCTGTTGAATCCGGGCTTTTCCGGTATGACCATAAAATCTTGCCAAAACCAAGCGAAAACCGAAGGACTTTTACTCCGGCTTTACGCGCGACCCAAAAATGCCCGAATTCATGAAATGAAACCAGGACACTGATCGCAACGATGAAATAAAACAGTGTATGCAATAAATCCATCAAGTATTAAGCTCTCCAATAATTTGTGTAGACATTAACCGGGCTTGCTGATCCGCATCCAAAATAATTTCCAGCGTATCGGCGGCCTTGGCTTCGAATTTGTTCATACAACGCTCGATAATCACCGGAATATCGGTAAACCGAACCTGCTCATTTAAAAACGCTTCCACGGCAATTTCATTGGCCGCATTTAAAACCGTAGGCATGATACCACCGGCATCGATAGCCTCATAGGCCAGTCGCAAACAGGGAAACCGTTCCAGGCTAGGCTCCTGGAAATCCATGCGCCCGACATCAAAAATATTCAGCGGATCAACGCCCGAATCGAACCGCTCCGGCCAAGCCATCGAATAAGCAATAGGTATACGCATATCGGGATTACCCATCTGCGCCAATACCGTTCCATCCACATAATCGACCATAGAATGAATGACGCTTTGCGGATGGATGACGACTTGAATCTGACTTGGGGACATATCGAACAAAATACAAGCCTCTATCATCTCAAGGCCCTTATTCATCATCGTTGCCGAATCTACGGAAATCTTCCTGCCCATATCCCAATTAGGATGAGCTACTGCCTGAGCCGGAGTAACATTGACCAATTGATCAACGGGCGTTTCCCGGAAAGGGCCACCCGAAGCCGTCAACAAAATACGTCTGGCCTGTTTTGCCTGCATACCGGTTTTATAACCGGCGGGCATGCACTGGAATATCGCATTATGTTCGCTATCAATCGGCAGTAACTGCGCCCCCGATTCCGTAATGGCTTGCATAAAAATTGAACCCGACATGACCAGGGCTTCTTTATTAGCCAACAATACGGTTTTACCCGCTTTTGCAGCCGCCAAACTCGGTAATAAACCTGCCGCGCCGACGATCGCCGCCATGACTGAATCAACATTATCCAACGTTGCAACATGCTCCAGCGCCTTGGCGCCGGATAGCACTTTTATATCCGAAACCGTTGAATTTTTTAGTTTCTCTGCAAAAATTTTCGCCTTACGCTCATCCACGACGACAACAACTTCGGGATGATGTTCAAGGCATTGTTCATAAAGGGCATCAATATTGGTGTTGGCCGTTAATGCGATAACTTTATATTGGCTGGAATGTCTGGCCACCACATCTAAGGTACTGACACCGATTGAGCCTGTCGCTCCGAGTATACAAATGCCTTTCATGGGTAAATTAAATAGATGCCGGCGTAGAAAAAGGGAACAGCCGCAATCAGGCTATCGATTCTATCCAGGATTCCGCCATGGCCGGGTAATATCGAACCAGTGTCTTTGACGCCACGCTGACGCTTGGCCACACTGAAAAACAAATCGCCATAAATTGAAATTAATACTGTTGTTATCGACAGCATGAGGAAATCAGACGCAACCATCCATGGAAAACCGTAGATCAAACTTAAAACGATAGCGCAAACGCCGCCCGCGATTAAAGCCCCATACATGCCTTGAACGGTTTTGCCTGGGCTGATCGCGGGTGCCAATTGGGTTTTACCGAATTTCTTTCCGGCAAAGTATGCGGCAATATCTGCGACCCAAATTAAAATCAAGAAATACAAAGTGAGTTCCGATCCGTAAAAAGCTCTTAACCTGCTCAAAAACATCCATGTTGTAAACAGGACAAACCATCCTATCAAAACCTTATAGCGGGTTTTTAGTTCCAATTTTAAAATACCCTCAGGCGTATTCCTGATTAATATCATCATCAATATCCAGAACAGCACCGGCGGCACAACCAACCACTCCAAAATCCCTGAGTAATTACGTACATCAGGCCAATCCAATACTTGAGCAATCACTTCCAGAAATTGCGTCCAAAAATGTAGCCATACCATCGGCAGAATCAATGTCACTAGAAATAATCCGCGTTTGAACGGCGAATTAATGCCGATTAGATTAGTCCATTCCCATGCGGCTAAAAGCGTGATTAGCCCCAAGAGTAGTGAAAAATACTCCGGATGCAGCTGGAAAACAGCAAGTACAACCAGAGGAACCAGAATTAATGCAGTAATAATTCGCTGTAGTAACATTTTTATAATTATTAGATGAAGTTGGAATTAAGTATCTGTTTTTTTTAATTAAGAACCGGAAATTTATTTTAAAAAGATTGATTTATCCAGCATTTGCTCACCGGTATGACCAAAGCGTCTTTGCCGACCTTTAAAGCTTTTGATTGCCTCTTCAAGTGAGCACTGATCAAAATCGGGCCACAGTGTTGGAGTGAAGTAAAGTTCCGTATAAGCCAGCTGCCATAACAAAAAATTACTGACTCTCTGTTCTCCGCCCGTCCTAATGAAGAGGTCAGGCTCGGGCAAATCCGCAGTTGATAAATGCTGGTTGATCAACTGCTCACTGATATCCTGATTTTTTAATTCGCCGGCAGCTATTTTTTCAGTCACGGTCCGAATCGCCTGACACAGGTCCCAGCGCCCTCCGTAATTTGCCGCGATAACCAGAGTTAAGGCATTATTATCCTTGGTTTGTTCCTCACCTTCAGCCATCTTGGCCTGTAACTTTTCAGAGAATGCTGTTCTGTCACCGATAAATCGCAAGCGGATATTATTGCGATCAAGCTTGTTGATTTCTCTTTGCAGAGTCGCCATAAACAGCCCCATCAGCAAGGAAACCTCTTCTTCCGGACGGCGCCAATTTTCACTACTGAAAGCGAACAAGGTCAAAACCTCTATCTCTTGTTTAGCGCAGTATTCTACAATTTTTCGGACCGCTTTAACTCCGGCTTGATGACCGAAAGCTCGAGGCATAAACCTCTTCTGAGCCCATCGGCCATTGCCATCCATAATAATGGCAATATGACGAGGGTTGTTGTTTGCACCCATCAGGGCATTTACCGACTCTAAACTATTACAATCATCCGTAGCCATTATTTAAATCCCGGTCACTACCCAGTAGTTATACCCAAAGGGCATAAGTTTCGTTTGAGCAGACAAGCTGCCCAACTCAACTTTAGAAAGCAAAGCACGGATAATGTGGACTTGACTAAAAAACACGCTCTCTCGTTTCCACCCTTGTTGCTAGAAATAAGAGGAAATCCTCTATCCGTCTGATCATTATCCTCCGTGTTCTGCGATTAAAGTCAACATCTGCCAGATATCTACAATCTCAATTACATTGACAGTAAATCGGCTTCTTTGGCTTCCAAAAGTTTTTCAACATCTTTTACATACTGATCGGTCAATTTTTGGATTTTTTCTTCAGCTGCACGGGCCTCATCTTCGGAAATCATTTTTTCTTTCTGTGCCTCTTTGATGGCTGAATTGGCATCACGACGAATATTCCTGATCGCAACACGGCCGTTTTCAGCTTCATTCTTGACCACTTTAACTAAAGTACGACGACGCTCTTCAGTCAGTGGCGGCAATGGAATCCGAATAGTCATCCCGTTGGTGGCAGGATTTAACCCCAGATCCGATTTCAAAATGGCTTTTTCAATTGCCTGAACCATGCCTTTTTCCCATGGTGTAATTGTCAATGTACGCGCATCTTCTACGGCAATATTGGCAACTTGGGATAAAGCAGACTCCGTTCCATAATATGTGACGCTAATTTGATCCAATAAGCTGGGATGAGCTCTGCCCGTTCTTATTTTTGAGAACTCATGCTTTAAGGCTTCAATACTTTTGCCCATACGCGTCGAAGCATCTTGTTGAATATCACTAATCATTAATCTGTTCCTCGTTCAATCAGAGATCCTATCTGTTCACCCATCATCAGTTTCATTACCGCGCCTTTTTCAAAGATATTCATCACGCGCATTGGCACATTATTATCCCGGCACAGCACCAGAGCAGTGGTGTCCATTACATTTAGACGCTGGTCCAGCGCTTCATCATAAGTTAATCGCGGGTAAAATGTAGCGTTCTTGTCTTTTTCGGGATCTGCGGAATAAACACCCTTAACTTTGGTAGCCTTAATCATCAACTGGGCATTAATTTCAATTGCTCGCAGACTGGCCGCCGAATCAGTAGTAAAAAAAGGGTTCCCGGTTCCCGCCGCAAAAATCACAACCCGGCCTTTTTCCAAATGCCTGACCGCTCTACGGCGAATATAATCTTCACATACTTGATTGATTTTCAGCGCAGACATCACCCTGACCTGCTGGCCGCATGCTTCCAGCGCGTCCTGCATAGCCAGGGCATTAATTACAGTAGCCAGCATACCCATCTGATCACTGGTTACTCTATCTAATCCTTTTGAAGCTTTTTCGGCCCCACGCAATATATTACCGCCACCGATAACCAAACCAACCTGAAGACCAACATCGCATAACTCTTTAATTTCAGTTGCAAGGCGTTTAACAATATCTGCATCAATACTACCACCCGTCTCACTCATTAAAGCTTCACCGCTTAATTTAAGCAAAATTCTCTGGCAAATCGTATTAGTCATTTTAATTTATCGAGTTAGATTAGTATTTATTATTGATGGGAGTTCCTCGGCAGTTAGCCGAGGAGTGCGTTAGCTGCCTCTAACTTGCGCCATAACCTCTTCAGCAAAGTTTTCTTCTTTCTTCTCAATACCTTCACCGACTTCCAGGCGAGCGAAACGAATAACACTGTTGCCTTTAGATGCAAGCAGTTTGCCGACAGTAACTTTATCGTCCTTAATAAAAGACTGCCCCATTAAAGTGACTTCCGCTAAGAATTTACTAACCCGTCCAGTAACCATTTTTTCGACAATGTCGGCCGGCTTACCTTTAATTTTCTCTTCTTGTTGCGCCAGGAAAATTTCTTTTTCTTTCTCAATAAGCTCTGCCGGTACTTGATCGTCGGAAACGCAAGTTGGTTTGCTTGCCGCGATGTGCATGGCAATGTCTTTGCCTAATTCGTTATCGGCTTTAGCTAATTCAACGATCACACCGATTTTTTTACCGTGTAGATAGCAAGCTGTGCCGCCAGTGGCAGTATGATATTTTTGGAAGCGTCTAACCGTAATGTTTTCACCCAACTTAGCAATCAGGCCGCGACGAACTTCGTCTACAATCGTGCCGTCAGCCAATTTCATAGCCAAAAGCTGTTCTTTAGTTTCAATATCGGAATTCAACAAAGCTTCTGTAACATTATTGACGAAAGTTACGAAATCATCGGCTTTGGCAACAAAATCGGTTTCGCAATTGACATCAACAATTGCCACAGTTTTTTCGTCAGCACTGACTTTAGCGCCGATGATACCTTCGGCAGCAATGCGATCGGATTTTTTATCAGCCTTGGCCAGACCTGATTTGCGCATATTCTCAATGGCTAACTCCATATCGCCATTTGCTTCAACTAACGCTTTTTTGCACTCCATCATGCCGGAGCTAGTTCTTTCACGCAGTTCCTTAACCATTGCAGCACTAATAGTATTACTCATTCTTTGATTTTCCTCATTATTCATATCTATAAAAACGCCCCCGTGAGGAGGCGTTTTTTTGCCTAACATCAAGCACTTATTTTACAGGAAAAACCTGCAAAAAAAGATCGCACTTATTCTGATGCCTCTTCAACAAAATCATCAGCCTTTGCTGACAATCCTAAAGTTGCTGATTTAGCTTCCATTACTGCTGCGGAAACACTTTCGCAATACAGTTTAACTGCACGAATTGAGTCATCATTACCTGGAATAATGTAATCAATTTTCTCCGGCGAGTTATTGGAGTCCACGACGCCAACAACCGGAATACCTAATTTTTTGGCTTCGCTGATTGCATTCTTTTCATAGCCAACATCCAATATGAAAATAACATCAGGAACGCCTTTCATATCTTTAATCCCGCCCAGGCTGCGCTCCAACTTTTCAAGCTCGCGCTCCATACCTAACGCTTCCTTCTTACCAAAACGTTGATAAAGCGTACCATCAGCCTTCATCGCTTCTAATTCTTTAAGACGATTAATTGATTTCTTGATGGTTTTGAAATTTGTCAACATGCCGCCCAACCAACGATGATTGACGTAAGGCATGCCGCAGCGTGCAGCTTCTTCAGCAACCACTTTTCTTGCTGCTTTTTTGGTACCGACAAACAAGACCGTGCCTTTGTTTGCCGCCATTTGACCCAGATAATTCATTGCGTCATTAAACATTGGAAGCGTTTTTTCCAAATCAATGATATGGATCTTGTTACGTGCACCGAACAGGTACGAAGCCATTTTCGGGTTCCAATAACGAGTTTGATGTCCAAAATGAACACCCGCTTCAAGCATTTGACGCATAGATACTGCTGCCATGTATTCTCCTAAAAATAAAAAATTCGGAACTTATGTCCGAGTTGGGTTACGCCTCCACCTATCCCGCCTGAAAACCAGCAATAACCGCTCCAAAAAGAGGTTACACCAGCACCCTTCCAACCGTGACGATAGGCGTGAGTATTAGTTCAAAAACGAACTTCCCTTTATACCATAATTACTTTCCCACAACAAGCGAATCCCTGTTAAAATAGTATATATTACATAGACGCAAAGCAGAAAAACACAAAAGTAAAACCTATATTTTGCGCTAACAACACTCTTACCTTTACATCTGTTTTTTATGAGCATACCTATCAAAACCGAAAGCGAAATTGAAAAAATGCGGATTGCCGGAAGGCTGGCAGCTGAAGTTTTAGAAATGATTGAACCCTATGTTGTTCCCGGAGTTACCACCGACGAGCTCAACCAGATCTGCCACGACTACATTGTTGACGTGCAAAATGCCATTCCCGCGCCACTTAATTATCACGGCTTCCCTAAATCTATCTGCACCTCGATTAATCACCAAATCTGCCACGGCATTCCCAGCGACAAAAAACTTAAATCAGGCGACATTGTCAATATCGACATCACCGTCATCAAAGATGAATATCACGGCGACACCAGCAAAATGTTCTGTGTCGGCGAAGTAAGCCAACATGCAAAGCGTCTAATTAAAATAACCCAGGAAGCTATGTTTTTAGGCATCCAACAGGTCAAACCCGGCGCTACGCTGGGAGATATCGGCCATGCCATACAAAAGCATGCCGAATCCAATCGCTACTCTGTTGTCAGGGAGTTTTGCGGACACGGTATCGGCAAAAAGTTCCACGAAGAACCACAAGTATTGCATTATGGCAAGGCAGGCGAAGGCGTGACTCTTGAAGCCGGCATGATATTAACCATCGAACCCATGATTAACCTGGGCAAACGCCATATGAAAGTTTTGGCCGATGGCTGGACCGCTGTAACTAAAGACCGAAGCCTGTCCGCGCAATGGGAGCACACTATTTTAGTAACCCCAAACGGCTACGAAATTCTGACCTTACGCAAAGAAGAGATGTGACCACCTTGGACAAAAGCATTAACAGCGCAATTTTTGCCGAAAAAGACAGCCTGCAACAGTTCAAACACCTCCTGAAACAAAAAGATTCGGAACTACGGCAGAAATTTAACCCTCATAAATCGGTTTCAAAATTACTCAAAGAGAAATCCGATTTTATTGACGAAATACTAAGCTGCTGCTGGCAACACTTCCTTGGCGAACACGCCAAACAACTCAGTCTAATTGCAGCTGGCGGCTATGGCAGAAGAGAACTATTCCCTTACTCCGACATTGATCTGGTCGTACTGCTGGATACAGAAGACACAAGCCCTTACCAAGAAGCCCTGTCAAGTTTCTTCACTTTCCTTTGGGATATTGGCTTAAAACCGGGACAGAGCGTTCGCACTGTCAAGCAATGTATTGAAGCAGCGGCAGCAGACCAAACCATCATAACCAGCCTGATGGAAAACCGCTTAATCACCGGCAACACTGCGCTACATAAAATACTTAACCAGCAAATCGCGCCCAACAAAATTTGGCCATCGGACCAATTTTTTGCCGCAAAAATGGAAGAGCAGCGGCAGCGCTATGCCAAATTTCATGACACCGCTTACAATCTCGAACCCAACGTCAAAGAAGGCCCAGGCGGATTGCGCGACAGACATGTCATTGCATGGGTATTCAAGCGCCATTACAACTCTTCAACACTCAAAGAGCTGATTAAATACGGATTCCTGCCCGAATCCGAATATTTGGAACTGGTTGCCGCCCTCGAAGTACTTTGGCGAATTCGCTACGCATTACACCTTTTAACCAACCGTTGCGAAGATCGATTAATTTTTGATTATCAACGCGATCTAGCCCGTCAATTCGGTTTTAGCACAGAACATCAAGAATATAATCAGGATGTCGAGCAATTCATGCAGTTTTATTTTAAAACCGTACTTGGACTTGAGCGACTCAATGAAATGCTATTGCAATTGTTTAACGAACGCTTCGTTTCAGAAGACGTTACTTACAAATCAATTCCCCTGAACGACAAATTTGTCGCGATCAATGGCTACCTTGAAGCCATTGATGAAGCGCTTTTTGAACGACAACCCCTAGCCCTACTCGAAGTCTTTTTAGTTTTAGAGCACAATCCATCAATCAAAGGCGTCAGAGCAACAACCATACGCTTGATTCGCAAAAGCCTGCATCTGATCGACGACTCATTCCGTAAGAACAAAGACGCCAACCGCCTTTTTATAGAAGCGTTTCGCCAACCCCGCGGCATTACCGATCAATTAAGGCGCATGAATCGCTATGGCGTGCTGGCAGCCTACATTCCTTGTTTTGCCAATATCGTCGCCCGAATGCAATACGATTTATTCCACATTTATACGGTAGACGAACACACGCTTTTCGTTATCCGTAACTTACGACGTTTTGCGCTAGAAAAGCATCTTGACGAACTCCCCTTTTGCAATGATATTTTTCTGATGATTTCAAAACCGGAAATTTTGTATCTTGCCGGCCTATTTCACGACATAGCAAAAGGCAGAAACGGCGACCATTCCGCCATTGGCGAAGAAATCGCTAGAGAGTTCTGCATACAGCACGACCTTTCACCGCACGACACCAACCTGATCTGCTGGCTGGTCCGCAATCATTTGGTTATGTCAATGACAGCGCAACGAAAAGACATCAGCGACCCGGACGTTATTCATCAATTCGCCCAAACTGTCGGCAGCACCGAATATCTGAACTATTTATACCTGCTGACCGTTGCCGATATTCGCGCCACCAACCCCGAATTATGGAATGCGTGGAAAGACGCCCTGCTGAAAGAGCTATATACAGTCACCTACAGCGCCTTACATAGAGGCCTGCAAAACCCCGTAGCACTCGCAGACCGCCTAGCTGAAAACAAAAAAGAAGCCAAAGACGAATTGGTGAAGCTCGGCATATCCGAGCCGGTAATTCTTAGATCATGGCAACATGCCAGCGACGATTATTTCTTAAGATATTCAGCGGATGAAATTGCATGGCACACCATTGCTATTGCTTCATCCAGGGAAGACGACTTCCCTTTGGTCCTGCTACGCCCACAAACCCAGCGAGGCAGCGCGGAAGTTTTTGTTTACACAAAAAACGAAGAAGCTATTTTTTCGCTGAGCACCGCCACTCTTGACCAGCTAGGACTCACGATTCTTGACGCCCGAATCATGACCACGACCGATGATTATGTTCTCAATAGCTTCCTGGTACTTGAACAATCGGGCAAACCGATCAATGAACTATTCAGGGAAGTACATATCTGCAACGTGCTTCGCACCAACCTTCAGCTCCGCGAAGTAAAAAAACATAAAAACATCCATCGCCAGTCAAGACAGGCCAAACACTTCCCCATCCCTACCAGCATTCAGTTTCATGCAGACCCGCTTAAAAGACATACAATTATTGAGCTAATCACCACAGACCACGCCGGACTTCTATCAAAAATAGGCCGCGCATTTGTACAAAAAGAAATCCACCTGCATAGCGCAAAAATCACCACTATCGGCAGCCGCGCCGAAGACATGTTTTATATCACAGACAACCAGTCGCAACCGATCACCGATCCGGTTAGACAGGAGCAAATACGCGAAGAAATATTAAAAATGCTGGGAGCTACCGGCGGCTAATGAATCCCAAACTTCTTCAGCCAGATAGCAGCCTTGCCTCAATGAATCGCACGAGCCACCGATGCCCGTCACCTTCAATATCAACATATCGCAACCCGATTTTACATTGATCACTGGACATGCGCCGCGAGAAAACCACATGACACCGCGCCACTATTTTGGCCGGCTGCCCATCCTCATCAAACAAACTCAGATCAACAGACACCGAAACAGGCTTGCCATCGCGAACAAAACTTCCTCCCGGAGTAATCATATTCCGCTGCCTAATATTACACTCCACCCCCAACCCATCACTGGATACATCGACCGCAATCACCTGAATACGCACACCATCCCCATTGGTAACAACAGCCGAAGCCTGCACCGGAATCCTTTGATAAAGCCTTCTTTCCGCAACCATCTATACTCACTATCAAAATAACTTAAAGACTTAAGTTTAAAAAATTGATTATTTCGACGCAATCGCCGCAAACAACCGGCCGCCAGGCATCCAAAAACGCTAATGAATTCAAATAATCGGCTCGCCTCGCGCAAGCTTGGGCAAGTTACCTTCCAACCCCATTGCATTACGCATCACCTTATTTTTAGCCGGCAAGATTCGCTCAGCCAAACCCAACCCCAAGTTACGCAAGAATTTAACAGGTAAAACTTGATTACTAAATACCCGGTAAAAAACATCCATCACCGTCATCATCTTTAAATTCTCATGACGGCGCATTTTTTCATAGCGCCTTAAAACCGACAAGTCACCAAGATCATGGCTTTGCCGGCTTGCATCAATCAACACCTCGGCCAACGCCGCCGCATCCAGCAAACCAATATTAACGCCCTGCCCAGCCAAAGGATTAATCATGTGCGCAGCATCGCCCACCAAAACCACACCCGGCTTAACATAGCTTTGCGCATGCTGGCGCTTCAACGGAAAACTTGCCGTTCCCAAAATTGCATTAACCTTGCCCAGACAATCAGGAAATGTCGCAACCAACTCGCGCAACAAATCGTCGTTAGATAAAGCCTTCAAGCGCCCCACCTCATCCGGCGAGTTATACCAAACTATAGAACCGTAATGACCGGTTAGCGGCAAAAACGCCTGCGGCCCACTCGGCACAAAACGCTGCCAAGTAATGTCCTGCTGCCCGTAATCGGTTTCAACATAAATCACCAGCGCATGCTGATTATAATCCCAGCTGGTTACGCCCAAGCCGACAACCTGCCTAACCTTCGATTGACCTCCATCCGCCGCAACCAATACTTTTGCGGACAAAACTCTACCGTCACCCAACTCCACCTCAGGCGAACTGCCAACTGAATAATTAATTTTATTAATCGCAGCCGGACACATCAGTTCGACGTTGTCGAAATCCCGCAAACGGTCCAGCAATGCCAACTGCGTAACCCTGTTCTCAACGATATAACCCAGCTCGGGATAGTTAATATCATCACTGCAAAATTCAGTATCCCCCGCCGTTTCCCAAACCCGCATCCTGCGGAATGGACAAAGCCTGCGATTAACAATGCCACCCCATGCACCAACAGCTTCAAGTATCTTTTTTGAGGCAATGCTGAGCGCAGACACCCGCAAATCATGAGGCTGCTCAGGCGCAAAAACCTGCGGCAGCGCGTTCTCTATCACCGCCACTTTCAACGCACTTCCGCCTAAACTACAGGCAACAGCGGCCCCAACCATACCCCCGCCCACAACGATCACATCAAAATTTTCTTTCATAACCAACTAATCAATGTATTTAAGATTTATTTGAACAATTGTAATAGCTATTGTCCGGCCGCAAAAATTTAGCGAATAGCAATGGGAATAACCAGCTATTAAAATAAAGCTCAGAAAGATACCATATCTCTATTAAAGAGCAGACAAAATACCCTTCCCAATATCACAACCAAAGCCCGCGCCCCACGCCAAAATATGACAAGCAGCCGCCGACCAGCAGCAAAACAAAAGACTGCGTGACAGAATTGCTTGTCATCCGTATAATTAACTGGTTTTGCCGTATCGTAGGCCTTGATGACTCCATCAAAGCAGGTACGCAACGAGGGTTATTTAAGTTAGAGGATAACGACCCTTTTGTAATATTTTTTAGAGGTGACAATGAGTCAAAGTATGCTACCGACCAGACAGGGTTTATATGATCCACGCAATGAACACGATGCATGCGGCGTGGGTTTTATCGTTCATATAAAAGGTCAAAAAAGCCATGAAATCGTACGTCAGGGCTTGGAATTACTTAAAAACCTGACCCACCGTGGCGCGGTCGGTGCCGATATACATGCGGGCGATGGCGCTGGCATTTTGATTCAAATGCCCGACGCTTTTTTACGCGGTGAGTGCGATAAATTAAATATAACGCTTCCGTCAATCGGCGATTATGCCGCCGGCATGGTATTTTTGCCGCGCGATGCCGCCAACCGAAGCACTTGCGAAAAATTATTAACGGATATTATTGCGCAAGAAAAAGCCGTGCTGCTGGGCTGGCGCGATGTACCGGTTGATAACCGCACACTGGGTGAATCGGTAAAACTAGTTGAACCATTTATACGGCAAATCTTTATTGGCCGTGGCGAGAATTGCCCTGACCAGGACGCTTTCGAGCGCAAATTGTTTGTAATTCGCAAACAAGTCGAAAATACCGTGCGCGATTTAAATCTCGATCACGGACACGCTTTCTACATGCCCTCATTGTCATCGCGCACAATAGTCTACAAAGGCATGCTGCTGGCAGACCAAGTCGGATCGTTTTATGCGGATTTAAACGATGAACGCATGGTCAGCGCCTTGGCGTTGGTGCATCAACGATTCTCCACCAACACCTTCCCGACTTGGGATTTGGCACACCCTTTCCGCCTGATCGCTCATAACGGCGAAATCAACACCTTGCGCGGCAATGTCAACGGCATGGCGGCGCGCCGCCATTCGATAGCGTCCAAGATATTGGGCGATGACATGCAAAAATTATGGCCGCTGATTAACGAAGAGCAATCCGATTCGGCGTGTTTCGATAATGCCCTTGAATTATTGGTAGCGGGCGGCTATTCACTTGCCCACGCGATGATGCTGTTAATCCCGGAAGCCTGGGCCGGCAACGAGCTAATGGATGAGAAACTGCGCGCGTTCTATGAATATAACGCCGCCTTGATGGAACCTTGGGACGGTCCTGCCGCAATTGCCTTTACCGATGGCCGTCAAATCGGTGCAACTCTGGATCGCAACGGCTTGCGCCCGGCGCGTTATCTGGTCACCGATGACGATATCGTGATCATGGCATCGGAAATGGGCGTCATCGAAGTACCCCAACACAAAATCATCAAAAAATGGCGTTTACAGCCAGGCAAAATGCTGCTGATCGACACCGAGCAAGGCCGCATTATTGATGACGCAGAATTAAAAACCAACTTGGCTGCATGCCATCCTTATTCCGAATGGTTGAGCAAAACTCAAATCTTGCTCGCCGACTTGCCGCCCGAAATTTCCGCGATGGCCCCGGATGCACGCACGCTTTTAGATAGACAGCAAGCTTTCGGCTATACCCGCGAAGATATTGAATTCATCCTAAAACCGATTGCGCAAACCGGCCAGGAACCTATCAGCTCAATGGGTATTGATGCCGCGTTGGCGGTATTATCGGAACGCTCGCGCTTACTGTACGATTACTTCAAACAAGGCTTCGCGCAAGTCACTAACCCGGCTATCGATCCTATTCGCGAAGAGCTGGTCATGTCGTTGGTTTCACTGATCGGTCCGCGTCCTAATTTATTGGGACTGGACGAAGGCGGCACGCATATGCGCCTGGAAGTCGAACAACCCATTTTGACCAATCAGGATTTGGAAAAAATTCGCCGCATCGAAACACGTACCGGCGGCGTATTCAAAACCAAAACCCTGACGCTTTGCTACCCATCCGATTTGGGCGCAAGCGGCATGGAAGCGGCACTTGATAAACTTTGCCTTGCAGCAAAGCAGGCTGTTGAAGAAGGCAACAATATTTTGGCACTGTCCGACCGCGACCTGGATGTTGCACATATCGCGATCCCTGCCCTGCTGGCAACTTCCGCCGTACACCATTACCTGACCCGCGAAGGTTTGCGCACTAAAGTCGGCTTGGTTGTAGAAACCGGCGAAGCGCGTGAAGTTCACCATTTTGCGCTGTTGGCGGCCTATGGCGCAGAAGCGGTTAACCCTTACCTTGCGTTCGACACGCTGTCAGGTTTATGCGAAAACATCGCCGATCTGAGCGAATATGAAGCGCACAAACGTTATATCAAAGCGATCTCCAAAGGCCTATTGAAAGTCATGTCCAAGATGGGCATTTCGACTTATCAATCTTATTGCGGCGCGCAAATCTTTAACGCAATCGGTTTATCGGAACCTTTCTTGAATCGCTATTTCACCGGCACGACCAGCACAATCGAAGGCGCCGGTTTAGCGGAAATCAGCGAAGAAACCGCTCGCCGTCATCGAGTTGCATTCGGCAAGGCGCCGTTGTTCCGCGATGCTTTGGATATTGGCGGGGAATACGCCTATCGTCTACGCGGCGAAGCGCATACCTGGACGCCCGCAAGCATCAGCACTTTACAGCATGCAACGCGCAGCAACAGCTATGAGAAATATTCCGAGTTCTGCCGTCTAATCGACGAGCAAAACGAAGCCTTGTTGACATTGCGCGGCTTGATGTCGTTTAAAGAATCCGAAACGCCGATTCCATTGGACGAAGTCGAACCCGCAGCAGAGATCGTCAAACGCTTTGCGACAGGCGCGATGTCGTTCGGCTCAATTTCCTATGAAGCCCACACGACTCTGGCTATTGCGATGAACCGCATCGGCGGCAAATCCAATACCGGTGAAGGCGGAGAACTCCCTGAACGCTTCAAGCCGTTACCCAACGGCGATTCGATGCGTTCGGCAATCAAGCAAGTCGCTTCCGGCCGTTTTGGCGTGACCACTGAATACCTGGTTAATGCCGACGACATCCAAATTAAAATCAGCCAAGGTGCGAAACCGGGCGAAGGCGGACAGTTGCCCGGACATAAAGTCGACGCGGTTATTGCCCGGGTACGTCATTCGACGCGCGGCGTAGGCTTAATTTCACCGCCACCGCATCATGATATTTATTCGATTGAAGACTTGGCGCAGCTGATCCACGACCTGAAAAACGTCAATCCCGAAGCGCGAATCAGCGTCAAGCTGGTATCCGAAGTTGGCGTCGGCACTGTTGCCGCAGGCGTATCCAAAGCCCATGCCGATCATGTGACCATTTCCGGCTATGACGGCGGCACCGGCGCAAGCCCAATGACGTCTATCAAGCATGCTGGCTTGCCTTGGGAAATCGGCCTTGCCGAAACCCATCAAACGCTGGTGCTGAACAAACTGCGCGGACGTATTTCCGTACAAGTTGACGGCGGTCTGCGCACCGGTCGCGACGTAGTCATCGGCGCATTACTGGGTGCCGACGAGTTCGGTTTTGCGACTGCGCCATTGATTGTTTCAGGTTGTTTAATGATGCGTAAGTGCCATTTAAACACCTGCCCAGTCGGCGTTGCGACGCAAGACCCAGAACTGCGCAAGCGTTTTACCGGCCAGCCGGAGCATGTAGTCAACTACTTCTTCATGGTCGCGGAAGACGTGCGTCAATGGATGGCAAAACTGGGCTTCCGTACAATCAATGAAATGATAGGCCGCTCGGACAAATTGGACATGAAACGTTCAATTAATCATTGGAAAACGCAGGGCTTGGACTATAGCCGTGTTTTCTATAAACCTGAGATTGACAACAACACTGCCGTTTACAACACCGAAAAACAAGACCACGGTTTGGATCAGGCATTGGACCATGCATTGATTGCCCAGGCCCAGCCAGCGTTGCAAAACGGACAAGCGGTAGTCATCGAAACGCCTATCCACAACATTAACCGTACTTTCGGCGCAATGCTGTCCGGCGAGGTTGCAAAGCGTTACGGGCATAAAGGCTTGCCTGACGACACTATTGCCATCCGAGTTAAAGGTACGGCCGGACAAAGTTTCGGGGCATTTTTAGCGCAAGGCATCAGCATTGAACTTGAAGGCGAAGGCAACGATTATGTCGGCAAAGGCATGAGCGGCGGCCGTATCGCCATTTACCAGCCTAAAGACTGCCCTATTACACCGGCTGAAAATATTATCGTCGGCAACACGGTGCTGTACGGTGCCATCAACGGCGAATGCTATTTCAGCGGCGTTGCCGGAGAACGCTTTGCAGTACGTAACTCGGGCGCTATCGCCGTCATCGAAGGCGTAGGCGATCATGGCTGCGAATATATGACCGGCGGCGTTGTTATCGTGCTTGGGCAGACCGGACGCAACTTCGCGGCGGGTATGTCAGGCGGTGTGGCTTACGTGCTCGATGAAGACGGCAGCTTTGAGAAACGCTGCAATATGGCGATGGTCGAAATCGAACCTATCCCTGCTGAAGACGACATGCTGGAAGCCATCGCACATCAAGGCGGCGATATGGAAACCCATGGCAGGGTCCACCTGATGTCGGATATGACCCGTTTTGACGCTCAACGTTTAAAGCATTTCATTGAAAATCATAAGCGTTACACCAACAGCGCCAGAGCGCAACATATTCTGGATAATTGGCAGGATTATTTGCCGCGCTTTGTTAAAGTCATGCCGGTCGATTACCGTGAAGCGCTCAAACAAATCCAAGCAGAACAAGCTAGCGCAACTGCATAATCGTTGCGAAACTATTTAAGTAGAAGGTATTAAAAATGGGTAAACCAACCGGGTTTATGGAACTACCACGCACAGAGCGGCATTACGCATCTCCGAGCGATCGTATCCAGCATTATCGCGAATTTACGCTACCCCCTAGTGAAACCGAGGTGGCTCAGCAGGGCTCAAGATGCATGGACTGCGGCATTCCTTTTTGCCATCAAGCCTGCCCCGTCAATAACATTATTCCTGATTGGAACGATGGCGTTTATCGAACAAATTGGCAGCAAGCACTGGAAGTCTTACACAGCACCAATAACTTTCCGGAATTTACCGGACGCATCTGCCCTGCTCCTTGCGAAGCAGCTTGCACATTGAACTTGCAAGAACAACCGGTGACTATTAAATCGATAGAATGCGCCATTATCGACAAAGGCTGGGAAATGGGCTGGGTAAAGCCGCAAATTCCGGAAAAACGTACCGGCAAGCGCGTTGCAGTCATAGGCTCAGGCCCATCGGGCTTAGCCTGCGCCCAACAGCTGGCCCGCGCCGGACATGAAGTCGTGGTCTATGAGAAAAACGACCGTATCGGCGGCTTATTGCGCTACGGCATCCCCGATTTCAAGATGGAAAAATCGCACATCGACCGCCGCATCGCGCAAATGCAGGCCGAAGGAGTCAGATTCAGACCCAACAGCCATATCGGCACCGACATTCCCGCGCAAAAAATCCTTGCCGAATACGATGCAGTGGTTTTAGCAGTAGGCTCCGAGAAGCCGCGCGACCTGGAAGTGTCCGGACGTAATGAATACCAAGGCGTTTATTTCGCGATGGACTTTTTACGTCAACAAAACAAGCGCAATGCTGGCGACGTCATCCCTGAAGAGGAAATCATCAGCGCGACGGATAAACGCGTGGTGGTGATCGGCGGCGGCGATACCGGCTCCGACTGCATCGGCACATCGATTCGTCAAGGTGCGGCCTCCGTCGTACAGCTCGAAATTTTGCCGCAACCGCCCGAGAAAGAAAACAAGCTGCTTACCTGGCCGCTATGGCCCAATAAACTGCGCACCACTTCTTCGCATGAAGAAGGTATCGAAAAGCGTTATTGGAGCGTTAACACGCAAAGCGTAACCGGTAAAGACGGCAAAATCACCCATCTGAACGTAGTCGAAGTCGAATGGAAACAAGAAGGCGGACAATGGAAAATGAATGAAAAGCCCGACAGCGCGTTCGCTCTGGAAGCCGATATTGTATTTTTAGCGATGGGCTTTGTTCACCCGGTACACGAAGGCTTGTTAAAAGAGCTGGGCGTTGAACTGGAACGTAACAATATCAAAGCCAACGACAAGCAATATCGCACATCGGTCGATAAAGTATTTGCTGCGGGCGACGGACGTCGCGGACAATCGCTGGTAGTCTGGGCAATACGCGAAGGCCGGCAAGCAGCCAGAGCGGTAGATGAGTTCCTGATGGGAAGCACGGAACTACCTAGATAATCACCTACGCAAAAAAAGCGCTTTAGCGGCAATTGCCGCTAAAGCGCTTTAGATTTTATCTTCCCACAGCGTTTACATTGATAGACGGTAATCAACTTCCCCTGCTTCACATCAAACTGTTTCTCTTTCAAAACTTCCCATTTATGGAAATTGCTGCGGCATAGCGTATTGCCTTTATGTAATTGCGATGGTTTAGGGCGTTTAAACGGAACTACCTCACCCATCATTTCCTTCCTGTTCGTATAAAGCTGAGTTGAGCAGCTTGCCTGCTCAAACGAAACTTATGCCCTTTGGGTATAAGCAATATTTAGTACGCATAACTTTTTGCGATATAAAAATAACTAAGCCGGCACTTTCATCTAAAAATTCAACATCATTTTTTGACTATTGCATTCCAGGCGGCAAGCCAAGCTTGCGATTGATAAAAATCGGCTTTCCGGTCAAAAAAGCCGGTCAGCACCAATTTCAAAACATTCTCTATGATGCCGAAGAACAGTGCATAACCTAGCCGGGGTGTGATGCTGCGGAGTTCGCCGGCTTTGACGCCAGCTTCAATAATCCTGATGATCTTTATAAAGGCTACGGACTCATGCAGCGGCTTCGCTTCCGGCAGAAACTCGTTGACATTCAAGATCAACAAAAACCGCATTACATCCGGGGCCTCATCGGTCAACTTAAATAACAAATCGACTATGCCTCGCAACTGCTCGGACGGCTTCTCATTCTTACATTTTATTTCATCAATAGAGATGCTTAAGCTGTCGAGAATATTCGCATGCAACTGCGCCGCAATCATTTGTTTTGTTTTGAAGTGCTGATAGATTGTGCTTGTGCTTGTTCCTGCCGCATCTTTAATATCGATTAAAGACGTATTGAAATAGCCTTTTTCTACGAACAGCTTCAAAGCCGCCAGCAATATCTCATGCTGCACTTCCGATTCTACCTGAATATTTTCTATTTCCTGATCCATGTTCTTCTTTTACAGCTGATTCAATGCGCTGTGTTATTTGTAAGTGAGTGAAAATTCAAATGGCCTACGCCCGTAGACCCACAAATATTAAGCTGAGCCGAGCGGCTTGTCCGCTCAAACGAAACTTATGCCCTCTTTGGGTATAAAACTTATTTTGCGGACAACACTGCCATTGCCGCACTTAAATAATTAATCATTGACCATAATGTCAATATGGCCGCCACGTACAACAAACCGTAACCGCAATAATTTACCGGTATGCCGAATAAATCCTCGCGATATAACAACATGCCGATCGCCAACATTTGAGCCGTCGTTTTCCATTTGCCTAATTGAGAAACCTTGACGTGCGCCCGCTGACCTATCTCCGCCATCCATTCCCTAAGCGAGGCAATGGTTATTTCCCTGCCGATAATGATTGCGGCAGGTATTGCCAAATACGGACTGGCCTGTTGCTGAACAATCAATACCAAAACCATGGCCACCATCAGCTTATCCGCGACAGGGTCTAAAAAAGCCCCGAAAGGCGTTTCCAAACGCATTTTTCTGGCCAGATAGCCGTCCAACCAGTCAGTAACTCCGGCCGCTAGGAAAATCAGCATGCAAGCGACATTGGAATATGCCCAAGGCAGATAAAAAACCACGGTTAATAGCGGTATTAACGCAATTCTTAACAGTGTCAGATTTGTCGGTATGTTAAATTCAATTATCATCTTGATGATGAAATAGTTCGTAAATCCGTTGTGCCAAATGACGGCTGATGCCGTCTACACTGCAAAGAGCATCCACACCAGCCTGTGAAATACCTTGCAAGCCCCCAAATTGTTTTAATAACGTCTGCCGCCGCTTAGGCCCTAACCCCGGAATAGTTTCCATCGGCGATTGTTTTTTAGCCTTACCTCGGCGTTGCCTGTGTCCGGTTATAGCGAACCGGTGCGCTTCATCGCGAATATGTTGGATTAACAACAAACCGCTAGCGCCAGGATTTATATCTATTGGCTGCTCCTGATCCACCAGTATCAGCTTTTCCATGCCGGGTTTTCTATCCGGCCCTTTCGAAACACCGACTATCATAACATTGTTTACGTCTAATTCCTCCAATGCCTTTTGCGCTTGATGAACTTGGCCTTTGCCGCCGTCTATCAGCAATATATCCGGAGCCGCATGTTCGCCTTGCTTCAAACGTTTAAAACGCCTGAATACCGCTTGATGAATGGCCGCATAATCATCGCCGCCGGTTATGCCTTCAATATTAAATCGCCGGTAAGCCGACTTTACCGGCCCTTCCCGGTCAAAGACTACGCAGGACGCAACTGTCTGGTCACCCTGGGTATGGCTAATGTCAAAACATTCCAAGCGTTTCGGCAGCTCCTTGCAGCCTAACTCTTCTTGCAAGCTGAGGAAGCGGGTATAAATTCCCTGCTTATCGGCTAGCTTACTCTGGAGTGAATTTTCGGCGTTGGTGCAGGTCATTTGCAACCATTTTAAGCGCTCGCCCCTGACATTATGGGAAATAGCCACCGCATGCTTTGCCTGAGCCGCCAGCACTTCCCTTAATAAATCGGTTTCTTCCGGCTGATGACTGACAATCAATTCATGAGGCACTTGCTTATCCATATAATATTGAGGAATAAACGCCTGAATGATCGCAGCCGCATCGTACTCGTCGGTTATTTTCGGGAAAAATACTTTGTTTCCCAAATGCTGCCCGTTACGAATAAAAAATACCTGCACGCAAGCCACGCCGGCTTTAGCCGCACAAGCGATGATGTCCACATCGCCCCGCTCGCCGAGCACAAAATGTTTTTCCAGCACAGTGCGCAATTTTACAATCTGATCCCTGAAAATGGCAGCCTGCTCATATTCGAGTTTAGCGGACGCTTCCTCCATATTAACAATCAACTGATCGATCAGCAGCCCGCCCTTGCCTTCCAGAAACATAATCGTGTTTTCAACATCCTTCGCATAAGCGGCTTTATCGATTAAGCCGACGCACGGAGCCGTACAACGCTCTATCTGATGCTGCAAACAAGGTCTGGAACGATTATTGTAAATTGAATCATCGCACTGTCTGACCTGAAAAATCCGTTGCAATAGCTTAAGACTCTCCTTAATTGCACCGATGCTTGGATAAGGCCCGAAATACCTCCCTTTTTTTCTTTTTGCACCCCGATGCAGGGTAATCTGGGGAAAATCATGTTCGGTCGATAAGAAAATATAAGGATAAGATCTATCGTCCCTTAAACAGATATTGTATTGGGGCTTATGCCGCTTGATCTGCTGGCATTCCAACAGCAATGCTTCCCCTTCGGTATGAGTTACAGTAACTTCAATACCCGCTATTTTCGGCACCATCCGGTGCTGTTTAGTCGAAGCGGACGGTTTTCTGAAATAGCTGGAAACGCGGTTTTTAAGATTCTTGGCTTTGCCAATGTAAATAATCTCGCCCTGATCATTAAGCATCTTGTAAATGCCGGGGCGCGTAGTCAGATTTTTTAAAAACGCTTTTACGTCAAAACTGTTTTCTGGTAACTCGGAACTCACACTTTATCCTGATAACATACGCGCAGTACAAAATTCATCATGCAATAGGCTACATTCCTTATCTGCTTGCAAAGTGAATTAAAGCTTTCTCCACACGCACTAAAATCGTTTGTACTTACCGTAACGACGCTTAAATCATGTATTAAGACAATTGCTGCAATTTGCCAGCTCAACATTTTCCAGAATGAAAACCTGTTAATTTCCGGTCACTCGGGCAATTTCTGATCAAAATCCACTACATAGTCATTATACTCGGCAAGAATCATCTTTAACCAACTCTGATTGAGGTTTTATATTTTTTCGCAAAGTAAGCTTTTTATTTCACTCATGTAAGTGATTACTTACCACTACCTATGTTAGATTAAATTTTCCATAAACAAAACCATCCATATCCCCATTTTCATTTAATCTAATAGAGACTATCTGGATGAAAGATATAAAGATAACACCACTTACAGTACAGCAATACGTAGACATCTCCGATAAGATTTACGATGAAGTCGAAAGGGTTGAACATGGAGGAATACTTGCCGCCAAGTGCAGTAATCATCCCGAATATGGAAATATTATCCTTATTTCATCCAGTTCCGGCGATTGCTTAATGGTTCACTCTTATCCTACTGCCCAACTTTAGCGCAACAGGAATTAGCATCCGCTTTATACGTTAAACCAACCGCTCTTAACATATCCCGCAACATACTAAGCATTGACAGGAAAATCCGCCTTTCAATACGGTAGCGATCGGTCATAATAAGAACCGCACCAAGATTTTTCACCTCCGACGACACCAAGTTATATTCCTTCATGTCGCCGTTGGTGCATACAAACGCTACATCAAACAATATCCGCCAAATTCCCTTTGGTTTCGAGCCATACTTTCCTATCTTGCGAGCGTTTCTTAGCCAGCAATAAATCAAGCTGCCCCGTAGTGTCGTCATCCTCGGCTACCGTCAACTGCACCAGCCTGCGCGTATCCGGGTTCATCGTGGTTTCCCTGAGCTGGCTGGGATTCATTTCACCTAGACCTTTAAAACGCTGCACATTGACCTGGCCTTTGAGCTTTTCGGCAGCAATGCGATCCAGCACGCCCTGCCGTTCGGCTTCATCCAGCGCGTAAAACACCCGCTTGCCGACATCGATCCGGTACAGCGGCGGCATTGCGACAAAAACATGGCCGGCTTCGACCAGCGATTTGAAATGCTGGTAAAACAAAGCGCAGATCAGCGTGGCGATATGATTACCGTCGGAATCCGCATCGGCCAAAATGCAAACCTTGCCGTAACGCAGGTTCTGCAAATCGGAAGAACCCGGTTCTATGCCCAAAGCCACGGCAATATCGTGAACCTCCTGCGACGCCATCACTTGGTTGGACTCCACTTCCCAGGTATTCAAAATCTTGCCGCGCAACGGCATAATCGCCTGAAAGTCCCGTTCCCGCGCTTGTTTGGCGGAACCACCGGCCGAATCCCCTTCGACCAGGAACAATTCGGTTCGCCCAATATCCTGCGCCGAACAATCGGCCAACTTGCCCGGCAAGGCGGGGCCGGCGGTGATTTTTTTGCGGATGATTTTTTTATTGGACCGCAGCCGTTTTTGCGCGCTGGAAATAATCACTTCGGCGATTTTCTCGCCCTCGGCCGGGTTCTGGTTCAGCCATAGACTGAAACTGTCTTTCGCCACGCCGGACACAAAAGCCACGCACTCGCGGGAACTGAGCCTTTCCTTCGTTTGTCCTGAAAACTGCGGATCTTCCAATTTGACCGACAATACAAAATGGCAGTTTTCCCAGACATCTTCCGGCGCGACTTTAACGCCGCGCGGCAGGATATTCCTGATGTCGCAAAACTCGCGCATCGCTTCGGTCAAGCCTGCCCGCAAGCCGTTGACGTGAGTTCCGCCTTGCGCGGTCGGCACCAGGTTCACATAACTTTCGGCCAGCACTTCCGGCGGATTTTCAATCGCCCAAACAATGCCCCACTCGACAGCTTCATGATTTGCGGCCATGCTGCCCATGAACGGCTGCTCAGGGCAAAAATCAATATCGCCGATACGGTCGAGCAAATATTCCTTGAGACCGTCCTGGTAACACCAAACATACTCTTCCTCGGTTTGATCGACTTTCAGAGATATTTTCAAACCCGGACACAAAACCGCTTTCGCACGCAACACATGCTTAAGCTTTGCGACAGAGACTTTGTTGGAGTCGAAATATTTTTCGTTCGGCCAAAACCGAACCGTCGTTCCGGTATTATTTTTACCGACTGCGCCGGTTTCGAGCAACTCCGTTTGCTTGTCGCCATCGGCAAACTCCATCCGGTAAACCTTGCCGTTCCGCTTAACTTCCACTTCCAGCTTGGCCGACAGCGCGTTAACAACCGAGACGCCGACGCCATGCAAACCGCCGGAAAACTGGTAATTCTTATTGGAAAACTTTCCGCCCGCATGCAGTTGGGTCAAAATCACCTCGACGCCCGGAATACCCTGCTCCGGATGAATATCGACCGGCATACCGCGGCCGTTATCGCTAACCTGTACCGCGCCGTCTTTATACAAAACCACGTCAATCGACGTAGCATGACCGGCCATCGCTTCATCGACACTATTGTCAACAACTTCCTGTACCAAATGGTTGGGTCTTGTCGTGTCCGTATACATGCCGGGACGCTTTCGCACCGGCTCCAATCCGCTTAACACTTCGATTGCAGCCGCGTTGTATTCGTTACTCATACTTCCTAATCACTCACAATTCAATTTCAGATATAAT
This sequence comes from Candidatus Methylobacter oryzae, assembly GCF_003994235.2. Taxonomy (GTDB): domain Bacteria; phylum Pseudomonadota; class Gammaproteobacteria; order Methylococcales; family Methylomonadaceae; genus Methylobacter_A; species Methylobacter_A oryzae. The sequence continues at coordinate 51,925 of NZ_RYFG02000010.1, forward strand.
GAGGCGCAAGGTAAAAGGTACAAGATACAAGGCCTTCCACCTTTTACCTTGCACCTTGTACCTTGCATCTCTATTACATCGTATCATTAAAAATATTTTTATCTCATGCCGAAAAAGAAAACCCCGACTTTATTCGAAGACTCCCTCGCCGAATTAGAACAACTGGTCAACCAGCTTGAACAAGGCGATATTTCGCTGGAAGAATCGTTAAAGTCGTTTGAGCGCGGGGTTAACTTGACCCGAACCTGTCAAAAAGCCCTGCAAGAGGCCGAGCAGAAAGTTCAAATTCTAATTGAAAAAAACGGCACTCAAACCCTGGAGCCATTTACCGATGAGTAATGCGTTAAAAGACTATCTTGAATTTTGTCAAAACCGTGTAGAAAGAGCGCTGGATGCCCGTTTGCCCGGCGAAAACATCCTGCCGCAAAAACTGCATCAAGCCATGCGCTATAGCACATTGGACGGCGGCAAACGGATGCGCCCGATGCTGACCTATTGCACCGGAAAAGTCTTGGGCATCGCTCCGGAAGCGTTGGACGGCCCGGCTTGCGCGGTGGAATTTATTCACGTTTATTCATTGATACATGACGACCTGCCGGCGATGGACGACGACGATCTTAGACGCGGCAAAGCCACCTGCCATAAAGCGTTCGACGAAGCGACCGCGATTTTAACCGGCGACGCATTACAGGCCTTGGCTTTCGAGACACTAGCAACCGATCCCAGCATCACCGCATCGCCTGAAAACCGCCTGAAGATGATCTCCGTGCTAACCAAGGCCAGCGGTTCGCAAGGCATGGTCGGCGGCCAGGCAATCGACCTGCAATCCGTAGGCACCAGCCTGACGCTGCCTGAACTGGAAAACATGCACATCCATAAAACCGGCGCACTGATCCGCGCCAGCGTCAATATGGCGACACTGGCGAAACAGAATGTAGACGCGGAGATTGCGAAAAAACTGGATAACTATGCCAAATGCATCGGCTTGTCGTTCCAGGTTAAAGACGACATTCTCGACGAAGAAAGCGATACCGCGACATTGGGCAAAACCCAAGGCAAGGACAAGGACAACAATAAACCGACCTACCCTGCGCTGTTAGGCATGGCCGGCGCGAAACAAAAAGCCCAGGAACTGCATGAGCAGGCATTGGAGAACTTGAGTATTTTTGGCAGCGAAGCGGATTTATTGAGGGATTTGTCGCTTTATATTATTCAGCGGGATCATTGATTCGAGTTTATCGGATTTAAAGGCTGCTATTTTCCAAGATCGTCATTCCGGCAGGTAAACAGGCATGACGATCTTGTATAAAATATAGAATAGAAAAGTAGAATTAGGTTCTACGCTTGATCTTTACTGCGCATAAAGCAATCCAGCAACAAACATAACATGAGCCCAATTTAATTCACCAAGTTGGTGTTTCTAGCTCACGGTTAGCTCAAATGTCATATGCAAACAACATCCTCCATCAGAAGAGCAAATGACCAATTTCAAAGATAAAGCCAACCTGATATGGGAAGTAGCGGACTTACTGCGAGGCGATTATAAACAGTCCGACTACGGCAAAGTGATATTACCGATGACGGTTTTGCGCCGCCTCGATTGCGTATTGACACCGAATAAACAGAAAGTGCTCGATTACCTGCCTAAAGTTGAAAAATTCTCCGATAGCGCCAAAGACCTCACCTTAAATAAAATAGCCGGGGCGAATTTTCACAACCGCAGCCAGTTTGATTTCGCCAAACTGGTGGCAGCCCCCAACCATATCGCCGCCAACCTGCGCAATCACATCAACGGTTATTCCGCTTCAGCCCGCGAGATTATCGAATACTTTAATTTCGACGATCAAATTGAGCGCATGGATGATCCCAAGGCGGACATCCTATTCCAAGTCGTGAAAAAATTTGCCGAAATCGACCTGTCCGACATGGACACTATGCACATGGGCTATGTGTTCGAAGATCTGATCCGGCGTTTTGCCGAACAATCCAACGAGACCGCCGGAGAGCACTTTACGCCTAGGGAAGTGATCAAACTGATGGTCAACGTATTGTTCAACGCCGACAATCAAGCACTCACACAGCCCGGCATCGTCAAAACCCTGTACGACCCGGCCTGCGGCACCGGCGGCATGCTCTCGATCGGCGAACAACACCTGAAAGATTTTAATCCCAACGCGAAGCTGGAAGTCTTCGGCCAGGAAATCAACCCCGAATCCTACGCCATTTGCAAATCGGACATGCTGATCAAAGGGCAAAATCCCGCCAATATCAAATTCGGCAACACCTTTACCATCGATGGACTAAGGGATGAAAAATTCGACTACATGCTGTCCAATCCGCCTTTTGGCGTGGACTGGAAAAAAGCCCAGAAAATCATCACCGACGAACACGCCAACTTAGGCTACGCAGGCCGCTTCGGCGCGGGGCTGCCGCGTATCAACGACGGATCGCTGCTGTTTTTGCAGCACATGATCGCCAAAATGAAACCTCGAGAAGATGGCGGCAGCCGCATCGGCATTGTCTTTAACGGTTCGCCGCTGTTTACCGGCCAAGCCGGCAACGGCGAAAGCAACATCCGCCAATGGATCATCGAAAACGACTGGCTGGAAGCCATTATCGCCCTGCCCGACCAACTGTTTTACAACACCGGCATTTCCACCTACATCTGGATACTCAACAACCATAAAATCCCCGAGCGCAAAGGCAAAATCCAACTGATCAACGCCACTGGCGGCAAAGACGAAGAACAGGTAAAAGCCGGCAAGCGCGACAACAACCGTTTCTGGGAAAAAATGCCGCGCTCGCTGGGCAACAAGCGCAAGCAAATCCCCGAAAACGGCGACAGCAAAGGCATAGGCTTTATCACCAAACTCTACGGTGATTTTACCGAAAACGAATTCGTCAAAATCCTGCCCAACGAGTTCTTCGGCTACTGGCGGGTTACCGTCGAACAGCCGGAGAAAGACAACAACGGCAACATCATTAAGGGGCGCGACGGCAAGCCCAAAGCAGACAGCAGCCTGCGCGACTATGAAAACATCCCGTTTTTACAGAAAACCCGCGACGGCAAACTGATTCCGCAAAGCATCAAGGAATATTTTGAACGGGAAGTGAAACCGCACTTGCCCGAAGCCTGGATTGACGACAGCAAAACCAAAACCGGCTACGAAATCAACTTCACCAAATATTTCTACGAGTTCAAGCCTCTGCGTTCATTGGCCGAGATTAAAGCCGATATTTTGGCGCTGGAACAAAGCAGCCTGGAATTGGAAAAGCAGGTGTTGGAATGAACGAAGAAACTCAAAACATCATTATCTACAATACAACTGACGGCAAAGCCAGCGTCAAACTCTACGCCCAAGACGGCATGGTCTGGATGAGCCAAAACCAGTTGGCTGAACTTTTTGCCACCTCCAAGCAGAATATCGGTCAACATATCGCCAACATATTGAATGAAAACGAAATGTCCGAAAATTCAGTTGTAAAGAATTTCTTTACAACTGCCGCTGACGGCAAAGAATACCAAGTCGCCCACTACTCGCTGGAAATGATCCTTGCGATTGGTTTCAGGGTACGCAGTAAACGCGGCACCCAATTTCGCATTTGGGCCAACCGTAATTTAAGGGAATATATGATTAAAGGCTTTGTCATGGACGACGAACGCCTAAAAAAACCGGATGGCAGACCGGACTATTTTGACGAACTGCTGGAACGCATCCGCGACATTCGCGCTTCGGAAAAACGCTTTTACCAAAAAGTACGCGACCTGTTTGCCCTAAGCAGCGATTACGATCCCAGCGACAAAGCCACGCAAATGTTTTTTGCCGAAACCCAAAACAAACTTCTGTTTGCCGTCACCCGGCAAACTGCTGCGGAAATTATTGTCAACCGGGCCGATGCCGACAGGCCCAATATGGCGCTGACGAACTGGCAAAGCGGCGTAGTACGCAAGCAGGATATTTTTATCGCCAAAAATTATTTAAGCGAAGACGAAATTGATACGCTGAACCGTCTGGTCGTGATTTTCCTGGAAACTGCGGAACTGCGTGCTAAAAACCGCACCGGCCTGACCATGAACTTCTGGCAGGAAAACGTCGATAAAATCCTGACTTTTAACGACCAGCCCCTGCTAAGCGGAAAAGGCACGATCAGCCATGCGCAAATGGAAAAGAAGGTGCGCGAAATTTATGACGCTTTTGATAAAAAGCGCAAAGTGCAAGAAGCCGAACTAGCCGATCAAGATGACTTACAAGCCCTGCAACAACTGGCAGACGATATTAAACGGAGCGGTCAATAATGGAACGCTATGAGAACTATAAAGACAGTGGGGTTGAGTGGATTGGGGAGATTCCTGAGGGATGGGAGGTTAAGAAGCTAAAGTATGTAGCTAGTTTAAGAAGCGGCAATAATTTAACATCCGATCAAATTAAAAATAGCAGTGAATATCCAGTATATGGCGGTAACGGACTTCGTGGCTTCTATAATGAATTCACTCATGAAGGTAATTTTATTTTGATTGGTCGGCAGGGGGCGCTCTGCGGAAATATTAATTATGCAAGTGGAAAATTCTGGGCTACTGAGCACGCGGTTGTTGTTCAATCAGTACTTAACTATAAAATCAATTGGTTGGGTGAAGTATTGCGAACAATGAATCTGAATCAATTTTCGGTCGCTGCTGCGCAGCCTGGACTTGCAGTTGAAGCTATTTACAACTTATCCATTCCCTATCCCTCATTCCAAGAACAAACCGCCATTGCCAATTACCTTGACCGCAAGACGGCGGAGATTGATGCGCTGATTGCCCAAAAAGAACGTTTAATTGCGCTGTACGAGGAAGAAAAAACCGCCATTATCAATCAAGCCGTAACCCGAGGCGTTGATCCCAACGCCAAGCTAAAAGACAGTGGCATCGACTGGCTAGGCGAAATTCCTGATGAGTGGAAAGTTAAGAAACTGAAGTATGTAGCGATATTAAAAAGCGGCAACAATTTGACATCTGAAAACATTAATAATGGTAAGTATCCCGTGTATGGTGGTAATGGATTACGAGGCTATTACGATAAATTCACCCATAACGGTGACTTGATTTTAATAGGTCGTCAAGGTGCCCTTTGTGGGAATATTAACTATGCCAAAGGTAAATTCTGGGCTACAGATCATGCAGTTGTAGTTCAACCACGCATGAATTACAAAACCATTTGGCTTGGAGAAATGTTGAAAGCAATGAACTTAAATCAATATTCTGTTGCCGCCGCACAACCTGGGCTTGCAGTTGAAGCAATTTGTAACCTGTCAGTTCCATACCCGCCACTAGAAGAACAAACTGCCATCGTTCGCCACATCGAAACCGAATCCGCCCGCATCGATGCCAAAATCGCCAAAACCCAACGCATCATAGAGCTACAAAAAGAATACCGCGCCGCGCTGATTTCCGAAGTAGTAACGGGCAAAATCAAGGTCTCGCATCTGGCAGATAGAGAGTCGGACTTATGACGTTATGTGTAGCCTGGATTCGCCAAGCCAATGGAACCGAAGAATTGGTGTTTGCGACGGATAGCACGCTGACAGGCGGAGAAAAATGGGACCACGGCATCAAGCTTTTTGAGCTTCCGCGCAAGGATTGTTTACTGAGCTTCGCCGGTAGTACCGCAAGAGCCTATCCACTGATTCTGAACCTTGTTTCATCTATTAGCTTTGACAAATACCTGGATTCACCGTCAACCAATATTGAAGAAGTTTTAAAACATATTACTGAGTTATTTACTGACTTAATTAGAAAAATCGTCAAAGAAGTAATTTCTGAAGACATTCACGAATTACGAAATGCCGCTCGTTTTGTTTTCGGCGGATGGGACTGGCAGCGCGGATTATTTCGTGTATGGGAATTGTTCTATTCAAAGGAAGTGGAAGGCTTTCTATTCAAGGAAATTACGGACGATGGGACTAAAACCCGCTTTTATACTTTCATAGGTGATGCCCAGCAAGACGACTTCAGTGAACAAACGAAAAAGCGCTTTCAACAACTATTGATAGACGAAGACAAATTGGATTCCAAGCTGGATATGGAACCGTTGAAGTTACTGCGGGAGATTGCTTTAGATTCGAGTATTCGCGCAGTTGGAGGAAGCTTGCAAATAGCTAAAGTTTACAAATCCAGCCGCACCGAATTTTTTGGTATTACTTGGCCTTCCAGCGATTCACCACCCTATTTTCAAGGCAGAAAATATAATCAAGCCTCTAAACCACCCGTGCGTTACCTAAATCCGGACACTTTTGAAATTATGGACATGGATTTGCCTCGCACGATCAAGCTTGATGATGAGGAAATTTATGGTTCCCACATAGATTTTGTACGCGAATGCTATCCAAACGGCGAAGTAAGCGAAACTATATCGGAACGGGACAGGCTCAGGATAAAGAGCATTCTAAAAGAAGTTGCTTACACCCAGTTTCTGCAACGTCAACAAAGTATTGGAGAGGAGCTTGAAGAATGAGCGAACTAACGCCAAACAATGCCTCCCAATTCATCATTTATCAAACCGAAGGCGGCCAAACCAAAATTGAGGTGCGGCTGGAAAACGAAACGGTTTGGCTGACGCAACAGTTAATGGCCGATCTTTTCCAAACCAGTAAACAGAACATTAGCCACCACATTAATCGTATTTACGAAGAAGGCGAGTTAGCGCCGGAAGCAACTGTCAAAAATTATTTGACAGTTCGACAGGAAGGCAAGCGCCAAGTGAATCGGCCTCTCGATTATTACAATCTGGATATGATTATTTCCGTGGGCTATCGAGTGAAAAGCCATGTCGCAACCAAATTCCGTATCTGGGCGACACAGCACTTGCAAGAATACATCATCAAAGGCTTTGTATTGGATGACGAACGCCTAAAAAATCCGGATCAGCCGTTCGATTATTTCGACGAACTGCTTAAACGCATTCAGGATATTCGCACTTCGGAAAAGCGTTTTTACCAAAAGATTACCGATATTTACGCAACCAGCGTCGATTACGATCCCACCCTGGACGCCAGCATTACTTTTTTTAAAACGGTACAAAACAAATTGCATTGGGCAATTACCGGCCAGACCGCAGCCGAAATCATTAAAGCGCGGGCCAATGCCGAATCTCCGAATATGGGACTGACTAATTTTCGCGGCGAAAAAGTCCGTAAACAAGACGTCGTCATAGCCAAAAACTATCTGGATGGAAACGAATTATCGGCATTGAACAACCTAGTGGAACAATATCTGGTCTTTGCCGAAGGCCAGGCAATGCGCCGTATCCCTATGACCATGCAAGACTGGACCAAAAAGCTGGACGGTTTTTTAGGACTGAATGACCGGGAAATTTTAACCCATGCCGGAAAAGTCTCTCAGCAGTTGGCTAAACAGATTGCCGAGCAGGAATATGATAAGTTTCATCAATGGCGGATACAGCAAACCAACCAACAAGATGGCGCTTTCGAAAAACTCATCAATCAATTAGCCAAAAGCAAAAGCCCACACAATAAGGATTCAAAATGAACATCACATCGGAAAACACCTTCGAAACGGCGATTATTGAATCCTTATTGCAAACAGGCGGTTACACTGAAGGCAATGCCGACGGCTACAGTCCGGAACTGGGTATGTTCAAAGCCGAAGTATTAAGCTTTCTACGAGACAGCCAGCCCAAGCAATGGAACAAACTCGCTGCCATTCACGGCGACGACATAGAAAACCGCCTTATCCAGCGCTTATATAAGGAAATGGACTTGCGCGGCGCACTGGACGTGATCCGCAACGGCATTGTCGATTACGGCGTGCGTTTTAAGCTGGCGTTTTTTGAACCGGAATCAGGCTTGAACCCGGATACCCTCGCGTTGTACGAACAAAACCGGCTGAAAGTGATTCGTCAGGTTTATTACAGCAAGAAGAATAAAAATTCGGTGGATTTGGTTTTGTCGCTAAACGGTTTGCCGGTGGCGACGCTGGAGCTGAAAAACCGCTTTACAGGGCAAAATACGGCTCATGCCAAAAGGCAATATGCCACCACCCGCGATAATAAAGAGCTGTTGTTTACTTTTAAAAAACGCGCCTTGGTGCATTTTGCCGTCGATGATGAGGAGGTTTACATGACCACTCGAATCGACAGCAGCCAAACCTATTGGCTGCCTTTTAACAAAGGCCATAACTTTGGCTCAGGCAATCCTCCAAATCTGTCAGGCTATCGCAGCGATTACCTGTGGCGGGACATCCTAAAAAAAGACAGCTGGCTGGAGATCATAGGCCGTTTTGTCCACTTACAGGTCGAAGAATTCAATTTTGAGGGCCGCGCCCATAAGAAAGAAAAATTGATTTTCCCACGCTTCCACCAGTTGGATGCGGTTCATAAAATCACCGCTCACGCGCTAATTCACGGCGCGGGACATAATTATCTGGTGCAACATTCGGCAGGTTCTGGCAAGAGCAATTCCATTGCTTGGCTCGCTTACCGTTTGTCCAGCCTGCACGATGCACAGGATCAACGCATTTTTGACAGCGTCATCGTGGTCACGGATCGGCGGGTACTGGACTCGCAATTGCAGAATACTATTTATCAATTTGAGCATAAATCGGGCGTGGTCCAGCGCATCGATAAAGACTCCCAGCAATTAGCCGACGCCATTAGCGGCGGCAGCCATATTATTATCACCACCTTGCAGAAATTCCCTTTTGTCGTCGACAAGGTGGGCGAGCTGCCTAAGCGCAAATACGCCGTCATTATCGATGAAGCCCACAGCTCGCAAGGCGGCGAAGCCAGCAAAAAAATGAAGGCAGTGCTGGCTGGCGGGGAGTCGGAAGTCAAGGAGCCTTACCCTGAATACGATAACGATGACGGCGAAGTCGTCGATACGCAGGAACTGGTGAATCGGTATGTGGAACGTTCCGCCGCGGCTCGAGGGCGCCAACCCAATCTGTCTTTCTTCGCTTTTACCGCTACGCCGAAATATAGAACGTTAACGGTATTCGGGTATAAGGATGCGGAAGGCAAACCTGGGCCTTTTCATCTTTATTCCATGCGCCAGGCGATTGAGGAAAGTTTTATCCTGGATGTATTGCAGAACTACACCACTTATCAACTGTATTTCAAGCTGTCCAAAGCCATTGAAGACGATCCGAAAATCAATAAGAAAAAGGCGGCCAAAGCAATCGGGCGTTTTGTTTCGTTACATCCGTACAATCTGGCTCAAAAAACCGAAATCATTATTGAGCATTTCCGCCAAGTGGTCGCCGCTAAAATAGGCGGAAGGGCCAAAGCTATGCTGGTGTCCGGCTCCAGGCTGCACGCCAAGCGCTATTTCGAGGAGTTCAATCGCTACATCAAAGAAAAAGGCTACGAGCAAAATATCAAAATTCTGGTGGCTTTTTCCGGCAAGGTGACTGACGACAATTTCCCTGACGGGGTAACAGAGCCGCAACTGACCGGTTTTGGCGAAAAAGAGCTGCCGCAAGTATTTGCCGAGGATGAATATAAAATCCTGATTGTCGCCGACAAATACCAAACAGGATTTGATCAACCTCTGCTCCATACTATGTATGTAGATAAAAAGCTATCCGGCGTTAAGGCAGTGCAAACACTGTCGCGCTTGAACCGGACCGCTCCCGGAAAAGAGGACACGTTTGTACTGGATTTTGTCAATGACAGGCAAACTATTCTTGATGCTTTCCAGCCCTACTATGAAATCACCACGGTTAATGAAGAGCCCGATCCCAACCATTTATATGACTTAAAAGCCAAACTGGATGAACGGCAAATTTACTTAAGTTCTGAAATCGATGCGTTTGCCAAAGTCTATTTCAACCCGACCACGCAAATAACCGCCCGAACACAAGCACTGCTTTACAGTTTTATCGATCCGGCAATTGATCGCTTTAAGGCCGTAGAAACAGACGATGAAAAGGAAGAGTTTAAAAAAAGCCTACGCACCTGGACAAATCTGTACGCTTTTCTTGCCCAGATTATGCCCTTCCGCGAGCCTGACTTTGAAAAGTTTTATGCTTACGCCAAACTGCTGCTAACCAAACTGCCTAAACGCGACTTGGCCGAAACCATGAAACTGACGGATGAAATAGCAATGGAATATTACCGCCTGCAAAAAATCAAGGACGGCTCCATTGATTTAATCACTGGGGAAGAAGGCGAACTGGATGGATTAACCGAGGCCGGAATTAAACGCGCTAAGGAAGAGAAAGCAGCTTTATCGGAAATCATCGATGTACTGAACGACCGCTTCGGCACCGAATTTGAAGAGGCGGACCGTCTTTTCTTTTCCCAGATCGAAGCCGAATTGGTCGGCGATGCTACCCTGCAAATTCAGGCTAAAGTTAACAAACTGGATACGTTTAAATACGCCTTTGAAGCTATGTTTATTGATAAGCTGATTGAGCGGATGGATCAAAACCAGGAGATTTTTGAAAAAATACTTGAAAACCAGTCTTTTGGTGGCTTAGTAAAAGAATTGATGATGAAAAAAGTGTATGTAAGGCTAAATGAAGAAGCGGAACATCGCACGTAACCCTGCCGTAGTCGACAGATGCAGCAACCGTACTGACCAAGTCAACCTAATAAGAGATCTACTTGCTAATTGGGGCCACGCTCGTCGATAAATTACATAACGCCTTGCCATTAATCTAAGCTGCTAAAATCTCGTCATCCTTTAAAAAAAACCACACCTGCCGATAACCCAATCAAGGAAAATAATTGCCGGTTTGTTGACATCTCTTTCCAACACCGACAAAGAGAAACAAATCAACATACTGTTATATAAAACAATTTTTAAACCGGCACTGTTTATGCTCTATGCAAATTGAAATTAATTCAATTGTTTTAGGAATGCCGCCATGACAACACAAAACACAAATACAGCAGATTCATCCTGGACAATATTTATCGAAATCTTAAGCGATGAATTTACCGCAAAAACAGGATTCGGGGTCTATGCCCATATCACACCGGTGGATGTCGACCAGGCTTACCGGCAATATCAACTCCGCAACGCACCAATGCGGCTATTCGTCCGTGAATATGTCAAACATTATGCTTAACGCTCAGCAAATTTTGTCCAGCGCAAACGATTGGCGTTGCTGACAACCGTCACCGAAGACAACGCCATCGCCGCGCCGGCAATCATCGGGTTTAACAGTACGCCGAACAGCGGATACAACAAACCCGCCGCAACCGGAATGCTGATCGTGTTATAGAAAAACGCTCCAAGCAGGTTTTGTTTGATATTGACAACCGTCGCTTTGGATAATTCAATGGCTTCCGGAACTTTCAGCAAGGAACCTTGCAGGATAACCACATCGGCGCTTTCTATCGCAACATCGGTGCCGGTGCCGATCGCAAAACCAACATTCGCCTGAGCCAACGCCGGCGCATCGTTAATACCGTCGCCAACCATGCCGACAATTTCGCCGGCTTGTTGCAGCTCTTTAACCACCTCGGCCTTATCTTGAGGCAATACCTGCGCCCGCACTTCGGTAATACCGGCCTGCTTGGCAATGGCTTGAGCGGTTATTGGATTGTCGCCGGTCACCATGATGATGCGCACATCCTGATTTTTTAACAGTTGCACAGCGTGCGCCGAATCTTTTTTAATCGGATCGGAAACGGCAATAATGCCGGTTATTTTGTTATCGACAGCCAGCAGCATCGGCGTTTGTCCCGAAGCAGCCAATTTTTCCAGCCTATCGTTAAAGCGTGTAAAGCTAACGCCTTGCTGATCCATCAACGCTTTATTGCCGAACAGTACGCGCTGTTCGTTAATCGTTGCCATCACGCCATGACCTGCGACCGCAACAAACTGCTTAACTTTTTCTAGCTTGATTTGCTTATCTTCGGCTGCCGATAGAATCGCCGACGCCAACGGATGTTCCGAACCGGACTCGATACTTGCCGCTAATTGCAACACCTGTTCTTCGCTAATCTCGCCAACGGTTTCAATAACGGACACTGTCGGCTTGCCTTCGGTTACGGTGCCGGTCTTATCGAGTATTAAGCAGGTTAATTTTCCGGCTGTTTGCAAGGCTTCGCCCTTACGAATCAGAATCCCCGATTGCGCAGCCCTACCCACCACAACCATCACCGAAATCGGCGTTGCCAAGCCCAACGCGCAAGGACAAGCGATAACCAGCACCGTCATCGACGTAACAAAAGCGTAACCCAGTGAAGGCTCGGGACCGAAAATATACCAGATCATAAAAGTCAGCATTGAAACCGCAACCACAGCCGGTACGAAAACGCTGGAAATTTTATCCGCCAGACGGGCAATCTCCGGTTTGCTGCTTTGCGCCTGCCGGACACTTTTAATGATTTGCGCCAACGCGGTATCGCGGCCGATGCGGGTCGCGGTAAACAGGAAGCTTCCCGCTTGGTTCATGGTTCCGCCAGCCACTTCCGCGCCGACGGTTTTTTCTACCGGCAACGGCTCACCGGTCAGCATCGACTCGTCAACCGTCGAATGGCCTTCCAGCAATACGCCGTCAACGGGGATTTTTTCGCCGGGCCTGACCCTGATCGTTTCTCCCAACCCGACTTGCTCGATAGCAATATCGGTTTCCTCGCCATTCCTGATCACCCTCGCCGTACGCGGCTGCAAACCGATCAACTGACGGATTGCGCTGGAAGTTTTGCCTCGGGCCAATGTTTCCAAACCGGAACCCAGGTTAATAAAAGCCAGGATCATCACCGCAGCTTCAAAATAAGCATGTTTTGCCAAGGACGGCAGGGTTTGGTAATAATCGATCACAATACAGGAATATAACCACGCCGAGCCTGTGCCCAGGGCAATCAGCGTATCCATATTCGCCTGGCCGAGCGTTAACGATTTATACGCGCCGCTGTAAAAATGCCAACCTGAATAGAACAGTACGCTGACGGTGATAAGGGCGATTTCCGGCCATACCCATAGCCCTGCCGGTGAACCGATTTCCGGCAACCAGCCGAGATGTTCGGCTGCCATCAGCGCCAGTCCGAACGCTCCCGCCACGGCAGCTTTTTTCATCAGTCCACGGTAGCGCTGCAACTCTTGCGCTTCTTGTTCGGAAGGATCTTCAAAACCCTCCATCACTGCGGCATCGAAGCCGGCCTCCTTAACAGCCTGCTTTAGCTGTTCAGGATCGGCCTGTCCTTTAACCACGGCGGAATGATCGGCGAAGTTGACGCTAACCGAAGTGACTCCTTCCACCTCCGCCAGGGCGCCTTCAACGGCGCTGACGCACCCGGCGCAACGCATACCTAAAATGGACAGCCGTGTCTCGTCGGAAGTTTTCGTAGTCATAAAATCCTCTTATTACGATGTTTCGACGGTAAAACCCGCACCGGTGATAGCCTCGGTAATTTCATCCAGGCTGGTTTTTTCAGCATCGAATTCAACCTCGACTTCTTTATTTTTACTTGACGCGTTAACCGATAATACGCCGTCGATTTCTTTCAGTTTATTCGTTACATTAGCTTCACAACCACCGCATTTCATACCGGTGACGTTTAACAATACAGATTCAGTCATTTCAATCTCCTTAATGTTGACAAAGAGCCGCGCTGCAACGTCTCTACAATGAAGCAAGCATTTATATCACACTCGACTGATAGTCGGTAATCATGGTATAAATTCAGCAATATTTAAGGTTGTACTTACGTTCTGAGCTGTTACTCGGACAAATCCCGCCTAACAACAATCTAAATTTAATATCTATCTTAAGCAATTCAAATGTCAGACATTATAATTGGGCGTCAACAGATCTTTGATCGAAAACTGGACATCTACGCCTATGAACTTCTTTTTAGAGGTAACGACTTCGACTTAAACCACAAAGATGGCGCCACACAAGCAACTAATCAAGTCATCACCGACACCATATTAGAGCTTGGGCTCAACACGATAGTAGGCCCTCACAGGGCCTTTATTAACTTTACAACCCAAAACATTCTGGACAAAACGCCTTTACACTTGCCTAAAGACCGGATTGTTATCGAAGTTCTCGAAAATGTTGAAATTGACGAAAGAATCGTTGCCAATTTAAAAGAACTATCGCAACTAGGCTACATCATTGCCCTGGATGATTTTGTATTTACTGATGAATGGCGGCCATTGGTTGAGTTTGCCGACATCATTAAGCTTGATGTGTTGGCAATGGGAGAAGCCGGAACGCGAGAACTGGTTAATCGCCTTAAAGCCTACAAGGTGCAACTGCTTGCGGAAAAAGTGGAAACTTACGCCGAGTATCAATACCTGCTCGAACTGGGCTGCGATTATTTTCAGGGGTTCTTTTTCAATAAACCTAACACCGTTTCAGGTAAACGCGTCAGCGTCAATCAAGCAGCCGCGATTGAATTGTTAAGCACGGTTAATAACCCGGATGTTGAATTTGAAGACCTGACCAAGATAATATCCCTGGACGTAGGGCTCAGCTATAAACTGTTGCACTATATAAACTCAGCATTTTTCTCGTTACCCAATAAAGTTTCATCGATCAGCCATGCTATTTCTTATCTGGGACTAAAAGAAGTCAAACGTTGGATAAACATATTGACGCTGGCTTCGTTATCCGACAAACCGGAAGCAGTCATGCAAAATGCGTTGATCCGCGGCAAAATGTGTGAAGAACTGGCCGACCTGAGCGGCAATAAATCGGACAACTTTTTCCTGATCGGCATATTATCCAGCCTCGATAGCTTGCTGGATATGTCGCTGGATGACGCGCTGAGCCAGTTGCCTTTGGCCGATGATATTGTTTCCTCCATCCTGTACAAAAAAGGTTTGGGCGGAGAAGCACTTAAATGCGTTATTAGTTATGAACATTGGGATTTTTCATCAATATCGTTTAAAGGTATTGATCAATCCATTATCGGCGATACTTATATCCACAGTATCAACTGGGCAAAAGATATTATGAGCAATATAAAATAGCTATGTCGCTAAATACCATTACCAACCAAACTATAGCACTTGCGGGCATTGCCCAGGCCGCGGCACTGGTACAGCAACTGGCAACAGACGGTAGCGCCGACTCGTCAGCCCTTGAGGCCAGCATCGCCAGTCTTTTTACCAATGACGAGCATGGAGTAGAAAATGTTTACGGAGGATTACCAAGCCTTAGACTGGGTATTGAACAGCTTAACAATCAAATGAGCGGCCTGACAATAGCCAATCCCGAACAAGCGCGTTACGCCGCTTCACTGGTTTTTCTGGAAAACCAGCTATCGAAACAACCGGCCATGCTGAAAACCATCTTTGCCGGAATCGAACGCGCCCAGGCACAATCCGAACATTTCGGCCTACTGCATGAAAATGTGCTGGCAAATCTCGGCAACATTTATCACACCACGATCAGCACCATGCAACCTAGAATCATGGTTAACGGCGAACAGGAATATTTATCCAGGCCCGACATTGTCAATAAAATACGCGCGTGCCTGCTGGCCGGAATACGTGCCGCAATCCTTTGGAAGCATTGCGGCGGCGCGCGTTGGAAATTCCTGTTTTACCGTAAAAAAATTCAGGCCGAATTACAAATCCTGCAGCAGCGAATTTAACGGATTGCATGACTACTCTTATCGAAGCCGACCGTCTAAGCCGCTATTACGGCAGCCATTGTGCCGTTAAGGATGTCAGTTTTACGCTAGCCAAAGGCGAAGTCCTCGGCTTTTTAGGCGCCAACGGCGCCGGCAAAACCACCACGATGCAAATGCTGTGCGGCAACCTGGCGCCCAGTGCCGGACAAATCAAAATCAACGGTTTCGACTTATTGGACCAGCCCAAAGCCGCCAAACTGAATCTCGGCTATTTGCCCGACACGCCGCCTTTATACAAAGAACTTACCGTGCAGGAATTCCTGCTCTATTGCGCGCAGTTGCACGGCATCGCCAAGAATTCGGTCGCTGATGCGATCAAGCGTGCACAAGAGCGTTGCGGTTTAACCGATGTCGCCGGCCGGTTGATCGCTAATTTATCGAAAGGTTTCCAGCAACGCGTCGGCATTGCTCAAGCTATTTTGCATAATCCGGAAGTCATCGTGCTTGATGAGCCGACAGTCGGCCTCGACCCGATTCAAATCCGCGAAATCCGCGCCCTAATCCGGGAACTGGGACAGGATCACGGCGTCATCCTCTCTACCCATATACTGACGGAAGTGCAGGAATCCTGCACTCACGTACAAATCATCGATCAAGGCCGGCTGATCTTCAATGAAACCATAGCCGGACTCAATCGGCAAATGGATACCGGCACGCTGCAAATTACCACCCGGCTGGCGCCTGATATTGAAAACCTGTTGAAAATCCCCGGCATCAGTTCTATCGAAAATATCACCGAAAACCGGATCAAAATCCACCATAGCGTAACCGCTAACCCGGCAGAACAGATTGCCGAATACATCATTACCGCCGGCTGGGGCTTACAGGAACTAACGCCGGTAAAACGCTCAATGGAAGATATTTTTATCAGCTTGACTAAAGAACATCGCGAGTTATGAGCGCGATTTGTAACTTACTGTTCAGTACGCAGAAAAATGGAACACGGATGGCGCGGATAAACACGGATTTAGAAACGCTAACAAACAGGGAGTCGATTAAAAATCCGTTTAAATCCGTCCTATCCCTGTCATACGCGTTCTATTAAGCATACGCTGAACAGTTACACTTCTTGCAGGTTACCTATTCATTATGATTTTAACCATTGCCTCCCGTGAATTCAGAACGCTCTTCCTGTCCCCGATGGCCTGGACGATACTGGCTATTTTGCAATTTATCCTGGCCTTCCTGTTTTTAACGCAAGTTGAAGCTTTCGCCGAGCTCCAACCCAAACTGGCGACGATTGAAGGCGCTCCGGGCCTGACCGACATTATCGTGCCGCCGTTATTCGGCAACGCGGGCATTATTCTGCTGCTGGTCACGCCGCTGTTAACGATGCGCTTGATTTGCGAAGAACGACGTAATAAAACCTTATCCCTGCTGCTTTCAGCACCAATCTCCAATATCGACGTTATTCTCGGCAAGTATTTCGGCATTCTCGGGCTGCTGCTGCTGATCATTGCGCTGATTACGCTGATGCCGCTGTCGTTGCTGTCCGGCGCCGAGCTGGACCTGGGCAAATTATTCGCGAATATCCTGGGCTTGCTGCTGCTGGTTAGCGCGTTTACCGCCATCGGCCTGTTTATGTCTTGTATTGCAGGTCATCCCACCATCGCGGCAATGGGCGCTTTCGGCATGTTATTGCTGTTATGGATTTTAGATTGGTCGGCCGGCATGAGCGACCAACGAAGCGAACTGTTCGCATACTTATCGATGCTGAAACACTTCCAGAATGTTCAAAGCGGCCTGATCAGCTCCGCCGATATCGGCTATTTCCTGTTGTTTATCATAACCTTCATCACTCTCAGCATTCGCAGCCTCGATAACGACCGTCTACAAAAATGAGAATATCGCCGCATAAACATCAGCAAATCCGCTTAAAAAACTGGAGTATCACTCTGGCTATTTTATGTTTGGTCGGCGCACTGGCCTGGCTGAGCAACCGCTATAGCGCTGAAGCCGACATTACCCGGAACAGCAGCAACAGCTTGTCGCAAGCCTCGCAAAAACTGCTGGGCTCGCTGCCGGACCAAATACACCTGACCGCCTATATTAAAAAAGACCCCGGCCTAAGAAGCCAGATTACGCAATTGGTCGACCGCTATAAGCGCCGTAAAGCCGACCTGACCCTGACTTTTGTAGACCCTGACTCGCAACCGGAGAAAATCCGGGAACTAAATATAGACGCAACAGGCGCTGTTATTGTCGAGTACCAAACCCGCACTGAAAAACTGAACTTTATCGACGAATCGTCGCTAACCAACGCACTCTTGCAACTGGCGAATGCGAACGAACGCTGGATCACGTTCCTGAGCGGCCACGGCGAACGCGCTGCCGACGGCATCGCCAATTTCGACTTCGGACAGTTCGGCAAAGAGCTGGATCGCCGTAAAATCAAGGCTCAATCGATCAATCTCGCTACAGTGCCGGCCATTCCCGACAACTCCGCGTTGCTGGTACTGAGCGCCCCCTCCGTACCGTTACTGGCAGGCGAAATCGAATTAATCAAAGGCTATATCCGTCAAGGCGGCAATCTGCTGTTACTGACCGATCCGGCCAACCATAACCTGGAAGAATTGCTACAGGTTTTAGGACTGCGCCAACTGCCCGGAACGCTGGTGGACAGCAATTCCAAGCTTTACGGCATTAACGACCCCAGTTTCGTAGTCACCGGCGACTATCCGCCGCATCAAATTACCCAAGGCTTCCAGACCATCACCGTCTATCCGGTGACCGCCGCGCTGGAAATCAGCGAGGAAACGGATTATCACCCCGTCGCATTGATGAAAAGCGGTGCAAAATCATGGACCGAAACCGGCCCGGTCGCAGGAAAAATCCTGTTTGACGCCGACGGCGATGAAAAGCAAGGCCCGTTTGCTTTTGCTTATTCCTTGACCCGGCCTTCTGCAAATTCAAAACAGGCTCAGGAGCAGCGCATCGTCGTAATCGGCGACGGCGACTTTCTCTCCAACGCCTATCTCGGCAATGTCGGCAATTTGGATATGGGCTTGAGGATGATCAATTGGCTGATCCACGACGACCGCTTTATCGACATCCCGGCCAAAATCGCAAGCGATAAAAACCTGCAATTAAGCCAAATAGGCGTTGCCGTTATCGGCTTCGGCTTTTTGATTGTGATTCCAGTTCTGCTGCTAGGTAGCGGCTTTTATATCTGGCGCAAACGCAGGCAACGCTAATAAAGAATTCGTCACGAAGGCACGAAGTTTTCAATGCGTTTACTTTTCTTCGTGTACCTTCCGTGTCTTCGTGGTGAAAAATACTTTTAGCGTAATTTGGATAATACTTTCACAGCCATCAGCGTTCCAACTCACCCATTAAGCCAGAAACACAAAAATAAACGCAATTGAATAGCTCAGCGTACCGAAAAACATCGGGTCGTTTAAAAACCGTTTAAACATACCTGTCAGTATAGCGCCGCCCAAAAGATAAAAAGGGAAAACAAAGATAGTAGTCAAGTGACCGATGTCTCCGGGAATGTAGTAAAAAACAAACGTATCGAGGAAAAAATTGCTGGATACATTGACGAACATTTCCAGCAGCAACGCATCTACGGACAACAAGAAAGCGAAAATATATTCTTCATATTTAAGTTCAAAGGAGCGAATTTTTTTATGAACAAAATATAGATGGTAACCATAAAGCGACCACTGGAAAAACGCAAAAATCGAAGTATCGCCATAATGTACAGGTGTTACATGGTATATCCAGAGCGGCGAGTCGAAGACAGCCCGGCAAAAACTGTTGATAGCGACCTCGCTAATGCCCCCTATCATCGCGAGCACTCCACACCACATGAACAGCTCTCTAATATTAACCTTCGTTGATCTATCGGCGATAGCAAGGCCGGCTATATAAACAGCGGCAACCAAATACAGGAAAAAAAGGACAAGTTTTGTATCCATAAGGCAGTTCTATAAACGAGAGTGTAAAAAATTCCGCGCAAACCGCCGCAAAGAAATCTCCGGCGGATAACTCTCATCAAGAATCATAAACTGTGATTTAAAGCTGAGCGGCTTATCCGCTCAAACGAAACTTACGCCCTTTGCGCATAAGACAAACTTAAGCTGCCTGTTCGATAGCCAAATCATGGTTAATTGGCAGATTTAGCTTTGTAGAACCCGAACTCATCCTTGGTGAGATGGAAGACGCAGAAATTGCGTTAGTTCTAAGAGACAAATGAATGACACCAAGACCACGCTTCCCCATACAAAGCGTTTTCGCGTCAATTCATTCTTTGATGATTGTTTTAAATAACATTTTTATTATGTATAAAGCTGAGTTGAGCAGGCTTGTCCGCTCAAACCCTACTTATTCCCTTCGGGTATAAAAAAAGCCCACATAAAGTGGGCTTCGTCCTATTTTTGTTTTTTTATTTTTATATGGACTAACTACCTAAAACGGCAGCCTAATTTGTTGCGTTTATTATTGTTGTTTTACGGTGATTACCGTTCACAATTTCTTCCTCATAATTAAGAGAACAATTTTTTCAAACCGTCTCTACCTCTTTCAAGGTGCGCGCATTTTATTGGATAAAAAACGTATTGTCCAGAAAAAGTGCGACAGTTTGTCGCAGATTAAATATCCGGATCGAAATTAGACTTTGCAGCCAAGATAACCAACTGTATTTGCAAGCATTTCATCTTAAACCGCAGGGCGCAATGGCTGTATCTTGCGCCCTACAGTTGCTCCAAACAGCTCTTCCTTCAACGGCCGGGATAGCTCATGAAGCAAAAACCAACATTAAATGCCGTTTGGGTAATCGTAGCTGTAATGCTTGCGTAATGGTTTAACGACTTCCCATTGGCTATCCAGGCCCGCGTGGAACGACACTAAATCGCCGGGCAAGATGCGTACCGGCTCTCCGTCGGCCGGCGTTACCAGAATTTCGCCTTCCAAAACATAGGCGCATTCGGTTTCATCAAAATCTATCGGAAACTTTGAAACTTCTTTTTCCCAGATTTCCCAGTTAGATACGCCTAATTCTTTTAACCGCTCTTCGCTAGGATTATGCTCGATGGTAATTTTGCTCATGTTATTCCTAAAAATTAAAATTGTTGAGCCGGCGATTCTATCATCAGGCTTGCCTTCGCGCTATTTACCTCAACCCGACCAGTTTGGAATATCGAGCACAAACAACCAGCCTGCCGCCTTAGCCGCTAGCCTTCGCCTGTGCCGAAGCCAAAGTTTTGCGTAGCTCGGTTTCGCATTGTTCCAGTTGCGCGACCGCTTCCCGGCGCATCTTCTTGCCTTGATCGGCAATTTGCAGGCTTTCCTCTATCGTCGCAATCAGCGCTTCGTTGGCTTTTTTAACCGTTTCGATATCGAACACGCCGCGCTCTAACTGTTTGCAGGTTTCGGCGTTCGCTTGCTTCAAACTCTCGGCATTCGCGGCCAGCAGCTCATTGGTCAGGTCGGTCGCGGCCTTGACCGTCTCCGCTGCCTGCGAGGAACGATAGATCGTCACCGCCGTCGCCAACTGCTGGCGCCACAGCGGCACGGTGTTGACAATGGTCGAGTTGATCTTGTTGACCAAGCCTTTATCGTTTTCCTGCACCAGCCGAATACCCGGCAGGCTTTGCATCGCCACCTGCCGGGTCAGGCGCAGGTCATGCACGCGCCGCTCCAGGTCGTCGCGGACAGCGCGCAGATCGCGCAGGTTTTGCGCGGCGATAACTTCGTTAGCCGTGTCGGCCCGCCTCGCCTGCTCTGGAATAACCGCCTCATCGAGTTGCCGCAATTTCTCTTCGCCGGCGGCAATATAATCCTCAAGCGTATGAAAATACTCCAAGTTGGCCTGGTAAAGACGGTCCAGCGAGGTGATGTCGGTCAACAGATGGATTTTGTGCCGCTCCAACTTGTCGGTGATCATATCGATCTGTTTCCGCACTTCTTCATATTGCTGCAAAAACTTGACGATAGGCTTGGTCTTGCCGAGCAAGCGCCCGAACAAACCCTGTTTTTTATTCGGGTCCAGGTTATCGATTTCAAAACCGCGCAAAGTCGCAACCATGTCGTTCAAGTCTTCTCCGGCCGGGCCGATTTCCTTATTCTTAACGCCTTCCAGCATGCGATCGGAAATTGTCGTCAACTGTTCCTGGGCTTTGCTGCCGAAAAAAAGGATCGATTGGCTATTTCCGATGTCAATTTCATTCAGCAGTTTATTAATGAGCTGCCGCCTCTCCGCCGGCGCCTCGGCAAGCGGGGCCATTTCGGCTTTGACGCCGGGGACGATTTCCTTATCGGACAAACTGGCTGTGCGCT
Source organism: Candidatus Methylobacter oryzae (assembly GCF_003994235.2). Lineage (GTDB taxonomy): Bacteria > Pseudomonadota > Gammaproteobacteria > Methylococcales > Methylomonadaceae > Methylobacter_A > Methylobacter_A oryzae. The sequence continues at coordinate 73,803 of NZ_RYFG02000010.1, forward strand.
GTTCACTCATATTTGAATCCTCGGTAAGGAAACAACATCAAAGAATGCCTTCCTGTTTGAGCTGCGTGTTTAAAACTTCGATTTTTACGTCCAGATCAAAAACATCTTCTTCCAGTAATTTTTGCCGTTGCTCCTGGAATACCGTTTCGATCGTATTCAACACATTGCGGAAATTCTGTTCCAATTCCCCCGAATGGGTTTGCTGGTGGGTTTTAGCGTAACCTTGCGTTACTTGCAGGACGCCGTCCAGGTAAACATTAAGAAACTTGCGCGCACGCCGGAAGTCGCGCGGATCGGCGGCAATTTCCGCCAGGATAGTGTCGGCAACTTTACAGATACGCTCGATGCGCCGGTTTAATTCGGTATTTCGAATGCGTTCGTTAGCCTGCTCGATATTGCGGATGATCCGCGACGAACCTTCAAGGGCTTTTTGGATTTCATCGCCCGAATAACCGTAGGCAGCGATAATTTTCTTGCTATCGCGCGGATCGAAACCATAGCTCAGATACATGCCCAAAAAAGCCGCTCCGGCAAACAGCAGCGCGACCGGCAACGGTTGTCCCGCGCCCAGCCAGGCTATCATTCCGGTCGTCAACGCGGTAATGACGGCGGCGATTGTTTTTAACGGTTTTGGCGGCGGACTGGCGATCCGGCTCTTCTCGTAAACATACTCGGCTTGCAGTCCCCGGCGTACGCACCAGGCGGCCAGCATGTAAAACGTAAAACCGGCGGCATTGACCAACACATCCAGCACATGGCCTTTCCCCAACGCGATAAACGTCGCCGGAATCAGCGCGACAGGCAGGAAATACAGCAACAAGCCTCGCGGAGAATAAGGCTGTAAGGCATCCAACGCGGACTGTTTGAAGTTTTCGAACAGGCTCATTGCGTTACCTGCTGACGGCTGGCTGAACCGGATGGCTCTGCATTTACCAGCGATTGGCAGGTTGCAAGACCTATTGTTGCAACCAATATGATAAAACCGAGCAAGCTGCGTAATAGTCCGGGCATCGTTTTCATCTCCTATCAATATTACTTGTAACTATTCAGCGTATTCTCAATAGAACACGGATGACACGGACAGGACGGATTTACACGGATTTTTAGTTCGAATCCGGTTTGTTTGTGTTTTTATACCCAAAAAGCATAAGTAGGATTTGAGCAGACAAGCTGCCCAACTCAGCTTTAAATCCGTGTGTATCCGCTTAATCCGTGTCATCTGTATTCCATTTTCTATATGCTGAATAGTTACTATTAATTAAGCCGTCAATTTATTGAATGCACTTCTCAACATTTCCTGCGCAACGTAACCAATTCTTCAGCAGCAGTCGGATGCACGCCGAGAGTAGTATCGAAAACCGCCTTCGTCGCGCCGGCGCGCATCGCAACAGCCATACCCTGGATAATTTCAGGAGCGTCAGGCCCTGCCATATGTATACCGACGACCTGACCGGTACCGGGCACCACTATCATCTTGATCAAGAATTTTTCATCGATGCCTGTCAGGGTATTTCTCATCGGTGTGAACCGGGCCTTATAAATATCAATGTCTGAATATTTTTCGCGCGCCTGCGCTTCGGTCAAACCGACAGTGCCGATATTAGGCTGGCAGAAAACAGCCGTGGGAACAGTCTCGTAATCGACGATTCTTGATCGGTCACCGTATAATTTATTGGCTAAAGCCGTGCCCTCGGCCAACGCTACCGGAGTTAGGCTAACCCGGTTAGTGACGTCGCCCAATGCGTAGACAGACGGCACATTGGTTTGATAGTCGGCATTCACTTTAATAGCGCGCTGGCTGTCCAATTCAACGCCAAGGCCTTCGAGCCCGAACCCGGTTGAATTCGGCATTCTGCCGGTAGCGTACATAACCAGCTGGGTGTTTATTTTGCTGCCATCGATAAACCGTGCGGTAAAGCAATCGGCTGTGCTTTCAACGGCTTCAATGTCGGTATTCAGCAGCACATTAATCCCTTTCCTGGCCAGCTCGTTGGTTAAAAAATCTCGTAAATCCTCATCAAAACCGCGAAGCAGTTTATGCCCCCGATGACAAAGCGTCGTACGAACGCCAAAGCTATGAAAAATGCTGGCGAATTCCACCGCAATGTAACCGCCGCCGACAATAACGATACTTTTGGGTAACCGCTTTAGAAAAAACATCTCGTTCGAGGTCGCGATATATTGCTTGCCGTGCATATCGGGGACGGACGGCCAGCCGCCGGTTGCGATTACGATGCGCTCGGCAGTGTATTTCGCGCCATCGACAACGACAGTATGGGCATCGAGCAAATTTGCCCTGCCGGTAATAATCTCGGCTCCCGACTGCTGCAACTGGTTGCCGTAAATAGCTTGCAACCGCCCTATTTCCTGGTTTTTGTTGGCGATCAAACTGGGCCAATTGAAAGTGGACTTACCCACCGTCCAGCCAAAACCGGCTGCCGCCTGGAAATGCTCTTTGAATTGAGAGGCATAGACCAATAATTTTTTGGGCACGCAGCCCACATTGACGCAGGTGCCGCCTAAATAGCGTTCCTCGGCAATAGCGACTTTTACACCGTAATCCGCCGCCGTGCGCGCTGTTCGCATACCTCCCGAACCTGCGCCAATCACAAACAGATCGTAGTTGTACTGAGCCATTAACGTTACCCGGCTATAAAATCAGGTTTATTTGTTGTGTTGCAAATAATCCAGCATCGTATCGACATCACTGATCACAAATGGATCGTCGGGGCAATTGTCAGCCATGCCCGGCTCGCTGAATAGCTTGATAATCTTTTTATCATCCACCAGCATCGAATAACGCCAGGAGCGGTAGCCAAACCCCAGGTTCTCTTTTTTCGCCATCATCCCCAGTCCACGGGTAAAATCGCCGTTGCCGTCAGGCAGCATTTTTACGTGTTTGATGCCCAGGTGTTGGCTCCATTGATACATAACAAAGGCGTCATTCACACTCACGCAATAAACCTCATCAATACCCAAATCGATCAGTTGCCGGTATTTGGCATCGTAGCCCGGCAAATGCCGGTTTGAGCAGGTCGGCGTAAAAGCGCCCGGAAGCCCGATAACGACAACTCTTTTACCTTTAAAAATATCGTCGGTACTGACGTCCTGCCAGCGAAAAGGATTATCGCCAGCGACGCTTTCGTCCCGAACGCGGGTTTTAAAGATTACTTCAGGCACAGTTGTAAGCATGTTGAAACTCCTTTGAGTTAGTAAGTAACAAGGAGATTAAAAGCTAACACTTGATGCTTTAGGTACCGCCTATCGGTAGAAAAATCTTGTAAATTTATTGCTAATGGTGATTGAGCCGAATCCCGGCGACATCGTAAATAAAGACAGCGTGGGCAAAAAACGCGCCACGCTGTAATGCCAGCTGAACTAAAAACTTAAGCCGCTTGAGCGTCCAGCAATCTATCCAACGTACGGATATGCGATTGTTGAGCGGGCAACAGCTTTGTTTCAATCAACGAGCGGACATTTGCAGGCAAGTCGGATTCCTGCAACGCTTCTTCATAATCCTCTATACCGTTTCTTTCGCCTTCCTGCAGCGCTTTTAGCGCGGTTGTCTTGCCCAGCATATTGGCGCCTCCCTGCACTATTTCCGCCCATTTACCCCAGGCGCCTGAATCCCCGGATGGCGTGCCGCCCATCTGGCGGATTTCTTCCTGCAACGTGGAAACCGCCTCTTTATGATCTTCATAAATTGGCTTTAAATATTCCATTTCACTCATTGCCGGTGCTTTTTCCTGAAGTGCACTCATCGCTTGCTGGTAAGTTTCTGTTGCCGACAATTCGTCTTGTAGAAGTTTGTCAACCATTTCAATGTTATTCATGATCTACTCTCCTAATTGATTATTGCTTGATTAGATAAATTAACAGCCTAAAACTTAATTTAAGGTAACTATTCAGCGAAAGAAGAAATAGAACACGGATGACACGGATAAGACTGATTTACACGGATTTTTAACCCAAGCTAAATTTGATTATGCTTTTAAAATCAGTGATTATCCGTGTCATCCGTGTTCCATTAATCATTTCTAGCATACGCTGAATAGCTACAATTTAAGTTTTAGCTAGATTACTTAAGTGTGTACCGATTCTTCCTCTGTCGAGGCAATATCTTCGGCATGAGCCCGTTTGAAAATATCTTTCGCCCTGTCCCGCTCGTCGCTGTTTTCCGTATGAACAGAGATCAAAGCGCTTCCGCCCCTGATCTTTTCCTCATAGCGCTTGGCCTCATACTCAGGCATGCCCAGCCCGATCAAAGCACCGGCCAAACCGCCGGTTGCAGCCCCGACAGCCGCCCCGCCCAAGGCTCCCATGATCGGCCCGGCCGCTATAAACGGCCCGATGCCGGGAATAGCCAAGCTGCCGATTCCGGCCAGCCAACCAAGCACAGCCCCGGTGCCCAAACCGACAGTGCCGCCGATAGCCGTTCCTTCCGGTGCTTTAGTGTGCTTTTCATGGGCAAAATCCTTGCTAGTCGATTTGTCCGGAAACAACACCGATATATCGTTGTTTGAAAAATTGGCTGTCTTCAATTCACCGACAATGGTTTCAGCCTGTTCAATACTTTTGGCAATACCAAAAACTGCTTTAGTCATGACATTCTCCTAGGCCTTTAAGGCGCTTTAATTTCAAGTTGATTAACCGTGTACACATAACAATACCCTTAACAATGAATTATTAAATTGAACGACATCTCTTTACCTTTCTGAATCACCGATTCGCTTTAAACCGGCTTAGATTCAAACATACAGCGGCAAGGAACGATGCAAACCAGTAAAAAGCATAGCGAAAAACTTTTTTAGAGTCGGTACGGCATCGCACACAGAAATGGTGCTTCCATCATCCGCATCGACGGAGATTGGAAGCGGCGGAAAAAACTCCGTAAATGCGGCATAGAAATCGGGATGACGTTCTATGTAGTCATGGACATGGCTTGTCCAACCCGAACCGTATCGCCATGGAACACCTGTCACGAAATGACACAGCCCGACACCCCCTGATTTATCAAAAAACGCGAAAATCCCCTTCCCTAATCAAAGTTATAGTGAGCCTTATAGCGGTAAACAGTGATTATTTAGATATTTGGCACGGACAATGCTTTATCTCTTGGCATTCAGCTTGGATGCAACGGCTTAAGCTTGATAATTGAGATTATTGTCCTGCTTGTAAGCCGGATATCGGGCCTTTAATTTCTGGGATTTAGCTAAAGAAGCGTGCCTGGCTAGGTATAACTACTATTTTCAGCTAATTAAGATTGAGCGTAAGATGATGAAAAAGAAAAACGCCAGTGTAAGTGATTGTAAAACCTGCCTAAAAGATTAGCAGGGCAGCAAAAACTACGCCATCTGATCAAGTGAAATATTAGGAATCAGTATGTTGACCAAATCGACCGACACAACTTTACGCAAAGCACGTCATTTAATGGTTGAGCGTGGGGAGCTGCCGCCCCCCGAGTTGGTAGGAACCACCGTTTTGCAATCGTGGAGCCGCTGCCTGAATGCGGGTCTTGTTCCCATTGGCGGCCCCGAGGACGCGCCTTGCCTTGAAGGTTTCGAATTTGCCCGCGCCGTCGACCGGCAGCGCTTGCTTATCGCTCATGCCCGGCCGGTCATGGAGTATTTGTATTCCCAGACCCGTGATTCAGCCAGCATGGTTATTCTTGCCGATGATTGCGGGGTGCTGCTCGAAATCCTGGGCGACGCCGATTTTTTGAGTCGTGCCGAACGGGTCTCCCTAAGGCAAGGTGCATCGTGGCTCGAACAACATCGGGGCACCAGTGGTATCGGTACGGCACTGGCCGTAGAAGGCCCGGTAGTTGTACATGGCTACGAACATTTTCTCGAACGTCATGGCTTTCTTTCCTGCGCCGCCGCGCCGATAGCGTCGCCGAACGGACGTTTTCAGGGCGTCCTTAACATATCCGGCGATTACCGGGCGCGGCATCCTCATACTTTCGGGTTTGTGCGCGCGGCAGCGCAGATGATCGAGAACCGCTTATTCAATGCGCTTCATGGCGACGCATTGCGGTTAAGATTTCATCCGCTTGCCGAAGGTATCGGCACGATTGCCGAAGGTAAAGTCGCCCTGTCGGAAGACGGTTGGATAGTCGGCGCCAACCAGGCCGCGCTGGCCTTGCTGGGCTTAAATCCTTCCGACCTTGGGGCAACGCCGGTTGCCCATGTGTTGCAGGTGTATCTTAAGGACCTGGTCCACTGGGGGCTGCAACGCGGCAGGGAACCGATGCCGGTCATGCGGCACACCGGCGAATGCTTGTTTGTCCGCGTCGAGCTGGGCCGTAAGACGTTCCAGAGTTTCGTTCCTCGCGAACCCGAAGCCAAGGACGATGCGCTGTCGGCTCTGGATACCGGCGACGCACAGATGAAAACCGCCATCCATAAGGCGCGCCGGCTGGTCGGAAAGTCCATAGCGCTGTTGCTGCGGGGCGAATCGGGCGTCGGCAAGGAGCTTTTCGCGAATGCTTTCCACAATGCCGGATTGCGCCAGGGGAAACCGTTCGTTGCGGTCAATTGCGCAACGCTGCCGGAAAGCCTGGTTGAGACGGAGTTGTTCGGCTACGTTCCCGGTACTTTCACCGGCGCCCGCAAGGAAGGCTCTCCCGGCCGCATACGTTCGGCGGACGGCGGCACGCTGTTCCTCGACGAGATCGGCGATATGCCGCTGGCTCAGCAAGCACGGCTGCTGCGTGTGTTGCAGGAGCGCGAGGTAGTGCCTGTTGGCGGCATCAAGCCTATGCCTGTCGACTTCGACTTGGTCTGCGCGACGCACCGCGACTTAAAAGCCGAAATGGAAGCCGGCCGCTTCCGTGAAGATTTGTATTACCGCATCAACGGCTTCAACCTTAAATTGCCGGCCTTGCGCGAACGCAGCGATTTCGATGTGTTGGCGGCGCGCATATTGCAGGAAATGGCCCCGGACCGGAATGTGATGCTCGAAGACAGTATTGCGGCCGCTTTCGCCGCTTACGCCTGGCCCGGCAACTTGCGGCAATTGGTCAATGTACTGCGGACCGCTACCGCTTTGCTCGACGAAGGCGAAAACATCATCGGCTGGCAGCATCTGCCCGACGACCTCGCCGAAGAACTGCTGACGGACCGGCATACGGCTGCATTGCCCGATACGGCAGAAAACCTGAAAGAATTGTCCGAAGCCGCTGTCGCGCGCGTGATTGCCGCAAGCCGCGGCAACATGTCCGAAGCCGCGCGGCGCCTCGGCATTAGTAGAAACACCCTGTATCGCAGGGTGAAATAGGGCCAACACAATCATCATACACAACGTGGATAAATATACTTTATGAGCGCAGATACAAAACCCGAACTGGATGAAATCGCTATTTATGTTCAAAAAGCGCGCAACGCCCAACAACAAATTGCGGACTACACGCAAGATCAAGTCGACGAGCTGGTCACCGCGATATGCTGGGCTATCGTCCGGCAGGATCGCGCCGAAGAACTGGCCAAACTGGCGGTTGACGAAGGCGGTTTCGGCAATTATGCCGATAAAGTCAGCAAGATCCGCAACCGCTGCATGGGAACCTTGCGCGATATGCAGACCGTGAAAACGGTCGGCATTGTCGAAGAAATTCCCGAAAAAGGCTTGGTAAAAATAGCCAAACCGGTCGGCGTGGTTGCCGCGCTGATTCCGACGACCGGCCCTGACGCGACCCCGCCGTTAAAAACGCTGCTGGCCTTGAAAGGCCGCAATGCGATCATCGTCGCCGCCCATCCCCGGACGCAACTTACCACGGAGCTGACCGTCAAGTACATGCGCGAAGCTTGCGAACAGGTCGGAGCGCCGGCGGACCTGGTCCAGATTATTGAAAAACCTTCGCTGCCGAAAACCCAAAAACTGATGCAGCAAGCGGACTTGATCGTCGCAACCGGCGGCGCGGCAATGGTCAAAGCGGCATACAGTTCAGGAACGCCGGCTTACGGCGTCGGCGTCGGCAATTCGGTCCATGTGATCGATGAAACCGCCGATCTGGACGATGCGGCCAATACCATTGTGACTGCGAAGAAATTCGATTATGCGACCAGTTGCCTGGCCGATAATTCGGTGGTGGCGCATGAGTCGATTTATGGCGATTTAAGCGAACGCCTGCAACAACTGGGCGCTTATCTTTGCAGCGCCGATGAAAAAGACCAATTGCAACGGCTGATGTGGCCGACGCCTGAGAACCATATTCCGAACGTCGACGTGATCGCAAAATCGCCGGCCCATATCGCAAAGTTAGCCGGTTTCAATGTGCCGGAAGATTGCAGTTGTTTGGTCGTCGAAGAAAACGGCGTGGGGCCTGAGCATCCTTTTTCAGGGGAAAAACTGTCGCCGGTGCTGTCGCTATATCGATACGCCGGCGGCATCAACGATGCGATAAATCAAGTCAACGCTATTACCGACTATCAAGGCCATGGCCACACCTGCGGCATCCATACACTCAGTGACGACCATGCGCTGGCCTTGGCCATGCAAACCAAGACCGGCCGGGTGATGGTCAACCAAAGCCTGAACGAAGGCGCGGGCAGCCCGCGAAACGGCTTGCCTTATACGCTCAGCTTAAGCTGCGGCACCTGGGGCGGGAATATAACGACGGAAAACGTCAATGCCCGGCACATGATTAATCTGACCTGGGTTTCCAGGCCGATCCAGCCGAGACCGATTGATGAAAAGAATCTTTTTGAAAGTCATTGGCAAAAATACAGCCGTTAAGCGGTTAAAAACTTGTTTTAAGTTACAGAATTTTCAAATTCAGTTAGTTACTAAAGATGTGACTGGAGTGCAAGCTATGCTTGCCAGCGCAGGCGACATAGCCATCACTCATTACACTGGTTCCCAAGCTCCTGCTTAGGCCCCCCAGTGAGCAAAGCTCTAGCTTCCCGTACTGAATTCCCAAGCGGGACCTTGGAAACTAGCACGCAATAGAAATATCTAAATGGAGGTCTTGAGCAAATGCCGGTTTATCTAATCCGATGCGATGAATGCGATCACCAATTCAGAAGCTTGGTATTGGCCAATACGCAGGAACCCAAGGAATGGGTGTGTTCCCAATGCGGCAGTCACGACGCCAAACCGGCTCATGTCTATGACGATCCGCATCCGCTGGAAAACGACCATGGCGCAGGTTGCCCGTGTTGCGGCGGTATAGGTAGAAAGCATGAGCGATAACACATGATGTCATGCATACGATGAAAAAAGTACTTCGTTAATTATGAGGTGTTCTTGTATAGCTTTGATTTATGGGTTGATGAAACCAACTGAGCATTCTTAAAAACCGAAAACAACAACTATAAATTAGGAGGAGCAGCGTGAATAAGGTACTGATTCCAACAAGTATGGTCGGCAATTATCCCAATCCAAGATGGTGGGATGCTGAATTTGCAAGACATTTCAACGGCGACCGGCAGCCGCCGGATGCTATCTGGCGGGAGGCGTTGGAAGACGCGATGGCGGCCATCGCGACAGATCAGGTCAACGCCGGCCTGGACATAATCTCGGACGGCCGGTTGCAAGCCGATAATTATGCCGACGCTGCACTTTATTATTATTTTAATCGCTTAGGCTACGACCTAAGCGGCAGCCATCTCGGTTTTCCGATCTACAGCCGATTGCATTCGGCCACCGTTACGCAGGAAATCAAACGCCGCGGACAAATCATGGTCGAACAGGCCCGTGCCCTGAAGCGGGCGACCGATAAACCGGTCAAAGTCCAGTACACCGGTATCCAGGTGTTAGCCCAATGCACCAACGACCTGCATTATTCAAACAGCCGCGACCGTGCGATGGCCATTGCCGCCGCGATTAATGAAGATATTTTGGCCGTTGACGAATTGGGTGTCGAGTATATCCAGCTTGACGAATTTACCTGGCCTTACTTTTATGAAGATTGGGCAATCGAAGCGTTCAACCGCGCCGTTGCAGGCGTCAAAAACGCCAAGATTGTCTGCCATATCTGTTGGGGTAATTGGGGCGGCACGCCGGCTTATTATCCCGACGATACCGCCAGTGCCGGTGAGGTTTTCGACCTGACCAAACGCGCCCAAGACGCTAAAGCCCCGAATCCGACCGCATCGGTCGTGCCTAAATCTTACGAGGCAAAAATCGATGTTTTTAACATTGAAGGCATCGGCCGCATGTCGTTTGACGAATCGGGACTTGAACTGCTCAAAACCCATCCAATACCCAAGAACATGATGTTCTGGGCCGGCGTTATCGACGTCAAAAGCACCGTCACCGAAACCGCCGAACAGGTTGCGGCAAAGATTCGCCAATTACTGACCGTGGTTCCTGCCGAACAGTTAGGCGTTACCACCGATTGCGGACTGATCCTGCTGCAACGCTATATCTGCCAAGACAAGCTGCATGCGATGGTTGAAGGGACAAAAATAGTTCGTGATGAACTGGCGAAATGATTAATGGAACACGGATGACACGGATTAAACGGATGATCACGGGTAAAAGTACAGAATACTTTAAGAATCCGTGTAAATCCGTCCTATCCGTTTAATCCGTGTTCCATTTCTTTTTCGGTGAATAGTTTACCTATGAAATTACTTTAACAACACACGAGATGGCAACTGCAATAGATATTTGGGAAAACTACTTGACTATCGCAAAGTGGCAAGACTTTGTGAACGGAACGCTGGAATCCGGCAGTAGCTCTCCCATTTTCAACATAAATCCAAACGACGACCGCGAATTCGACGCGATTTACCTGGGCGGCGGCGCTGCCGGTCGCTTTGGCGCGGCTTATTTGCGGGCCATGGGCGGGCGCGTGCTGATTATCGACCGCTGGCCGTTCCTCGGCGGTTCCTGCCCCCATCAAGCCTGCGTGCCTCATCATCTGTTTTCGGACTGTGCGGCGCAATTGATGCTGGAGCGCACTTTTTCCGGCCAGCTCTGGTTTCAAGAGATGATCGGCAAAACGGTTTCCATCAAGCCCATCGTCGAGCTGTTTCGCAGCGGCAGGACGGGCCCTCACGCGATGATGAACTATCAAAGCAAAGAACAGCTCGGCCTGGAGTTTGTGCTGAATGCGGAAGCCAAAATCATCGATGCCCACACGATACAAGTCAACGGCAGTCAATTCCAGGCAAAAAACCTGGTGCTGGCGCTGGGCGCGAAGCCGATAGTGCCGGATGTTCCGGGCATTCAGTTACAAGGCGTATTTACTTCCCAAAGCCTGGTTGAAAAATTGGATGATGAGCCGGGCAACACGGCTGTAGTGATCGGCGGCGGTAAAACAGCCATTGAATACGGCTGCTTTTTTAACGCCACGGGCCGGCGCACGATTATTGTTGCCCGGCATCAAGCGATGCCGATGCTGAAAGACGCCGAATCCCGTGCTTACGCGATCCTTATGATGGAAGAGCAAGGCATGGAGTTTCTGGAAAATGCGGAATTATCGGTTATCCACGGCGACGCGCAAGGCAAGGTAAAAACGGTTTCGATAAAAACTGCCGGCGGCATCGTCAACATCGATACCGACTTTGTTTTTATCGCAATTGGCGAGCAGGCCAATTCGGAACAGGTGGCCCAAACATTGGGATTGGAATTGGACGATAAAAGCTTTATCAAAGTGAATCGGCGCATGCAGACCTCGATAGCCAATGTCTATGCCGTCGGCGACGTGACCGGGCCGCCGATGGAAATGTTTAAAGCCCGGAAAGAAGGCGTATGCGCCGCCAAAAATATCATGGGGCAAGCGAGTGAATATAAAGCGGCCGACTACCCCGATTTCATGCATACGCATTACGAGGTCAGTTGGTTGGGGCTAAGCGAAACACAAGCGCGTCAACGCTATGCCAACGTAAAAATCCTGAAATTACCGCCGGATAACCCGAACGGCTTCGATGTCGGCTTGCCGGCAGGCGACCGGATGATGTTGTACTTGATGGCGAAGCCGCGCATGTCGGGTTTTCAGAAACTGATTATCGACGGCGACACGCGAAAAATAGTCGGCGCGATTCATATCGGCTATGGCGCGAAAGACGGTTTTCAATACCTGAATTACCTGGTTAAAAACGGGCTGACGATAGACGATTTAGCCGATATGGATGAGCTGTTTATCAGTCCGAGTTATTTCATTCAATTGTGCCGTTTACGTGCCGGCGATATTCATTTCAACGATATGTAGAGCCCCAATAATGATGAATCGATTTCAAGGAAAACACGCCGTTATAACCGGCGGCGCTACCGGCATGGGCTATGACATCGCTAGGCGTCTTGGCATGGAAGGGGCTTCGCTTTCGATTTTGGACATTAATGAAGCCGCATTATCCGATGCAACCCAAGCGCTCCGTGCCGACGGCATCGCCGTCAACGCTTATCAAGTTGACGTCGCCGACCCTCGCGAAGTTGCCGAAACTTTCTCCAAACTGATTGCAGACTGTTCCGGAACGCTCGACATCTTGATTAACAATGCCGGCATTGCCGATTTCGGTACCGTTGAAACCACCGAATTCGATGCTTGGAATAAAGTGATGGCCGTCAATTTGAACGGGACCTACCTGTGCTCGAAAGCCGCATTGCCGGCGATGAAACAACGCGGCGGCACCATCGTTAACTTCGGCTCGATAGCCGGCATGGTCGGCATTCCGAATATGGCCGCTTATTGCACGTCCAAAGCCGCGGTCATCGGTTTGACCAAACAAATGGCGGTCGACTATTCAAAGCTGGGCATACGCGTCAACTGCATTTGCCCAGGCATGATTGCCGATACCGACATGGGGCGGGAAATTCTCGGAACCGACGTGTCCGAACAGCTAATGAAATTACGGCTCAGCAAATATCCGATCGGGCGCTTCGGTAAATCCGAGGAAATCGTCGCGGCGGTATTGTTTTTGGCTTCCGACGAAGCCAGTTTCGTCTGCGGCTCGGCATTTACCGTCGACGGCGCGATGACAGCGATTTAAGGTTAAAACTTATGTATACACAAAACGATAAACGATGTTCGTTAACCGAACTCGTTGCACAGATACAAAACGGCGATTGTTTGGCGATTGGCGGCGGCTTGTCCTGGCGCGAACCGATGGCGGCTTTGCGGGAACTGGTCCGGCAAAACATTAAAGACCTTAAACTGGTCGGCTCAGCGCACGGCATCGATGTCGATTTGTTGTGCGGAGCGGGAAGCGTTACCGTCAGTGCCGAATCCTATGTCGGCTTCGAGCAGGATTTCGGCATGGCGCTGAACTACCGTCGCGCCTGTGAATCGGGCACGGTAAAAGTGGAAGATAACTGCTGTTACACCTTAGTCCAGCAACTTCGGGCGGCCATTCAAGGCTTGCCTTTCATGCCGATCCGCTCGGTGCAAGGAACGGATTTCTTAAAGTTGCACCCTGAATTTAAAACGATGGCCTGCCCTTTTACCGGCGAACAACTGGTTTTAGTGCCCGCGTTGAAACCCGACGTTGCGCTTATTCATGCCCACTATGCCGACCAGCACGGCAATTTGCATATTGATGGGCCGCCGGTGGCCGACGTTCTGTTTGCCAAGGCGTCCAAAAAAGTCCTCGTTACGGTTGAAGAAGTGATTCCTCATGACGAATTGGCAAAAAAAGGCGTAACGATTCCGTATTTTTATGTCACCGGCGTTTGCGAAACACCTTACGGCGCTCACCCGACGTCATGCTACCCGCGTTATGCCTATGACCGGGAACATACCGCCTGTTATTACCAAGCCGCCAAACAGGGCGTAGACAGTTTTCATCAAAACTACCTGACGCCTTTCGTTTACGGCTGCGAGGATCATGACGCTTATCTAACAGCCGTCGGCGGCAAAGCCAGATTGGCTTGTCTGGAACAGTGGGATCAGAGCACCGAAAAATGGATGCAACTTTATGAATAATCAAAATAAGATTCAAACTTGTACGCTCGGCGAATTGATGATCTACCAGATCGCATTGTCGATAGAAGACGGGATTTTAGCGTTTCACGGCTTCGGATCGCCGTTGGTGCAGTTAGCTTTGCACCTGGCCAAACGCAATCATGCACCCAATTTGGTGTTGGTGGCCGGTGCGACCTACGGCATCAATCCGACTCCGGCATTTTTAACGCCGACGACCAACGATTTTGCGATGAACCGCGATGCCGAATGCCATTTATCGATTGAAGAACTCTTCGACCTGGCCGCGAGCGGACGATTAGGCCGGATGTTTTTGTCGGGTTTGCAGATCGACTGCTGGGGCAATATGAACGTGACCCGCCTGGGAAATGACGAGCGGATTTCGTTAAAACTGCCCGGCGGTGGCGGCGGCTGTAATTTATCGGCCGATGCCGGCCACGTAACCATCTGGACGGCAGCGCATCGCACTCATGCCGACGAAAAAGGCCGCCGTCGTTATCGCTTGGCTAACCGTTGCGATTTTATCACCAGCGTTGGTCATCGCACCTCGGAAGGCTTGCCGCGCACCGCTATGCCTTATCGCGGAGGCGGGCCGGATTGCATAGTGACCGACTTAGGGGTATTCGGTTTTAACCAGGAAGGCCACATGCAATTACGCGCCCTTTATCCCGATACCAGCGTCGAATTGATCGCTGAAAGCACGGAATTCGATCTGCCTGTTGCCGCAAACCTTTCGACAGCCGCTTTGCCTGAACCCGCTTTGGTCGAATTCATCCGCCGTATGGATCCTTTAAAAATCCATCAGCGAGAGCTCAGTCCCGCCGATCGCGGGCGCTTTTTTCAATTGAGCGGAGCCTAACCGATGAATGGTCAAATTCTACAGGTCGGGTCTCTAAAGCAGCAGCTTAACTTCGTACCGTTGCCGTACCGTTGCGTCAGCTTCCAGCCGTATGAAGGGAAAATGGATGCAGACGTGATAACGCAGTATCTATTGGGCCGGGAAGTCTATCGGCGCACCGACATCATCATTTTGCATAATTCGCGGCAGCAATACGCCGTTGCCGCCGTGCAGCGCAGAACCTCGGAAACGTTATTCAGTCCGGTCGATAAAGCGGAAGTCTTGGCGCTTCCCGATGACTGCGTGTTTATTACCGATCCCGCTACCGACCCGGCCAACCGATCCGCATTGGCTCAATTAGCCGTTAGGCATCGTGTTTCTTCCGAGCAGACCGCGATAGTGGCCGGCACGTTCGATCATATCAATATCATTCATCGTCCCAAGCCGTTGGTTGTGCGCGTGATTGAAGTCGTGCCGCCGGAACCGCCAAAGCTTTATCACCTGATCGAACAAGTGTTGAGTTATGCCGACTTGCCGCCGATCCTGCTGGAATTGGAGACGATCGATTTACGCGATCTCGCCGCTACGGTCAGCCCGGAAGCTTATTTGGTGCCCTGCCGTTCGGGAGGACTGACGGATTTGAGCGCGCCGGTTCATTTTCTTGACGAACGGCCGGCACAACGCCAAAACTGGACCTTGCTCGGATGCGAGCGCAGTTTGCAATTTCATCGCCATTACTACGGAGACGAACCGCCCCGTGTGGAGATGTGTCCGCGCAAGCTGTACAACCCCGACGCCAATCCGGCCATGCTGAAATGCTGCCTGCTTGAGTACGATATTGAACAGCAGGAGAACTTGACGGTGGTGCCTTGGGGATCGGACTTGCCGATGATCGAAAAGGCCTTGCGCCAACTGGTGGAGAACAATCCGTATGTTTGAATGCGCGTGGGAAAACATTATAAAAAGCATGCGGGATCCGCGAATCGAAAAACCGCGCAAGACCGGCTGCACGATGGTCATGGATGTCGGCAAGAGCCTAGACGAAACCAAACATATCCTGGAGGTAGCTGCCCGCTATATCGATCATTGGAAGTTCGGTTTCGGCACATCCGTGTTCATGGACAAAGCCTTGTTGCAGCAAAAACTGCAATTGCTGGCATCCCATAACATCCTGACTTTTCCGGGCGGTACTTTGCTTGAGGTCGCGTTGCTGGAACATCATTGCCGCGTGTATATGACCCATGCCAAGGAGTTGGGCTTTAGCGCGGTGGAAATTTCCGACGGCACATTGCCGATTCCTCGTTTCAGGCGCAACAAAATTATCGAATGCGCGTTAAACGCCGGCTTGATTCCGATCACCGAAGTCGGCAAGAAAGATCCCAAACGCCAGCCGACGATTGATCAAGTCGCCGAAGAAGTTCTGGAGGATATCGAGTGGGGCGCGGCTTGGGTAGTCTTGGAAGGGCGCGAAAGCGGTCAAGGCGTAGGCGTCTTCGATGACGCGGGCAATGTCGACGATTTCGATGTCGGCATGATTGTCGACCTGATAGGCGACAAACAAGACGCGCTGATATGGGAAGCGCCTCTTAAATCCCAACAGGCTTTTTTTATCGAAAAATTCGGCGCGAATGTCGGGCTGGGCAATATCCCGACCGACCAGGTTCTGGCGTTGGAAGCACTGCGCAACGGTTTGCGCTTCGACACGCTGAACCGTGTCAGCGGCAAGTTGATGCGCGAAGGCGTTTGGGATCCTAACCAGGTGGAAAGCAACTGTTTAAACAACCGGGCCGGAAAACTCTGATGCCGAACGATAAACAACAACCGGCATCGATACAGGAAAAAGTGCTGGAAATCGGCGGCAGACTGAAAAGCGCGCCGTCCAAGCGATTAATTAATGCCGTGTTCGCGTCCGAATTAAGCCATCAAAACCATTTATTCGAAGCTTTGGGACTCGTCGATATTGCGCATACGCTGTGCGCGATCGACGCACAGACGATCCCGGCCAAAGAAGGGCGTGATTTATTGGCGCACTTGCTCGAACTGCAAGACCGGCCCGACACTTTTTCGATGACGCCGGACAGAGGCGATATTTATACCAACCGCGAAGCTTGGCTGGCGGAACGGACCGACGCCACCGGCTGGCTTGGCGCGGGCCGGGCGCGGCGGGAAGCGATCACGACCGCGTTCGTCCTGGTTACCCGGCAATGCCTGCTTGAATTCAGCGAAACATTAATCGACCTATGCCGAACTATGGTTCAGCAAGCGGAGCGCCACGGGCTGACGCTGATGCCGGATTACACCTACCTACAGGCGGCGCAGCCGACCACGTTCGGGCATTATTTATTGGCTTTCACCTATCCGTTATTGCGCGACCTGGACCGGCTGAAAGCCTTGCTGGCCCGGCTTAACCTTAGCCCGATGGGATGCGGCAGCACCAATGGCTCAAGGTTGTTGCAGGAACGAAAGCAGTTGGCGGATTTACTGGGCTTCAACGGTTTGATCGCCCATGCCCGCGACGCGATGTGGCAAGCGGACTTGTTCATCGAAACCGCGTCCATATTGACCACGTGCAGTATCAGTCTCAGCCGTCTGGCCGAGGATTTGCAAGTTTACAGTACCCAAGAATTTGCCCTGGTCGAGCTGGACGACCGACATGCCCGCGCCAGCAAAATCATGCCGCAAAAAAAGAACCCGTTCGCGTTAACGCATATCCGGGGCGTCGCCAATAAAACGACCGGACTGTTAACTTCCGTCGCGGCAGCGGCCAGAACGCCTTCCGGCCAACCCGACAATCGATTGCTGATCTACGGCGACCTGCCCGAAGCCCTGCAAACCGTCAACGATGCCGCGGGATTAATGGCGGAAGTGTTGCAGAGCATCAGTTTCAATACAGCCAGAGGCGAAGCCTTGGTGAATGTCGGCTGGGCTCTATCGACCGATCTGGCCGAATCGCTGGTGTTGGAATGCGGGCTGGATTTTAGGAGCGCGCATCATTTAGTGGCTTTTCTGGCTAGCGAATACCGGGGTAAAAGTATACGGGAGCTTAGTTATGAAAACCTGATGCAAGCCGTCGTTACCGTTCTGGGGCGATCTATCGAATTGACTGAACAACAGTTTAAAGCTGCCTTGGACGCTAATCTGGCCTTGCAAGCACGAACACAACCGGGCGGTACTTCGATGGACAGCATGAATACAATGATCGCCGAATGCCGCGAACAACTGGCGAAACATCATCAAAAAAACCAGGCCAATAAAACTTATATTGCAGACAAGCAACGCGATTTACTGGAACAAGCAATAAAGGCGATTGGCTGATGATAAATAACTGATGTTACGCACCGTCCACGAAAGGCACGAAAAATATCAGCCGTAGATTGGCCGCTTGCTGGCGATTAGACCTTCCAGGTTTTACGACTGCCATGGATGGTGGAAGTGCTGGAGCCGCCGGGACCGGCTCCAGTGAAAACCTGGAAGGTCTGCCTATCGGATTGTTCTCTGCATAACGCCAGTTCCGGTTGCCGGAAACGCCCGCCCTTGCTGCCGCCGGGCGGTCTTATTTCGGCCTAAATCTGAGAATGAGCAGAGAGTTAGTGCCGATGGCATGGATTAAATCCCGTTTGCCGCGCCGAGCACCGGAGCTTTTGTCGAGGATAGCCCGTGAGGGGTGCGGCAGGGATGCCGCACGTCAGCAGAGGGGCAGAAGCCACTTCTGCTGACCCTCGGCAAAAGCGAGGAGCGCAGGAAGCAAGCGGTAACCGGGCCGCCTTTCTTTTGGATACTTTTCTTTGGCGGAGCACAAATTCGCCTGGAGCGAATTTGAACAGCCGATAAGGCTGGCCCGCAGGGCGAAAACCATGGATGGTTTTCGTAGCGAAAGTATCTCGCCCTCGGGTGCGAGAACCCGATTCAAATAACCGTCGCGCTAGCGACACATTAGTATAAGGAATTGAGCAATGTCCAAATCGACCTTTGACTACATCATCGTTGGCGCCGGTTCCGCCGGTTGCGTCCTTGCCAATCGCCTGAGCGAGGATTCAAATTGCCAAGTTCTGCTGCTTGAGGCCGGCGGCGAAGACGATGCCGCGACTATCCGCACTCCGGCATTGTTTTCACAATTGCAGGACAGCCCCTACGATTGGAGCGACCGGACCGTGCCGCAACAACATATGAACGGCCGCCGCATTTACATCCCGCAAGGAAAAGTCTTGGGCGGCTCAAGTTCGATCAATTACATGATTTATATCCGCGGCCATCGCAACGATTACGATCATTGGGCCAGCCTCGGCAACACCGGCTGGAGTTATGACGAGGTGCTGCCTTATTTCATCAAATCGGAAACGAATGAAACGTTTACCGACCGTTATCACGGCCAATCCGGACCGCTGGCAGTTTCCAGCCACTCGAAATTAAGCCCGGTATCCGAGCGTTATCTTGCGGCCGCGCAACAAGCGGGTATTGCTTTCAATGCCGATTTTAACGGCGAGCGGCAGGAAGGCTGCGGACCGTTGCAAAGAAATATTGTCAACGGCACACGAAGCAGCACCGCTGCGGCTTATCTGAATCCGGCCCGGACTCGCACTAACCTTACAGTGATCAGCCATGCGCAAGCCACGAAACTGCTGTTCACCGGTAACCGGGTAAGCGGCGTGCAATATCTGCGTTTCGGCATGACCGAACAGGCTCATGCCGGTGCCGAAGTCATCTTATCCGGCGGGGCTTTCCGCTCGCCGCAATTACTGATGCTGTCGGGGTTGGGGCCGGCTTCGGAGCTTGAAAAACTCGGCATCGACGTGCGCATGGATTTGCCCGAAGTCGGCAAAAACCTGCAAGACCATATACATGCCCGAGTGCGTTGCGAACTGACCCAAGCTTTAACTTTCGCGCCGCTGCCGGAAGACGAAAAAATGGCGGCCGCTCGCAGTTACGAATACGCCAAAACCGGTCCTTTGGCTTCGAATTTTCTGGAAGCTGGAGCTTTCGTCAATAGCCGTCCCGACGTGACTCATCCCGACCTGCAATTGTTTTTATTCGGCAACTTAACGCCCGAGTATCCTGAAGCCGGATCGACGAACCGTCACGGCATAGCCCTGACCGCTTACGTCAACAGGCCGCGCAGCACCGGCGAGATAACGCTGTCTTCGGCCGATCCGTTGGACCGTCCGCGCATCGATCCTCGTTATTTCAGCGATCCGGACGACCTTCGTTGCTTGGTCGAAGGCGTACGTTGGAATCTTAAAATCCTGCACGGGCATGCTTTTGACGACATCAGGGGCGTTGAGTTATCGCCGGGCATCACTGTCCGCGACGACGCGGGCTTGGAGGATTTCGTACGGCGCACGGCATCGACCACCTGGCATCCGACCTCGACCTGCCGAATGGGAACCGATGCGACGGCGGTGGTCGACCCAAGGCTACGAGTCAATGGCGTCAACGGTCTGCGTGTAGTTGACGCGTCCATCATGCCCTCCATAGTCAGCGGCAACACCAACGCCCCGGTCATCATGATCGCGGAAAAAGCGGCCGACTTGATTCGGCAAGACTAAGGATTTAATAACCGATGTTACGTACAGAGCGTACTTCTCCCGTTTGCCGCGCCGAGTACCTGAGCTTTTGCCGAGAATGGCCCGTAAGGGGTGCGGCAGGGATGCCGCACGTCAGCAGAGGGGCAGGAGCCCCTTCTGCTGACCCTCGGCAAAAGCGAGGAGCGCAGGATAAAAGCGGCAACCGGGCCGCCACTTTTCTTTGGCGGAGCAAAGAAAAGTATCTCGCCTTCGGGTGCGAGAACCCGATTCAAGCAAACTGTCGCGCTAGCGACGCCTTAAATCTAAATTCGACTGAATGCGTAACATCAGTTAATAAGGAAATCAGTTTATGATTGATTCAGTCCATATCAATGATTCGACGATTTACGGCCCGTCCTGGGCCGACCCGGAGTTACGCCCTTTATTTACCGAGCAAAACAAAATCAAAGGCTGGCTTGAAGTCATGACCGTACTGGCTGAGGTGCAGGCCGAGTTCGGCTTGATTCCGGCACAAGCCGCAACAGAGATCAGACGGGCTTACGAAAACATCGACATAGACGAAGCTTTTTTACAGGAAGCGGCCGAAGGCTTTGCAAAAACCAATCATTCCCTGGTGGGCCTGATCAATGCGTTCAAACAGCGCTACGGAGCCGCGGGCGGCGAATGGCTCTGTTACGGCGCAACCGTTCAGGATATTACCGATATCCATACCGTCCGTACTTTACTAAAAGTTCACGAGCATTTTTTAGCGCAGATTATCGAAATAGAGCGGATCCTGATCGATCTGGCGCGGCTGCACCGGCAGACCGTGATGTGCGGGCGCACGCATGCTCAGCCGGGGTTATTGATCACGTTCGGTTTTAAAGCCGCCACTTGGCTGGACGAGCTGGAGCGTCATCGCCAACGTTTAACTGAGCTTAAATCGCGCCTTAATGTCGGCCAACTTTGCGGGGGCGTCGGCAGCCTGTCGTCCTTGGGCCCCGACGCGCTGGCCTTGCAACTTACCGTGTTACAGCGTTTGGGCTTGAATGCGCCGGCCATCTCCTGGACCAGCACCCGCGATCGCTATGCCGAATGGGTTAATCTATTAGCAATGATGACTGCCACAGGCGATCGGATCGGCCAGGAAGTCGTCAATCTGCAACGGCCTGAAATCGGCGAATTGAGCGAAGGATTTGTCAGCGGGGCGGTCGGCAGCATCACGATGCCGCAGAAACGCAACCCGGAAATTTCCGAGCATCTCGGCACCTTATCGCGGGTAGTCAGGCATCACGCCGCGCATATGGCGGAAAATCTCGTTCACAGCCATGAACGGGACGGACGGTCATGGAAAGGCGAATGGATTATTATTCCCGACGCAACGCTGGCGACCGGCAAATCCCTGGCGTTGCTGAAGCTGCTGCTGAAGGATTTGCAGATCAATCCGCAGCGGATGCTCGCCAATATCCAGACAACCCAAGGCTTTGTCCATGCCGAAGCGGTGATGCTGGCGCTGGCGAAGGCGCTGGGCAAGCAAAGCGCGCACCGGCTTGTCTACGATCTGGCGATGCAAGCCCAAAGCGAAGAACTGCATCTTAAACAGGCGCTTCTGAATAATCCGCAAATCGGCGCTATTTTAAGACATGACGAGATAGAGGCGCTGTTCAATCCCGAACACAGCACTGGAGTTTGCGAAACCATGGTTGAGCAAGTCGTTGCACGGATATCTTTACCTTAGAAAAGTCGATTGCCATGAATACCCACCAACATCTTGTTATCGAACGTGTCGCCGGCCAAATACCCCGGCATATTCTCGCCCATTATCCAACCCATCTGATGCGGGCGAACCGGTTGACGGAAACGCTTGGCGACGCCGAGCTCTGGTTTAAACGCGACGACCTGATCAGTTTCGGTTTGGGCGGCAATAAGATACGCGGTTTGGAAGTGATGCTGGCCGAGGCTTTGGCGCTGAACGCCGATTACCTGGTAACAGGCGCCGGCGTACAGTCCAACCATGTGCGGGCGACAGCGGCAACCGCGGCTCATGCAGGGCTCGGTTGTACGGCGGTGTATTGGGGAAAGCCGCCTGCGGTGATGGACGGAAATTACCGCCTGACCAATATGTTGAATGCCCAATTCCATTTTACCGGTGACGATGACAGAGCGTCGGTCGATACCCATATTCATCAGGTTGCGGCTAACTTGCGCGAGCAGGGTCACAGGCCTTATAAAATCCCACGCGGAGGCGCTTGTGCGATGGGTGTGTTGGGCCATGTGCTGGCGGTTTTCGAGCTTTACCAGCAATGTCTGAGTCAAGGTATGGAACCCGATGCGATCGTACTGGCAGTGGGTTCCGGCGGAACCTATGCCGGTTGGCTGCTGGGCATCAGGTTGTTGAAGCTGCACTGGAAAATGCTCTGTTATACCGTCAGCCGGGAGCCGGAAGAGGTCAGCCGGCAAGTTGCCGATTTGGCGACACAAGCCGCCGCTTTATTGAAACTGGATTGGACCTTTCATAAAGAAGATGTGCCCGTTCTTGGCGGATTTATCGGCCAAGGTTACGGCATCCCAAGCCCGGAAGCCGCAGAAGCGATCAAGCAAGTCGGCCGTAGCGAAGGCATTTTGCTCGATCCTGTCTATACCGGTAAAGCAATGGCCGGATTCCTGCACGGTCTACAAAACAGACAGTTTGAACAATATAAAAAAATAGTTTTTATGCATACCGGCGGCGAGCCGGCGTTTTTTGCCGGGAACGGCGATTGGTTGAATTCCGGATATAGAGAAATGGAACACGGATGACACGGATGGGACTGATTTACACGGATTTTTAGTTCGAGCCAAGTTTATTTGCGCTTTTAAATCCGTGTTTATCCGTTTAATCCGTGTCATCCGTGTTCTATTAAGCATGCGCTGAATAGTTAGCAATCGTTAAAAATATTTTCAAAGCCTTAACCGCAATTGAACAACAGGGGAATATATGAGAATCATCGTCATAGGCGGGGTCGCGGCAGGTACCAAAGCAGCGGCAAAAGCGCATCGGGTCGATCCGAATAATGAAATCATCCTGTACCAGGATGAATCCGAAGTGTCCTACTCCGCTTGCGGAATGCCTTATGTGATCAGCGGGGTCATTGCCGACGAACGGAAAGTCATCATCAGGCAGCCTGAAGATTTTGCGAAGGACGGTATCCGGGTTTTTATACGGCACCGCGTGCTTGGCATCGATACCGGCAAACAACAACTCAGCGTAAGGAACCTGCAAGACAATACGAATTTTACCGTTAGCTATGATCGATTGATTATCGCGACCGGCGCTCGTCCGATAGTGCCGAATCTTGAAGGCATAACGCTGGAAGGCGTGCTGACTTTGCGCAATATCTCCGACCTGGCGCAATTCAAAGCGCTGTTACCTGCATTGCTGCCGCAAAAGGCGGTTATCATCGGGGCCGGCTATATTGGCCTGGAACTAGCCGAAACTTTTCATGCACTAAATATAAAAACCACCATTATCGAAAAGGCGCCCCGTATTCTGCCGAAATTCGACCCGGAAATGGCTCAGCGCGTACATGACCATTTGCTGGAAAACCAGGTTGAAATAATACTCGGCGACGGTCTAGCCAAACTTAACGGCAGCAATGGCAGGATAACTTCCGTGGAGACTGAACTCGGAAAAACCGTGCCTGCCGATCTCGTCGTGATCGCGATTGGCGTGAAACCCAATACGGAACTGGCGAAACAGGCCGGCATTGAACTCGGAGTCACCGGAGCCGTTAAAGTTGATTCAAGCATGGCAACCAACGTAGCGGGCGTTTATGCGGCCGGCGATTGTTGCGAAACCATCAACCGGATAACAGGCGCGGCAACATGGATGCCTTTGGGCGATATCGCCAATCTACAAGGCCGCGTCGCCGGGGAAAACGTTGCCGGAGGAGACGCCCGTTTCCCCGGCATTTTCGGCACGGCCATCTTCAAGACCTTTAAATTGACCGTCGCAATGACCGGCTTATCCGAGCAATCCGCGCTGGAATCAGACTTCGATCCGATTTCGATTGTGACCGAAGGCAGCGACCGGGCGCGCTACTACCCCGGCAGACAAGGCTTTTCGTTAAAACTGATCGCCGACCGGAAAGACGGCAGGCTATTGGGCGCCCAGGCGGTTGGTTTTGAGGGTGTCGATAAAATGATCGACATCGCCGCCACCGCATTACTGGGTAAGCTGACGTGTTCCGATCTTGAGAATGCAGACCTTGCTTACTCGCCGCCTTTCAGTCCGGTACTATCGCCGATCATCGTAGCGGCAGGCGTTTTAAACGGTAAATTGGCGGCTCGGTAAATAGGCTTGGGAAATCCCTCGACGGACGTAAGCAGAAACTCCGATCACTACACTCTGAATTGGCTTGATATTACCGCGATGGGTTGTTTATCGTCGACAACGAGAAAACGTGTGTGCTTGGTGATTAACGTCATTCTTCCGGCAGAAGCAGCATTTAACTTAGAGCTTGATTTGTTCGGCGATAGCCTGTTCCAGATATTGGGCTTTCTTATCTATGTCCGCGTCCGAGTCGGCAAAGCGCGCCGCAATTGCCTTGAATTCTTCCTGTAAATCTAAAAAGGCATCCACCATGTCCGGATCGAAATGCTTGCCCTTGCCTTCAATGATGATGTGTACCGCTTGTTCGTGCGGCATGCCGTTCTTATAGACGCGGCGGCTGATCAGGGCATCGTACACATCCGCCACCGCCATCAGCCGCGCCGAAATCGGGATGTCGTCCCCGCAAAGTCCCAGCGGATAACCGCTGCCGTCCCATTTTTCCTGATGGCTGTAGGCAATTTCCTTGGCCATTTTCAAAAACCCGACTTCGATGCCGAGCGCGTCCTCGGCCTGCTGGATCGCATCCCTGCCTAAGGTAGTATGCGTTTTCATGATGTCCATTTCATGCGCTTCAAAACGTCCCGGCTTCAGCAAGATGCGGTCCGGAATGCCCACTTTGCCGATGTCGTGCAAGGGCGCCGATTTAAACAGCATATTAATATTGTGCTCAGTCAGGAAATGCGCAAAACGCGGATGATTTTTCAGCTTATTCGCTAACGCCCTGACGTAATATTGAGTACGGCGAATATGGTTACCGGTATCGGAATCGCGCGTTTCCGCCAACGAGGCCATCGCCAATATCGTCACATCCTGAATGGCTGTGATCTCTTTGGTGCGCTCGGAAACTTCATTTTCAAGAAATGCGGAATGATCTTTCAAAAAATCATGCATTTTTTTCATGCCGAGATGGGTTTTGACCCGCGCCATGACAATCGGAGGGCTAATAGGCTTGGTAATGTAATCGACCGCGCCCAGTTCAAAACCTTTGGTTTCATCGTTAACCTCGGATTTTGCCGTCAAAAAAATTACCGGAATGTCTCGCGTTTTTGCCTCAGTCCGTAGCCGCCGGCATACTTCGTACCCGTCCATCTCCGGCATCATAATATCCAGTAAAATCAGGTCGGGGGGCGTGTCGGACCGCGCAATCTTGAGCGCCCTTTCGCCACTGTTGGCAAGCCTGACAATGTAGTCGTCCTCAAGCAATCCGCTCATTAAGGCCAGGTTGTCCGGGGTATCGTCCACTACCAACACAGTTGCTTTTTCCAGAGAGCCGGGTGCGTCTATCATGGTTTTTCCTTACTTGATTTGGATGTTGTCGATATGTTGCAGGGCCAGCTCAAAATCGAATTGCTTGATGGCCTGGTCCGCCTTGGCGAACGCTTCCGCTCCCAGCACAACGTGCAACAGGTCGAAGTTTTCTTCAAAAACCTCTTTGGATTTGCTGTCGTCGAAAGCCAGCAATTTTTTAAGCCGGGTTAATACGTCAGCCGCCTTGGACATGTCTACGTTTTCTGCTGGATTCTGGGCCTTCTCCGTTGGCAAATTCGCTTTCAGCGCTTTAATCATGTCCGATTGCTGTCGGCTAAACAGGGCCAGTTTGGCGCGCAGGTCGCCGCTCCCGGCACCTCCCGCGATCATTGCTTCCAGTTCCCCGGCAATTTCTTGTAATCCGGTAGCGCCGATGTTGCCGCTGACCCCTTTCGCCGAATGAGCAATGCGTTCCGCCGAGGCACGGTCGCCGGCATCGAGCGCCGCCCGAAGTTCGGAAGGCGTGTTTTCTTGATTGACCGCGTAGTTGCGGAGCATCTTCAGGTAAGACGATTTTTTACCCAGGACACGGCGCATGCCGAGTTCGACGTCCAACCCGTCGATAACAGGTAAATCGCCATCCTGCTTTTCAGCAGTTGCTTTTTTAGCGATATCCGTTTTTTCCGATATTACCGCAGCATGCTTGGGTTTTATCCATTTGAGCAAGGCGAGGAACAATTCATCGGGATCAATCGGCTTGGCAATATGGTCGACCATGCCGGCTTTTGCGCATTTTTCTTTATCTTGCTGCATCGCATTGGCGGTCATTGCGACAATGGGCAGCTCCCGGTATCTCGGATTCTTACGAATCTCGATAGTGGCGGTTATGCCGTCCATGATCGGCATCTGCATATCCATCAACACAATATCGTAAGCCCGTTGGGCCAACATTGCCACCGCCTCCCGGCCATCATTGGCAATATCCACGTCGAATCCGGCATCGGTCAGCAGTTCCATGGCGACTTCCTGATTGAGTTCATTATCTTCCGCAACCAGAATAACGGCGCCTTTGACCACGGCCAAATCTTCCATGATGTTTGAAACGTGGCGGTCGCCACTGATGCGTTCTTCATCCACCTGCCCGCCAAGCAGCCGGATGGCGGTATCGAACAACACCGAAGCATTGACCGGTTTAATCAGAAAGTCTTCCAGCCCGGTGTTTTCCGCCTCTTTAATCACCTCTTCCCGTCCGTGGGCCGTCACCATGACCAGATGCGGAAGCGCTGACAATGGCAGCGAACGAATTTCCCTGGCAACCTGAATACCGTCCATATCGGGCATTTGCCAGTCGAGGAAGACGATTTCGTAGGGTTGACCGGACTTGGCTGCTTCCTGCACTGCGGCTATGGCTTCCTTGCCGCCTGTGGCTTGAGCGACCTTGAATGACATGCCGGACAGCATGTCGTCCATCACGTTGCGCGCCATCTCGTGATCGTCGACCACCAGTACGCGCCGGCCGCGTAAATCCGGTGTCGGCATCAGCTTTCTGCCTTGGCTGCTGGCTTTGCCAAGCCGCGCCGTGAACCAGAAAGTGCTGCCTTTGCCGGGTTCGCTGTCAACGCCGACCTCGCCGTGCATCAGCGCGGCAAGCTGTTTGGCAATCGCCAGTCCCAGGCCGGTACCGCCGAATTTGCGGCTGGTCGACGTATCGGCCTGCTGGAACGACTGGAACAACTTGTCTATTTGCTCTTTGCTAAGCCCGATGCCGGTGTCGCGCACGCCAAAATGCAAGAATACATCGTGGTCGGTTTCTTCAAGCACCTTGGCGGTAATGACGATTTCGCCCTGTTCCGTGAACTTGACGGCGTTGTTGGCGTAATTGATCAGGATCTGTCCCAGCCGTAACGAATCGCCGTTGAGATGGATCGGCACATTTTGGGCAATGTCGAACACCAGTTCCAGCGCTTTCGCGCTGGTTTTTTCCGAAATCAGGTTGGCAACGTTGTCCAGCACCTTGTACAGCTCAAAATCGCTTTGTTCGACAATGAGTTTACCGGCCTCGATCTTCGAAAAGTCCAGAATGTCGTTGATAAGACCGAGCAAATGCTGGCCGGAACTCTGTACTTTCTTGATGTAATCCCGCTGCCGGGGCGTGAGATCGGTTTTCAGCGCCAAGTGCGACATGCCGATGATCGCGTTCATCGGCGTCCGGATTTCGTGGCTCATATTGGCGAGGAAGTCGGACTTCATCTTGGTCGCATCTTCCGCTATTTCCTTGGCAAGACGCAATTCGGTCACGTCGAAAAACCAGCCCAGAATGCACTGCTCGCCACCGTAAACAACGTGGAAATAAGAGGCCAGTACCCAGATAGCCTCGCCGTCCAGCCTCTTTAGCCCAACCGATTGGTTGACGATGTTCTCGCCAGCCGTGAGACGTTCATTGATCGCGTGCAGTTCTTCGGTATTTTGGTAAAACACCGAGGGTTCCATGCCGAGCGTTTGCTCCAGGGGCGCATGGAGCATATCGGCATAGGACCGGTTGGCGAATACGATCTTGCGGCTGGCGCTGCTTGCCACCCTTACTGCCACCGGACTCGATTCGAGCATGAAGCGCACCTGGCGTTCGCTCTCGGCCATCGCCAATTCCGCCATTTTTTGCTCGGTGATGTCCATCGTCACGCCATACATGTCGGTCGGTTTGCCATCGGCATCCCTGACAACATGGCCGCTGTCGCGCATCCAGACGACTCGGCCATCGCTTGGGCGCTTGTAGGCGTAGATCGCGTCGTACCTGGGTACGGTGCCTGCAATAGAAGCCTGGAAATTTTCATAGGTAGTCCGGGCAGCCGCTTCGTCGCCCGCTTTGACGTTATCGAACCATTCCTCCATCAAGCGGTAGCGCCATTCGGGCGGACGCGGCGGGTCGCCGAACAGGGTGGCCGCACGCTTCGACGAGTTGTACCATCCGGAACCGTCAAGCGGGATATGCCAGTAACCCGCTTTCGCCAAATCGAGCGCGTAGTCGGAAAGCATGTTGGAATGGTTGACGGCATCTTCCATCTGCTTGCGTTCGGTAATATCGAGCAGCCACCCCATCACGCCTTCTTTGCCGTCATGTATCAGCGGCATGAAGGTCGTCAGGTAATCGCGAATTTCACCGCCTTTGCTGTACAATTTCATTTCACGGTTAAGCAGATAACCATCGCGCTTGACTGTCGCGATCATTTCCTTGCGATCTTCAGGGGTAAGATAAATTCTTTCTACTTCATCGCCGATATCCAGGCCGAACATTTCCTTGAACGCAGGGTTGGCATAGCCGAAATGCCCTTCAGTGGTGAACGCCGTACCGACCGGACTATGGTCGAGAATGTTCTGCAGCGCGGCGCGCTGCTCTGCCAGGGCTCCCGCAGAGGCAAGGCGTTCGGTAATGTCGTTGATCACTACCACGGTGCCGACGACGGCGTCATCCTTATATACGGGCCTGGTCGAGTACTCGACCGGCAAAGCGCTGCCGTCTTTGCGCCACAGCACCTCGTTATCGACGGTGCGCGGCTGGCTGTCGAGGGCGGTAAGGCACATCGCGCATTGCTCGAGCGGAAATTCGCGGCCGTCAGGATAGTGATGGTGCACCAGTTCGTGCATGGATTGCCCCAGCAGTTCCTGCTCGCTGTAACCGAGCAGAGCGGCCACGGCCGGATTGATGAAGGTCAGCTTTCCTTCGATATCCATGCCGGCGATGCCGCTGTTGACCGCCCCCAGGATCAGCCGGCTATGTTCTTCCAACGCGGCGAGTTTTTCTTCCGCTTTCCTGCGTTGCGTGATGTCGCTCACTGAAACGCAGACACAGGCATCTCTGGTGCCCAAAGCCGGCAATTTGCTTAAGCCGACTTCTACCGGGAATTCGCTGCCGTCCTTGCGCACTCCCAATAATTTAAGTCCGGCTCCCATGGGCCGTGCGCCTTGCTCCGACATGAATTTCGCCCGCAGGGCCGGGTGCCGTTCGCGAACATTGGACGGGACGAGTTGGTCGACGCTATGTCCAATCAGTTCAGTGCGCTCGTAGCCGAAAATTTCCTCCAGGCGCGGATTGCACAAGACAATCGCACCTTGCCCGTCCACCACCATCATACCGTCGGGCGCGGATTCGATAATGCCTCGGAACCAAGCCTCGGTTTCCATCAGTTCGGCTTGCTGCGCTTCCATTTCGACGCTCTGCTCTTCAAGCTGGGCAGCCTGGATTTCCATGCGCGTGGATTGTTCCTGCGTTTCCTTAAGCAGGCGCTGGGTGTTGATGTTGCGCTCGAGAAGCTGGATAGTTATTGCTACGCTGGGCATCAGCGCATCGAGCAACAGCAACTCCCTGGCACCGAACGGTTGCAAAGCTGCCAGCTCGAGTACGCCGACCACTTCGGTCATGTTCATGATCGGTAATACCGTTATGACGCTTGGCACGGCTTCTCCAAGCCCGGAACCGATTTTGATGTAGTCCGGAGGAGGATTGGTGAGGGTGATCGGACTCTTCTCCATTGCGCATTGGCCGACTAAACCCTCGCCGAACGCAAAACTCTGGCTGAGATTTTTGCGTTCGCGGTAGCCATAGCCGCCCAATAAACGGAGTTTATCTTCCGAAAGGATGTAAAAAACACCGTGTTCGGCATGCAGCAATGGACAGATGGCGGACATGAATTGCTGCGAAAGTTCGACAAAAGTGGCAGCCTGTTGCATTTTGGCGGATATCTGCGCCTCATGAGTCTTAACCCAGCGTTGCGATTCCATGCTGTTGCATACGGTTTGCAACACTTTGAGAGCTCTCGCCATCGCGCCGATTTCGTTGCCGTAGTCGGAATAAGGGATAGCTTCATCCAACTTGCCTGCGGCCAGTCCTTCGATAGAATCGAGCAGCCGCAAGGTAGGGCGCTGAATCGATGTACCCAGCACTAGCCCGGCACTTGCCCCAATCACTAAGCCCAGCAACATCAGAATCAGTGAAAACCGGCTGTTTTGCCCGCCCAATTCGAACAGCATATCGGCCGTTTGTTTTGCCCCTGCCTCCTTGATTTTTGTAATAGCGGTCAGCGTATCGTCAGCCGTATTGATGGTTTTTACATACTCGTCGCTGCTAATGAAGGCCGCGGCCTCGCTAGACCGGTAGCCCTCCTTGTTCATCAGCAACACTGCTTGATCGATATTGCGTTTATGCTGTTCGTAATAGCTATCGAACTGGATCAGAAGTTTTTGACTGTCTTCCCGGAAAATGCGCTTACGGGCTTCGTCGAGTTCGATTTTCAAAGTCATCATGGCTTTATCCATCCTGACTTTAGCTTTTTCCCGATCCGCCGCATTTTGCGCGAGCATCATTTGCCGCAGGTTGCGCCCTATGTATATCAGATTGATATTGGCTTCTTTGAGATGCGAAACGCCCAGTAAATCCATCTCGTAAATGTCCGAGGCTTTCTCAGTCATTACGCGCGTACTGTTGATGGCGTTAATCCCTATCAACAACGTGATAAACAGACAAATGCAAAAGCCGAGCATTAACTTGGAAACCAGTTGCCTTTTTTCCAGCATGACCTTAATACGTTTCATAATGAAAGCCAGTATAGTGTTGTTAATTTTACCGGGACGCTAATTACGCCAAGGCTGTCTCAGAAAATACCGTGCTTCGGCGGAGCTATCCGGAATCTTTACGGGTACATTTGCAGTAGCAAAGTTATTCGCCCACTGGAAATAAATGTACTATTTGAAAAATCTGTTTCTAACCCTATTCTTACAACGTTTCCAAATTCAGTTATACTGAACGTGACTACCAGAAAGCGGCGCCCGTGCAAGCTCTGCTTGCCAACGCAGGCGAGGTCTACAAGCTAGCGGCAACGACGACATGCTTAGCAACTAATTTAAGTTGAAACGCTGTAATTCAAAAAAGTCCCTACGCATAATAACTTATTTCTACTTGCGCCGGTATAGCCGGTGGTAATGATCCAGGGGTACAAACAGTGTGTTGCCTAACACCCCGATATTTTCCGATTGCCCGATGAAAAGCAGCCCTTGGGGTAATAAAGCCCGATGGAATTTTTTGAACAGCTGATCCTGTAAATTGCTTTTCATGTAGATGAGCAGGTTTCGGCAACTGACGATATCCAGGTTTTCCGGTGCATTTACGCTGACCACATCCTCCCTGATGAATTCGCAGGCCTCGCGTATCGGCTTGGTTACTTGATAATGCTGTCCCTTGGCCTCGAAATAACGCGCCAATATTTGAGGCTCGGTTTCCTTGAACGCGGTCTGTCGATAGATTCCGCTATGGGCAATCGCCAGCGCCTCCGGGTTCAGGTCGCTGCCGATGATCCGTATTTTGAATCTGTTGAAGCTCTCGCCGAGGATTTCGTTAAGCAGAATGGCGAAGGTGTAACATTCTTCTCCGGAGGCACAGCCGGGAATCCAGATTCTGATAGTTTCTTCAGGCGTTTTTTGCCCGACTGTTTCGGCCAGATGCTTTTTGAGCACCGCAAACGCTTGACTGTCGCGGAAGAACGATGATAACGACACTAGGAAAAGATGTCGCAAAGTTTTCAGCTCATCGGGATACTGCATGATATAGGCCTGATACTGTTCGAAACTGGTTATTTTCAACGCGGTCATGCGGCGGTCTATTCTGCGCAGCAAAGTTTCTTCTTTATAGCTGGAAAAATCAATGCCGGTCGCCTCGAACACGTTTTGCAGCAGTGCGGGTAGATGCCGGTTGGCCACGAGCCTCGAACCGGAAGGTGCAAAGCGCGGCAGTGCCGCCGGCCCGGTTGAAAACATCGTAACCAGATAGTGTGCTATTGCCTCGGGCTCCAACACCTCGTCTACCGCAGTGGACTGCATCGCGGCCAACGGCATGCCTGAGTAGGGGGCCGATTGCGGGTCCTGCACTAGGATCAGGCCGCCGTTTGCCTTGATGGCCTTGCAACCGGCGACGCCATCCGAACCTGCTCCGGAAAGGACAATCCCAATCGCCTTGTCGCCCATGTTTTTTGCAAGCGAAACAAACAATACATTCACCGAAGGACTCGAAATATGCTCAGGAGCGGGGGGAAACAGTTGGATAAATCCCTCCTGAACCATGCCGTTAAAACCGGAAGGAATAAGATATATCCTATCCGGCTCAAGCCGTTCACCGGCTCTTGCTTTAATGACCTTTAACCTGGACTTATGGTTGAGCAGGCGCAACACCAATTCGTCATGGCCGTCTTTCGCCATGTGTTGAGCAATGACATAGGCAACGCGGCCGTTTTCGGACAGGCTGGACAGCAGTTGCGTCAAGGATTCCAGGCCTCCGGCAGACGCGCCGATGGCGACGACGTGAAAGGCTTTTGTTGATGACTTAGTAATCATTGAAGTCGAAAATAATTAATGCAGCCCCCGGCTCGCCGCTTACGCTAAAGCGATTTTTCTTTAGCCAGAAACTTAGCCTGAGTTATTTTATAACGCAGGCATTCAGCGAAAGTGGAATTGATCTAAGCCCGTTCAACGGCATATGCCGCCCTCTAACCGCTGCTTATACCCAAAGGGCATAAGTTTCGTTTGCGCAGGCAAGCTGCTCAACTCAACTTTAACAATTGCCGAGCCCTGCTGTCCGCGCCCGATGGCAGTTTGTCCGGACTGGCATTGATCCAGGCGGTAATATCTTTCCATGTGGTGGGGGCTTCCAAGTCGCGTAACAGCATGTGGTAGCCGTTCTGGTAAATCGCCACGGTCTTTTCAGCTGGATTGGTTTCCAGAAAGCGCTGCAAGAACGCATAAGTCGGCTCTTTCGGAATGATTTCATCCTTTTCGCCGTAAAGCATCAGGGTATTGCCATGTAAGCGCGCGGCGCTGTTAAAGGCTTCATCCATTAAGTCGGTCAGGCCGTACACAGTTTCCACGCGGGTCCCTTTAATAACCAACGGATCGCGGCCCATTGCCCGAAGCATATCGATATTATCCGACGCCACCACATGTACGCCCTCCCCTGTCAGTGTCAGCCAGGGCAGACTGTGCGCCAGCGTCCAAAGCAAACCGGTTTGGTACCAAGGCATCGTCGATCTGGCCCATAACGCCGGGGCCGCCAGAATAATACCGGCAACGTCGGGCATGCCGGCTTGACTCATCGCGGTGATGACTATCGCGCCGCCCATGCTTTCGCCGAGCAAATAAACCGGGCGTTTCGGATAGCGTTGTTTGACCAGTCGTACCAAAGCTTGTAAATCGTTGGTGTAAGTCTCGCCTCCAGCCCATAAGCCACGGTTCGGCGCCATGCCGAAACCGCGCTGATCGTAAGCAAAACAGGCAATGCCTTGACTGCTGAAATACTGTCCCGGCGTATCAAAAAAACGGCTGTAATCGTTAAAACCATGCAGAGCAATAATAACGGCACGCGGTTCGTTTTTCGGCAACCAGTGCCTTAACGGCAGACGCGCCCCATCTTCGGTAAGAAAAGTATTCTCGCCAAGTTGAGCCGCATTATTTTTTGCGCCCGGCGGATAAATCGCCGGCATGCAGCCGCTTTGGCTAATGGCCAGAACAAGAACAGTCAATATGTATCGAAGTTTCATGCGTTTGAATCCAACCTGATTTAGAAAATCATTATTCTAAGGCGGCAATTAGTCCGCGAAAAATGGCATTTGTCCATTGTCGCATTTTCCGTGTTGCAGGAGAAAGCAATATACGCCATTGATTTTCTATGATTCCGTATTCACACACCTATTAAAAACGGGGCTAAGGCTTTATTATAATATGCATAAATTCCACCATTACCAATCTTTGTATTTTGGCAAGACAATCCCGTTTCCCCCGCAAATCCGGTTCACCATCCATCAAGGAAATACTCCGCAAAACAGCACTTTATTTGCTGTTTGCCTTTTTGGCTTCATCGATCGGCTTATGCGTATTGTTACGCTGGATACCGGCGCCGACATCGGCGTTTATGGTTTATCGGCATGTTGAAGACTTAATCGACGACGGCGTATTTAAGCCTATTTACTACGCCTGGATCGGGACAAAAAAAATATCGCCTTACGCCTCTTCAGCCGTTATTGCAGCAGAAGATCAGCGTTTCTTTGAACACTCGGGGTTTGATTTGGATTCGATACAATCGTCCATTGACGTTTATATGGATGGTGGACGACTTAGAGGCGCAAGCACGATTTCTCAGCAAGTAGCCAAAAACTTGTTTTTAACGCCATCGAAAAGCTTTGTCCGCAAGGGCCTGGAAGTCTGGTTTACGCTGTTGATTGAAACATTGTGGAGCAAGGAACGGATACTGACGGTTTACTTGAATATTGCTGAATTCGGCGATCACCTGTTTGGCATAGAAGCGGCCAGTCAGCATTATTTTGGCGTTCATGCAAACCAGATCAGCCGTTCACAAGCGGCATTATTGGCGGCAACACTGCCTAATCCGATCATATTGCGGGCGGCTAAACCGTCAAGCTATTTACTGAAACGGCAACACTGGGTACTCGGACAAATGCAAAATCAGTGAGTTTTTTTGAAGCTTGTGTCTGGTATAATCCGCGAAAAAAATAATAACTGTCCGAAACAGGCATCCAACCACATCAATAAAGTAAATAGAGATAATCCATGAGTATGCAAAAATCCATCATCAACACTCGTTCATTAATGAGTAGCCTGGTTATATCGAGTGTGCTTGCGGGATGTGCGACCACCTCAACGGTTAATGAAAAAGATCCTTGGGAAAACTGGAACCGCGGTGCTCAAGAATTTAATGATGATCTCGATAAGAATGTTGTAAAACCGGTGGCTAAAGGCTATTTGTCGGTTACGCCAAAATTCGTTAATGACGGTATAACTAATTTCTTTAGTAATCTTAACGACATCGGCGTGACCATCAATGACTTTATGCAGCTGAAGCTGACACAAGGCGGTATGGATGCCGGCCGTTTCCTGGTTAATACGACGGCGGGCGTTGTCGGCTTTGTCGATGTCGCAACAATGATTGATTTGCCCAAGCATAATGAGGATTTCGGACAGACTTTAGGCTTTTGGGGTGTCCCATCGGGTAATTATCTGGTCTTGCCGTTTTTGGGAGCCAGCTCGCCTAGAGAAGTCGTCGGAACTATCGGCGACGCTTTAATGAATCCTCTCACCTATACCTTTGTATTCGCCGGTAGTGGTGCTGCTGTTAGCGCAGTTAATGCAGGAGCCAAATCGGTTGACGTCGTCGATACCCGCGCCGACGTGATACCGACTGAAAAAATTGTGAATGAAGCTTCCGCCGGCGATCGCTATTCGTTTATCAAAAACGCTTATCAACAGCGCCGTGAATATTTGCTCCATGACGGTAATATTCCGGAAGAAGAGGAACTCCAGTTGGAAGACGATGCTACGGCAAAAGACACGGGCGCCACCAAAACGAACAGCGCTACACCAACCAACATCAATACCCGTCCGGGTTCTGCTCCGGTTACCAATAACTCCAAGCACTTCCTGGACTTATCAAGCCCTGTAAAGTAATAGCCCTCACAACAGGCGGCCGGCTGGCTGGGCTGGCCGCCCTCAATCTTAAAATGAGATTTTCAATATTCATCTTATTGTTAGGCATTTTCTCCGAATGTCTATCATCGCCTGCCGGCAACAATTGGGCGACCGTTAAACAAGCTGCGCAAACCGGCGCTGGCGCCCAAAGTATTGGTTCCTATACAGCCGGTTGTTTAAGCGGCGCGGTCTCGCTACCTCAGAACGGCATCGGCTATCAATTGATGCGCCCTACGCGAGGCCGGTCTTACGGCCATCCCGACTTGATACGCTTTATTGAGAATATAGCCAAAACTGCTTATTCGCAGCACTGGGGCGTCTTGCTGATCGGCGATCTGGGACAAGCTCGCGGCGGACCGACGCCAAGCGGACATCGCAGTCATCAAACCGGGCTCGACGTCGATATCTGGTATTTACTTTCACAACAAGCCGCGACCCGCAATCTGGCGTTTAGCGAACGCGAAACCTGGAGCTCGCCTTCGGTTCTTGTCTCTCAATCGGATGTTATTGATGATAGCCAATGGTCGCCGGCTCATGAAAAAATTATTGAAACTGCGGCACTCCAGCCTGAAGTAGACCGTATTTTCGTTAATCCCAGCGTTAAACGCCTGTTGTGTTCGCGTAAGTCGCCCCACGACTGGCTAAGAAAAGTCCGGCCGTGGTGGGGACACGACGATCACTTTCATGTGCGGCTCAAGTGTCCCCTGAACAGTAAAAACTGTGCAGGACAAGAGCCGCTGCCTGAAAGCGATGGCTGCGATGCTTCATTGGCATGGTGGTTTTCAGAAGAAGCAAAGGCCCCGGCGCCAAAATCCAAAAAGCCCGAAGCGCTCGTATTGCCTGCTCTATGTGACGCTGTCTTAAAAAACTAGCGTTTGAAAGCCGAACTAAATAAGGCCTTTTTCATCCCGGGTTGGAACGATAAAACCAAGTCCGTCATCGGTTGCAATAAATTCGGATAACTCCAACCGCAATTTATCCAGCGCCTCATCAAGCGTTTCCTGCTTTACTTGATGAAACGAAGGCAGCATTGTTGAGGCATTATGGTACTTCAAAATATCCAATAATATTCTGGCTTGCTCAATGGTGTATCGATGTTTCACAACTTCTCCGTGGGTACTAATTTGTTTTACTCTTCGCACAAGCTTGGACCTTCTTAGCTGCTTTGTGAATTATTCCGTCTTCGGTTTTTTAATAAAATAAATATTATAACTGAGATATCGGGACTAAAAAATCCGCTTTCCAGGTCTCTTAAAATAAAATTATTCTAAAAAATCAGCATTATGCAGAAACTTCTTTATTCTGATAGTGACTATCGAACCTATTGCTCCAGAACAACTTAGTAGGTTTTCATCAATCCATCCAGCGTCAATCCGCAGCTGGGCGCGAACGCTTTCATAAAAAAAGCAACTTCGGGCTGGTCTGAAGCGCCAATAATTAAAGCTAATTGCTCGGCGGCGGTTTCAAACTCCGAATTGCCGGCCTTTAGCTCGGTTTGGCACTTCAGGTAAGCCGATATTTTATCCGCCGCTTTAATGATCCGCACATGCTCAGCCGGCATCTTGTCGTGATGGATCAGTACCTGAAAGTCGGCCTGCAACTCTACCGGTAACAGCGCCAGTAGTTCTACCTCCGCCTGTTTTTCGATCTGTTTATAAGCCGTACTGATTTCTTCGGAATGATATTTGATCGGCGTGGGCAAATCGCCGGTAATAACTTCTGTAATGTCATGATACAAAGCCGCTGTGGCGATCGCGTTAGCGTCAACATTGCCGCCGTAATACCGGTTTCTTATCAAAGCCAGCGTATGCGCAATAACCGAAACCTCCCAGCTATGCTCCATCACATTTTCATCATGCGCATTTCTCTTTAAGCCCCAGCGCTTAATCCATCTTAGCCGTGATAAGTATGCGTAGAAACTGCTTGTTACTTCTTTCATCATATCTTTTCAATAAACCGAATTTTCTATCCGCACCTGAACATAGTGATTTTTATAAGACGCTCAAGGTAGCCTTGCTGTTATAAATCGTCATATTTTTATTGTTGAACCTGAGAAAAGCCAACCCACTAAAACACCATGGTCAAAGCTTGATTATTTTCTTCAATTAAATCTTATCGATATTTATAGCTGTTGATTATAGGGTTATGATGCTTAAATAGTCTATTTTGGTTACAGCTAAACATCATGCTTATTCAATGGTATCCCGGCCATATGCACAAGGCCAGCAAAGAGGTCAAAGAAATCCTGCCCCAGGTTGACCTGATTATC
The DNA here is from genome assembly GCF_003994235.2 of Candidatus Methylobacter oryzae. Taxonomy (GTDB): domain Bacteria; phylum Pseudomonadota; class Gammaproteobacteria; order Methylococcales; family Methylomonadaceae; genus Methylobacter_A; species Methylobacter_A oryzae. The sequence goes on from NZ_RYFG02000010.1 coordinate 112,413, forward strand.
GAAATTCTGGATGCGCGTATTCCATTCAGCAGTAAAAATCCTATGCTCGAAGCCTTGCGCGGCGATAAACCGTGCATCAAAGTGCTCAGTAAAAGCGACCTCGCCGACCCAGTTGTTACGCAACAATGGCAAACCTATCTCGAACAGGAGCAAGGCGTAAAAACGCTGGCGCTGACTACCGAGCAGCCCGAGAAAATGCGCCAACTGTCCGAACTATGCCACAAGATGCTTCCGGCAAAAGCGAGCAGCGACAAGCCTATCCATACCCTGATTATGGGCATCCCCAATGTCGGCAAATCGACACTGATCAACATACTGGCTGGAAGAATAATCGCTAAAACCGGCAATGAACCAGCCATTACTAAAACTCAGCAGCGTATTGACATAGGCAACGGCATTATTCTTTTCGACACGCCCGGCATGCTTTGGCCCAACGTCGAGAATAAAAATAGCGGATACCGGTTGGCGACCACCGGCGCCATTAAAGACACCGCCATCAGTCATGATCAGGTTGCTTTCTTCGCGGCCGAATACCTGTTACAGCATTATCCGGATTTAGTGCAAACCCGCTTTCAATTGGAGCAACGTCCGCAAGACGAGCAACAGCTGCTGGAAGCTATCGGTAAAAAACGCGGCTGCCTGCGCTCGGGCGGTCATATTGAAATGGATAAGGTGTCTAAAATCCTGCTCTCTGAACTACGCGCGGGAACCATTGGCAGGATCAGCCTGGAAACGCCTGACATGATGGAAAAAGAGCTAGCCGAGCTGGTTATTATCCGTGAACGGAAAGAAGCCAAGAAAAAAGCGCGAAAAGAAAAATGGAAAAACCCAGGCTAAATTATGCAGAAAACGTTGCTTGTGCTGAATGAACTATTTCCTCATTTAAAGCTGCAAGCAATTCCGTTGCACTAACAGGCTTATAAAAAAAGCGACGGATGCCGATTGACCGGAGATCATTCTCATTAATAGCACTGCTATTTCCGCTGCATAAAAATATCGGCAAGTCGGGACGTAATGCCAGCATGACGCCGGCAATCTCGATACCTGATTTATTTGGCATCGTCTGGTCCGCGATAACCGCATCGATACGTTGCGGATTAGCTTGAAAATGATTCAGCGCTTTAACGGAGTCGGTATAAACATCTACGACATAATCCTCGCCTTCCAGCAAGTCGCCTAGATAATGGGCTAAAGCAATCTCATCATCCACGACCAGGACTCGAGCGCCTTTACCACCTGAAACAGTAGAAGAAGCTGCCGTTGCCGGCAATACTAAAGAGTCATAAGCAGCCGGGAGCAGTACCTGAACTTTAGTGCCGCCGCCGACATGTGAGTCTACTACAATACAGCCGTTAATTCGACGAACAATAGACAGGACCACCGAAAGTCCCAGCCCAGTCCCTTTGCCAGCATCCTTGGTAGAAAAAAAAGGATTGAAAATCAGTGGGAAATTGTCATCGCTAATACCGCATCCATTATCCGTTACGCTAAAGCTTACATAGTTATCGCTAATCTTACCTCTGCACAGAGCTATTCTTTTACTTTGTTTACACGAAGTACAAAACTCTTCCGCTTCTCCTGACGATGAATTACTCAGCCGAATGTCTATACATCCATTATTATCGGTCTCTATGCTATCCCGCGCGTTAATGATCAGATTCATTATAATCTGATACAACTCCACCGAATTGATGCGGATATAGCTAGCCTCGGTATCAATTTGACTTTGTAATTTAATACTGGACGGAATCGTAACGCTGAGCATTTTGAGTGCGTCTTTAACCAAAGGCAAGGGATCGATCACTTCAACCAAATTGTCGGTTTGAGCCCGGCTATAGGTCAACATGAAGGATACCAAATCTCGCGCCCGCTCTCCGGCCTTGATCGTCTCTTCTAAATGGCGTGCTAGCGTACTTTCCTTATCGGTGACGCATCGAGCCAGCGCCAGATTCGAATATCCCAGCATTATCGCCAAAATATTATTGAAATCGTGGGCAATGCCGCCGGTCAATTGCCCTAGAATTTCCATTTTATGGGCTTGTTGTAATTGCTTTTGCATTTTAGAGAATTCGGTTTCCGCTATATGGTAGCGATTTTCACTTTGCCGCAATTCCGCAATTAAGTTGTCTGCAATCAACTCTGCATTACGTTGCGTATTTCGGTAAGAATATATAAGAAAAAAGACCAACAGCGTGATAATAGAACCAGACACGGCGATTAACGCTACTTTGCCGTAATCGCTAATGAAATATTCTGTAATTGGGAAAAATTGGAAGGTCCATTCTCTCTCTCCGATGTAACTATGTAAGATCAGGGTGTCGGCAGGGAATTTATCGCCATAAGAAAAATCATCTTCGTCACTGGCATAAAGCAATGCGGAAGATGCGATACCGGAACCGTCAAATATTTTCATTCGAAGGTTTTCTTGGTTGGGAATAAGCTTAATACCCTGCATCAAATCCTTGATACGGAAAGAACTGTAGACCCAGCCCAAAAGAGCAATACGCCGTTGCTGAACGGTGTCGATGGGCATATTCTTCCGATACACGGGCACATAGATTACGACACCTGGTTGAACATCTTGTTCGGACTTCGAAATCAAAGCCACCTTGCCGGTAAAAGTAGCTTTATTTCCATCTCTTGCTTTCTCCATAGCAATTTGATGCTCCGGCTCCACCCTCATATCGTAGCCTAAAGCTTTTGAGCTATGCTCTTCGAACGGCTCCCAATAAATGACTGAAGTATAAATATCACGAGTCCCGTTTGGCCAAACGTTGTAATCAGGAAAACCTGCTCGGCGAACTTCCGCAATGTGCGCGGGCAACTGATCGGACGGTATTAACAACGCAAAGCCGAGACCTTGAAATCCTTTAAAATTATTGTCTCGTTTAACCTGTTTGGTATAACTCCGCCATTTCTGTCGATCAACATTATCGGACGCTTCAAATAGCGCGACCGCCCCTTTCAGTACCTCTTCATGTACATCTAAGCAGGCTTCCACATTAGTCTGTATCTGTTTACCAATAAACGACACTTGATTTTGTACTTTAGCATCCTCCATCGACTTGAAAGAAAAAGCCAGAAAACTGGTTATTAAAAAACCTATGAACAATAAAAACCAAGGACTCCAGTTGACTATAGCTAAGAACAACCGCTTAAAGTAATTGCACATACCAATGTTTTTTATTAATACCATGCAGCACCTAAAAATCCTTGTAGATATAGTAGAAATTTATCTAAAGTCGTTTTTTGCTCGAACGAACATACACCGGCCTTTATTCATAAAAGCAGTGCCTTAAAAGCACATTTATTTTGACAGTGCATGAAACTCCAACGCATAAAATCATGCGTCACGTTACGACGCCAATTCAGCACCAATAATTCGAGTCATCCGACTGCCCAGTTTAGCTCTCCGGGATTAACAATAGAGGCAAATAAATCACTGCCTAAATCATCGTCGACATTATGCTGCAATTCAAGATCATGGGGCCGTTGCCGCACGATGTCGAGAAACTTTCTGGTGAGTTCCGGGTCCCGCCACCCCTTTCCAGCTTCCTCTTCCATTATTTCAATGACTTGCTCTCTGGACAGGGCGCTCTTATAAGGACGCTGGTTGGACAGCGCATCGTAGATATCGGCAATTTGGAATACTCGCGCCAACAGCGGAATATCTTTACCTTTTAATCCGTCGGGATATCCGCCTCCATCCCATCGCTCATGATGATGTCGAATAATGGATAAGGTTAAGTGCATACTTTTCAGGTCTTTAACTAAACGAGCGCCAATCTCGGGGTGCTGACGCATGACTTTCCATTCGTCATCAGTCAATTTGTCCGGTTTAAGCAGAATTCTGTCAGGAATGCCTAATTTGCCGATATCATGTAAAACGCCGCCCCGACGTAGGGCGATCAGATATTCGGGTTCCAAGCCGAGCGCGCGTCCCAACACAACGCTGATATGGGCTAAGCGAGAACAGTGGTCTCCAGTATTCTTATCTTTAGCCTCTACCATGCGGGCTAAAGCAAACAGCATGGATTCCGCGCTGTCGAGCTGATCAGTAAGACGTTTGTGTTTAACCGCGCTGTCGAGACGGGCAATTAGCTCTTCAGGATAATAGGGTTTACTAATAAAATCACTGGCTCTGGCTGTCAAACTGCATGATAAATCACCGCTGCTACCGATACCGGTAACCATGATAATCGGCAACAATTCCAGTTCCAACTCACTACGGATGCGCCTGCACACCTCGTCGCCATCCATGCCGGGCATTCTCTTATCCAACAACACCACATCGAATGCTTGATTGCTTAGCAATTGCAAAGCCTCGATGCCCGAAGCTGCTTCGGTAACCGCATATTTGGGCGGCTGCAATATTTCTTGTTCCAAGGCTCGTTGAACTGCATCATCATCAACAATTAAAACGCGATAAGGATAACCTTTGATTATCGCTTGAAGCTGATTACTTTCAATCATGTTGAAGCCTCCATTTTTTCACTAGAATATTTAAAAACGATAGTCCCCATCAAGGCAGATACTTTAATAAAGCTGAGTTGAGCAACTCCCTGCTCAAACAAAACTTATGCCCATTGGGTATAAAGACTAGACCGGTGAAAGTTCCCTGGCTAATATTTCCAGCAGCTTGCTTCCATCTATCGGTTTATTCAAAAAACATCGAATACCCATACCTATCGCCTTATCCGCATCAATTTTCTCGCTATACCCGGTGGTTAAAACAACCGGTAGATTCGGCTTTATTGCAAGCATGGCTTCAGCCAGTTCCGTCCCGCACATATTAGGCATAGTCTGGTCGGTTAAAATCAGATCAACCTGATCCTGGTCAAGCTTAAAAACGCGTAAGGCATCAACAGGATCGGTAAAAATAGTTACCAGATACCCCTGCTCATGCAGCAATTCCAAATAATACGCAGCTAAGAATCCCCGGTCTTCGACGACCCAAATATGCTTGCTCTCGGCATTAGGCTCATTCTGTGCAACGACCGCAGGCTCGGAAGCAACTGCTTTTGTATGTTCAAGAGGAAACAGAATACGGAAAGAAGAGCCTTGCCCAACATTGGATTCCAGCACTAAATGAGCGTTATTTTTTACGATTATCCCTTGAACCATACTTAGCCCCAACCCAGAACCTTTGCCTATGTCTTTAGTCGTAAAGAAAGGATCGAAAATACGCTGTTTCAAGTCGTCAGGAATGCCTTTGCCGTTATCTTTCACTTCCAAGGCTACACATTCAGTATCGATAATATTGTGACAAATAGTGCAAACTTTTCGGTTAACTCTGTCACGTTCCAGAGTAATATCGATACAACCGTTGTCATCGATGGCATCCCTGGAGTTAACCCCAAGATTAATTAAAACTTGTTGTATTTCAATTGGATCAATTTGTACTGCCGGGACATTAGGTTCAATATGAGTGACGACTTTAATTCCTGCAGGAATAGCAGCGGACAGCAGTGCGACGGCTTTTTCCACTTCCGACGCCAAATTTAAGTGAGCTTTTTCTTCGGTCGAAGCGGTTCGACTATAGGCAAGCATTTTGGCAATCAGGTCACGCGCCCGCTCGCTGGCGGAAACTATTTCGCCCAAATAGCGCGCCAATTTATCGGAAGGATCGGATACACAACGTTCGAGCGCAAGATTCGCGTAGCCGAGTACAGCGGCCAAAATATTATTAAAGTCGTGGGCAATCCCCCCAGTCAATTGTCCTAAAACTTCCATCTTCTGCGCTTGCTGCAATTGTTTCTCCAATAACTTACGTTCAGTAATATCGGTAAATGAAACGCGAACTGCGGGTGATGCTAGAGTAGTCCTGCGTTGGCAATCCATAAGCGCATAAAAAACCGTACCATCGTCACGCTGTATAAGAAATTCACCGCTTTGTTTATCCTCGCGGCTCAACGTGAGTTGGTTATGCAGATTCCATCGTTCCCATTCCTTAGCGTGGAATAAGCTACTGATATTGCGGTGCAGCGCTACATTTTGCTCTAACCCCAAAAGTTTGGCGCCGGTCAGGTTAATTTCACTAATAAGCCCTTCAACAGTGAGCGTGAGATAACCAATCGGAGCAAAATCAAAAAGATCCATATAACGGTTGCTGGACTCTTGCAGAGCAATTTGAGAACGTTGCAATGCATCATTTTTTGCTTTCAATTCAGCCTGTTTCTCTTCGAGTTCAACCTGCTTATCTTCAAGTTCGCAAGCTGTTGCATACAGCTGTTTCTCCATCTGACTGCGTTCGGTAATGTCGGCAATAGCGATCAAAATACGTACAACTACGCCATTTTCATCACGAAGCGGGCTTTTATTCACTTGCACTAGGATTTCGCGCCCATTCTTATGAATATAGCGTTTTTCACTAACGTCTATAGAATCGTTGCCACTTAAAATGCGCTGTAAGCCGTCCCTGTAACTTTCCAAATCGTCGGGATGAGCCAGCATACTCACAGTCTTACATAGAAGTTCTTCTTCTGAATAACCCGTCATTCGACAAAAGCTCAAATTCACGCGCAAAAATTGGCCTGTTAGCGGATCGGTTTCCGCCATACCAACTGCAGATGTCTCAAAAATCACCCTGAAACTTCTCTCGCTTTCCTGTAACGCTTGTTCGGCTAACTTGCGTTCTGTAATGTCATCGTAGATGACAACTATATTGCCGTCGGCCAAGCGATAGAGGTAATTTTCTCTGCAACTGACGATACATTCATTATGATAGTAATTAAGCGGAAAATGTTCGGCCCGGCCCGTATGCCAGACACGATTCACTGCATCAAGCAACCCGTTAGTCGCGGCATTTGGAAAAAACTGCTTCATCCGTTTGCCTATGATTTTATCTCTATCTACTTTCTCAATAAGCTCCATTGCGTGGTTGACTTCAAGAAAAACAAAATCCTTGCCTTTGTCAATTGCTTGGAAAACTATCCCGCCTGAAGTCATGTTTTCAAACAATTGCCGAAATCTTGTTTGCTGCTGATCGATTTCATAATAAGGCGCTTGAATAGTGTCCACAAATACGGCCCGATACAGAAAAAGATAGCCGATGATTTTGTAAAAATGGCCTAACGCATTAAAAACGTCAGTCGATGTTTTATATCGCGTAAATAGCAACTCACTGATAATAAAAATCAGCGTAACCGAAAAAAAACGGGCACTCAGAGTGTCCGAATCCGAGCTGTTGGATTGCCGCCCGAAATTGACTGCGGCAATAGCAAACAAGCTGATAATGCCCCACTCGCAAGCTATCTTGAATTGCGTTAGCCCCTGCCCTTCAATAAACATGCGCGGTAGAGCATCTTGATGAAAGAACACTGCCCAATAGATCAACAACGTATATAGAGTAAAGCCGAACAGCAATAGGGCGCGGCTTTGGGGTCTACTATGGGAAATTGTATGCTTGAAAGATATAACACAAAGCGTTGCCGCAATAGTAAACCGAGCCGTCAACCAGAAAGCAATACTCTCCTCGTTTGAAGCCGATGCGACAAAATCAGGTATTTCCTTGTACGCCAACATATGAGCAAAATCCAACATGCTGGAGGACAACATAGCGCAACTCAGCAACATGATGTTGGCCGAACGGATTGGCACAAGACTGTACCAAGTTACGCCGAATATCATGAATGCGGCTAAAATCGAAAAAAATTCCAACGTTGTATGGATAGGCCGATAGACGCTCTGAGTCATCGTAAAATAAGCGTCGGGAATCAAAGCGCACAGAATCGTCGCCCCAACCAATAATGCCGGCAATTTACCCGATACAAAGAAAATATTGCGCTTATCCATGATTTAACTTTCCTAAAATGAAAAATTTAAGGACTAAGCCGGTAAAACATTATCACAACTCGGCTTTCAATAACCCAAGCAAAAACTTAGTATCCAACGGCTTGGAAATACAGATTTCCGCACCCGCCTCAAGAATGCGTTGTTCGTTTTCCAAACTGGGGTATCCGGTCATCGCAATCACACGAATATCGCGGGTGTCCGGGTCGGCTTTGATCTGTTGGCAAACGGCGAAGCCATCCAATTTCGGCATCATCAGATCCAGCAGAATAATGTCCGGCTCAAAAGTATAAACTTTGCTTCCGGCTTCAAATCCGTCGGCTGCGCTGCTGACTATAAACGGTTCGTCCAAACCGCTAAGCCATTCAACAAGGAAGCCTGCGACCTGTTTGTCGTCGTCGACAATCAGTACTCTTAAATCGCTACGCTCCGGTATTGCTTTAGACTGCTTAGCAAACTGCTCCACGCTCTCTCGCAAAAAACGTCTATGACCGCCCAGCGTTGTTTCAGAAGGTAATAAACCCTTTTGTGCCCACGCACGCACTGTGATTGGCGAAACCATCAACAGCTTGGCGGCCTCTCTGGGCGATAGGTAAGATTTATTTTGATTATTTGCCATAAATATAAATAGATTCTTAATCGGTCAATTGAATTAAATAAGAAACTCTTAAATCATCAATTGATGGAAAAATCTCTGCCGCAAGGCAGAGGCGAATTAGTGTTTATCATTTCCTCAACCGTTACAGTCATCTTAGTGAGTTTTTTCACCCATCGTTTTCTTCCTGACGAGCTAATCAAGCCAAACTAAAATTACTGTAACTTAAAACTTCGAGAAAATGGCACACATTGTAATATATTGATATGCAAAAAATATTTATAATTCATGGCCGTCATCTTAGACGCAAGACTTATTGGTCTTCACAGATCCGTTTACTTGACGCCCAAACCAGCCGCTCCGCTGTTTATTAGTTCATTGAACAATATAGCGATTGTCCATATTCAATACAGACCGCTAACTGATTTCTCCCGAATAAGCCTTCCAATTAAAATATTTGGGTTCTGCCAAAACAGGGCATGCCGCCTCATCCAGCCTGAAACAATTCACAGTAGTCGCCAAATTCTGCGCCTGTTCCTCCAGCGATTCAGCAGCAGCGGCGGCTTGTTCCACCAAAGCGGCATTCTGCTGGGTCATTTCGTCTATTTGGCTGATAGCCTGATTAACTTGCGCGATACCGGCGCTTTGTTCAACAGACGCAGCGGTTATTGCCGACACAGTGCCAGCCACCCCCTGAATGGAGCTAAGAATTTCTTCCATCGAAGAACTTGCTTGCGCGGCCAGCTTACTGCCATCGTTGATTTTTCTTACCGATGTTTCAATCAGGTTTTTAATTTCCCCGGCGGATACTGCCGCGCGTTGCGCGAGGTGGCGCACCTCGGCGGCTACAACCGCAAAACCTTCGCCGTGTTTACCGGCACGCGCGGCCTCAACCGCGGCATTAAAAGCGAGCAGATTGGTCTGAAAAGCGATGTCATCAATGACCAAAATAATATCGCTGATTTTATGCGAAGCCTCGTTAATCTCATTCATTGTAGTTAGGACTTTACCAACAATAAACCTATCTTACCTTTCAAATTAAATCGCTTGGTAAAATCGCCCATGCTGGAAGCTACCACGACGGTAGACACCTCTTTTTCCACGGCGATTTCGGCGGTACGATCCTGCCATTCGACTACGGAGCCTAAGCGCTGCCCTTGTTCGTTGATTACCGGATTCACAGTTACCGCCATAAAACGGCCGCCCAATTCCATACTGGCGCCATAACTGTCCGTTAAAGAGGCGAGCAATTGTCTTTGATGTGCGTGATTCTTGTGAAAACTGTCAATTCGGCTGCCAACCAGATTTGCTACTGAAAAATTCGGAAGCTCTTTGCAAATGTCTTCTTCCGCTTTACTGAGAATGTCGTTTACCGCTTTATTCGTATAAATAATTTCACCGTAGTTGTCGGCAATCATGACCCCGGTGCTAACATTATCCAATGCATTCTTGACGAGCAGATTTTCATCGGCGATGCGTTTAGCTTCCGCCACATCGAAGCCCAGCCTGGTTTGCATCGATTTAATCGCTTCCATGACTTTACCGATTTCATTGTGGTGCGCTATCTCAATAACATTTTTGTAATTACCCTGCGCAATTTGACGAAAGTGAGCAATAGAAACCTCTAGCGGATAAATGATGACGCGAATTAAGGCCACCCCCTGCCATAAAATCAACGCAATACCTCCGGCTAATAAACAGATAGATATAATGCTCACGGTTTCATAGCGCGACTGTGCAGTTCCGAACACCTGTTTAGCCATAGCGAGCTGCAATTGCATTAACTGCTGGATACTGTCTCCAACTATCGGGTAAAAAGTGTTAATTTTATCTGCGACAATTCTATTGGCTTCAGCTATGTCATTGGCTCGCAGTGCGGCAATAGCTGGCTTCAATCCATCCACCACTAAGAGCCTCCTACTCTCATCAAACTTGGCTGCCAGTATCTTTCCCTCATTGCTTAGTTGATGCTTCATATATTCATCCCAAAGCCGGGTACTTTTTTCGATGTTTTGCTCCACTTCGGCAGTATTTTTCAAAATCACCTCGGGCGTCGGAGTATTAAGACTGGCGGCGATATTTAACCGGATGAACAGAAGTAATTTTTGAATCGAGGCAATTTGACTGATAGGCAAGGCACTGTCTTCGTACACAGCGCTCAGGCCTTCCTTGGCCTTGCTCGTGCCGAACAGTTCTATTCCGCCGGCAGTCAGCATTAACATAGTGAGTAGAGCGAGAGTCGCGACCAGGCGGAATTTGATATTGCAATCTTTTGATAACTTAAATTGCTCCAATAAACCGGCTTTTACGATTTTGCCATCCTGAATCCTGAGATTACGCGCCTTGCCTTCGCGGAATAGCCGATAAACCGGATCAACAGCCTCAATTTGCTCGCGCCCGACTTTACTGCGAACGGACATATAACCAACCACTTGGTCGTTAACATGAATAGGCGCGGCAGTAGCCAAGACCCAATAATGATCACCGTTTTTGCAACGGTTCTTGACAACACCGGTCCACGGCCGCCCTGCTTTCATCGATCGCCACAAATCCGCAAACGCTTCGGGTGGCATATCGGGATGACGCACGATATTGTGCGGTACGCCGATCAACTCTTCTCTGGAGTATCCGCTGATCCGGACAAAAGTATCGTTGGCATAGGTGATGATACCTTTTAAGTCGGTATTGGAAACAATAGAGTCGCTGTCGGTAAGATTTTTTTCCACATTGGTTACGTGCTTATTGTTTTTCATGTGCAGTTTTACTCCATAGCCGTGCCAAAAAATTGCGCATCCTGGCGACGATCCTGCCGACATACAGCTCAATAAATTCAGATCCGCTGATATTAAAAAACAATACCTGCGCTTCTCCTGAAACAGTGCATGCCAACAGGTTTTTTTCAACTCCGCTCCCGCTTTCCTGCAATGCGTATTGAGGTATGCTGGCGTCTACTCGCTGAATATTTTCCAGTGTTCTTAAAAAGTTGATGGCGTCTCTAAAGCTGAGTTGAGCGGCTTGCCTGCGCAAACAAAACTTATGCCCGTTGGGTATAAGTACCTGTTTGAGCGCGCTGACTGAATCAACCATCCATGCGTTTTTCAGATAGAGGCAAAAATTAGCCGGCAATATGGGCATGATCGCAATGAGATTTTTCTGTACGTTACACATAGCGATACCTCGCATTGGCGACTCGGTTCTGAAAATGATCCAGAGACTGATCAAGAATCGACACTATCTCTTCACAGCAAGTAATATTTTTACTGCTGCTAAGAATGTAATCAGCCAGTTTGATGATGGCTAACCAGTTTGCATCGTTGTTGATAAAGTTAAATGCAGCGGTGAACAGCTCATCCAGCTTTTCATCGATCTGTTGTTCATCGGTAAAGAAACTTTTTAGATACTCGTCAGCCAGAGCAAGATCGGAACTGCCGCCATAATTATTCAATGCTTTCAAATTGACTAACTTATGGTTAAAAAGCTCGCCATCGGTTTCAGCGACATGTTTAGCTTCAGCCAACGGCCCGATAAGCAGGTTAATAATGTCGGCCTCGAAAGCGCCCATGTAATCGTTGATCCATTGCATCACTGCATCATCATCGCGCGCTGTTAATTCATCACCTAGGTTATCAACGGAAGGCGATAATATTTCAATTAACCGCCCTCCTTCCACTCTGGCAATGCATTCGTCATGGATTGATTGATCCGTCATGCCGTCAACCTCTGGTGCCTCGGCCATATCCTTAAAAATAATATTGAAGAAAACCGGCGGCAAACTTCTGGCTTTATTGTTTAAATGAATGCCTGCGGCATGCCCCGCTTCATGAAAGGCAATACGTTGTTTATGCTCAAATAATTTATCTTGACTGCCGGCATCAATTATTTTGTTTCTTTTCATATTAAGCACCATAAATTCTTAAAACTTCTGTTAATTACACAATGTAAACCATCCTGATTTTAGTAATTTTCAAATTATCGCCTCCCCCCATACGCCACAATTTCTTGAGCAATCCTGCCTAACGGAATCTCTCTGCCTACCGCACCGAGCTTGGCCGCTTCCTTCGGCATGCCATAGACCACGCAGCTGTCCTCATCCTGGCCCAAGGTGCTCGCCCCCATGTCGTGCATTTCTTTTAAGCCCCTGGCGCCGTCATCGCCCATGCCGGTCATGATGATGCCCAAGGCATTCTTGCCGGCGCATTTGGCGGCCGAACGGAACAGTACGTCGACCGACGGCCTATGCCGGGTCACCGGCGGTCCTTCGACGATCTCGACGTGGTATTGCGCTCCGCTACGCTTCAGCAGCATGTGCCGCCCGCCTTGGGCGATCAAGGCCCGCCCCGGTATGACCCGGTCGCCGTTGACGGCTTCGCGCACTTCAATTTGACACAGTCCGTTCAAGCGCTCGGCGAACGCGCCGGTAAACTTCTCCGGCATATGCTGCACGATTACAATGCCCGGACAGACGCGCGGCAAAGCCGTCAACACCACTTCCAAGGCTTGGGTGCCGCCGGTGGAGGTGCCGATCGCAACCACCCGGTCGGTAGTTTCGGCCATCGCATGAACGGTTGCCGGCAGGATCGCATCGGCGGTTAATTTCGCCTGCACCGGCACCGCAGAGGACACACCCAACCGGCTCAGGTTCGCACGAGCCGCGGCTTTAACGGAAGCCAGCAAGCCTTCGGAATCATCCTGCAAAAATTGCTTCAGCCCGACTTTAGGTTTGGTGACGATGCTGACCGCCCCCGCCGCCAGCGCCTGCATCGTAGTTTCTGCGCCTTTTTCAGTCAGCGAAGAACAGATGACTACCGGCGTAGGTCTTTCAGCCATCAGCTTCTTTAAAAAAGTGATGCCGTCCATGCGCGGCATTTCGACGTCCAACACAATCACATCCGGCCATTGCGCCTGCATGCGCGTCATTGCGAACAGCGGGTCCGAAGCTGCACCGATCAATTTAATGCCGGGATCTTTTGACAGATTTTCAGTCAACACCTGACGTACCACCGCGGAGTCATCAACGATCAACACTTTAATCTGATTCATCCCAACCTCCTATCGAGCGGCTTAAGTTCGTCGACGAGCAAAATATTGGCATGCTTAACCTGAACTTTACCGCTCCACACTTCAAAAGAAACACTGCGGTGTCCGATGCCCCCCAGATGTTCGCCCACACAACTGAAACCGTGCTGCTGTACCAATTGCCGCGCGGCTTGTACATTCCGGGCGCCGATCCGGTTCATCGCGTTGATCCGTTTATGAGCAACTGGAAACATATTGCCGCCGCCGAATAATTTGACTTGGTATTCTTTATAAGAAGTGCCGATAAACCCAATTTCCTCCAACAGTAGTGCGACTGCCCCACTCGCATAAAGTCCGTCTCTAGCTGAGGCGGTCTTGTTGTGTTCATAGCTACGTTTTGGCAGCATGTAATGGCACATTCCTCCAACCAGCAGTTGCGGGTGCCAAAAAGTCATCGCTATACAAGATCCCACTACAGTACTGATGCGGGTATCCCGGCCGGCAAAATAGTAATCGCCCGGATGGAGGAATATCTCTAAAGGATTCAATGGTTTTTTCATTTTCAGAGCTTCCGGTAAACGGCCGGCTGCACTAAGCTAACGTCATCATTGACGCCATTCAGTGTTTCAGAATGGCCGATAAAAAAATATCCATCGGGACGCAGCAGCGACAGCAGGCGCGATACCACTTGGCGCTTGGTGTCCTGGTCAAAATAAATCATCACGTTGCGCAGGAATATCACATCGAATTCGCCGAGTTTCGGTGGCGCTTCGGTCAGGTTATGCTGCATAAACCGCACCTTGTCGCGCAGTCGGCGATTGATCAACAAGGTTCCTTCCTGGCTTCCAACCCCTTTAAGACAATAAGTGGACAAATAACGGGGGGGGATTTCCATCATGCGCTCCATCGAATAAAGACCGGTACGCGCCTTTTCCAGCACCCTTGTACTTAAATCCGAAGCGACAACTTCCCAAGGCGCATTGCCCAATGCTTCATCCAATTGCATCGCAATACTATAGGGCTCCTCGCCGCTGGAACAGGCAGCGCTCCAGATACGCAGTGGTTTTCCGGGCCTCCTTGTCGATAAAACACGCTTCCCAAGAAAGTCGAAATGTTTGGGCTCACGGAAGAAGTGCGTTTCGTTAGTGGTCAGTAAGTCCACCGCGACTTGCAATTCCTTTTCACCATTGACTGAAGTAATCATTTGAAAATACTCGCCATAGCTGTTCAAGTCATGATGTCTGAGCCGCTTCGCCAAGCGGCTGGTCACCAACGGCTTCTTGGCAGGCGACATACTGATACCGGCAATGCGGTAAATCAGGTCGCGAAACAGAGCAAACTCCTTATCTTTCAACACTACGGCGTCAAAGTTAGTTTTATGGATCGCTTCGGCTATCATTGTCTTATTCCGCTTATTAACGAGATGTAAACTTATGCCCAAAGGGCATAAGAAACGCTGTCATCAAGATTTTTAATCAATACATGGTTCATGTCTTCGCGACCGTTATTCAGCAATGTCATTCAAGAAATCATGGCTATCACCCGTGCCCGCAAAGCGATACTTTGTACGAGCTTACCGGCGTCAACTTCGTAGTCGGAACCGATTCCACCGTAGCCAGCATCGCCAGGTCGTCGACCGACAGCACTTGCTCAATATTCAGGATAATCACGAATCTGCCGTTGATCTTGCCCATGCCGGCAATAAATTCGGCATGAATATGGGTACCGCTCACGGGAACCGGTTCAATTTCGCTACCGGGAATGTCCACTACCGCATTGACCGTATCGACCATCACGCCAACACTGTAGATTGCTTCGTTTATCGCCACATCAAGAATAATAATGCCCTTGCTTCGTCCTACCGGAGCAGGCGGCTTGCCGAAACGCGCACTCAAATCGATCACTGGAATCAGTGTGCCTCTCAAATTGATAACGCCGCGAATGAAATCCGGCATCTGCGGAACTTCGATCAATTTGCCGTATTGAATAATTTCTTTAATGCAAAGCGTATTTATCGAGTAAATATCACCGCTCAGCATAAAAGTGAGGTATTGCTGGTGTTCCTTAAGAAACTGCCGATAAACCGCCGCTGACGTTATTGCGCTCATATTCATCCCCTAAAAATTTACAAATTCGACTTCGTTAACAGCTAGTTTGGCTGCCGCCATTTTTTTTACGGATGGTTTCGCAAGCTTGAGCTCGGGTCTGGCCGCTGCTACCCCACTTAATCTGTTATCTACAGTAAAGAATGCGATCAGGTCCTGTAATTGCGCGGCTTGCCCGCTCATTTCTTCCGAGGTAGCCGCCAACTGCTCAGATGAACTGGCATTCATCTGAGTGATTTTGTTCAGTTGATCCATTGCCGTATTGATTTGGCTGACGCCGGACGATTGCTCTTCGGAGGCTGCCGCTATTTCCTGCACCAAGTCGGAGGTTTTCTTGATCGACGGCACGATCGTATCGAGCAGTTTGCCGGCGCTTTCGGCTCTTTCAACGCTGCTGGTGGCGAGCTCGCCGATTTCTTCGGCGGCGATTTGACTGCGTTCGGCTAATTTCCGCACTTCGGCCGCGACCACCGCAAAGCCTCGGCCGTGCTCGCCGGCACGGGCCGCTTCTATCGCCGCATTCAGCGCCAGCAGATTGGTTTGATAAGCGATGTCGTCGATGATGCCGATTTNGGTCGCCATGCCGTCGGTGACTTTGGCATTTTCGGTGTTTTGATTGATCGAGGCTGTCATCTGTTCGACCGATGCGCTGGTTTCCTCGACACTGGCGGCCTGCTCGCTGGTTGCCTGGCTCATGCTCTGGGCCGTGGAAGAAACCTCCTCGCTGGCCGAAGCTATATTGGTAGCGGCATCGTTCACTTCGCAAATGACTTGCGAAAGTTTGGCGATGGTATTGTTGACGGTGTCCTTAAAATCTTTAAGTTGTCCTTTGTAATCGCCATTGACAGTTCGGGTCAGGTCGCCTTTCTCCATGTCGGTTAGAACTGACACAACCTCGTTCACCGGAAGAATAACGCCGTTCAATGTTTCATTGACGCCTTCAACGATCTTGCGGAAGTCGCCTTGGTGCTTGTCCGCATCGGCCCGGGTTTGCAACCGGCCTTCCACGGCCGCGACAGCCAGCATGTTGGCATCGGCCACCAACGCATTCACTGCATCGATACAAGTGTTCAGGTTGTTTTTCAGGATATTGAAATCGCCGTTATAGGTAGCGGTGATTTTGGCCGGAATAGCGCCTTTGGCAATGCTATCGACATAATCCGCCGCGACGTTCAACGGCCCAATGACCGCATCCAGCGTATTGTTCACGCCTTCGACAATCTTGCGAAAATCGCCTTTGTGCTTGCTCGCGTCGGCACGAGTTTCCAGCCGTCCCTCAATGGCAGCATTAGAGAGTAGCACCGCATCTGCCACCAATGCCTGGATCGAGACAGTCATGTGCTTCATCGCCGACATCACACTGCCGGTGTCTCCGGGTTTAAGCTCGATTTGAGTACTTAAATCGCCGGCAGCAACCTTGTTAGCCAGGTCGGCGACAAAGTCCGGTTCGCCTCCTAATTGCCGCATCAAACTGCTGGTGATAAACCAACCCAGCAAGGCTATCGCCAGCAGGACAATGGCCGCAATGATAGTTGATGCCCGGACTGCATCAGCCTTGGCTACGGCAGCCTCGTCAGCCGCTTTCTTCGCCAGCTCGGAGTTATAGTCCATGTGGATCTTGAGTGCGGAACCCAACTTTTCGGCCATGCCGATGTTTTGAGTCAGTAACTCAAGGGCTTGAGTTGGCTTGCTCTGCCGGGAAAACTCCAAGGCTTTTTCCATGCCCGGAAGGTATTCGTTAAAAGCGGCTTTATCCTCTATCATCATTTGTCTATCCCTGTCATTCGCCACCATACCTTCGCTTTCATATTTTTTTAACGCGTTTGAGAATGCATTAAGCGCTTCCGTGATCCTCAGTTCGAGTTCCGCCATCTTGGACGCGTCGGTATTCAGTACGTGTCGATAGACGCGGACACGCAGCTTGCCGAATGCATCATTGGCCTCATTCAGTGTAATAATGCTGGGAATACTGTTGATATTGGTGAAATTAGTTTTTTCATACACCGTATCCATCTTGCTCTGCCCAAGCCAAGCAAGCCCAGCCAAACCTAAAACGGCAGCCGCTACCAGCAAAGCCATCTTCTTAGTGACGGTCATATTCATTGTCTTCACTCCCCGGTAAATTAAAAAACTTCAGCTATGCTGCTTTGCAACGCACTATTGAAGATTCCCTTGCAGTCCCTGCCTGATTAAGCTACCTGCTACAACGGCTCTACTAGATCAATAATCCAAAAGCCGCCTATAAACGATCGCCTCAGCTACGCTAATTCAGCAGCCGGGGCTGAACCCATGGCCGCCAACGCGGCCATGTCATCCATCGACAGCACTTGCTGTATATTCAGAATAATCACGAATTTGCCGTTGATCTTGCCCATGCCGGCAATAAATTCGGCATGGATATGTGTGCCGAAAGTCGGCGCCGGTTCGATCTCGCCTGCCGGAATTTCCAGCACCGCATTGACCGCATCAACCATCACGCCAACACTGTGCGTTTCCTCTTCAATGACCACTTCAATAATGATGATGCAATTGCGGCGGCCTATCGGAGTGAGCGGTTTGCCGAAACGCGCGCTCAAATCGATGACCGGCACGACGGCGCCTCTTAAGTTGATCACGCCGCGGATAAAGTTCGGCATGCGCGGGACTTCAGTCACTTGTGTGAACTGGATGATTTCTTTAATGCGAGCGATACCGATCGCATAAGTTTCACCGCTTAGCATGAAGGTCAGATATTGCTGCTCCTCATGCTCGCGATTATTGCCGTTAGCCGGCAGCGTCTGAGCGGTTTGAGTGATTGCATTCATAGTTCCCCCTAAAACTTGACGAATTCAACTTCGTTAGTAGCCCGTCTTGTAGCCGTCGCTTTTTTAACCACCGGCTTGAATACCTTGACCTTGGACTTAACTAATCCGGCACTGTCATCGACCCTGAAAAACGCCATCAGCTCTTGCAATTGCGAGGCCTGCCCGCTCATTTCCTCCGAGGTGACTGCCAGTTGTTCCGCTGAACTGGCATTTTGCTGGGTGATTTTGTTCAATTGATCCATCGCCGCATTGATTTGCCCGACGCCTGCCGATTGCTCTTCGGAGGCTGCCGCTATTTCCTGCACCAAATCGGAGGTTTTCTTGATCGACGGCACGATCGTATCGAGCAGTTTGCCGGCGCTTTCCGCCATGCCGACGCTACCGGCCGCAAGCTCGCCAATCTCCTCAGCGGCAACTTGGCTGCGTTCGGCTAATTTCCGCACTTCGGCCGCAACCACCGCAAAGCCGCGGCCGTGCTCGCCGGCACGGGCCGCTTCTATCGCCGCATTCAGCGCCAGCAGATTGGTTTGATAAGCGATGTCGTCGATGATGCCGATTTNAGTCGCCATGCCGTCGGTGACTTTGGCATTCTCGGTGTTTTGGCAGATTGACGCCGACATCTGTTCGACCGATGCGCTGGTTTCCTCGACACTGGCGGCCTGCTCGCTGGTTGCCTGACTCATGCTTTGCGCGGTAGAAGAGATTTCCTCGCTGGCCGAAGCGATGCTGGCAGCGGCTCCACTGACTTCACCGATGACTTGCGATATCTTGGCGATGGTGCTGTTGACGGTATCTTTAAAGTCCTTGAGTTGGCCTTTGTAATCGCCGTCGACAGTTCGTGTCAGGTCGCCTTTTTCCATGTCAGTTAGAACTGACACAACCTCGTTCACAGGAAGAATGACACCGTCCAGTGTATTGTTTACACCTTCAACGATCTTGCGAAAATCGCCTTGGTGTTTATCTGCATCGGCTCTTGTCGATAGATGGCCTTCCACTGCCGCCATGGTCAATCTGTCGGCATCATTGACCAGTGTTTGAATGGCCTCGGCCATGTTTTTCATTGCTGCCATTACACTAACGGTATCACCGGCTTTTAGATCGATTTGGGTGCTAAGGTCGCCGACGGCAATTGCATTGGCCAAGTCGACAACGACATCCGGCTCTCCGCCCAATTGGCGCATCAGGCTGCGAGTAATGAACCATCCTATCAGCCCCGTTATTAGTAAAACGCAGCCTGAAATAACGGTCGATATCAGAATTGCGCCTTCCTTGGCTGCGACAGCTTCGCTTTGCTGTTTTTTAGTCAGCTCAATGTTATAAGCTATATGAGCCATGAGCGTGTCATAGGTCTTATCTGCCTGTTTTGAACTTTGCGCTAACACCTCGCGCGCTTGTTCAAGCTTGTTGTCGCGAGAAAAGCCCAACGTACTCTGCGTTGCACTCAGATAGTCGTTAAAAGCGGCGCTATCTTCGGCCAGCATCCGCTTGTCTTTGTCGTCCACAATCGTGTTTTCATATTCCTTCAGAGCAGTTAACACGCCATCCTGCGCAATCTTAATCCGGCTCTCAATTTCCGTTTTCTTGGCCGCATCGGGCGTCAGCACATGGCGGTATTCACGGACACGCAGATGCCCAAACGCTTCACCGGCCTTAGCCAACATGACAATCGCGGGAACACTATTGATATTGGCGAAATTAGTTTTCTCATACACTGTATTTATCCTGGTCTGCTCAAACCAGGCTAAGCTCATTAAACCGAAAATGGCGGTAGCGATTAGTAAAATCATTTTCCTAACGATGGTTATCTTCATTGTCTTTACTCCCGGTAAACTGCTTTGCGCTGTGATCAAAAGCTCATGGTTGCAATGGCTGACTTTCTATACTTGTCCTACATAACTGCCTGGGGGTGGGCAAGATAGCCCACGCTTACGTTGACCGACGTTTGTAAATCCGTCTCGATCATTTATTGATGCTGTTTATAAACCCTGCTAACAAAATACCGATTCCGCCCGGCTTTTTGCTTTACTTATACCCAAAGGGCATAAGTTTCGTTTGCGCAGACGAACGGCTCAACTCAACTTTATCTTGCTGCGGCGACTGCCGTTTGCTCGATTAGTTTTTCATGCTCTACCTGCGCCATTAGCCCCGGCACATCGACAATCAGCGCGACCTCGCCACTGCCGAGAATTGTGAAGCCGCCCAAACTCTTTTCGCCTCGAAACAGTTTGCCGAGCGGCTTGATCACGGTCTGGAATTCGCCGAGCAATTTATCGACGACCAGCCCGGCTTTGCGTTCGCCGTAACGCACGACCACGACGTTTTCGCGGGCCACGGCCTCACCGTCAATGCCGAAATGTTCGCGCAGCCGCCGGTACGGCAGCACTTCGCCGCGCAGGTTCAGGTAGTGCCCATCGCTACTGTCGACCCAAGCTTGCAATTCGACGCATTCGACGACCATATCCAGCGGCACCACGTAAGCGGCATTGCCGACGCCGACCATGAAACCGTCGATAATCGCCAGCGTCAGCGGCAGGCGGATGCGAATCGTGCTGCCCCGCTCCGGCACGCTGTCGAGATCGACGCTGCCGCGCAGGGCCTGGATGTTGCGGCGCACGACGTCCATGCCGACGCCGCGTCCGGACAGGTTGCTGACCGCGTCGGCGGTGGAGAAGCCGGGTTCGAAGATCAAGTTGTAGATGTCTTTGTCGCTCAAGCCGGTACCATCGCTGACCAAGCCGCGCTCGATCGCTTTAGCCAGGATTTTGTCCTTGTTCAGGCCGCCGCCGTCGTCGCTGACTTCAATGACGATGCTGCCGGCGTCGTGGTAGGCGTTCAGTTTCAAGGTGCCTTTGGCCGGTTTGCCGCGGGCAATGCGCAGGTCGGCCGCTTCGATGCCGTGATCCATCGAGTTGCGCACCAGGTGGGTCAACGGATCGCCGATTTTCTCGACGACGGTTTTGTCGAGTTCGGTGTCGGCGCCGCTGATGACTAGGTCGATGTCTTTGCCGAGCTCTTTGCTGATGTCGCGAACGACGCGGCTAAAGCGGTTGAAGGTCGCGCCGATCGGCACCATGCGCAAGGCCAATGCGGAATCGCGAACCTCTTCAACCAGCCGCGACAGGGTGGCGGTCGATTCGATCAAGTCGGCCATACCGGCGCGGCGGGCGATCAGGTTAGTGCCGGCGCCGGCGATGATCAGTTCGCCGACCAGGTTGATCAAACCGTCGAGTTTGTCGGCGTCGACGCGGATCAAGTTGGCCTCGTTGCGCTTGTTGTCTTTGACTTGTTGCTGTTTTTCCAGCGCGGCTTCGACGACCGGCGGACTGACCAAGTGCTGTTCGACCAACACTTCACCGATCGGGCGTTGCGGTTCGCCGCCATGCTGGGCTTGCAGGCGCAGCATGGTGTTCAGCTCTTCGGCAGTCAGCGTGCCGCAGGAAACCAGGATTTCGCCGAGGCGCATTTCCTGTTCCGGCAGTTCCTGGATCAGGCGTTGGTATTCGCCGATTTTGCTGTGCGGCGGCAGGATACGGATCAGGCAGTCGCTACGGACGAAGTTGAATACGGCGTCGATGTCGGCTTTGCCGGCGTCGCTGCTAAAGCTGATTTCAAAGCCGAGGTAGCAGGTTTCCGGGTCCATGTCGGCGGCCGCCGGGATCGCGTCAATGATAGTGACCAATTCGACGATCGCGCCGAGTTTGCCGAGACAGCGCACGAACGAGAACGGGTCCATGCCGTTGCGGAACACCTCCGGGCCGAAGCGTAGCGAGATATGCCACAGGTCGGTGCCGGCCACGGTGTCGCCCGGCTCCCGTTCCAGTTTAGGCTGGTGGACGGCAGGAGCAGACTGCTCAGGCTGCTCCGTTTTAGCCTCGCCCAGATAGGCTTCTAATTGCGCGATCAGGATCTTACTGCGTTCGTCAATTTCAGGAAATGGCTGATTCCCTTCAGCCACGCGGCTGATCATGGCTTGCAGATGATCATGTACTTCAATAAACAGCGCTGCCAGTACCGCATCCATGGCAATGCCGCCGCTGCGCACGCGGTCCAGTACGCTTTCGGCGGCATGGGTGAATTCGACGATCGGCTCAATGCCGAACATGCCGGCAGAACCTTTGATGGTATGGGCAGCGCGGAAAATCGCGTTAATAATTTCAGGGTCTTCCGCCGCCTGCTCTACGATCAGCAGGGCTTGTTCCATCTGTTCGAGCAGTTCGCTGCATTCGACCACGAAGGTTTGCAAGTATTCGTCGGGTATCATAACACTAGCCTCATTGGGTGGACGGACGGACGATCAGCAAGGGGTCGCCAAAGAAGCCGGCCAGGCCGGACAGGTCGATTAGGTCTAACACGACGGAACTGTGGCCGGTAAAGCGCAGGGCTTTGCCAAGAGTGGTCGCTTGTTGTTTGACCATGACTAATAACTGCAAACCGGCTCCGTCGAACTCGCCAACTTCGGATAAATCCAGTTCCAGTTCGGAATTGTCCGACAGCCCTGCCAGCAATTTGTCTTTCAACTCCAGAACGGTGTATATAGTCAGTTCACCTTCGATGGCAATGCGGTTGTTCTGTTGATTTTTAGTTCTTCTGTTCACCATCGGTCGCCCCCATTATCTATGCTTGAATAAGCTGCGAAATTGCGGCCAATAGTTGCGGCGGCTGAAACGGCTTGACGATCCAGGCTTTGACGCCGGCCGCTTTGCCTTCGTTCATTTTCTCCGCCTGATTTTCAGTGGTCAGCATGATAATCGGCGTGAATTTGTAAGCCGGCAATTGCTTGACTTGCTTAACAAAAGAAATACCGTCCATGTTCGGCATGTTCACGTCGCTGATAATCAGGTGGATCTTGCTGCCGTCGAGCTTACCCATCGCGTCCTGGCCGTCGCTGGCAAGGATTACCTGATAACCTTCGCGAGTCAGGGTGCTGTTCATCACTTGCCGGACGGAAGCGGAATCTTCTACAAACAGGATAGTTTTGGCCATGTTAAAGTCCTCAAAAAAATGTAATCGTGTTTTGATGGGTATTGATCTCGGCCTTCTCGCCACTGTGCACTTTTAGCTGCTCTTCCATGGTGTAAGTCATACTGAGTTCTTCAAGCCATTTTTCGACATTGACGGAACGGCATGAGCCGTCAATGTCCTTTTCATTTTTAAGCGCCTCCAGATGCTGTTCGAGCTTGTTCAAGTCGCCGCAGACCAGTGTCAGTATTTGGCTGACTCGGTCCTGGAACTGTAAGTCAACGAAAACATCGGCGATTGCGTGATTGATGGCGGTGTTTTCACTGCGCAATAATTCCGCAGAATCGGACAAGCCGGCAGCAGCCCGCGTAAAATGCGACAATACCGTAGCAATGATCTGCTCCGCACTATTGAGTGTCTCTTTGTCTTGGCGGGCGAATTTGTGTGAAATCACCAGCGTGTTTTCAATCGCATCGTTAACGGCTTCAATGGTTTCGGTAATCTTCCTGCCGACATCGCCTGACGAACGCGACAGTTTGCGCACTTCATCGGCAACGACGGAAAAGCCGTGCCCGGCATCGCCGGCCCGCGCGGCCTGAACGGCCGCATTTAGCGCCAGCAGGTTGGTCTGACTGGCAATGCTGCTGACTTCCCAAGCCATTTTGCTGAGTTGATCGGTATAGCCGGACAGGTCTTCAATGGAACGCAATAACTTTTCCTTTTCTTCTAATGAGGTACTCAGCGCCTGTGTAATGCTGCTAAGCGCCTGCTGACTGTCCCGTAGCAATTCGACGATGCCGCCATTGCTGTCGTGATCGCCTTCCATAGTACTTTGCGAGGCAAGCACGGCGGCGTCTAGGCGCTTGGACAAAGAATCGAAGCGTTCAGCCAAATCCGAGATGGACTCTTCGGTGTGCCGCCGGGCCATTTCCACTTGGTTCGACCAAATCGGCAAGACTTTTTGGCACAGCGAGTCCAATCCTTCTATGGAAAACTCTTGCCTGTCGGCATCTTCGGCCTTGCTATCAAGAAAGCCGATCAGCACATCAAAACGTTGTGTCAAATCAGTAATCCGCGCATCAAGAGAAAGCGGCTCATTGCTGGCGGGTTGCGGTTTGCCGGGCTCTTGCCCGTCGAGACGGCTTGACAGCATGTCGAAACATTGCGTTAGCTCATTAATCAACTTTCCGATATGTTTCCGTTCTGCTTCAATTTGACTGGAGCCGGCTCTTGAAACGGCCTCACTGTGCTCATGCTGCAAAGCTTTAATTTTCTGCTCATAGTCCTGTTGCCAGCGTTCCGTCAGGCTTTGCTCCTGCATTTGTAGTGCCACGCGATAGCGGCTACGGCTCCGCAAATGCAATCCGGCAAACATGACGATTAACCCAGCCGCCATTACCAAATTGTTTATCTCGAAGCGGCTGGACACTGTAAAGCCTAAAACGCCAAGTGCGCCGCACAGCAATAATGGAAAGGTCAGCCAATATTCATTTCGATAAAATTTCATTGCTTCTTCCATATCGGGATTTCCTTAATGACATTTAATTAACACTATTCATTTTGGAGTAATCGATACAACTGCAAGCCAATCGATGACCTTGAGCAAGAGTGTATTGCGCACCCAGCCCCAAATCAATCGCTTTTATCGTTTTTATAAAAATAATCGAATATATCGTTTTTATCTATTTAACAACAAGCGTCAACAATCGCTTGTAAGGCATTAAAACTGTTAACGTGTTAAATTTGGAAATGGATTTAGAAAAACCGAAGAAAAACGCCATTCGACTACGTAGTTTCCGCAACCATTGACGTAAAAAGCAGGCAATAACTCAATAATGCCTCTGCTGCTGGATAGTGGGAAAAAGGATAAAACCGGGAATGCACATGACAAGCCGCCGCTACAACTCGGGTGCACGAGTATTTGAGCTGAAAAACGGCCGTTTTCTACAATTAAGAATATCTAAACTTGGAAGTGAAGTTTAGATATTTAATTTCGACCTTAATTTATAGAGCGGCAATATTCAAGAACTGCATGACAGCATTGAGCATCCCGGCCTTTGCCTAGCCCAATCGGGACGTTTTAACGCAAATTCTTCCTTACCGGGCTGTTCGTCATAAGGATGACGCAATAGTTCCAACAGCTCGTTCACCATCGAAAAATCGCCCTGCTCGGCTTTATCTATCGCCAGTTGCGCCAGGTAATTTCTCAACACATATTTAGGGTTGACGGCATTCATGCTGTTGCGCCGTTCAACATCCGGCAAACCGGAAATTTGCACCCGCTTGATATAACGCCTGATCCACAAGCCAAGACGCGCTCTGTAGTCATCGGTTAATTGCTCGGGTACATAATAAGCATCCATCAACGGCGCCATCAAAGCCTGATCGCTGAGTTCTACGTCCATATCCAGCATTGCGAGCTTGCGATAAAAAATAGTCATGTCCGTTTCAACCAGTTGCAATAGGATCAACAGTTCTGTGTTAAGTTCGTCATCGATGGACGGATCATAGACATTCAACCCTAATTTACCGGCAACCATGGTCTGCCAGCCTCGTTCAAAGGTTTCCTTATAGACATTGATCGCCTGCTGCAAAGGCTCAACCTGTTCAATAAGCGGATAAATCGCATTGGCTAATTGACCGAGATTCCAGAAAGCGATTTGCGGCTGGCTGCCGAATCGATACCGCCGCTCGGCCGCGTCGGTCGTGTTAGGCGTCCAGTTGGGGTCGTAATTTTCCAGCCAGCCGTAAGGGCCGTAATCGATGGTAAGGCCGAGTATCGACATATTATCGGTATTCATCACGCCATGGACGAAACCGACGCGCTGCCAATGCACAATCATTTCCGCCGTTCTGCGGCAGATTTCTTCAAACCATTGAAGATAGACGTCCAGCGACGGCTCGCCTAGGTGCGGGAAATCGGCGCGAATTGTGTAATCCACCAGCCTCTTCAGCAGCTCAAGCTCTCCTCTGGCAGTAAAAATCTGGAAATTGCCGAACCGGGTAAATGACGGTGCAACCCGGCACACGACCGCACCCGGTTCGGGCCGGGGATTGCCGTTGTAAAACATGTCCCTGATCACTTCCTCGCCGGTCAATATCAGGCTCAATGCCCGCGTCGTCGGCACGCCCAGATGATACATGGCCTCGCTGCACAAGAACTCGCGTACAGAAGAGCGCAGTACGGCCAAACCGTCGGCAGTCCTTGAGTAAGGCGTCTCGCCCGCGCCTTTCAGTTGTAAGGTCCAATGCTCGCCGCGACGGTTAAGCACTTCGCCCAAATTAATCGCCCGGCCGTCGCCGAGCTGTCCGGCCCAGTTGCCGAACTGATGACCGCCATAACAAGTTGCGTAGGAGTCCATGCCCGGTAGCAGGCGATTGCCGGCAAACACTTGGGTAAAATCATCCGACTCGCAATCTTCCGGCTTCAAATCCAAAAGCTCGGCAACTTCTCTCGAATAAGCGACCATTTGCGGCTTGGAAACGGGAGTCGAAAGCACTCGCGAATAACAAGATCCGAATACCTGGCGGCGTTGATTAGTAGTCTGCGGATCGGCCGGTAACTCGCGAATAAAACGGTTATCGAAGATCAAGTTATCAAGCCCGGACGTTTTTATTTGGGAATTCATCTATTCTGCCTTTTCATCTGTACATAATGACTGACTGTTGTTGGGTCACGATGGTTATCCCATAAACTCATTAAAATCCATAATTGACATTTTAAGCTTAACATAGCGTTAAAAATGAATTTTGCTTTATATTCAGTTAAAATAGCCATGTTAAAAAACCATCGCGTTAATTTAGCGGTGCGTGATTTTATTTAGTGTATTTTTTTGAGGTCGTTGTATGCATAAAAACTTTCTTACCCTGATGTGCGGCGCCACTCTGCTCCTTATACATCCGTGGAGCCAAGCGGCCAGTGATTTACCTCCTACGGCCAAGGTAGAAATGGGACCGGTAGAAGAAGTATGTTCTGACTTCACTAATCCTGAATGGCGAAAAGAACAAGTCATCGATGGTGTAAAAATCCAAGCTTCACGACTCTGTAATCCTGACAACCCTGCCGACATCGCAGCCTTTGTTAAAGGCACAAACGGTATTTCGATGGCAACATTGATGGAAACCCAACTCGCTGCCGATGCGATTACTCTTTCCGACGATGTCGACGGCGACGGCGATCCTGATAAAGTCGTTATTAAACTTGAAGTTGCCGAACTCAACGGCCATTCGCCGGACATGAAAGATCCGACCACGACTTTCGACATAGCTCCGGGCCTTCAACCGACTTTTTGGGTTTTTGCACCAAAAACCCGTGACATGTCGACGCTGAGTATTTACGAACCCATCGCCAATCCATTACTGCGCGCACCGTCTCCGGTCATTCGTGTCGAGCAGGATGACGTGGTTTGGCTGGTTCTTGAAAACACCCATTATTTGCCGCATTCGATACATTTGCATGGCATCGACCATCCTTACATGAATCATGCCGGCAGCGGTAACGACGGCGTTGGACAGACCAGCAATATGGACACAATGCCGGGCCAAACCAAAACCTACGTAATCAAGCCGCGCCAACCCGGCACTATGTACTACCATTGCCACGTTCAACCGCACACTCATATACCGATGGGCTTGCAGGGCATTTTTATCGTTGAGGAAAACCGCCCCAACAACTGGGTACAAACGCTTAACGTTGGCGCCGGTCAAGTACGTCATCCGTCTGTAGCGGTGCTTGAAAAATATGCCCGCGAGTATGACTTGCATTATCAATCGGCCGATAAAGAGCTGCACGAGCTTGTCGCCAGATCGGCTAACGATCCGCGGCTGATTGCCAAGCATATGAATACGGAATACGACACAACCGAAGCCACCGATGATTATTTCATGCTTAACGGCCGCTCTTTCCCTTACACGTTAAGGGAATCATTAATTGAAATGAGCCAGGATGAAAAAGTCAAGCTGCGGGTCCTGAATGGCCATACCGAATCCTTGGCTTTACATATTCACGGCCATAAACCGACCATAACCCATTATGACGGCGTCGATAACGGCCCAAGCTCTTACATCCAACGCGATGTACACGGCATGGTTCCCGCACAGCGTATTGACCTGGAGTTAAGCGGCGTCGACGACGGCTTGCACAGCTTTGGTCAAGGTATCTGGATGTTCCATGACCATGTTGAAAAATCGTTTACGACTAACGGTGTTGGCGAAGGCGGCGATATCAGCCTGGTTGTCTATAAAGATTTCCTTGATGAAAAAGGCATTCCCAAAGCTCACGGTATGAGTCTTGCGCCCTATTTCAGCAAAGGACTCTGGAAAGGTAATTATCCGATCTGGCAGGATTATGATGAGTGGCGCAGTTTAGGTCTTCCCGACCTGAAAGCCGCCTATCAGCCTTCTAAAGTTGCGGTACAAAACGTGCAGCCTCAATGGTCGCCGGATGCCGCTCCCGCACCTGCCGAACAAGAAAGTTCTGTTTTCGGAAAGCTGTTGTTCGGTTTAATACTGGGTTTATTAAGTTACGCGCTGATCATTAACCGCCAGACGGTTTATGATCGCGTTCGTAAGCTGCTGAACAAATAGCTCCAGTCGTTACTTAGAGACATTGCCTACACGGACGTAGGCAATGATGTAAACCGCGATCCTAATAACCGAAGTTTTACATTGAAATATCTCCAACTCATTTCCAAGCCTTCACTGTATAACCGCCCACATTCTGGCATCGCATACGCCCGACGCTTCTTGGCTGAAGTAGTAGCTGCTCCATAGAAAAATGGCTGTCAAGCATTAAAACCGGACTCCCTCAATATGATGCGAACTTATGCCGTACTTGTCACAGCATTAATATGTCCATGCTTTTCAGCATCGGCGGAACCCATCCACTTACAGTTACGCTGGCACCACCAGTTTCAATTTGCAGGGTACTATGCGGCCTTAGAAAAAGGCTATTACAAAGACGCAGGACTCGACGTCGTTATCCATGAAGGCACGCCTAACAATAAACCGGTGCAGGAAGTCCTTCAAGGACATGCCCAATATGGCGAAGCCAACAGCGAATTATTATTGGAACGATTGCGCGGCGCACCGGTTGTTGCTTTAGCTGCGATATATCAACATTCTCCTTCCGTCTTAATCGTGCGCAAGGATGCCGGGATTTTTTCACCCGACGATTTAGTCGGAAAAAAAATCATGCTGATGGATCAAACCGTCGACACTGATTTTATCGCCATGTTCAATAACGAAGGCATTGACGCAAGCCTTCTTCATATCATTCCCAGCAGTTATGAAATTAGCGATTTAGTTAACGGCAAGGTAGACGCATTTAACTCGTACCTGAGCAACGAGCCCTATTTTCTGAAACAACAAGGAATTGAATTTACCGTACTCAATCCGCGCAATTATGGCGTCGACTTTTACAGCGACATTCTGTTTACAACGGAAGATGAGCTTAAACGGCACCCCGAGCGCGTAAAGGCATTCCGCCAAGCCAGTCTCGAAGGCTGGTATTACGCAATGAATCATCCGCAAGAAATTATTGATCTATTGGTCAATAAATATAAAGTTACCAAATCCAGGGACCATCTTAACTTTGAGGCAGACACAGTACGCTCGCTGATAATGCCGGATGTGATCGATCTAGGACACATGAATCCCTGGCGCTGGCGGCATATGGCCGAAACATTCATAAAAGCCGGCATGGTTGAAAACGATCGATTGCTGCAAAATTTCAGCTACGATTCTGACTCTAAAGCCGACAAGGAAAAACTGCTCGGCTATATCAAAATTGCAGTCATCACGGCTCTATTGACCGGCGCTATTACTTTAGGACTATTAGCTTCCTATCGATCACTAAAGCGAAGAAATATAGTAGCCGCCCGTAACGAAAAGCTGCTACGCCTATCCCATGAAACAGCGGGAATAGGCTATTACGTGATCGACTTGGCGACCGGTTGCTGGGAAAGCTCCTCTCTACTCGACCAGATCCTCGGCATCGAAGCCGGATTTGAACGAAAGGCTTCCAATTGGGCGACATTAATCCATCCTGAATACCGCCAGCGCGCGCTTGATCGCTATCAAGAAATCATCCGCAACCAAGAACCGTTCTCGATGGAATATGAAATCATCCGCTCTAGCGACGCTACGACACGTTGGGTCAGCGCTCATGGCGACATTGAGTACGATAAACTCGGCAAACCGACTCATCTGGTAGTGACCATTCAGGATATTACCGAGCGCAAACAAGCAGAGCATCAGCTCACCCGGCAACTCCGCTATTTAGCTATTATGGAGCGCATATCCCGGATAAGCTCTACGAACGAAAGTCTTGAAACCATGCTCGACAAAGTACTAAGAGAAATCAAGTTAATCTTCAAGGCTGACCGCGCCTGGTTCCTGTATCCTTGCGATCCGAATGCAAGTTTTTGGTCAGTGCCGATGGAACATACTCGTCCCGAGTGGCCGGGCGCCTTTAAACGAGATATGAAGATTCCTGTGACTAAAGAACTTGCAGAACTTTTTCATGAGGCGCTCGAAGCCAACGAAACCCTGCAATACGGCCCCACACTGGAACACAGCGTTCCAACAATGGTGGCCGATGAATTTTCGGTAAAATCTCAACTGCTTGCAGCGCTTCGGCCGCAAATAGGCAGCCCCTGGCTACTTGGCATTCATCATTGCTCAGAGGCCTACATTCATGACTCGGATGATCTACGGATATTTACCGAGCTTGCTCAAAGAATTACCGACACACTGAGCAGCCTGATTTCGCTCAAAAGCCTCCGGGAAAGCGAAGAACATTTCCGCCAACTCATTCAAAAATCACCTGTTGCGATCGCTATAGTCAATAAACAAGGTGGAGTCGATTTATTGAATGACAGATTTATTGAATCTTTCGGTTACACTTTAAACGACACGCCAACACTGGAGGCATGGTGGCCGCTCGCTTATCCCGAACAATCCTATCGGGATCATGTCAAAGAAATTTGGGCGGCGGCAATGGCAAAAGCTATTGCCGATGGCAAAGAGTTTACGTTGACGGACTTTGGAGTAACCTGCAAAGACGGCACAATACGCGATATTGTTTTTTACAATGCCCTCGTCGGCGAGCGAGTTCTGATATTTCTGGATGACATCACCGAACGCAAGTCTGTTGAAAATAAATTGCGCAGCCGTACCGATGAACTGGCCCTGCAGAACCATATTTTGCAATTAATTAATCAAGGCGTTGACCTAGCCAAGATATTGGATGAGTTAGCCCATCAAATTGAAGCGCTACATCCTAATATGTTGTGCTCGATTTTGTTGCTGGATGAGGACAATCAACACCTACGCCACGGCGCTGCACCCAGTTTGCCGGACTTCTACAATCAAGCCATTGATGGCTTAACGATTGGCGATGGCATCGGCTCATGCGGCACTGCGGCGTATCGCGGCGAAAGCGTCATTATCAGCGATGTGGCAAACCATCCCTATTGTCAACCGTATCTTGATCTGGCCCGGTTAGCCGGTCTGCAAGCCTGCTGGTCACACCCGATTAAAAATAACCAAGGGAACGTGCTGGGAACTTTTGCTGTCTACCATCGCCAGCCTACTCAGCCTACCGAAACACAAATCAAGCTGATCGCTCACTATGCCGGCCTTGCTCAATTGGCAATTGAAAAAAACAGGTCAATGAGCCAAATAGCAGAATCGCTATCCGTATTAAAAGCCACGCTGGAATCTACCGATGAAGCAATCCTGGCTGTGGACATGAACAACAAGTGGCTGCTGCATAACCAAAAATTTCTTGATTTGTGGCAAATTCCAAATGAAGCCGTCGCTGCCGAAATAGGCGCCGAAAAACTACCGTATCAGTCCAGTCATATTTTGGACCAACTTAAAGACAGCGAAGCTTTTTCCAATCAAGTAACCAAACTGCACGCAACTCCCGAAGCTCATTCGTTCGATATTATTGAATTTAAAAACGGTAAAATTATCGAGCGCTTCTCGGTCCCTAAGATGATCAACAATAAAGTCGTCGGCAGGGTATGGAGTTTCCGTGACGTTACCGAACAAAAACAGGCAGAAGCTGAGCTCCGTATCGCAGCAACCGCCTTTGAATCGCAAGAAGGCATGTCCATTACCGATGCCGATCAAATGATTCTGAAGGTCAATAAGGCTTTTACCCGCATTACCGGTTATGGCCCGGAAGAAGTCATCGGACACACTCATTCCTTGCTTAAGTCGGGTCGGCATGATGCACACTTTTATCGCGCGTTGCAATACAGTTTGAAAAAGAACGGCTATTGGGAAGGGGAAATATGGAATCGGCGCAAGAATGGGGAAATTTATCCTCAATGGCTTAGCATTACTACCGTTAGCGATGCGAACAACCGGATTACCAACTATGTTGCCGCATTCACCGACATCACCAAAGACAAAGAAGCGGAAGAAACGATTCATAATTTGGCTTACTACGATCCGCTTACCGCCCTGCCCAATCGCCGCCTGCTGTGGGAACGCCTGAAGCATGGCATTAAAATGGAACGGCGTGACGGCAAACAGCTGGCGCTGCTAATGCTCGACCTGGACCGCTTTAAAGCCGTCAATGACAGCATGGGACATTTGGCCGGTGACGAATTACTGCAACAAGTCGCCGCCCGTATTAAAGCAAGATTACGCGATGCCGACATGGTCGCTCGTCTAGGTGGCGATGAGTTTGTCGTGCTATTGGAAAACATTGCCCATGCCGAAGATGCCGCGCGAGTCGCGGAACATATCGTTGCCGATTTGAGTCAACCGTTTCATTTACTCAAAAGTAACAATGTCCATCCTGATCTAGGCCGAAAAGTCAGAATCGGCGCCAGTATCGGCATCAGTTTGTTCCCACAGCACGGTAATAGCCCTGAAACACTGCTGGATAACGCGGATACCGCTCTCTACCGGGCTAAAGACGAAGGCCGCGGCTGTTTTGCCTATTTTTCCGAAGAGTTTACGACTATCGCTCGCGAACGCATCGCACTGGAAACCCGCTTACGCCACGCTACCGAGCAACGAGAATTGTGCGTTTATTACCAGGCGCAAATAGACATCGACAGCGGGCTGATAATCGGCGCCGAAGCCTTGGTACGCTGGCACGATCCGACTGAAGGATTGATTTCGCCGGCCAACTTTATCCCTATTGCCGAAGAAACCGGCTTGATTGTCGAAATCGGCGCCTGGGTGTTGCGCGAGACCTGCCGGCAAGGCCGCCGTTGGATAGAAGCCGGCTTACCGCCGCTAACATTAGCAGTCAATGTATCGCCGCACCAGTTCCGCCGCAGCAATATCAGCGCCTTGGTAGCCGAAGTGCTGCACGAGACCGGCTTTCCTGCCAAACAATTAGAGTTAGAACTGACCGAAAGCGGTCTGATGGAAAATGAAGAAAAGGCGGTTGAAGTACTTAATAGCTTACGAGCTCAAGGCGTCCGTCTTGCTATCGATGATTTCGGTACCGGTTATTCATCCCTAGCCTATCTAAAACGCTTTCCGTTGGATGTGCTAAAAATCGATAAAAGCTTTATCGATGACATTCCCTCAGTACAGGACGATATGGAAATTACCGCAACGATTGTCGCGATGGGGCATATTTTAGGATTCAAAGTTTTGGCTGAAGGCGTAGAAACACAGGAGCAACTGGCATTCTTGAGAAAAAAAGGCTGCGATACTTATCAAGGCTATATCAAAAGCAAACCGCTACCGGCAGATGAGTTTGCCCGGCTGCTGCGTGAACAAATGCATGCCAATAACCTTCCTGGTGCGTTAGCCAATACCGTCAAAACCTAAAAAGAGCGAAGCCATGAAAGACTAAACCTTGAATTTCAATTTCAAGCTAAAATTAAGTTATCGAGATAATAGGATTGAGAACGGAAAGCCTCAGATTTAAACTCGGCTTTTAGATTAATCAATATATAATCGCACAGTAATCATTATCTAAGTAATATTGCTTACTTCTAATATAAACCAACCACAAAAGTGAACACATGTTAGTTATTGCTGGATATTTAATCCTTTCTATAGCAATTATGGGCGGATTTCTAGGCGCAGGCGGACACCCCGGCGTTCTATTCCAACCTTTTGAGTTTGTTATCATTATTGGCGCAGCCGTGGGAGCTTTTGTCTGCGGAAACTCTAAAACAGTGATAAAAGCCGCCGTTAGCCAGGCAACCGCCACCCTAAAAGGCTCCCCATACACTAAAGAATATTATCTGGATTTGCTGCTGTGTTTTTACGCAATTACTACCAAAACGCGTAAAGAAGGCTTGCTGTCGTTAGAAAGTATTATCGACGATCCTCACAACAGCCCGGTATTTACGCCCAAAATCCTCCACGACCACCATTTACTGGAATTCATCTGCGACAACCTGCGTTTGATCGTTACCGGAGTTGAGGTCTATGCCTTGGAAGAGCTAATGGACCAGGAACTTGAAACCCACCACGAAGAAGCTCATGCCCCGGTCAAAGCCATTCAGAATATCGCTGACGGTCTGCCGGCTTTTGGGATTGTCGCCGCAGTACTAGGTGTTGTGCATACCATGGAATCGGTTGGTATTCCCCCTTCGGAACTCGGTAAATTGATCGCTGCCGCATTGGTAGGAACATTCCTTGGTATCTTATTGGCTTACGGCTATATCGGCCCTGTCTCGGCTGTAATGGCAGAGCGTGTTGAAGCCTCCGGTAATGTCTTTAAATGCGCCCAGAAAGGCTTGCTGTGTTGCGCTAAAGGGGTGTCGCCCGCCATGACTGCGGAATATATGCGCACGATGATTGCTTCGGCGATGCGGCCCGGCTTTTTGGAATTGGAAGAACAATTAAGAGCCAACAAAGGTTAATTTAGAAAATGTCCGACCAACAACCCATCATCATAAAAAAAATAAAAAAAGGCGGCCACGGTCATCATGGAGGTGCCTGGAAGCTGGCTTACGCGGATTTCGTTACCGCTATGATGGCCTTTTTTTTACTGATGTGGTTATTAGGAACGACTACCGAACCGGAACGCAAAGGAATCGCCGAGTATTTTCAAGACCCCTTCAAAGCCTCCACCGAAGAAAGAGGCAAGGATGTCGGCGACAGGACCAGCATTATCGAAGCGGGAGGGTCGGATATTTCCTCACAAGATCAAGGCCAGATAAATAAAGGTAAAACTGCTGAAGAAATGGAAATTACCCCTGAAGATATTGAACGTAAAGCCGAAGAACTTGAAAAAGAAAAACTTGAAAATTTAAAACAAAAAATCCAGGAAAAAATAGACGGAACGCCTGAATTGAACGAATACAAAGATCAAATCAAGCTGGAAATTACATCCGAAGGTTTAAGAATATTAATTGTCGACGCCCAAAACAGGCCGATGTATAAATTGGCCAGCGCAGAGCCCGAACCGCAAATCAAATTGATTTTGAGAGCATTAGCTCCGGTTATCAGCGAGCTTCCTAATAAAGTCAGTCTTAATGGACACACTGACGCGCGGCCTTTTCCAGCCAACCAGAAAAAGTATACGAATTGGGAACTCTCCAGCGACCGGGCCAATGCCGCCCGCTATGAATTAACCCAAGGCGGGCTTGCCGAAGAAAAAGTCTTAAGAGTTATCGGCTTATCGTCGAGCGTTCCGTATAGTCCTTCCACAGAACCGCTGGACCCGATCAACCGGCGAATTTCCATTATTGTTATGAACAGAAAGACGGAACAAGAAGTCTTGCAAAGCGAAGGCGATAAAGCGAGTGAGGAGAAGGCAACGCCTGCTAAGAAAACAGAGCAAAAGCAGCACTAAGATTTTTACTTTCGCTGTCTACTTATCATTAAGATAAATGCTTGTTGATTACAGAGGGTAACTGTTTAGGCGATTTAATGCGCAGTTGTTTATTGACGTTGAACCTGCCGAACACAACTTCAATATCGCCGACAACTACCCCAAATTCCTTTGCCAGAAACCGAACCATATGATCGGTCGCCCTGCCCGCAACCGGCGCGGCGGTGACGCTGATTTTGAGCTGCTTGCCTTTAACCTTGCCAATCGCATCCTGTTTTGCGCTGGGTTGGCCGAGAACATTAAGCACTAAGGTTTCGCCATCCCAAGCACAGAAAGAATTGATTGCCCATCCTTTGTTTTTCATCACGTTATC
This sequence comes from Candidatus Methylobacter oryzae, assembly GCF_003994235.2. GTDB lineage: Bacteria > Pseudomonadota > Gammaproteobacteria > Methylococcales > Methylomonadaceae > Methylobacter_A > Methylobacter_A oryzae. Next base: position 148,822 of record NZ_RYFG02000010.1, read on the forward strand.
TGGAATAAATTGACTATAGCGCCAGCGGGAACTGGTATTTCGGGCTTAGCTTTATTCCGACCAACGCCATTTATACCCAAAGGGCATAAGTTCCGTTTGCGCAGGCAAGCTGCCCAGCTCAGCTTTATACCCAGCGATCATCGCGGGTCTCCTGCATCATATACACAGCAAACAAACTAACAATCGCAGCTAATGAGACATAACCGCCGACCCAAGACAACCCGCCCTCGCTAACCAGCCGTTGCGCGATATAGGGCGCAAATGAAGCACCCAATATACCGCCCAAGTTGTAGGCTGTTCCCGCACCGGTATAACGTACTTTGGAAGAAAACAGTTCCGGCAGCAAAGCTCCCATCGGGGCGAACGTAGCTCCCATCAGGAACAGCTCCAATGACAAGAAAGCGGTAATGATTATCGGCGAACCACTTTCCAGCATCGGTTTTAACAGGAAACCGGACAGGAATGCCAAACTTCCGGCAACCAACAAAACGGGACGCCGCCCGAAACGGTCGCCAGCCCAAGCCGATAATGGCGTGGCAGCAGCCATAAATAGCACAGCCACGCACAACATGCCGAGAAATTGCTGGCGCGGAATTTGTAGCGCGGTAGTTCCGTAACTCAACGAGAACACGGTTGAAATATAGAACAACGCATAGCAGACGACCATCGCCAACGCTCCCAGCGCCAACGGGGCTGCATGGCTTTTGAATACTTCCTTAAGCGGCAAACCAACTTGCTGGTGTTGCTGTAACACTTTGGCAAATATCGGAGTTTCGGCTAAGGCCAGACGCACATACAAACCGATGATAACCAGTACAGAGCTGGCAAGAAACGGGAGCCGCCAGCCCCAGTCTTTAAACTCTTGGTCAGTTAAAAGATGGGCCATCAATAAGAAACTGCCGGTCGCCAACAGAAAACCCACCGGCGGCCCCAACTGCGGAAACATACCAAACCAGCCACGCTTTCCGGATGGGGCATTCTCGGTTGCCAACAACGCAGCTCCGCCCCACTCCCCTCCCAGACCAATGCCCTGGCCGAAACGCAACAGGCACAACAACGCCGGAGCCCATGCGCCGATGACATCATAACCCGGCAACAGGCCGATCAAAGTGGTGGAAATACCCATTACCAGTAGCGATGCAACCAAAGTTGTTTTACGTCCGATACGGTCGCCAAAATGCCCGAACAGTGCGGCTCCTAAAGGCCTAGTCAAAAATGCGACGGCAAACGTTAGAAACGAACTAAGCGCTTGCGTTGTCGGGTCGCCGCCGGGGAAAAATACCGGGCCGATGACTAACGCCGCGGCCATGCCGTAAATATAAAAATCGTAAAACTCAATAGCAGTGCCGATGAAGCTGGCTAAGGCGATGCGGGTAACGGAGGGGACGACGGTGGCGGAACTCATAAATACCTAACCCGGAAAGAAAATCCAATATTAAAAAACAGAACACGGATAATCACTTTAAGCCCGGCTTTTGAAAAATCCGTTTAGATCGGTCTTATCCGCACCCCTAAAACGCCTCGGCAACTGCTCCTGCGTTGCTGTACTACAGGCCTTCCATGGCCTTATACTTTTGGCGTCCGTGTTCCATTTCTTTATCTGCTGAACGCGTTAATCCAATTTAATCCAATCTTCCAGAGCTTCGATAATCGCTTTCGCCTGGTCTTTGCTGGAAATATTGAACTTGGATTTTTGCTTGTATTCGCCGTTTTGTTTTTGGTAACGGCGAATAGTGTATTTATCGGGCCCGTATTCTTCCTTAGCACGGTTCCAATCCTGGTAACGGTACATTACCGTAGCCCAGGCACCTTTAGTCAGCACTTTCTTGTCCAGTTCCTTGACTGTCTCAATGCCGCCGTCTTCGTAGGTTACGGTTAGTTCTTCTACAGTTTCAGCCATGTTATCTCCTGACAATTACGCAATAACCGTTCAAGCAAACGGATGTTCAAGGATTATTGTTTCATCTCTGTCCGGACCGGTTGACAAGATAGCAATCTTAACGCCAACCAGTTCCTCGATTCTCTTGATATAGGCTTTGGCATTATCCGGCAAAGCATTGAAATCGGTTACGCCGGCAGTTGTACCTGTCCAGCCCGGCATGTCTTCAATGATTGCATGGCATTCTTCATATTGGTCAGCGCCTAATGGAGCCGTTTCGGTAACGCTGCCGTTAAGCCTATAAGCGGTACAAATTCCAACCTTTTCGAGACCGTCAAGCACATCCAATTTAGTCAGACAGATACCGCTCAAGCTGTTCATCTTTGCAGACTTGCGCATCGCAACCGCATCAAACCAGCCGGTGCGGCGTTTACGTCCGGTCGTGGCGCCGAACTCATGGCCTACGGTACCTAAGTGATCGCCGTTCGCATCATATAGCTCCGTCGGAAACGGGCCGTTTCCTACTCGCGTCGAATAGGCTTTGGTAATACCCAACACATAATCCAGGTCGAGAGGGCCTATGCCGGTGCCGGTAGCGGCCCCACCCGCCGTGGTGCTGGATGAGGTCACATAAGGGAATGTGCCGTGGTCCAAATCCAGCAATGCACCTTGTGCGCCTTCGAATAGTAGGTTTTTGCCTTGATCCTGGTATTGATATAAAACCTCGCTGACATCGGTCAGCATCGGCTTGATTTGTTCGCCCAATTTCAACATTTCATCCAGGCCAGACTGATAATCGATCGGATCAGTGTGGTAGTAATTAATCAGCATGAAGTTGTGGTATTCGACCAGCTCTTTGAATCTTTCTGCGAAAACTGTCGGGTTCAAAAAATCCCCAGCACGTAAACCGCGTCTAGCCGCCTTGTCCTCATAAGCAGGCCCAATACCGCGGCCGGTCGTACCGATTGCTTTACTGCCGCGGGCGATTTCACGCGCTTTGTCGATCGCTATATGAACCGGCAAGATCAGTGTACAAGCTTCACTAATCAACAATCTGTTTCTAACGGGAATACCGGCTTTTTCGAGCAATTCAATTTCTTCAAGCAAGGCGTTCGGCGATAAAACCACGCCGTTGCCGATCATGCATTGCACATTTTCGCGGAGTATGCCGGACGGAATAAGATGCAGAACCGTCTTTTCGCCCTGTATGACCAGTGTGTGTCCCGCATTATGGCCTCCCTGAAAACGAATGACGGCTTCAGCCTGCTCCGTTAACAGATCAACCAGTTTACCTTTTCCCTCGTCACCCCATTGAGTGCCGATGACAACAACATTTTTTCCCATAATTAATCCAAGCTTGCTAATGGCCTAACGACCCAGTTTTGATGATCTTGCTCTAAGACGGATGTGCACTTAAGTTCTTGTGCGGTCCCGGTTTGTCCCGGCAGTTGTTGAACAACCGCCAGTCCTTCGGCACGTAAATCCCTGATTTTTTGGTGCAGCGTTGCATCGTCTCCACAAGGAGCGAAAATCAAAGCTTGCTGTTCTTTTTGGTAAATAGCTTTGCCTAGCACCGACAATACTTTCAAGTCCGCACTAAAACCGGTCGCCGCGCGTGCACGTCCGAAAATTGCGCCAATATTGTCATAGCGTCCGCCCCGGGCAATTTCTCTGCCTACCGAGGGCACGAAAGCGGCAAAAACTACACCGGTGTGATAATGGTAGCCGCGTAATTCAGCCAAATCGAAGCTGATAGGCAACGACGGAAAGCCAGCCGTTAATTTTTCCGCAATCGCTTCTAAATCTGCTAAAGCCTGTTTGACCTCACCGTTAGCTGCTGAAAAAGCTTCTTTGGCTTTGGCAATGGTTTCTTTGCCACCATTCAATTGCGGCAATTTAAGAAACAGGGATTTTAGTTCATCATTAATACTATAACCGGCCATCAATTCTTGAAGCTCGGGCCTGGCCTTGCGCTGCAATACGTCAAACAACTCTGCTTCTTGAGCATCGGTTAATCCGGCCTGTCCTGATAATGCCCGATAGATGCCGACATGGCCCAAATCGAGATGCACGTTTTGCAAGCCGGAAATGGCCAACATTTCCAGCATCAAGCGAATGACTTCAACATCGCTTTCCTTACCGGCATGACCGTAAAGCTCGGCGCCTATCTGCATCGGACTCCTGGTTTTTTCGAGCGGATCGCCTTTAGTGTGCAAAATAGTACCGGTATAGCAAAGCCGGGTCGGCCATTCGGCATTAAGATTGTGCGCATCGATCCGGGCAACCTGCGGCGTCATGTCCGCCCTCACCCCTAGCATTTCACCGCTGATCTGATCGGTTAGTTTGAAAGTTTGCAATTCCAGATCATGGCCTGAACCAGTCAATAGAGAATCCAGATAATCTATGAACGGAGGTATGACTAATTCATAACCCCAGCAGGCAAATGTGTCCAGTATCTTACGGCGCAGGCTTTCAAGATGCTTAGCCTCTTCCGGCAGAATCTCTTCTATGCCGTCGGGCAAAAGCCAGGAATCTTTTTGTTGCATGTTTTGTATGTCCACTCAAACAAAACGCCCCGCATGCGGAGCGTTGGTTACTGGTTCCCAAGTAAAAACTTGGGAATCGTGTCTTTAGCTATTTTTGCTGCTTAAAGTACTTAAAGAAGTCGGAGTCAGGATCAAGCACCATCATGCTTGAGCTGGTAAATGTCTTCTTGTAAGCGTTCAGGCTACGATAAAAAGTAAAAAACTCTGCGTCGGAACCATAGGCTTTAGCATAGATTTCCGCAGATTTGGCATCGCCTTCACCGCGAAGCATTTCCGCATCCCGGAACGCATTTGCCATCGTCACAACGCGTTGCCTGTCGGCATCGGCCCGGATTCTTTCTGCAGCTTCGGCACCTTGCGAGCGAAACTCACGGGCAACCCGCTCACGCTCCGCTTCCATTCTACGAAATACGGAACTGCTAACCTCTTCCGGCAAATCAATTCGCATGACTTGGACGTCGACAATCTCCATACCCAAATCAGCGGCCAGAGGCTTCGCATTTTTAATCAGCACTTCGCGAATCACCTGACGGTCCGTCGACAGCAACTGTTTGATGTTCCGCTTGCTGAATTCACCGCGAAATGCATCTTTAACAATTTGATCCAAGCGTAAATTCGCTTGATCTATATCGCCGGCAACAGCCGTATAGAAAATGGTTACGTCGCCAATGCGCCATTTGACGAAAGAATCGACAATAACGTTCTTCTTTTCAGCCGTTAAAAAACGTTCAGGCTTCGCATCCATCGTTTGGATACGTTTATCGAACTTTTTGACATTGTTAATAAGCGGCCATTTAACGTGCAATCCTGGCTCGTAATCATTCTTGACGATCTCGCCTAAACGAAACTTAATGGCTTTTTCCGTTTCGCTGACGGTAAATAAACACATCATGCTGATGAACAACAATGCGCCTAATCCTACCAATATTTTATTCTGTGTCATTAGCGTCCCCTTGCGTCACGGCCGCGAGTTGAAGTTCGCACAGCGGGAGGTTGTCGTGGCACTTCAGCCGCTGACTGGGCAGGTTGTTCCGCTGTACTTTGAGGAGCATTAGGTTGTTGAATCGAGGGTTGATTCTGGATCATTTTATCCAACGGCAAATAAAGCATATTATTGCCTCCCTTAACGTCCACCAGCACGGTATTAGTCTCGCCTAATACGGATTCCATCGCTTCGATATAAAGACGCTTTCTGGTCACGTCAGGAGCTTTAGTATATTCCGAGAGCAGTTTGGAAAAACGATTAGACTCACCTTCCGCCTGAGCAATAACCTGCTCTTTATAACCTTCGGCTTCTTGAATTTTTCTGGCCGCGGCGCCGCGTGCTTTCGGAACGACATCATTAGAATAGGCTTCAGCCTCATTAATCAAGCGCTGTTCATCTTCACGCGCCTTGATAGCGTCCTCGAATGCGTTCTGTACCTGTTCAGGCGGCTGGGCGTCCTGAAGATTAACGCTGGTAATTTGGATGCCGGAGTTATAGCTATCCATAACCTCCTGAATTTCCTTTTTGATTTGAGTCACAATTTCACTGCGTCCCTCAGTCAAAACAAAGTCCATTTCACTGCTGCCGATCACACCGCGCTGCGCGCTTTCAGTAACTTGCTTCAAAGTGGCCGCCGGATTGACGATATTAAAAACAAAATCTTTTGCGTTCTTGACTTGATACTGCACCGCCAAACGAACATCGACAATATTTTCGTCTTTAGTCAGCATTAACGCTTCTTTCGGTACCGAACCAAGCCCCTGCTCAGTACCACCGCTACGATAGCCCACTTCAATATAGCGTTGCTGCTTAACATCAACAATATCGACTCGCTCGATAGGCGCCGGCAAATGCCAGTTCAAACCGGACTGAGTGGTAGCGATATATTTACCGAACCGAGTTTCAACACCCTGTGTGCCTTCATTGATAATATAAAACCCGCTTAGCCCCCATAACACTACTGCGCCTGCTGCAAGCAAACCAAGACTTTTCCATGAAGGAGTGCCGGGAGAGCTGCCATCTCCATCTTGGCCGCCGCCAAAAAAACCACTTAATTTCTCTTGCAGCGAACGCATTGCTTCGTCCAAATCGGGTGGGCCTTTTTGATCACCACGACCACTCCAAGGGTCTTTTTTATCGCCGCCAGGCTCATTCCAGGACATAACTTTGCTCCATATTGGTTACTTAAACTTTCACACATCCCGCAGGATTATTTCAACTTTCAGCAAGAGGTAATATTCCTTAAGCTTACCGATTTATGATTCGTATTCTATCGTAAATATCTATAAAAGGCGAAAGACGCAAGACCAAAGGTTCAAAACCCACTGCATTTGCGCCGGTTAAAATACTTCTTCAATTTCAACCGATTTCAGTAAGCCCAAATATTTCATATCAATTTCTACAACTAATTCACAGCCTCCAAAATCATCCGTTTTTTCGCTAATTATTCTGGCGCACGCAAATAATTTAGCTCTTATATCACCTTGATCGGGCTGCAGATAACATTTTCTTTTGACTTTAGTATTTGAAAATATTTCGGCCAGTGCTTGATAAAGCAGATCAACGCCGTCTCCTGTTTCGGCTGATAACCATACACGAACGGGATTGCCGACATCGTCACGTTCGATCCGTGACTGAACGTCATCCAGCAAATCTATTTTATTGAACACTTCAAGCTGCCTGACTTCATTTGCATTAATATCCTCAAGCACTTGATTAACCTGACAAATAGTTTCATCCCTATCATCGCTACTGGCATCAATCACATGCAGCAATAAGTCCGCTTCAGCGGCCTCCTGCAACGTAGACTTAAACGCCGCCACCAGTTCATGCGGCAAATGGCGTATAAAACCCACTGTATCGGCCAGAACAACTTCGCTGCCATTAGGCAGCTTACAGTTGCGCAAGGTCGGATCCAGCGTGGCGAATAACTGATCCGCCACGTAAATATCGGCCCCCGTTAATCTATTAAACAAAGTCGATTTACCGGCGTTGGTATATCCCACCAATGAAACCGATGGAACTTCAGCTTTTTTTCTTTTACTGCGCCCTTGATGCCTTTGTTTATCGACTTTATCCAGACGCTGTTGAATTTGCTTGATGCGCATACCCAACAACCGCCTGTCGGTTTCCAGCTGAGTTTCACCCGGCCCGCGAAGCCCGATACCACCCTTTTGGCGTTCCAAGTGCGTCCAGCCGCGAACCAAGCGGGTAGATAAATGCTGCAATTGCGCTAATTCAACCTGTAATTTACCCTCAAAGGTTTGAGCTCGCTGGGCAAAAATATCAAGAATTAATCCATTTCTATCGACCACTCGCACCCCCAAAAAACCTTCGAGGTTTCTTTCCTGACTGGGTGAAAGCGGATGATTGAATAAGACAATGTCAGCTTTATAGTCTTCAATAATATCTTTAAGCTCTTCAAGCTTACCTTTGCCGACAAAATATTTTGGATCAGGTTTTTTGCGGCTACCTGTTACCACATAGACAGGATCGGTTCCGGCTGATTTAGCCAATTCCTTCAACTCTAAAAGATCTTCCTGCCCTGAATGAAGTGCCAGATGAACAAGGACCGCTCGTTCACCTGATTCGGGACGATCAAACAACTAAATACCCCAACATGATTATGAAAGATTTTTCGTTTTCAACATACAGATAACTGCACCACACATTCATACACTCGCACGCTAACCTAATTATTCGTCGCTAGAGTCATTGTCATGCGTCAGTTTTACAGCTTTGCTAGGCACAATGGTAGATATGGCGTGCTTATAAACCATCTGACTTGATGTATTTTTTAGCATGACCACGTATTGATCAAACGAGTCAACTTTACCTTGCAACTTTATACCGTTAACAAGGAAAATAGAAACAGGTGTATGCTCTTTTCTAAGGGCATTTAAAAAATTATCCTGTAAATTTTGACCTTTTGACATCCGATTTCTCCTTATTATTTTAAAACTATTGATTAAGATAACTGCAATTACAAATCAATACAAATCAATACTCCAGTTTCAGAATATTTTTAGCTAAATTTGTGCAAATTTTAAATTATTTTTAATTTTGCTTTGCAATTGAAAGATAACGATGGGGTATATTTTTATAAATTCAAGCCGACTATCCAGGTCATCGAAATCATATTTTATACCCAGAGGGCATAAGTTTCGTATGAGCGGACAAGCTGCTCAACTCAACTTTATCCAACACGCCTATGAGGCCATCAACTCTTGGGCCTATTAAGCCTTAAAAATAGCCCGATTTAATTTTCCTCGACAACTGGAATTTTACCAATCTTGGCTTGCCATATTTTTGGCGCGACTTGATGAACTGCCCCCCCCACCGCATCAACAGCAACCGTAACCGGCATATCCTCAACAACAAACTCGTGAATTGCCTCCATACCAAGATCTTCAAAAGCAACAACACGCGATTTACGAATAGCCTTGGATACCAAATAAGCTGCTCCGCCAACCGCCATTAAATAAACGGCTTTATGTTTTTTAATAGCGGCAATTGCTTCAGGGCCTCGCTCGGATTTGCCGATCATGCCAAGCAGACCGGTTCTGTCCAGCATTACTTCGGTAAACTTATCCATGCGCGTTGCCGTAGTAGGGCCGGCCGGCCCTACTACCTCGTCGCGAACTGGATCAACGGGGCCAACATAATAAATGAATTTGTTTTTAAAATCGACGCTTTCAGGTAGAGCTTCGCCCCGCTCAAAAAGCTCAACCATGCGCTTATGCGCTGCATCCCTGCCCGTCAGCATCGTACCGCTAAGCAACAAGGTTTCACCTTGCTGCCAACTTTCCAAATCCTGTTGAGTCACTGTATCCAAATCAACTCTGCGAGCAGTAGCGCCTGCATCCCAGGTAATTTCAGGCCAATCTTGCAAACACGGGAGTTTAAACTCGGCAGCACCGCTGCCATCCAGAACAAAATGCAGATGCCGGGTTGCCGCACAGTTAGGAATGATCGCAATCGGCTTATTGGCGGCATGAGTCGGATAATCGTTGATTTTAATATCCAGAACGGTAGTAAGTCCGCCCAAGCCTTGCGCGCCAATACCCAGCGCATTGACTTTGTCGTATAACTCCAGGCGCAGTTCTTCAAGCGCATTGCGAGGACCCCGTGCAATTAACTCCTGAATATCTATCGATCCCATGCAGGCCTGCTTTGCCAAAAGCATCGCTTTTTCAGCAGTACCGCCTATGCCTATGCCCAGAATGCCGGGAGGACACCAACCCGCCCCCATGGTAGGGACGACTTTCAACACCCAGTCAACGATATTGTCTGAAGGGTTAAGCATCGCAAACTTTGCCTTGGCTTCAGAGCCTCCACCTTTAGCCGCTATTTCAACGTCAAGCGTATCGCCGGGCACAATTTCCATGTGAATCACCGCCGGCGTGTTATCTTTTGTATTGACGCGCTTACCGGCCGGATCGGACAGTATCGAAGCGCGCAGTACATTATCAGGGTTCTGATAAGCGCGCCGTACGCCCTCGTTGATCATATCGACGACACTCATGTCGGCATCCCATTGGACATTCATACCAACTTTTAAGAATACCGTTACAATACCTGTGTCCTGGCAAATCGGGCGATGTCCCTCTGCACACATGCGGGAATTGATCAGGATTTGTGCGATAGCATCCTTGGCTGCAGAATTCTCTTCCTTTTGATAGGCTTCATGCATGGCCTTTATAAAGTCCAGCGGATGATAATACGAAATATACTGCAAAGAATCGGCAATGCTTTGAATAAGATCGTCTTGACGAATGATGCTCATCGGGAGTTCCCTGCTTACGGTTACTAATAATTATTATACCCAAAGGGCAGAAGTTTCGTTTGAGCAGACAAGCTGCTCAACTCAGCTTTATGACTGCGAGGCCAGCATACTACTGAATAAAGATTGAATTTAATCAATTCAATCTTTATTTACCCAGGGCATTAAAAAACGGATTGTCATCCAAGACAAAACCGGCGGCATTCCTGTGCCCTCCCCCTCCGAAACTTAATGCTAGGTGCCCTACGTCGTAATCGCCGATCGAGCGAAGAGAGAAAGTCCACTTTTGTTTTCTTCCATCGTATTGATACGTCATGCCAAACGTGCCTGATTTCTCAGCCAGCACGTGCCCAAGATCGCTTGCAAATAATGACGGCGCATTAACGGCAAGACCTATTCGCCCTGCTACCGAAACACTATGCGCCGATTTGGCGAGCCTAAGCACTATTCCTGAAAATTGTTCAACTTGTATGCGCCCTATCGCCAACAATTCCGTCAAATCGAGTGAGCCAATTTCAGCAAAAGGAATAGCCATTCTCTCATAAAGCGCGGTAGTAATTTCGCGGGTTCCTTCCAACTTAAAGCGCCAAAGATCACGATCTTCAATATGTAATAGAATCTTAGGCGGTTTCAGATCATGGAAAAAATACTGCCAGGCTAAAACGCATCCACTCCGCGATAAATCAAAGTTCATTGATAAATTTTTAGGAAGCGGCTGAGTCTTAAAAAAGCTATCGCATTGTTCCATGGCGGTCATATGGTGATCGATCAGAATAATCCGGCCAGCTTTCGCCGAAGCGTTGACCAATAGCTGCGGAGGATAGGAATAATCCAATATATACAGTATTGCCCCCGGTTCAAAATCGGGCAAATCGTCACCATAGCGAGCCGGAATATAGCGAACTTGGTTACCTAACTTGCAAAATGCACTCCATGCTGCGCCTAGACCATCCAAACAGTCGGCATGATAAATAACTAAAATTTCATGAGTTTCTAACATGCTTTTAAAAGTCCCCAATGTACAATATGAGCCAAGAGCTATTGTTACCCAGCAATTCAGGCCTTTATTTTACACGACCTAAGCTCTAATCATAAATGTACATGCCGATTTTCTGGGATCTAATGTTAAAAACAGTTTAAAAATTCTGCCGCGTTGATAATGGCGAAGCGAACAATTGAGGCGTCGTTACAACGCGTCAAGAAACTTTGATTAGCCCAGGGCTTTGAGTGCGGCTTATCCGACCATGTACGAACAGATTCCTTAACCTGCCGCCGGCTATGGCTTAAGCCTATTGAAGATGAGATGTTTTCTTGGTTATTCAGTATTTCAGATTAACCGCGTTTATTTGTTTTAGCACCGTGACTCAATGGCGATACTCCTTCGTTACTGCTCAGAGGTGTTATTTCTACAGAGCCTAGCCCACTGATACCGAGCTCTTTTGCAGCAGCGTAAGATAAATCCATATCTCTTCTGCCATGAAAAGATCCGCGATCATTGATACGAACAACAACACTACGATGATTTTTCAGGTTGGTGACTTTAGCATAAGATAAAAGCGGCAATGTCTTATGTGCCGCCGTCATAGCGTACATATCGTATTTCTGGCCGCTGGCCGTCTTCTTACCGTGGAATTCAGGACCATACCAAGACACCATACTTTGATGATTATTTGATCGATGTCCGGATTTACGAGCTTTTACTACAGAGTGTTTGGAAGCTTTATGAGCCGAATGATGGCCGGATGCTTCGGCTGTTCCAATTGGGTCAACAAAATAACTGGAAATTAAAAAAACAGGAACTGCTAGCATGATTTTATTCATAGGATAGAGCCTTTTTTATTTAAATCTGGCTCAATTCTAACTTAACAAATCTTAAGCCCAGCTTAAGCACATAAAATCAATACCTTGCAGAAAAGCTCTTTTCACAGCATTCAACTTAAAGTTTTTTATTAATTAAACTCACTAGTACTCAGTCATTTTTATAATGTCGGGTAAAGTTTTTTCAATTTTACCCGAGCCTCCTCAGTGGAAAATCGCCATTCCATCGGCCGTGCGCTAGCATTGCGTTGCTGTTGCCATACCGCGATTTCCGCTTTTAAAGTGTCCCGGTCGGGTAGTCGCCGATCCAGACCTTGACGGGATAAGATGCTCAATTCGATTTCCGCCATGTTTAACCAACTCCCATGCTTAGGCGTATAGTGGAACTCCAGTTTCTCCATGAGCCTTCGCGCTTCCTCAGGCGGAAAAGCCTTATAAAGTGAAGCGCCGCTATGCGTGTTCAAATTATCCATCACTAAAGTGATGCGCTCAGCATGGGGATAGCTTTCATCAACCAACTTGCGGATTTGCTGCGCCCAATCCACGGCGGTCCGTTGATCGGTTACGGCCACCTGCCGTTTTCCGGCTAACGGTTCAAAGAACATAAACAGATGACTGACGCCGTTGCGCTCATATTCCGTATCCTGCTTTTCGAGGGTTCCCGGCTTTGCCGGTAGCGGTGGACGCACTTCTCTAACCTGTGGTTTACTGCTTTCATCCATGCAAATCAACGGGGGCGTCTTATCGTAGACACCTGGGTAAACCGTCAGCACCTCTTCCATCGCACAGACAAATCCGGCATTGTCTTTAGCCGGGATACACCATTCTTTATTTCGCCAGGGTTTCAATTCATTTTTTTAGCGTCTGGCGAATCGTTTCGTGAGAGACGCTTTCCACATAGCTCAGTTCTACCATGCGTTGCCCCAATAAACGTAAGGTCCAGCGACTTCGACCTTCGGGCGCCTCTCCACAGGCTAATGCGATGAGATGAGCTTCGTTTTCACCGTCAATCACTCGCCTTCTCACCCGCGCCGGCGGGGCTCGGTTTAAGGCAGGCTCTAAGCCTTCGTGAACCAATCGCTCCCGTACGCGTTCAATGGTTCGTATGGAAATCCCAAAGGCTTCACTGATTTGTTGATCGGTCCAATGGGCGCCCACTTCACTGATATCAGCTTTAAGCAATATCTCAGCATGACGTCTTTGATGGGCGGGGACTTTTCCCTTGTGAATTAAACGGTCTAAATAAGCATGCTCTTCTTCCGTTAAGCGGACTTGATATTTCTTTGCCAACTGCGGGTACCACTTCAAGATAAAATCTTTCCTATGGGGACTGCAAACCGACATAACAAGAATGACCGAGTACTAGTATCATATGATTTTAACTTTTTAAAATTTCAATCCCATACTATGAACAACTACGAACAAGGAAAAAAAGCCAGACGCGTTGCTTCGGTGATTTATCTGCTAATAATGACAGTAATTATGACTGGAACTTATCTGTCGCAGCAGCAAAAAGAAGCCGCCAATCAAACTTCGCAAAACTCACCAGCGCATTAAACTCCACACTGATCTAACAATACCCCTCCGTAATCGGCAACAACAAGATTTTCATCCTCAAAGCTAAAGCAGCACTTAAGCACAGCTTTAGCTTTAACACCAATGCATTTATCCGAGCCGATTAGCTAAACCAATCGATCCCTAAATTTCTCATCAAAACCAAGTTCCTAGGCGTTATTTTGAAGCTTTAACGCCAATTTACTTAAAGCAGGAAGGACAATAAACGTACAAACCATGATCCAAAATATTCCCATGGTAATAATCAAACCCATGCTGGCGATGCCCTGATGGGGTGAAAACGCCAATCCGGCAAAACTGGAAGCGGTGGTCAATGCGCCGTAAAACATAGCCCTGGCAGTACTGGACTGATAAATATTCTGCTTTTCGGATAGCGAATGATGTAACTTTTCAACCATATGAATGCCGTTATCCACCCCCAAACCCAGCAACAACGGCAAGGCGATAATGTTGGCGAAATTAATCGGCGTATTAGTCAGAACAGCACTCGCCATCGTAAACAGACCTGCCAATATCAACGGCGTCATAACCAACACCGTATCTAAAATATTGCGCCGGATAACAAACAACAGCAGAGCGATAGTTATCAGCGCGATCATAATAGCTTGCTGAAAGGCCGCAACAACCTCTTTCATCGACTCCCAATACATAATAGGCAAATCAGTGGTTTCAGGCGCAACGGATTGTACCTCGGTAATAAATTCTTCCAGATTGGCTAGGTCGTTCACGTCTTTCTTAGGAAATATCTGGATACGGTATGAACCGTTCTTACTCAACCACCTGTCCTTGATGTCTGCCGGCAAATCGCTCAGCGTAACTTCTTTCGCATTGAAGCCTGCCGATAGCTCGCTCATAATGCTCGGCAACGTGCCGAGCAAAGCGGTCTGGATATTTTCAATAAACATGCGCCGACTGGGCTGTTGCCGCTCATCAAGTTCGACCAGAATATCCTGTAGTTCTTTTTTAAAATTTGTCAACGCAATACGCTCACGGTCATTGGTTTTCTGAGGCAAGACAGCGTCGATAGCTTTTATCAGCCGGTTAATGCCGGGAACCGGGTCGGGGTCGGTTTGTAGCGCCGGAAAACTCTGCATCTGAGCACCGAGCATCAGGGTCATTTCTTCAATCAAGGCCAGTTTTTCACCCTGGTCGGTAGCCAGAAAATCAAAAAGACTGACTGTTTTATCCACCGACGGCAACTTTGAAATCTTTTCCTCCAAAACTTTGGCGCTGTTTTCATCCTTGGCCAAAACAGTCAAGGTCATCGGCGTGGTTTCCTTGTTTTTCATCAAGTTTTTAAAAGCAATAACCGATTCGGTGTTAGGATCGCGAAGATTAATAGGGTTAAAATCAGTCTTCACGTTAAACGTCAGCACAATCGAAGCGACAGCGATAACAAAAGTTGCGATCGCAATCGGCTTGGCATAATGGAGCGGACAAGCCGCCAGTTGTTGCGACAGCTTTGTAAATCCATCCGTTTTTTGCTCATTCACCTCCGAAAACTTTGCCGGCGCCGGAATAACTTTTAACAGCGCAGGCAACGCAATCAACGTAATCAACAAACAGATAAACAAGCTGGTGCCAGCCAACAGGCCTAATTCGGATACGCCTTTGTAATCGGTAGGAATAAACGCATAAAGCCCGATGGATGTGGTTCCTGCGCACAATAATAACGAGGGAGCCGTACTTATTACCGTGCTTTTTAGCGCCAGACCTTTATGAACATGGTGACTCAGATTGTCCCGGTAGCGTAGACAGAAATGAATTGCATATTCGACGCCCAAACCGATATTGGATACCGCAAAAGCCACTGAAATCAGGTTTAATTCTTTTACCGAAAAAGCGGCGAAGGCTCCGCAAAAAAGCATGCCCAAGGTTAGCGTAATTAATGTAGCTACCGTCAACAAAACCGAGCGATAGGCAACCAATAAAATAAATAGCACCAACACAATGGAAAAAATACTGGCGGTAAAAGTACCGGTGCTCATGCCGGACAATTCATCATCTTCAAGGCCGACTTCACCGGTAATCCAAACTTTAACCGTCGGCAGATTGGGCTCCTGAACTTCTGCAACGGCTTTGCGGATAGATTCAATCGCATTTTCCGCAGGGCGGATCTGCGTAAAATCAAACTTGGGCGAAACGATAATAAAACTGTTGCGCTCATGCATTTTCTTATCGCTGATCAGCGACTCCCAAGACAGTAAAGCGTTTTCGCCGTTAAGCGCTTTATGCAAAATCGAACTCACTTTCTCAATCAACGAGGTCAGGTCGATAGGGACGTCCTGAGCCTTGTCAGTGGACGTTAGCGCATCTTCAAAAATCGAAAAAAAGCCGGTTAAATTAGGTTGCTGGGCAATTCTGCCGATAAACGGCTGGGCTTGCGATAGATTGTTGGATAAGCTCTGCAATTCGTCGGTTTCAAGATAAAGCAAACCGTTATGACGAAAAAATTCGTTATCGTTCGGAATATAAGCCGACTTAAAATGATCCTTGTCCGCATTAATCAAACGCAGCAATCTCTTAGCCGCCGATTTAGTCAGCTCAGGCGAATCCGATTCGACAACCAATAGCAGTGTATGCAAGTCCTGCGCAAAAGCTTTCTCGTAATTGCGGCGATTTTGCTGGAAAGGCGCCTCTGGAGCTACCAATTCGGCGGTATCGGTATTAATACTCAAATGATCCGCTGTGTATTGCAAGGCCAAAATACTCAGCAGGGTCACCACCAACAACACTATCAGCGGCCTGCCTAAAGTGACGTTTCCCCAGCGTGAAAAAAAACGATGACTACGGCTTTCTATCGACATAAGGTTAGGCTTCGGGCATTAATGTATAGTGAGAGTAGTCAAAGCGTTCAAAGCTTCACTTCGGGATTCGGTAAGTTCGCTGCCCTGCAACTCGATAAACAGTGCCGGGATTTTTGCTGTATTGGCGGCCGCCATACCGTCTTTTTGACCCAAACACAGCAGCGCGGTAGACCAAGCATCGGCAACGGCTGGATCTGCAATCAGAACCGTGGCGGAAACCAGATTATGGGTAACAGGCTTTCCGTTACGAGCGTCGAGTATGTGGCTGTAACGCTGTCCATGGTCATCGAAATAATGACGGTAAGTGCCGGAAGTCATCACCGCAACCGGAGAATCTTTAGGCATCGTAACAACCTTATGCATCGTCCGCTCGTCCGGCAGCGGCCTTTCCACAGCAATCCGCCAAGGCTGCTGCCCCGGCTTATAGCCGTTGGTTTTTAATTCGCCGCCAATCTCGACCAGATAATTACTTATACCTTTTTGCGCAAGAACGTTACTGATTCGCTCCACGCTATAGCCTTGGGCGATAGAGGATAAATCGACTTTCAGATCGGCCTGTTTTTTGCGCAGGTGCGTATCATCCACGATTTCCAGTTTTTCCATACCGATTTGTTTCAACGTAGTAAAGATGGTTGAATCTGTAGGAATATTCAGTTTATCGCCGCGAAACCCCCATAAATCGAATAACGGCTTAATCGTTAAATCATAGCAACCATGGCTGGCCTGATGTACGACCTGTGCGATTTTAACGAGAGATACGATCTCGCTGCCCACTTCCTGACTGTCAGTAGTCTCGACGCTGTTGAACGTTTCGATAACCGAATCGGGGCGATAATTCGAAAGCAGTTTATCGATGACTGTAAATTCGTTTTCGACGCTGGTTTTGATGTCTTTTGTGTCTACCGGCGATTCAGTCCAATAGCTGATATGGTAAGTCGTGCCTTGAGCAGCACCCTCAAACTTTTGAATGGCCGGTTCCGAACAAGCCGCCAGCATAATAGAAAGAAAGCAATAAACAAAACAAGTACGTCTTGTAAAGCCGGATAATTTCGTTGTTGTAGCTCGTAGATTAATCATCCATGCCTGCCGTTTTTTATCATCACAAATAAATAATAAACTTCATAAAAAACGCGGTGTATCTTTACAAACAAGAGCCTGAAAAGATCAATCTCCGCGCCGTAGTTGAACTTGTTAAATACCGTATTTAACAAAACCGCGTATTATAATCTCAAAACGTAAAGGCTTTTTGAAAAATGAGTTTTATGCTTACAACAATGGCTTTCCTGTGTAGTTTATAAAAACCAACTTGGCGCCAGCTCTTTTATATCCTGCTTAAAAACCATGAACAGCACGACAACAACTTGTACTGATTCAAATTATCTTTAGGATATAGACTACAATGATTCTCGATCCCGACATCTCGTAAAAATCTGCCGATTCGATTCCTGCAAATTCGCCGAATCCCCATCAATAGGAATTTTTCCATCATTATGTTCTGGAACATTTTCAAAAAAAGAGCGCCCAAAAAGACGCCGAGCAACAATAAATCGAATTTTTCACTTATCCGTAGCAAGACTCCCCCTCCAGCAAAGAACATCAGTATTCCAGTCTCTTTTTTACAAAGATTGATGCCGGTCTCTCAATTACTAAGCGAAAAAGAAATCCTGAAATTACAAATTACCGCAGCTAACTTTGCGCCTGGAGCCATCGTTTTTAACAGGGGGACGGAAGTAGACTCACTGATATACCTCATTAAAGGCAACATTTTCATGGAAGCCGATAATGGTTCCGAACTTGAAATAAACGCCCAAACTTTTAAATCCCTCTATCCATTGTCCGCAGGCAAATTGCACTATTTCACTGCAATTGCCGGTTCGGACGTGACCGTAATCCATATTCCCAAAACCATACTCCAGCCCGGCCAACACACTATTGCGCCGCTGAATAAGGCACTAAAATTCTCCGAACGCCTCAACGACAATCCTTTCTTTAAACATTTTTATCAGCACGTTACTCAGGGAGAGCTTAGCACCCCAAACTTTCCCGATATTGCAATAAAACTGCGCGAAGCCATTCACCAAGACCGCAACACCGCAGATATTGTTAAAATTATTAATATGGATCCGGTTATTTCCGCCAAACTGATTCAAGTCGTCAATAGCCCCGTCTATAGAGCGGCGAACCCTATCAGCAATTGCTTCGATGCAATCAACCGCTTAGGATTGACAACTACGCGCAATCTGGTGACTGCATTTAGCATGAACAATCTGATTAAAAGCCAACATCCTTCCATAAAAAAATTGGTTCAGACTACCTGGTTACGGAGCATCAAAATTTCCAGCATCAGCTATACCCTGGCCCAACTAACCCAAAAAGTGGATCCGGATGAAGCACTGCTCGCGGGACTGCTGCATAATATCGGCGTACTTCCTATTTTGACTTTTGCCGACAGCCTGCCGGAAGGTGCTTATCAATCAACCGATGTTGATCTTTGCATCAACGAAATGCACGGCCAGATAGGCGCGATCATTCTGGAAAAATGGGAGTTTCCGGAGAACTTAAGACAAATCCCCTTGCAATCCTCGGACTGGTTTACAAGCACCACTGAAGACCTGAATTTAAACGACATCGTATTGCTGGCAAAATATCATTACACCCTACACTCCCCTGGAAAAGCCGAACTGCCGTTAATCATCACACTACCGGCTTTCCAAAAGCTTGAAAACCAACCATTAACCCCGGAAATGTCTCTTCAGGTATTGCACGATGCAAAACAACAAATCGAACAAACGATGAGCTTTTTTTCGCATTAACAAAAATAATTAACTGTCGGAGTCGGCCATACCTGAAAGTGATAAACACCAAAATCAAGCTTGAGCTTTTTAGATATACACGATAATATTGATTCAACACTACATTGGAGGCCATACATAATGAACCTGACAAAAAAACGCTTATCCCAATCAGCTCTTATGCCCCAAGGGCATAAGTTTCGTTTGATCAGACAAGCTGCTCAACTCAGCTTTATCGGTTTAGCTGCTATTGCTTTACCTTTTGGAGCCCAAGCGGCCTCCGATACAACCAAAAACATGCATCAACTCTATGAAGACAATTGCGCCAGTTGCCACGGCTCCGATCATGGCGGATTTATCGCGCCGGGCCTGAATTCCGAATCGCTGAAAGGCCGCAGTCCTACCGCTTTACGCAGCCTGATCATGACCGGAAGTTTCGATACGTTAATGCCTCCGTTCTACGGCCGTTTATCGGATGACGACATTCGCGGCTTGGTTAAGCATTTACAAACCACGCCTAAACAGGCCAATCCATCCTGGACCATTGACGACATCAAGGCGTCGATCAAAGTCTATGTCAAGGACGAAAGCACGCTGCCCGCAAAGCCCACCTATCAAGTCAACAGCATGGACGACGTTATCGGCGTGGCGGCTCGCGGCAAATACGGCCGTGGTTCAGGCTCAAAAGCCGTGTTCATCAACAGCATTACGCATAAACAAATCGGCGAAATTCCGACAGGCACCGCCGCGCATATCATCGACTACAACCCCGCCAACCCGCGCTGGGCTTATGTAAAAACCGATACGGCTGAAATTTTCAAAGTCGATTTATACTCGATGCAAGCCGTGCGTAGCGTTAAAACCGGATTTAACGGACCGGGATTGGGCGTTTCCCGCGACGGCAAATACATCATGGCCGGCTCTTATGTGCCGCATAACGCCGTCATCCTGAATGCCGACACGTTGGAACCGCTTAAAACCTTCGAACTGGAAGGCGTCGATCCGGACGGCAAAATGGTTTCCTCCGATTCCGGCATGATTATCGGCTCGCCGATGGACGATATTTTCGCGATTGCGCTGGAAAACGCCGGCCAGGTTTGGGTCGTCGATTTAAAAGAAGGATTCCCGGTTACCAAAATCGAAAAAGTCGGCCGCCATTTGCATGACGCATTCCTGACCCATGGCGGCAGTAAATTGATGGTTGCCGCTTATGATGACAATATCGTCACTGCGATAGATTTAAAAGACCGTAAAATCATCAAGAAATTGGATGCCGGCTGCGTACCGCATGTAGGCGGCGGCGCGGCGGTTGAAGTCGACGGCCGCACGCTGGGCTTCGGCACCAACTTCGGCGACTGCGATAAAACCGTGGTCAGCGTTTGGGACTTGGACAAAATGGAAGTTGTCAAGCAAGTTCCGGTTGCCGGCGGTACCGAATCGCCTGCCGCCCACGCGAACGCCCCTTACGTTGCGGTTGACATTATTTCCAAGGACCGCCGCGCCCGCACGATCCAGCTTATCGACAAGAAGACCCTGGAAGTGGTCAAGACGCTGGATGTGGGTGGACACGCGTACTTCCCTGAATACAGCGCCGACGGCAAATTCCTGTATGTCAGCGCCGGCTATAACGGGGACGAAGTCGTTGTTTACGATTCCAACTCACTGGAAAAAGTTGCTTCCGTACCTATGGAAAGTCCTGCCGGTATCTTCTCACACGGCCGCGTCAGATACATGACCCGCGGACTTTCTCCTGATGAAATCAAAGGAGCGAAATAATGAGACTGGCTATTTACTCGGGCTTGTTATTGTTGGGCCTGGCTTCCGTCCAAAGCGCCGACGCGGCCAGCATTTACGCAGGAGAAGCCAAAGCGGCCGCAGTTTGCTCGCAATGCCACGGCATCCGCATGCCGTCGGCCGACGCGCCTTTTCCGCCGTTGGCCGGGCGCGACCAGGAATACCTGAAAACCGCGCTGAAGCAATACCGGGATAAAACCCGCAAATCCGATATTATGAATGCCATCGCCGGTTCGTTAAGCGATGACGACATCAACAATATCGCGTCGTATTACGCCAAACTGAAGCCGTAATGAAAAAACTGCCGCTATTGACGTTAGTGATTGCCGGCACCCTGACTCAAACCGGTCTGGCCGGCGAGCCTTCGCCCGAGCGGCAGATCGCACTCCGCAACATGCTGAACCATGATTGCGGAGCCTGTCACGGCTTGACGCTAAAAGGCGGCCTGGGCCCTAGCCTGTTGCCCGACGCTTTAGCCGGAAAACCGGATGATTATTTAATCACGACCATTCTCGAAGGACGCCCCGGCACCGCAATGCCGCCGTGGCAGCCGTTCATGAACCGGGACGAAGCGGCTTGGCTGGTTGGAATTTTGCGCAAGCCAAAATTGTAGGTCGAACTAAGGCACGGAGCCCAACGCGTCAAGCGGGCAAATGTTGAGTTTCCTGACGTCAGCCGAACCTACAACACTCAGTTTAACGTTAACACCGGTTGAAACCGGCGTTAACAATACCGACTTGGATATAAAGGTACACATTGGAATTCACGTTGCAGTCTCGTTTGGGTTGGAAATCTTCGCTTCTATGTTTAGTGCAATATCAGCCACTACAGAGGTAATTATGGAAAACTCAATCGCTATGTTCATTCAAGTAGTTAGCATGTGTTTGGTGCGGAATCGCGTTCCTGCGGAGTCTGGTGAGAGAAAATTCCAACCCATACGAAAGATTAATGTGCTTTTAAATGTTGCAGCCTACCAAGAGAGAACGCTGGAGGTTCGATTCCTCCTCTCCGCACCAAATTTCTACGATGGTTACAGAGAGCGTACCCTACGAAACTTACCGTTCTATCTCGTGGGAGCAATACAAATTAGATTAGCCTCGTAGGCCGGAATAAGACCGATAACATGATCCGGTTCATTACCTGACATTAATATTTTTATGAAAAAACTACTCCCTTTTTTAGCCTTGCTAATCTCTGTCAACGCCGCCGCCGACCCACGCGCCACCGGCGACCTCGGCGTCGTCATCGAACGCGAAAACGGCAACGCGCTGATCGTCAACACAACCGAGCACAAGCGCTTGGCCAAAATCGAAAAACTCGGCGATTTATCCCATGCCTCGGTAGTTTTCTCGCACGACGAACGCTATGCCTACGTGTTCGGCCGCGACGGCGGCTTGACTAAAATCGACCTGCTGAAAGACGCGATAGACAAACGCATTATTCAGGCCGGCAACAGCATCGGCGGCGCGATTTCCCAGGACGGCAAGCTGATCGCCGTGTCCAACTATACGCCCGGCGGCGTCAAAGTTTTCTCGGCCGACACATTGGAACTGGTCGCCGACATTCCGGCCGATTATGGCTCAGGACAACGCTCGAAAGTGGTCGGCCTAGTCGACGCCCCCGGACAACGCTTTGTGTTCAGCCTGTTCGATGCCGGCGAAATCTGGATCGCCGATATGAAAAATCCGAAAGCGCCGGTTCTTAAAAAATTCAAGGACACCGGCAAACAGCCTTACGACGCGCTGGTATCGCCGGACGGGCGCTATTACATCGCCGGTTTGTTTGGTGAGCCGGGACTGGCGCTGCTCGATTTATGGAATCCCGAAGCCGGTGTCAAGCATATCCTGTCCGAATTCGGCAAGGACGACGACAAACTGCCGGTTTATAAAATGCCGCATTTCGAAGGCTGGTCGGTCGCCGGCGACTACGTGTTCGCTCCGGCGATAGGCCAGCATAAAGTACTGGTCATCGACAAGAACACCTGGGACCTGCACGGTACGATAGACGTCGCGGGGCAACCTGTTTTCGTGATGGCCCGGCCCGACGCTCGGCAAATCTGGGTCAACTTCGCGTTCCCGGACAATAACCAGGTGCAGGTCATCGACGCCAAAGACCTGTCGATCGTCAAAACACTGTCGCCGGGCAAAGGCGTATTGCATATGGAATTCACGCCGCGCGGCGAACAAGTCTGGCTCGCGCTCCGGGACGACGACAGCCTGGCCGTGTACGACACCGAAACCTTACAGGAAATTGCCCGCCTGCCTGCGAGCAAACCCAACGGCATTTTCTTTAGCTCGCGAGCGCACCGAATCGGGTTGTAAATTTATTTACCACGAAATATCTCGTTTGATTAAATTAATCTTCGTGCTCTCGGTGTTCTTCGTGGCTAATATTTAATTCACATTTTCCAATGCTGACGAACTTACATAAACAACTGCTCAACGACTACCAGCACGACTTCCCGCTGTCGCCCAGACCGTACCGGGACATCGCCGACGCGCTGGGCGTTACCGAAGACGACGTGTTGACGGCATTTGCCGAGCTGAGCGACAACCACTTGATCAGCCGCATCGGCCCTGTGATTCCGCCGAATCATATCGGCGTCAGCGCGCTGGTCGCGATGGCGGTGCCGGAAGCCGAACTGCAAACCGTCGCCGATAAAGTCAGCGCCCACCCCGAAGTCAACCACAATTACGAACGCGAACACCGGATCAATCTGTGGTTTGTCGTCATCGCCTCCGATAACGAACACTTGCAGACCGTGATCGAGGACATAGAGCAGGAAACCTCGTACCCGGCAATGCAACTGCCGATGCTGAACGATTTTTTCATCGATTTGGGCTTTAAGCTGGACCTAACCGATGCTTGACGAGCAAGACCGCCAACTGCTGAGCCATATCCAACTGGGTCTGCCTATTTGCGCCCGGCCCTATGCCGAAATCGGCCGCCGTTGCGGCATGAACGAAGCCGAAGTGATCGCGCGCCTAACGCGGCTTAAACAACAAGGTTTGATCAAACGCATGGGCGTTATCGTCAAACACCGTCAACTCGGATACCGTGCAAACGCGATGATCGTCTGGAACGTGCCGGACCATTTGGTCAAGCAACTGGGCGGCCATATCAGCCGGTTTCCGTTCGTAACGCTGTGCTACCAACGCCCCCGGCAGCCGGAATGGCCGTATAACCTGTATTGCATGATACACGGCAAAGACAGGGACACCGTTTTAAGCCAATTGAACCAATTGACCGAAGCCTGCGGTTTAAACGGTTTCGATAGAGAAATCCTGTTCAGCCGCCGCTGCTTCAAACAGCGCGGCGCAATTTACCAATCACCTGCCCCGGCTTTAACCGATGGATGACATAGACAAACGCATCATCAACAC
Source organism: Candidatus Methylobacter oryzae (assembly GCF_003994235.2). Taxonomy (GTDB): domain Bacteria; phylum Pseudomonadota; class Gammaproteobacteria; order Methylococcales; family Methylomonadaceae; genus Methylobacter_A; species Methylobacter_A oryzae. The sequence goes on from NZ_RYFG02000010.1 coordinate 173,184, forward strand.
CTTGCAAGACGGCTTCCCGATTTGCGACGCACCCTATCGGCAAGTTGCCGAGCAATTGGGCTTGACCGAAAACGATCTGATCGCCCGGCTGCAAGCACTGCTGAACAACGGCACGCTGACCCGCTTCGGCCCGCTGTACAACGCCGAACAAATGGGCGGCGCGCTAACGCTGGCGGCTATCAAAGCGCCGGCGGAGCACTTCGACGAAATCGCCGACATCGTCAACAGCTTTCCCGAAGTGGCCCATAATTACGCACGCAACCACGAGCTAAGTATGTGGTTCGTCATCGCGACCGAAACGCAGGAACAAGCCCAGCAAACTATTGACGCCATCGAGCACCAGACCGGCCAGACCGTCTACAACATGCCGAAGAAAAAAGAATATTTCGTCAACCTGAAACTGGAAGCCTGACCATGCTCGACGACATAGACCGCAAAATCATCCAGGCGACCCAAGCCGGCCTGCCGCTGACGCCCCAGCCCTATCAAGCCGTCGCCGAACAACTGGGCTTGAGCGCCGACGAAGTCATGCAACGGCTGTCGGCGATGCAGCAAAGCGCCATTATCCGCCGCATCGGCGCGGTGCCGAACCACTACAAACTGGGTTATCGCTATAACGGCATGACGGTTTGGAACATCGCGGATGAAATCATCGACGAAATAGGGCAACAAGTCGGGCAACTGGAATTCGTCAGCCATTGCTACCACCGCCCCCGGCATTTGCCCGAATGGCCGTACAACCTGTTTGCGATGGTACACGGCAAAAGCCAGCAAGAAGTCGATAGCCAAATCCAACAAATTAAAGATTTGCTGGGCGACAAAAACTTAGGCAGCGACGTTTTGTACAGCACCCGGATTTTGAAAAAAACCGGTTTTCGCTCGGGCGGCCCGTCAACCGCCCAAAACGATTCGTAAAATATCGAATCCATACTTGCAAACCCTACTCCGCTTGGGTAGCATCGCCCAACCCCACTGATCAACCCGTTATCGATAGGAAACCGCCATGTTCAGACTAAGCCACTACATGCGGGAGCTGATAGAGCCGACCCCATTAAAACCGGCGCGCAAACCGGCGGCGCCGGTAGTGATCTGGAATTTAATCCGCCGCTGCAACTTGACCTGTAAACACTGCTACACGACCTCGACCGACATCAATTTCCCGAATGAGTTAAGCACCGAGGAGATTTATACGGTTATGGACGACCTGAAAGCGTTCAAGGTGCCTGTATTGATCCTGTCCGGCGGCGAACCGCTGCTGCGTCCCGATATTTTCGCGATCTCCCGCCGGGCCAAAGACATGGGCTTTTACGTCGCGCTATCGACCAACGGCACGAAAATATCCGAACAGAATATCGATGAAATCGCAGCCATCGATTATCAATATATCGGCGTCAGCTTGGACGGCATTAAGGATACCCACGACCAGTTCCGCCGGGTCAAAGGTTCGTTCGACCAAGCGCTGCACGGCATCCGCCTCTGCCTGAATAAAGGCATCAAAGTCGGCCTGCGCTTTACCTTAACCCAGGACAACGCCCAGGACTTCCCGGCCCTGCTCCAGTTAATGGACGACAACAACATCGACAAGTTCTACCTGTCGCATTTGAATTACGGCGGCCGCGGCAATAAAAACCGCAAAGCCGACGCCCACTTTGCGATGACGCGGGACGCGATGGATTTAATGTTCTCAACTTGCTACGACTGGCTCAAAGCCGGCAAGGAGCGGGAATTCGTGACCGGCAATAACGATGCCGACGCGGTTTATTTCCTGCATTGGGTTGCCAAGCATTTCCCGGATAGAGCCGGACACATCAAAGCCAAACTGGAACAATGGGGCGGCAATGCGTCCGGCGTCAACGTCGCCAATATCGACAACCTGGGCAATGTTCACCCGGACACGTTCTGGTGGCATTACGAACTGGGCAATGTCAAAGAGCGTCCTTTTTCCGAAATATGGATGGATACCAGCGATCCGCTGATGGCAGGCCTGAAGCAACAACCCAGGCCGCTGGAAGGCCGTTGCGGACGCTGCCGCTACCAGGCGATTTGCAACGGCAATACCCGCGTCAGGGCCGAGCAAACCACCGGTAATTTTTGGGCCGAAGACCCGGGCTGCTATTTGACCGATGCGGAAATAGCTTAATTGTTCATCATTATTTTCAAATAGCTGAAAGTGGAGCAGATGTTAAAAAAATCAGTTTGGCCCGCCCCGTATCAAACCGGGACGAAACGCCAAAACGAGTATCTGTAACGTCAATGCGTAAAACGTCAAGAACACATTCAACACCTCGTCCGATTCAGCTTTCTTAGTGCTATTTTTAGAAAGGTGCCACGCTATCAATAGACATCACAGAGTTATTGTCACTTTTTAATTTAATTTTCCACGTACTATTGTTTGCAAAAACTTCGGGTAAATTTGCTATTGACGTCAGAGGGAAGTACTCCGCGTAGTTGGTATGAATGACTCCGGGTATTGGTAAAATTCCAGAAATTTGAAAGCGATAATCGCCAATGTTGGTAAGCTCTACATAATATACCTGGCCATTAACGACTATATCTTTAATAAACAAAATCGACTGTTGATCGTCATAAACAACAGGTGCTTGTTGGGCTTGAATTAAAGGGTCAATCGGTTTTAAAACATTGGCGCAGGTTGACGCTGTCAATAAATCAATGCTGGTAATAGTTAATCCGTCTTGACCGAGTACGGCTGACTTCGAAGCCTCCCTAAATCCCGCCGCAACTGCTTTTACATAGTAATTACCTGGAGTGACCGGTATTGAAAACGCGCCAAATTTATCGGTTAGTGTAGAGGAGTTAAGCACACCTACGATAGAAACGTCGGCGCCACTTATGCCTCTGTGATCGCAACTGCTCAGTATTGTGCCTTTAATAATGCCGCGTTGCGGTGCATCAGTTAAAAATACCCGGATTTGGTATGCGTAATCCGTTGCTTCTCCTTTTTGCTCGACAGTCGAACTTTTTAAAGTATTCGATACGCTATTAGTTACCTTAATACGATAAAAATCGCTCTTAGGCGCTGTCCAGATGATTTGAATACTTTGTCCATTACCTTTTGTATTAGTTTGGTTAACTAATAACTTACCGGCGGAGTCATATAGCGACAACGAGGGATTAATCGACTTCCCAACGGAAGCGCCAGGAATATCAATCGTATAACTTTGACCGGCTTTGGCATAAAACTCAAACCAGTTTTCAGAGTTGAGGCCGGATAAAATTTGAAATAAAGGTTGATCGTTAATCAGGATAGGAATGGCTTTATCGGCAGAATTGTTCAGTGCAAAACTATTGGCTGCAATCAGTGTAGATGGTTGGGTGATTTTAGTTGCGGCTGTGGCAATAACAGTGCTTGATACGGTAGTCGATTGCCCGTTGCCGTTATCTACAGTCAGATTTACGGTATAGTTGCCGGCGTTTTGATAGGAATGTTGAACATTAGTACCCTCACCGGTTTTACCATCGCCGAAGTTCCATGAGAAAATCAAATTATCCGCTGAATTACTGCTGCTGCCGGATGCGGTAAAGTCAATTTCAAGTGGGGTTGACGCCGACTTTGTATAGTAAGTAAAACTAGCTCTAATTTTAGAAACAACAATGACGGTAGCACTAGCCGTGTTGCCCTTGCCGATAGCATTAGTTGCAGTAACGGAATATGACGTAGTCACTGATGGCGTTACTGTACAGGAAAAGGAAGTAGCGCCTTCGCACGTTCCTCCCGTCCAGCTATAGGACGCATAACCTTCAGTTCCTGTACAGGAAGGTGTCAAGGTGACGCTGTCGCCTGCGGAAACAGAAGATGGTTGTGCATTTAGCGAGCATGAGGGAAGAAGTGTCGGAACAACAAAGTCTGGGACAACAGTGTCCGCACTATAACCAGTTGAAATATAAGCTGATGCTTGCAATTCAGTACGCCAATCCGGTGTAAGAATTGCTAAGACTCCAGAGGCTAAAGCGAGTGCCATAATCGGAAATTTTTCAATTTTAATTAATTTCATACTGACTATTCTCATAGGTTGAAAGAATGCTAATAATGCCGGATAGGAGAAATAGCATCACTACAACCCATTGGCGTAGAAACGTTAATTCAAAAACGGCAGAGACACAATAGCTGGTGAGACTGGCTAATATACAAACGGCATAAATATAAATATTACCTGATTCGATTTTTAATGTGCGCCATGCAACTAAGAATAAAGTAGTAAGCAGCCCAATCAAGCTAGTTAAGCCCGCCATACCTTGCTCAGCCAGTAATTCCAGATACAGATTATGCGGCCATGGTATTAATCGCTGATCTATGGGTAGCCAAGAAGGTAATTTAATAGTTTGTAGATAAGATTGGTAAAACAGCACAAAACTGTGCGGACCATGACCTAAGAACGGTGTATCCAAAAACATTCGCCAAGCGGCAATCCAAAGCGCAAAACGAGTATCGGCAACCCTCCCATGTTTAGCGATTAGCGGAAACCCCATTAATCCGTCTACAATGAGTAGAGAAATTATTATTCCACATCCTAATAACAGAGCATATCTTGGCTTTAAGATAGCCGCGATAATGATGGTTGAAACCAGTTCTGCAATAAGAGCCGCTCTGCTTTGGAATATAACTATTGTTAGTAAGCCAAGAAGAATCGATAACATTAACAATGCGGCAACAGCGGACATAAGGCTTGTTCTCTGCAACAACAATGCTATGGAAAACGGCATGAGCAGAGCGATAAAAATAATATCATTAGGCACAATAAAAATTGGACTTCCTAAAGACCTCACCCAAGCAATTGGCTCTTGTTGTGGATTGCACAAGGCGATCCAAAGTAATATTATTGAAAAACAGAGACCTACAAGTGTTAATACCCAATAGAGATTATGTAAATCGCGCATATCAAAATACTGTGCAAGCAGCATAAAAATTAGCAAGGAGGGAATAAACATCAGGCTCATACGCCAACTTCTCGTAATGTCATCGGATGTTGCCATTGATACCAAGCCCACAAGAAGAAACAAACCTAAGGCTATCACTACCGGCTGTTTCCATTGGACACTATCTCTCGAAACCGATATTAGCCCTGTCAAAGCCAATATTATGAGAGGAACATCCTGTTGTAACCGGAAGCAGAATCCAATGATATAAAAACAAACTCCAAGACAAGCTATCGACGCACCATAACGCTCATTTTTCATCAAAAGTACAGTCATTATCCCCCCTAACCGTTGCAGATTTTTATACTTCGCGCGGCCATAAATTTGATGCCTTTTAAACTTTTTATAATTCTTGTCGATGGAATGAGAAATGGCTTTAAACCTATAGCTGTTATTTTATAGCAACATCACTTTTCCGGTCCATTGACTAACAAAATCAAATTTAGCTTAGATATTCATGCCAAATTATAGATTTAACACACTCCCCCAAAACGAAGTTATCCTTCCCTCAACGTTATTAAGCAAAATAGAGTTAATCCACTTTTAAAGATAACAGACTAACAATCTCCTTACCTTCCCTTATTGGATCTATCGCGGTATCCAATATGAAAACCCGCTCATTAGGAATGCCGCCTTTTTGCACAATATAGCGCGCAATCGCTTGCGCTCTTTCCGCCGCTAAATTTTTTAGCCGCTGCTCTTCCGGCTTAATGATCGCCGATAACTTATCCTTGGCAACCGCATAAAACTCGTCGGTATTCGTATCGGCTTTGCTGCCTACCAATCGTAGCGTACCCAGCAACGTTTTTTCCACCATCACCGGAAACTTTTCCGCAAACAGCTGTTCCATCAAACGCCTGTAATCCTGATCGGAAATGACCACATATTCCGGCTGGATTTTTCTGCCGCCCTGCTGATTGATTTCGGCGGCTTTTATCCTTTTAAGCTGATCGTATAACGCGTCGTCGCTAACCGCCGGCCAGTCCTGCTCCTGAAAAGCTGCGCCTTTGATCTCAAGTTTTAACTCCGAGCGGGTTTTTAGCGCTTTTACCAGATCGTCCAGCTTACCGATCTGCTGCTTATCCAATTCCGCGCTACCGGCAGGAAAACTGATCGTGCTTAAATCCTCTTCGCTACCTATTAACGAAGCCAATGCATGAAAAGGCGAAGTAATCACCCTGCTTATCGCATTAACCAATGCATCGGTAATAAGGTGGGTAATGCTGAATTTGGGGTCTTCCAAGCTACCGGTAATCGGTACGTGCATTCTTATTTTGCCGTCGGAATCCTTCATCAGAGCTACCGCAAGTTTCAACGGCAACGATACCGCATTCGGATTTTCGACTTTTTCTCCCAACTCGAAACGGTCGATCAAAATATTATTCGATGCGGTCAATACCCTATCGGCAACTTTATAATTCAGTTCCAAAGACATTTTGCCTTTCTCCACTTTATATCCGGCAAACTGCACCATATAAGATGAGATCAACGGCATCGGCATTCCGGTAAAGTTTATTTGAACGTTGTAATACCCCTGATTGGGATTGATTTCGCCTTTGACATCGACCGGAGCCAAATCATAGGCATTGCCTTTCAAATCGACTTTTATCGTGGATTTTCGCTCCGAGGAAATATCGCTAACGCCGCCATCCAGGCTTTTGACTTGCGCGGCAAACGGCAAAATCAGGGAAAGGTCGGAAAAATCGGAAGAACCGTCGGTAATTTGTATTCTGCCCAATCTAAATTTAGGTTTTTGCGCTTCGGGCTCAGCGCTTTTATAAGTTCCGGTTTCTCGCTTGTTCGGTTCGGCAAACATAATGTCATTAAAGTTGATGGTCTTATCTTTTTTAATAACAACTCTGACATAAGGTTTATCAATTACTAATGTTTCAGCATTGTATTGGTTGGCCGATAAATCCGCATCAATGCCGCTAAGCGCCAGACTCCCCCACTTTATAAAATCCTTGTTCTTCACTTGGTCGCGGGTTAAAAAATCGACAACTTTAGTATTACCGGCGAACTTAATTGCCGGCTTATCTTGTACTGATTTAATAACCGAGACGTTGCCAGAGACAGCCACTTTCCCGTCAATCACATCCAGCCGCGCGAATTTGTCGACATAAGCCTGAAAATTTTCAAGCTCGACACCTTCCACATTAACCGCGACCTGTGCGGATAAAGGCTGGACAACGGCATTACCGTCAAGTTTTATCAAACCGCTCTTGTTGAATCCAGTGCTGAACTGAAAAGGCAGGCTGGCACCGGCCTTGTTGCTGAAGTTTGTGAGCTTAAAATCGATAGGTTTGGCCGTCATGGTGACGGGCTTTTTCAGGGTCCGATCTTCAAAACTAAGGCCGCCGTTGTTCAGTACAATGTTGTCGATATTGACCGTCCATGGCGCTTGCTGGGCTGGCTCGTCAGAACTGTCAGCTGTTTTTGCAACCGGCAATAAAGATTCATAGTTCAAAGTGCCTTCGGGATTTAGCCATGCTTTAAAATCAGCGTCATTCGCTGCAACTGATTTAATCGTCAGCTCATGGTTTTGCAGATTAAAAACGATTCCTTGAACAGACAGTTTGGGCATTGTAACTAAGGCCTTATGACCAGAGGGCATAAGTTTCGTTTGAGCAGACAAGCTGTTCAACTCAGCTTTATCCAGCGCTGTTGCTGAAACCTGTAAATCGTGTAGTTCAAACTTGCCTTGACTGACGTTAACGTTGAATTTGTTATCGACATAAGTGGCTTCATAATCGGCTTCAAGCTGTTCGTAGCCCTGCAAATCCAGGTTTACAAGATCCTGCAAGGCTAATGACCGAATTCTGGACAGCTTTACATTATCCAGTTTGATATGTCCCGATGAAGACATCGGCTTAAGACCGGCCAGGCCCTGCCATTCCAGCTTGCCGCCGGATTTTAATTCCATCGACAATCCCAGGCTGAGTTGCTTATCCGCCAGAGTAGTAAGATTTTCAATCGTGGCATTTATCGGGTAAATGGTCTCTTGTTCGGGATTGGTAAAATACGCATCTTCCCAATCGAGCTTTCCTTCGGCCAGTAAAAGTTTGACAATGTTTAGCGGAAAAGTCTTACTGCTATCCTGTTTAGCTGCGTTGTTATTGCTAAACAAGTCTTTAAAGTTGAATGCGCCCTGTTTATCCCGGGCAATACGAATAACCGGCTTACTGAGCACTACCTTATCAATAACAAGCGCCTTTTGGCTGAAGGATTGCAAGCCGTTAACGTCGACAAAAAAATCATCAAACCCTACAAACAGTTGACCGTTACGCTCTTGAAGCTGAAAGCCCTGTAAATTTAACCGTAATGAAAATGGATCGAAGCGAACCGTTGCAACAGAGGCGTTCCTGCCTGTTTCCTGTAGGATCAGTGCCGGCAATTTTGACTTGACCAGCGTCGGCAACAAATAAAACCCTAGCATCGTATAAATGCCTAGAAGACTGCCCACGATAAGAGCAGCTATTTTGAATTTAGCGCCTATATGTAGAATCTTCATAGAGTCCGTCCCTTAGTTCATTGTGTTTACAAACATAGAAGTTACGCATTGACCGCTGGTTAATATTGTGGATTGAGCTGGTCTTTGCCCGGCATAAAGCCGGTGATGAACGTGGCGATAACCT
>NZ_RYFG02000011.1 GCF_003994235.2 Candidatus Methylobacter oryzae
CAACCATGTCCGCTTTATTCAGGAACACGACAATGTAAGGCACGCCAACCTGTCTTGACAGCAGGATATGCTCGCGAGTTTGCGGCATTGGGCCATCAGCCGCCGAACAGACTAAAATCGCGCCATCCATTTGCGCTGCACCGGTAATCATGTTTTTTACATAGTCAGCATGACCCGGGCAGTCAACATGCGCATAGTGACGCGTCGCTGATTCATATTCGACATGTGAGGTTGAAATAGTGATACCGCGCGCACGCTCTTCCGNGATTGTGCCGACGTTTACGTGGGGCTTGCTACGTGAAAATTTTTCTTTGGCCATGAGTTAATACCTTTAAATTATATTCAAATTTATGAAGATTTTTTAATAATTGCTTCTGCTATATGAGCAGGCGATTCATTATATTTTTCAAACTGCATACTATATGTTGCACGCCCCTGAGTCGCTGATCTCAAATCAGTTGCATAGCCAAACATTTCCGCCAAGGGCACTTCGCAGCTCAGTGTTTTACCTGATGGTGCATCCTCCATCCCCAGGATAACACCACGCCGTTTGTTGATATCACCCACTACGTCCCCCAAATATTCTTCAGGCGTAGCAATTTCAACTTTCATTATTGGCTCAAGCAATACAGGATTCGCATTCCTTGCCCCCTCTCTGAAACACATAGAGCCAGCGATTTTGAAGGCCATTTCATTCGAATCCACATCATGATAAGAACCATCAAAAAGAGAGACCTTTACATCCAACACAGGATAGCCGGCTAGGATACCACTCTTCATCTGCTCTTGGATACCTTTATCTACAGCAGGTATGAATTCTTTTGGCACGACCCCGCCAACTATTTCATTTACAAACTCATACCCAGTACCGATTTCTTGAGGTTCAATACGTAACCAAACATGCCCATACTGCCCCTTACCACCGGACTGCCTTATAAATTTACCCTCTTGTTCAACCGTCTTTCGAACCGTTTCCCTGTATGCCACTTGCGGAGCCCCAACATTTGCCTCAACGTTGAATTCCCTCTTCATCCGATCAACAATAATCTCAAGGTGCAATTCCCCCATCCCTGAAATAATAATTTGCCCGGATTCCTCATCCGTATGCACACGGAATGACGGATCCTCTTGCGCCAATTTACTTAACGCCAACCCCATTTTTTCCTGATCAGCTTTTGTTTTTGGCTCAACAGCAACTGATATAACAGGGTCTGGAAAGTCCATTCGCTCAAGTACTATTCTTTCTCTCAGATCACAAAGCGTGTCGCCTGTAGTTACATCCTTAAGCCCTATTGCTGCAGCAATATCTCCTGCACGAACCTCTTTTATTTCTTCACGACTATTGGCGTGCATCTGCACAAGACGCCCAATTCGTTCCTTTTTATTTTTTACCGAATTGTAGATACTATCCCCGGAATTGAGGACACCAGAATAAACTCTAAAAAAAGTTAATGCACCAACAAAAGGATCAGCAGCTATTTTGAATGCTAATGCTGCGAATGGGGCCTCATCATTTGCCGGTCTAACCGCTTCAGTCACATCATCTTCAAGATGCCCTTTTATAGCCTCAACATCTGTTGGGGCAGGCATATATTCAATGACAGCATCCAGCATTGCCTGAACGCCTTTGTTCTTAAAAGCAGACCCGCAAAATGCCGGTACTATCTGATTTGACAATGTCCTTGCGCGAATTCCGTACTTAATTTCTTCGCTTGATAAACACCCTTCTTCAAGGTATTTTTCCAATAACTCTTCATTTGCTTCCGCTGCAACCTCAACCATATGCTCTCTCCATTCCTTACAGAGCCCTAACATATCAGCTGGAATTTCTTCTTCCTTAAAAGTCATGCCCATATTGACATCATTCCAATATATGGCCTTCATTTTTATTAAATCTACAACCCCTTCAAAACTATCTTCAGCCCCGATAGGCAATTGCATTGGAACCGCATTACCACCTAACCGCACCTTAATCTGCTCAATAACCCTCAAGAAGTTAGCCCCCGAGCGATCCATTTTATTTACAAAAACTAAACGCGGAACATTATATTTATCTGCTTGCCGCCATACCGTTTCAGACTGCGGCTCAACACCACCAACAGCGCAAAATACAGCACAAGCCCCATCAAGAACCCTTAACGATCGCTCCACTTCAATTGTAAAATCAACATGACCTGGCGTGTCGATTATATTAATACGGTGCAATGGATATTGACTTTCCATTCCAGACCAGAAGCAGGTAGTCGCAGCAGAGGTTATTGTAATTCCACGCTCCTGCTCCTGCTCCATCCAGTCCATCGTTGCGGCGCCATCATGAACCTCACCTATCTTGTGAGACACCCCAGTATAATAAAGTATGCGCTCCGTTGTCGTAGTTTTACCCGCGTCAATGTGGGCCATAATACCGATATTTCGATAAAACCCTATAGGAGTTTTACGCGCCACAACTATCCAATCTTCTTTTAGAGTTTATTAATTACCAACGATAATGAGAGAAAGCCTTATTTGCCTCTGCCATTCTATGAGTATCCTCACGCTTTTTCGCAGCAGCACCTCTACTTTCAAAAGCATCCAATAACTCACCAGCCAGCTTAGCAGGCATATTTCTCTCATTACGTTTGCGAGACGCATCTATCAGCCAACGCATTGCCAATGCCATACGCCTTGAAGGCCGCACCTCAACAGGAACCTGATACGTTGCCCCACCAACGCGTCTAGATTTAACCTCAACACGAGGCTGAACATTCTCTAGAGCCTTAGACAGCACCTCAAGAGGCTCACCATGACCTTTACTTTCAATTACATCCAAGGCACCATAGACTATCCCTTCCGCAACAGATTTCTTACCACTCTCCATAATCATATTCATAAACTTGGTCAGCATTACACTACCAAATCTTGGATCCGGAATAATTTCTCTTTTTGTAGCAACTCTTCTTCTAGACATTTATTTCACCAACCAACGTTTAGCCTTTAGGCCGTTTTGTTCCATATTTAGAGCGACCGCATTTTCTATTATTCACACCAGACGCATCCAAGCTTCCACGAACAACGTGATATCTAACACCAGGCAAGTCTTTTACACGTCCCCCTCTAATCAGAACCACAGAGTGCTCTTGCAAATTATGCCCCTCACCACCAATGTAGCTACTAACTTCAGCCCCATTCGTCAGCCTGACCCTAGCCACTTTTCTGAGCGCAGAGTTAGGTTTTTTTGGAGTTGTCGTATAAACGCGAGTGCAAACACCCCTACGCTGAGGACAAGCTTCCAATGCAGGAACATTGCTTTTTTCTATTTTCTTAGCACGAGGCTTACGAACCAATTGGTTGATCGTGGCCATAACTTTGTTTACTCCGATATACAATTTAACTGTCAGATAATAAATCAACCGCCGCACACATCTAATGTCGACAACTAATTAAAACTCGACCCGACCCAAGCACGCTAGCTCATTTGAGCAGAGTATGTTACCCTCTATCACGCATTAGGTCAAGCCAATATTTATAAATAAGCTAACTTTAAATATTTAAGGCTTGCTTAAGAGCCTCTTCCACATCTTCCGCATCTACTGCTAAAGACGCTTCACTTTCCACAACTTCATGCTGAGCAAATCTGTTTTTTCTGCTTTCATGATAAGCCAGTCCAGTTCCAGCCGGGATTAAACGCCCTACGATAACATTCTCTTTCAATCCTTGTAAGCTATCGCTTAATCCACGTACTGCCGCATCAGTAAGTACTCTTGTTGTTTCTTGGAATGAAGCAGCCGAAATAAATGATTCTGTTGCCAATGAAGCTTTAGTAATTCCAAGCAATACTGAGTTATAACTTGCAGGAATCTTCCCTTCAGCCTCAACTTTATCATTTTCCTCTCTTAATGCAGCACGCTCAACCTGATCACCTTTCAAGAAGCTTGTATCACCGGACGCAGTAATTTCAACTTTCCGAAGCATTTGCCGAATAATTGCCTCAATGTGTTTATCATTAATTTTCACACCTTGCAGACGATACACATCCTGTATTTCCTTGACTAAATAGTTAGCTAGCTCCTCAATTCCTCTTAATCTAAGAATATCATGTGGCGTTAACTCACCTTCTGCTATCGTTTCACCCTTTTCGACATACTCACCTTCAAATACCGTAATATGTCGCCACTTAGGAATCAATGTTTCAACTTGCTCACCGGCAGCATCTGTAATTATAACGCGCTGCTTGCCTTTCGTTTCCTTTCCAAATGAAATTGTTCCACTACTTTCCGCAAGAATGGCCGGGTCTTTTGTTTTTCGTGCTTCAAATAAATCCGCAACACGCGGCAAACCACCTGTTATATCTCTTGTTTTACTAGATTCTTGCGGAATCCTAGCCAAAACGTCACCAACCTTTACTTCTCCACCGTCTTTAATACCAGCAATTGCTCCTGCCGGTAAGAAATATTGAGCAGGAATTTCAGTTCCTGGCAAATAAATTGCTTTACCTTCGTTATCAAACAGCTTCACCATCGGACGTAATTCCTTTCCAGCACTTCCTCGCTGTTTAGGGTCCGTAACCACCAATGAACTCAAACCGGTGACCTCATCGGATTGCTTCTGTACAGTAACACCATCAACAAAATCAATTAGCTCGACAACGCCATCGACTTCTGTAATAACAGGATGTGTATGAGGATCCCAGTTAACAATAATATCGCCAGCATTAACTCTTGAACCTTCCTGTACCGAAAGCACCGCTCCGTAAGGGATCTTATAACGCTCCTTCTCACGACCATAATCATCAACTACGCCAACTTCGCCTGATCTTGAAACAGCAACCAAGTTACCTTCACGATTGACCACTGACTTCAGGTTATTAAGACGCACGGTACCGGCAGATTTAACCTGTACATTACTGATTGCTGCAGACCTAGAAGCCGCACCACCAATATGGAAAGTGCGCATTGTTAGCTGGGTACCTGGCTCGCCGATTGATTGCGCCGCAATAACCCCTACCGCTTCACCAATATTTACCAAATGACCTCGTCCAAGATCACGTCCATAACAAGCAGCACAAACACCATGTCTATTTTCACAAGTAATGATTGAACGGACCATAACCTGATCAATACTATGTGCTTCAAGAACGGAAACCCAATGCTCGTTCAATAACGTACCTTTAGGTGCAACCATAGTCTCTCCAGCAGGATCCATAATATCGTTGACAGCTACACGCCCCAATACTCGCTCTGATAAAGGTTCGACAACATCACCACCTTCAATAATAGGAGTCATAATTAAACCGTTAGACGTACCACAATCATCTCCATTAATAACAAGATCCTGAGCAACATCGACTAATCTTCGTGTTAAGTAACCGGAGTTTGCAGTTTTTAATGCTGTATCAGCGAGACCTTTTCGGGCACCATGAGTCGAAATAAAATACTGTAATACGTCCAGACCTTCTCTAAAATTAGCAGTAATAGGTGTTTCGATAATAGAACCATCCGGTTTAGCCATCAAACCGCGCATACCGGCTAACTGACGAATCTGGGCAGCAGAGCCTCGCGCCCCAGATTCGGCCATCATAAAAATAGAGTTAAATGACTTTTGCTTTACTGTCTTACCTTCAGCATCGACAACTGACTCTTCACCAAGCCCGTCCATCATTACTTTTGCTATTTGATCATTAGCATGAGACCAAATATCAACAACTTTGTTATAGCGCTCCCCATCGGTTACTAAACCGGAGGCATACTGGCTTTGAATTTCATTTACTTCAGCATCGGAGGCCTTAATAATATCAACCTTTTTAGCTGGAATTACCATATCTTCAATACCGAATGAAACCCCCGAAATCGTTGCATATCTAAAGCCTAGATACATCAATTGGTCAGCAAGTATGACCGTGTCTTTATTGCCCAAATAACGGTAACTGTAATTAATTAACCGAGAGATATTCTTTTTAGTCATATCACAGTTAACTAGCTCGTATGGTGTACGATCAGGAACTACTTCCCAAATTAGTGCACGTCCGACGGTGGTTTGTACGCGATGAGTTTTATCTTCAATCTCACCCTTTTCGTTTATCACTTTTTCCGTGATGCGTAATTGAATTTTGGCTTGTAATTCAACAGTTTTTTCCAGTAGCGCCTTATGAATCTCACCAACACTGACAAATATGCTACCGTCACCCTTCGCATTAATTTTTTCACGACTGATGTAATAGAGACCTAACACCACGTCTTGAGACGGGTTAATAACAGGCTCGCCATTTGCTGGAGACAAAATATTATTTGTCGCCATCATCAATGTCCTGGCCTCCAGTTGCGCCTCAATAGACAATGGAATATGCACAGCCATCTGATCGCCATCGAAGTCAGCGTTAAATGCGCTACAAACTAATGGATGCAACTGAATCGCTTTACCCTCAATCAGCGTAGGTTCAAAAGCTTGAATACCAAGTCTGTGCAATGTTGGCGCACGGTTTAATAAAATGGGATGCTCACGTATAACTTCTTCAAGGATATCCCAAACTTCGGCACCCTCCCTCTCAACCATTTTCTTAGCGGCTTTAATAGTTGTAGCTAGGCCTCGGAATTGCAGTTTGCTAAATATAAACGGTTTAAATAGCTCTAACGCCATTTTTTTCGGAAGTCCGCATTGATGCAACCTTAATGTAGGCCCCACAACAATTACTGAACGACCGGAATAATCAACACGCTTGCCTAAGAGGTTTTGTCTAAAACGCCCTTGTTTACCCTTGATCATATCCGCTAATGATTTAAGCGGCCTTCTGTTAGTACCTGTAATCGCACGACCTCGACGACCATTATCAAGCAACGCATCCACAGACTCCTGCAGCATACGCTTCTCGTTACGAACGATGATATCTGGAGCATTCAAGTCCAACAATCGATTTAATCGGTTGTTTCTATTAATAACACGACGATAAAGGTCATTCAAATCAGAAGTTGCAAAACGACCACCATCTAAAGGAACAAGCGGACGCAACTCAGGCGGCAACACCGGCAATACTTTCAGAATCATCCATTCTGGACGATTTTTTGAACTCAATAACGCATCCATAACTTTTAGACGTTTTGAGTATTTTTTGATCTTTGTTTCTGAATTGGTTGAATTTATCTCTTCACGCAGAATTTCAACTTGCTCTTTCAAATCAATTGATTTGAGCAAATCATAAATTGCTTCTGCACCCATTTTTGCGACAAAATCATCGCCATGCAATTCAACGGCGTCCAGATAATCGTCATCGGTAAGCAATTGACCTTTATCCAAAGGAGTCATGCCCGGATCTAAAACAACGAATGATTCAAAATACAACACGCGCTCAATTTCACGTAGCGTCATATCCAATAACAACGCAATTCTGGAAGGCAGCGATTTTAAGAACCAAATATGAGCAACCGGACTAGCTAAATCAATATGCCCCATTCTTTCGCGACGCACTTTGGATAAAGTGACTTCAACACCACATTTTTCACAGATAACGCCGCGATGCTTCAGTCTTTTATATTTACCACAAAGACATTCATAATCACTAACCGGCCCAAAAATTTTGGCGCAAAATAAACCGTCCCGCTCAGGCTTGAAAGTACGGTAGTTAATTGTTTCAGGTTTCTTGACCTCGCCATACGACCAAGAACGGATCATATCTGGTGATGCCAAACCAATACTAATTCCGTCAAAATCATCGGCACGACCTTGACGCTTTAAGAAATTCATTAAATCTTTCAAGAGCTTATCCTCTTTAAAAATACTTTCTGACAGAGGCCAGAACAGGCTGTGAGTTGAGCCAGGGTTGTCTTGTTGCATCATAACCCAACGGGCACCGTATTTGTTAATCGGGCTGCCTTGCACTACTAACAGTAGGCAAACTTGGCAACCCGACCGAACTACATACCTAATCCCGCTGCAATTCTATATTGACAGCCAACGAGCGGATTTCTTTAATTAAAACGTTAAATGATTCCGGCATACCGGCTTCCATTTTATGATCACCATCGACAATGTTTTTATACATACGGGTTCTACCGGTCACGTCATCAGATTTGACTGTTAACATTTCCTGCAACGTATAGGCAGCTCCATAAGCTTCAAGCGCCCAAACTTCCATTTCTCCAAATCGCTGACCGCCAAATTGCGCTTTACCACCTAACGGCTGCTGAGTAACTAAACTATAAGGACCTGTTGAGCGAGCATGCATCTTGTCATCAACCAAATGATTCAACTTCAGCATATACATATAACCAACTGTAACTTCTCGCTCAAACGGTTCGCCTGTCAAACCATCATAAAGCGTAACCTGTCCGTGCTCCGGCAGATCGGCCAACTTTAACATAGTACGAATTTCTTCTTCAGTTGCACCGTCAAATACAGGAGTCGCCATAGGTACACCACTAACTAGATTTTCAGCCATCTCCAAGATCTCTTGATCTGAAAATGAAGCTAAATCCTCTTTACGACCGCTACTGTTATAGATTTTATCCAGATACTCTCTAATTGCAGCTACTTTAGCCTTTTCTGCATCATACTTAGCTTCGAGCATCTTACCTATTTTGATCCCCAAGCCTTTTGCTGCCCAGCCCAAATGTGTCTCCAGCACCTGTCCGACGTTCATTCGCGAAGGTACGCCTAATGGATTCAAGACAATATCAACTGGATTGCCATCAGCCGTATACGGCATATCTTCAATCGGTCTAATCATGGAAATAACCCCTTTGTTTCCATGACGACCAGCCATTTTATCTCCGGGCTGAATACGTCTTTTAACCGCCAAATAAACCTTAACCATCTTCAGAACACCCGGCGCCAAATCATCACCCATTGTGATTTTTTTACGCTTGACTTCAAACTTTTCATCAAAGTCTTTTCTTTGTTGCTCTACCTGAGCAAGAACGGTTTCTAGCTGAAGATTGATTTCCTCATCCTTCATGCGAATCTTCAACCACTCTGAATGCTTCAGCCCGTTAAGATAAGCCTGGGTTATTTCGGTTCCCGCTTTTAATTGACCAGGTCCAGATTGAGCAACTTTTCCAATCAAAAGTTTAGCAACCCGTGAGAAGATGTCCTCTTCAAGAATTTTCAACTGATCATCAAGATCCTTTCTATAGCGTTTAATTTCTTCCTGCTCAATATCAAGAGCACGCTTATCCTTCTTTACTCCATCACGAGTGAAGACTTGAACATCAATAACTGTACCTTCAATGCTTCCAGGAACACGTAACGATGTGTCCTTGACATCTGCTGCCTTTTCTCCGAAGATCGCTCGCAGTAATTTTTCTTCAGGCGTTAATTGGGTCTCACCTTTTGGAGTTACCTTGCCAACCAGAATATCGCCGCCTTTTACTTCAGCCCCGACATAGACAATTCCCGATTCGTCAAGTTTGGACAATGCTTCTTCGCTAACATTTGGAATATCTGCTGTAATTTCTTCTGGGCTATGCTTTGTATCACGAGCTACGCAAGTTTTTTCTTCAATATGAATCGTAGTAAAGCGATCTTCTTTAACAACACGCTCTGAAACTAAAATCGAATCTTCGAAGTTGTAACCATTCCATGGCATAAACGCAACCAACATGTTTTGCCCTAAAGCCAATTCGCCCATATCCGTAGAAGGGCCATCTGCCATAATATCGCCAGCCTGAACAATATCGCCCGGTTTTACTAATGGCTTTTGATTAATGCACGTGTTCTGATTCGAACGCGTATATTTAATCAAATTGTAGATATCGACACCTGGAGTGCCTGTTTCTGTTTCCGTGTCGTTTACACGTACTACGATTCTAGCGGCATCAACAGCTTCAATCTTACCACCACGAGCAGCAACCACGGTTACCCCCGAGTCTTTTGCAACTGTTCTTTCCATGCCCGTTCCCACTAATGGCTTTTCTGCCCTTAGCGTAGGAACAGCCTGACGCTGCATGTTAGATCCCATTAATGCACGGTTAGCGTCATCATGTTCCAGGAAAGGAATAATTGAGGCCGCTACAGATACAATCTGCTTAGAAGACACGTCCATATACTGCACGGTATCAGACATTGCCAACGTAAACTCATCCTTATGGCGGCAAGACACCAATCCTTCAACCAATTTCCCGTTTGCGTCCACTGCCACACTGGCCTGAGCAATAACAAACTCGCCCTCTTCAATTGCTGACAAATAATCGACATGATCGGTTACTTTGCCGTCAACTACTTTTCTATAAGGCGTTTCCAGGAAACCATAATTATTAGTACGCGCATAAACTGATAATGAATTGATCAAACCAATGTTTGGCCCTTCAGGAGTCTCAATAGGACATACACGACCGTAATGCGTTGCATGTACGTCACGTACTTCAAATCCTGCACGCTCTCTTGCCAAACCACCTGGCCCCAAAGCCGATACACGGCGCTTATGCGTCACCTGGGATAATGGGTTGTTTTGATCCATAAACTGCGACAATTGACTGGAACCAAAAAACTCTTTTACTGCCGCTGAAACCGGCTTTGCATTGATTATTTCCTGTGGCATTAAGCCTTCAGAATCTGCTAATGTTAAGCGCTCTTTAACTGCTCTTTCAACGCGCACCAAGCCAACACGGAATTGGTTCTCGATCATTTCACCTACTGAACGAACCCGTCTGTTACCTAAATGATCAATATCATCAACATTGCCGTTGCCATTACGAATATCTATTAACTCTTTAAGTACATCAATGATGTCCTCTTTAGTTAATGTACCAGGGCCGGTTGTTTCTTGACGTCCCAATCGCCGATTAAACTTCATCCGCCCTACGGTAGATAAGTCATATCTCTCATCAGTAAAAAAGAGGTTTTGAAACAGATTTTCTGCTGATTCCTTAGTTGGAGGCTCACCCGGACGCATCATCCGGTATATTTCAACCAATGCCTCAAGACTATTGATAGTTGTGTCCAGCCTCATAGCATTAGATATGTAAGGACCTTTATCCAAGTCATTGACAAACAAGGTATTCAGCTCTGTAATGCCGTTTTCGATACATCTATCTATTATTCCAACTGTAAGCTCGTCATTTACATTAGCAACTAACTCACCTGTAGATTGGTCAATCAAGTTATGACCTAATATCTTTCCGACCAAGTATTCTTTTGGCACTTCAACTTCAGTTAAGCCGGACTTAATCATCTCACGGATATGCTTAGCTGTAATCCGGCGCCCTTCTTCAACCAATATCTGCCCATTTTTGCTTTTAATATCAAAAGCTGTAATTTCGCCCCGCATACGTTCGGGAACGATATGAAAAATGCATTTTTGAGCATCAATAGTAAATTTATTCATCTCGAAGAAAATATTAATCATTTCTTCGTTATCGTATCCTAATCCTCTAAGCAGAATAGTTGCAGGTATCTTTCTGCGCCGATCAATTCGAACAAAAACACAGTCCTTATGATCAAATTCAAAATCTAGCCAAGAACCACGGTAAGGAATAACCCTTGCATTAAATAAAAGCTTTCCTGATGAATGCGTCTTTCCTTTATCATGATCGAAGAATACACCTGGGGAACGATGCAGTTGAGAAACTATTACCCGCTCCGTTCCGTTAATAACAAATGTTCCATTGTCCGTCATCAATGGCAGCTCCCCCATGTATACTTCCTGCTCACGGATGTCCTTGACTACTTTTGCATTGACAGATGCTTCTTTATCATAGATAACCAGACGAACTAACACTCTTAAGGGTGCCGCATAGGTCGCGCCTCTTTGCTGGCACTCTCTTACATCAAAAACAGGCTCTCCCAATCTATATTTCACATACTCCAGCACCGCATATCCTGAGTGGCTTTCAATGGGAAAAACACTGGAAAATGCTGCGTGCAATCCAGTATCTTCACGCTTTTCAGCCGCAACTCCCGATTGCAAAAAGCCCGCATATGAGTTAATTTGCGTTGCCAGAAGATAGGGAACATCAAGTACCTCAGTACCTTTCCCAAAGTTATTTCGAATACGCTTTTTTTCTGTAAAAGAGTAGGACATATCGCTTCCGAACCTTTTCGTCATAGATAATTTTCTACTGTGCAAATCGTGCAAACAGTAAAAGGCCGGCGACAAGATTGCCACCAGCCGTACTTGGCAAAGACGCTTGATTCAGCATCTTTGCAATTAAGTCGAAACTTATTTGATTTCGACTGTAGCGCCTGCTTCAACAAGCTGCTTTTGCGCGTCTTCCGCTTCCGCTTTAGAAACACCTTCTTTCAATGTTGTTGGAACGCCCTCAACTGCATCTTTAGCTTCTTTCAAGCCCAAGCCAGTGATGCCACGTACTGCTTTAATAACCGCGACTTTGTTATCACCGAAGCCTGTCAGAACAACATCAAATTCAGTTTGCTCTTCAGCCGCAGACGCAGCTGCAGCTACTGGTGCAGCTGCAACAGCTACCGCTGCAGATACGCCAAATTTTTCTTCCATCGCCGAAATCAAGTCAACGATTTCCATTACAGTCATATTTGAAACCGCTTCCAAGATATCTTCTTGCGAAATTGCCATTGTGTATTCCTCTAAAATAATATGTTTTAAACTGGTTGTGATTTAGAAAATATTGCTTTGAAACGTCCGCACTGACTATGCTGCTTCTTTTTGTTCCTTGAGCGCAGCCAAAGTACGAACCAATTTTGCTGTCGGCGCTTTCATTACCGACATAAGCATAGCAATACCTTGATCGCGAGTCGGCAAACTAGCCAGTCGAGCCAACTCAGAAGCACCATAAGCCTGTCCGCCAATAGCAACTATCTTGGTAATCAGCTTGTCATGAGTCTTAGCAAAGTCACTTATCAAGCGCGCCGCAGAACCTGGATCCTCCATAGAGAACGCTATTAATAACGGCCCTACCAATCCGCTTTGCATACATTCAAATTCAGTACCAGCAACAGCCCGTTTTGCCAACGTATTTTTGATCACACGCAAATAAACGCCCGTCTCTCTTGCAGTTTTGCGCAGCTCAGTCAATTCCGTAACTGTCAATCCACGATACTCTGCTGCGATTGCAGAATGAGCTTTAGCGGCGTATACAGCGACCTCTTCAACGACAGCTTTTTTGCCATCTAAATTTAGTGCCACAGATAACCTCCGGTTTTCCCCCAGAATTAATAAAAAGTATTCATTAATAAATACCCCTTACGGTCCCTTTCACCAGTTTTTAGGCTCCAGCTTCCGTCTACGCAGGAAATATTAAGTTTTACAACACCTGCGGTCTTTGACGGTTACCGAACGGGTCGGCAACCCAAAGTCTTCTATTGAGTTAGACAGCGATGCTACTCTGATCTAACCACAACCCAGGCCCCATAGTAGATGACAAGGTTATCTTCTTAATATATATACCTTTGGCGGCAGTCGGCTTCAATTTTCTTAAATCAGCAAGCAATGCTTCCAAATTACCTTGAATAGCAGCCGCATCAAACGTAACTTTGCCAAGCGTACAATGGATAATTCCTGACTTATCAGTTCTGTAGCGTACTTGCCCAGATTTTGCATTTTTTACTGCAGTAGCAACATCTGCAGTTACAGTTCCTACTTTAGGATTAGGCATTAAACCTCGAGGCCCTAAAATTTGACCCAATTGACCAACTACTCTCATTGCGTCAGGAGAAGCGATGACCACATCGAAATCCATTTCACCTTTCTTTACTAGCTCGCCTAAGTCGTCCATACCTACTATATCAGCACCAGCTTCCCGTGCTGCATCTGCATTAGGGCCTTGTGTAAAAACCGCAACTCTAACTGTTTTACCCGTACCATTTGGCAATACTGTTGCGCCACGAACGTTTTGATCAGACTTACGAGGATCAACACCTAAATTAACACTGACATCAATAGCTTCATTAAACTTTGCAGTTCCTAATTCTTTTAATAGCTGAACTGCTTCATTAATTGTATATTGCTTAGTTTTATCAACTTTCCCTTTGATAATTTTTGCTTTTTTCGATAGCTTAGCCATTACAATCCCTCCACATTCAAGCCCATGCTGTACGCACTGCCGGCAATCGTTTTTACTGCTGCTTCAAGATTTGCTGCGTTCAAATCTTCCATTTTTGTTTTAGCAATTTCTTCCAGTTGCGCACGAGTTACCGTACCAACTTTTTTCGTATTAGGGTTACTACTACCGCTTTTAATCCCTGTTGCTTTTTTCAAAAGAATTGAAGCTGGTGGAGTTTTTGTAATAAAAGTAAAACTACGGTCGCTATAGACAGTAATAACAACAGGTAAAGGCAAACCTTTTTCTGTATCTTGTGTTTTCGCATTAAATGCTTTACAAAACTCCATAATATTTACACCGCGTTGACCCAATGCTGGACCAACAGGTGGACTAGGATTCGCTTCACCTGCTTTAACCTGCAACTTAATATACGCAGTTATTTTTTTAGCCATTATTTACTCCAAAGTATGGGTCCAATCGCCTCTCGGCTCCCCTAAACACAAAAAAATCACCATCTTATTCAGACGGTGACTTTGAAAACATCCAAATCTAAATTTACTAACTTTTCTCTACTTGACCAAAACCGAGCTCAACAGAGGTAGATCTGCCAAAAATAAGCACTGATATTTTTATTTTACTTTTTTCATAGTTAACTTCTTCAACAACACCATTAAAATCTTTAAATGGCCCATCAATTACTCTAATTACCTCACCAACCTCGAACATTGTCTTAGGCCGCGGCTTATTTACGCCATCCTCTACCCTATTCAGAATAGCCATGGCTTCTTTTTCAGATATTGGTGCCGGACGATCAGAAGTCCCACCTATAAACCCTAATACTCTCGGCACATCTTTTACCAAATGCCAAGTCTCATCTGTTAAGTCCATCTGTACCAGCACATATCCAGGAAAAAACTTTCTTTCGCTTTTTCTCTGTTGCCCCATGCGCATCTCCACAACCTCTTCGGTCGGGACTAAAATTTTTCCAAAATACTGCTCCAATCCCTCTCTCTTTATTCTTTCCTCAAGGGCTTGCTTAACTTTGTTCTCAAAATTTGAATAGGCGTGAACAACATACCAGCGTAGCGCCATTCCTTTACCCTCCTTGACCAGTTAAAAGGCGTACTCCCCAAAACAGAAACATATCAAGCAACCAGAGTATCAACCCAACAACAAAAACCATTCCAAACACAAGCAATGTAGTACGAAATGTTTCTTCTCGAGTAGGCCAAACAACCTTCCTGACCTCTTGCTTAGACTCCGTCACAAACACCCAAACATTATGACCTATTCCTGTAGTGAGCATCATTCCTACCGAAGCCAGCATAATCACAACTAAACCGAGAACCCGATACAAAAGCGAAACTTCAGAGAAATAATAGAACGCAGCCACACCAGCAACCACAAAGACAACGGAAAAAACCTGCTTAACAACATCAAAAACCGATGCTGATGTTTCTACCTGAGTATTCATATGTTATTTACTATGAAAATAGATTTGACATGCTCTAATCTGAATGGCAGGCCAGGAGGGTCTCGAACCCCCAACCCGCGGTTTTGGAGACCGCTATTCTACCAATTGAACTACTGACCTATTCAGATAAACTTTAATGATACACTAAATAATATTATTATTCAAGTATTGATGCAACAACGCCCGCACCGACTGTACGGCCACCTTCACGGATTGCAAAGCGCAAACCCTCTTCCATCGCGATCGATGAAATCAGT
>NZ_RYFG02000012.1 GCF_003994235.2 Candidatus Methylobacter oryzae
CAACCATGTCCGCTTTATTCAGGAACACGACAATGTAAGGCACGCCAACCTGTCTTGACAGCAGGATATGCTCGCGAGTTTGCGGCATTGGACCATCAGCCGCCGAACAGACTAAAATCGCGCCATCCATTTGCGCTGCACCGGTAATCATGTTTTTTACATAGTCAGCATGGCCCGGGCAGTCAACATGCGCATAGTGACGCGTCGCTGATTCATATTCGACATGTGAGGTTGAAATAGTGATACCGCGCGCACGCTCTTCCGNAATTGTGCCGACGTTTACGTGGGGCTTGCTACGTGAAAATTTTTCTTTGGCCATTAAGATACACCTCTAATAATCAACACAACACATGGAGCTCATAACCGGATTTGAACCGGTGACCTCTTCCTTACCAAGGAAGTGCTCTACCTACTGAGCTATATGAGCTTAATTTCTCGAATATGGAGCGGGTGATGGGAATCGAACCCACGTGATCAGCTTGGAAGGCTGGAGTTCTACCATTGAACTACACCCGCGGATATTTTAATTAGATGGTGGAGGGGGGAGGATTCGAACCTCCGAAGGCAGAGCCGGCAGATTTACAGTCTGATCCCTTTGGCCGCTCGGGAACCCCTCCGTTATCGGAAAACCCGGCTATTATCTATCATCAAATCCTTGATGTCAACACCCACTTACTTCAAATTTAATTTATTCATCACTATCGACATATCACCTGTAATTATCTGATCAAGATAACCAGTTACAACATCAAAAGCCGTCGTTATCAAAGCCCATTCACTTCCAGATGGACTCGACAACACAAAATCAGCAACAGCCTTGCCAACTGAAGGTCGTCCAATTCCTATCCTTAACCGGTAAAAATCCCGCCCCCCTAGATGAGCAATAATATCCCGCAATCCATTATGACCCGCGTGACCGCCATCTTTCTTAAGCCTTACGACACCAACATCGAAATCCAGCTCATCATGAACAACAAGAATCTCATCTGGCATCAACTTATAATATCGAGCCACCTTACCCACAGCCTGGCCACTTCGATTCATAAATGTATCAGGCTTCAACAACAAAATTTTACTGCCCGCAACATCAACCTCCGCCAACAGCCCATCAAATCCGGACTTTTTGACCCAGGCACAACTCGAATCCAACACCAATCTATCTAAAAACAAAAACCCGACATTATGCCGGGTTTTTTCGTACTGGCGACCCGGATTCCCCAAGCCAACCACTAATTTAATCATAGATTACTTTTCAAGCAATCAACTAGCATCATCTTTACTTCCCTTTGATGCCATCATTGATGCAACAGGATGATCATGCTCAGGACCCTGAGCCAAGGCTACGATTTCAACACCTGTCGGCATTACAATATCCGAAAGATGGATTGACTCCCCCACATCCAAACTACTCAAATCCACTTCAATGTAATCAGGCAATGCTACTGGCAAACAAGAAACCTCAACATCAATCATAGCATGAGCAACAATACCCCCTTTCTTTGCACCAACAGAAGTCTGCTCATTCATAAAATGCAATGGGACATGCACTTTTAAAGCCTCGGACATTGTCACCCGAAGAAAATCCATATGCAAAACCTGAAATTTAGCCGGATGCCGCTGAACTCCTTTCAGAACAGCTTTTTCGGTTTTTCCATCAACAGTAATATCCAAAATATGCGAATAAACCGCTTCATGCGCAAGATGCTTAATCACTTCATTATGATTCAACAGAAGCATTTGAGGCTCAGCATGCCCGCCGTATATTATCGCAGGCACACTACCTACGCGACGCGCTCTTCTAGCTGCGTTTTTACCTGATTGCCCACGACCTTCGGCAACAAACTCAAATACGTTAGACATTTTCCTCTCAACCCCGTGCCATCAAGCACAACAAATTAAATTTTACAATTTATAACCATCAATCTACATATAGCGAACTTACTGACTCACCAGCCGCTATACGCCTTATGGTTTCAGCTAACATTTCTGCGACACTTAGCTGCCTTATCCTACCCAACTCAGCAGCCTCATAACTCAACGGAATAGTATCGGTAACAACTAATTCATCAAGCTCCGACTTACTTATATTTTTTAAAGCAGAACCCGATAATACCGCATGAGTACAATAAGCAACCACCCTGACAGCACCATGCTTTTTCAACGCCCCAGCAGCATGACACAGCGTCCCCGCAGTATCAACCAAGTCATCAATCAACACACAACTACGACCTTCAACATCGCCAATTATGTGCATAATCTCTGCAACATTGGCCTTCGGCCTGCGCTTATCTATTATTGCAAGATCAGCATCATCCAAGCGCTTTGCAAGCGCTCTTGCCCTGACAACCCCGCCAACATCCGGCGAAACAACAATCAGGTCTTTATATTTTTGTCTCCACACATCCCCAAGAAGGAGCGGGGACGAGTAAACATTATCAACAGGAATATCAAAAAAACCTTGAATCTGATCCGCATGCAAATCAACAGTCAAAACCCGGTCGGCACCTGCTTGCTCAATCATTTTTGCAACCAGCTTCGCACTAATCGGCACACGCGCTGACCGAGACCGCCGATCCTGCCGAGCATATCCATAATATGGCATCACCGCAGTTATTCGTGACGCCGAAGCTCTATGAAGAGCATCCATCATCACCAATAGCTCCATTAAATTCTCATTTGTTGGAGAACAAGTCGGCTGAATAACGAAAACATCCTTACCGCGAACATTTTCTTCAATTTCTACAGCAATCTCCCCATCGCTAAATCTGCCTACAGTCGCCATTCCCAGGCGCATATTGAGTTTTTTTACTATACCCTCTGACAAAGCCAAGTTAGCATTTCCAGAAAACACCATCATAGAGGTGTCACTCATCAAGAACTCCCAAATTGAATTTAACTTAGCGGAGGTAAATGGCTGGGTCGCAAGGATTCGAACCTTGGTATGCGGAGATCAAAACCCCGTGCCTTACCGCTTGGCGACGACCCAATAATCAAGATATAAAACTACCACTTTTAAGCTTTAAAAACAACGGCGACTCATTCACACCCTTCGCTAGATACACCTGCCACTTCCTCCGAAGTGACCGATACGCATTGGCCGCTACCACTTCTGAATCAAACTGCGCAAAAACGCATGCCCCTGTCCCAGTCAACCTTGCCTCAGAAAATTCAGACAAGTCAATCAAAGCTTCCTTAACAGACTGATAGCTCTCACGAACCACATCAACACAATCATTTTGATTTTGGCCCGCTATAAAGTCGTCTATTGTGATTGATTTACTATCCCTTGTCAAATCTTTTGATAAAAATATTTCTTTGGTATTCACATGACAATCCGGCTTTATCACCACAAACCATTGCTCGGGGATGTCTATTCTCTTGAGCTTTTCACCGACACCTTCTGCCCATGCTGAATAGCCGTACACAAATACAGGCACGTCCGCACCCAAAGTTAACCCTAATTCCATCAATCTTTCCGTTGATAATTGCAATCCCCATAAAGCATTCAGCACAACCAGAGTCGTTGCCGCATCAGAACTACCGCCGCCAAGCCCTCCGCCCATAGGAAGATTCTTCTTAACTTCAATGCACACACCTTGCTCACAGCCGGTTTCTGATTTCAATAACTTTGCAGCTCTAATTGTCAAATCATCTGCCTCAAGAACTCCTGGAATTGGCTTTTGCAAACTAATTTGCCCATCACTAACCGGATGAAATATTATCCAGTCACACATATCTATGAATTGAAAAACCGTTTGCAACAGATGATATCCATCGCTTCTTTGACCCGTTATCCTTAACATTAAATTTAGTTTCGCCGGTGCCGGCCATTCTTCGGCCCACATAGACCGATTAGTTTGATTTTGCGCCATTTAAAATCCAATGATCAATAATTAATTTTAATTTGACCTGCTTATTCATAACCATCATTTTGAGGGGCAAAACGCCATCGTTAACAGGTTGCATTTGCTTATATTCACTCAACCACCCTTCCTGACTAAATCCACTATCAGTATTTTTATACGATAGAGATGGCTCGGGTAACCCCACTACCCAGTACCGCAATGATCGCACAGGAACAAACATACCTAATTGCTGGTTAATAAACTCTTCCGGACGAGTTGATGTCTGCACATCATTCCCACCTCTGTCTATCGTGACAACATTTCCTTTCAATAAAATAACAGTAGCCCCTTGCCCTAAAGGACCAGATAATTTTATTTTTTCCGATTCAGGACTATGCTCCCAAGCTATATTAGCCGACCAAGAATCACTTTGCCCCGTCAAAGCCAACCGCCCTTCAAACGACCAGCTCTCCAAATCATATAGATGCTCCATCGCTGTCTTTGAATAACGGCCATTTGACTCCACCGGAGTAACCGAGCAAGCAGGTAACAACAGGATCAAACACATCCCAATCAGCAAACCCATTTTAGAACGCCGCATTTATTCTTCACCGCCCAACAATCTTCTTTGAAAATCCAATAAATATTCATCATCAGGCGTCTTTTTAATGGCCTTGCCAAATACTTTTCTTGCTTCGTCTTTTTTACCCAAAGTCCACAGTACCTCAGCAAGATGAGCCGCTATCTCTCCTTCCTGCTGCTTTGCATAAGCCCGTTCAAGATAATCCAAGGCTAGATTAATCTTCCCCAACTTGAACTGCAGCCATCCAAAACTATCCAGTATCACTGCTTCATTAGGCTGTAATTTGAGCGCTTGCTGCAAATATTTTTCCGCTTCGGCATATCGATCAGGCCTACTCAACAAACTATATCCCAGGGCATTCAGCGCTTCAGCATCTTCCGGATATTTTGCTAGTATTTTTTTCAAATCAGATTCCAATACATCAAACTTCTTAATCCGTTCCGCCATTAACGCACGCGTGTAAAGCAAATCTCTCTGATCAGGTTGAGCGGCCAACGCATCGGTCAGCAAATTGAAAGCCTTTCCATATTGCTCTTGCTGGCCATATAGCCCTGCCTGCATCAAAATAATTCTTAGCTTTTGTTTTGGAAATTGAGCAGATAACACACCTAACCGCGCATTAGCCTCATCAATTTTTTTGTCTTTTACTAACAATGAGACAGCGGAAATTCCCGATTCGAAAACTAGCGATTCTTCATTTACCTTATCAAACCATGCTAATGCTTTTTGAGTGTGGCCTCGTTTTTCTTCTATTTTCCCCAAATAGAAACTGGCTTGATTTTGCCATTCCGGCTGATCGAGCAGTTGCTTAAAAATATCTTCAGCTTTACCGTCATTATTCAATTGCAAGTACACTAACGCCAGGGCAATCTGACTCTCAGCATCTTTGGGATTAGCCAAAACAATACTCTGATAAACCTCACTCGCCGCCTCATATTCCGAAGCTTTTATTAATACCTGAGCCAGTAGTTTTTTAAATTTATCATTCTCAGGATATTTAAGGGATGCATTTCTTAGCAAAGTTTTTGCTTTATTCAAATCCCCGGAAAATACCGCAATCTGAGCTTGAAGCACTAAAGCCTTATCCCAATCAGGCTGCACATTCAAAGCCTGCTGTACTTTCTTTTCAGCTAGGAGATTATTTTTCATTTCCATAGCCAATAATGACTGCACATAAAAAATTACGGCCTGGTTAGGATTCTTCTGCCCTAAATTATCAAGAGCCTCATAAAAAAAATCAGACTTGCCTTCTCTTTGCAAAACACTCGCCAACTCAAAAGCTGTCTTTTCAAACCCGGCAGGATCAACCTTCAGCAGCGCAGTTAAGTGATCAACTGCCCCTTGCTTATTGCCGGCTCTTAATGCCGATAGCGCAGCAATTTTTCTTGCCGCTGGATCTTTGGGATCTTGTTTCAACCATAAAGAAACAGCCTCATCCGTTTTATTGCTATCTTTCATGTACATAGCAATTTTTGCCGCCCTTTCTGCAAACCGTGGATCCTTAACCCGCTTGGCAGCTTCCATATAACCTTCCAACGCAACGGCATATTGCCCTCTTTGTCCTGCAAGCTCTGCCGCCATCAGCATATACATGACATCTGGGTCTATCGCTGTTTTTACGTCGTTTTGTTGCGTTTTTTCTTTGGGCTCGACTATTTTGACAGGCTCAACCACTTCTTCCTGCTCGCTCGGCTTTTCAGGAGAATTAGCGCAACCATTAAGAAAAACAAGGATTATCACTGAAAGCAATCTAATCATTAACACACAATCGTCCTATTTATTCCTGTATACATATAGTTAGGTTATCAGAAAAACCAGCTGAATCGGTCAGCCGATTTATTCCATTTGGATAAAGTCATTATATTTCTTAGAATACGCTTAACATAATACAGACCTTAAGGCTCAAGGTAAAAGGTTAGCAATTTAAAACCTGCCGTGTTGATCCTTAAAATTTTTATCTTGAACCTGAATCACATGACACTTCTTGCAGTTGGGATTAATTACAACACCGCGCCGGTCTCGGTCCGCGAGCGCCTGTCATTCCCTGCCGAGATACTGAAATCATCGTTGCAGGAGCTGTGGCGTATCAAAGGGATCAATGAAGCAGCCATACTATCAACCTGTAACCGCACCGAGTTTTATTGCACATCAACGACGGCGAATAAACAGATACTGATTGACTGGGTTGCTGAAAGCAAACAAATCAATGCCGCCGACTTTACGCCTTATCTCTATTGTCACACCGATAGCGAGCTGATTCGCCATATGTTTAGAGTGGCTTGCGGCCTGGATTCAATGATTTTGGGTGAACCGCAAATTCTAGGTCAAATGAAAACGGCCTATCAGGCCGCGTATGAAGCAGGCACCCTGGGTAAACGTCTTGGCAAACTTTTCCAATATACATTTACCGCCGCCAAAAAAGTGCGCACCGACACTGCCATTGGCTCCAGTCCCGTATCGGTAGCTTTTGCCGCCGTTCAGTTGGCCCAGCAAATCTTCGATAAGCTCAGCGAACAGACTGCCCTGCTGATAGGCGCAGGTGAGACCATCGAGCTAACCGCCCGGCATTTATCCCAACAAGGTGTCGGCCGTATCATTATCGCCAACCGCACTTATGATAAAGCCCACGCGCTGGCCGTGCAGTTTAACGGTTATGCGATTGCCTTATCCGAACTGCCGGTCCATTTGGCCGAAGCCGACATCGTTATCTCATCGACCGCCAGCCAACTGCCGATACTCGGCAAGGGCAGTGTTGAAAGCGCCCTCAAAAAACGCAAACACAAACCGATGTTCATGGTTGACCTTGCCGTACCCCGTGATATCGAAGCGGAAGTTGAACAACTTCGGGATGTCTATCTTTACACCATCGACGACCTACAAAACATCATTGATCAGAATATGAACTCCCGTCGCTTGGCAGCGGAACAAGCAGAAGAAATAATCGACACCCAAGTTGGCCATTTTTTAACTTGGCTACGCGCCCAAGGCGCGCAATCAACCATTCAGGATTATCGTCATCAAGCCGAACAATCCCGTGACGAAGCCTTGCAAAAAGCACTGGCTTTATTAAAAAGCGGAACTCCCGCAGAACTTGTCCTTAATCGGCTAGCTCACAGCCTGACCAACAAACTTATCCATACGCCCAGCACCCAAATCAGAGCCGCCGCCGAAAATGAACGCCACGATTTGATCGCTGCCGCCCGCGAAATTTTCAAATTAACCAATTCTCAATGAAACAATCCATACAACATAAACTCGAAAACCTGTGCGAACGTTACGATGAAATCGCCGCATTACTTTCGGAACCCGAAGTGCAAGGCAATCAAAACAAATTTCGCTCACTGAGCCAGGAATACGCTCAAATCAACCCACTGGTTGAGTGCTATAAACGCTACCAACAAACCGTGGAAACACTCGTTTCAGCCAAAGAAATGGCCAATGACAGCGATCCTGAATTAAGGGAAATGGCAAAAGAAGAAGTCAATGACGCAGAAAGCCAGCTGGAAGCAATCGAGCATGAATTGCAAATATTGTTACTACCTAAAGATCCCAACGACAACCGCAACATTTTCATAGAAATACGCGCCGGCACAGGCGGCGATGAAGCGGCGATTTTCTCCGGCGACCTTGCCCGTATGTATCAGCGCTATGCCGAACGCAAAGGCTGGCAAACCGAAATGATCAGCGAAAGCCCCGGCGACCACGGCGGTTACAAAGAAGTCATCCTGCGCGTTACCGGCAAGGATGTTTATTCCCAGTTAAAATTCGAATCCGGCGCCCATCGAGTACAACGCGTGCCTGAAACAGAATCGCAAGGCCGCATTCATACGTCGGCCTGCACCGTTGCGATTATGCCGGAAGTCGAGGAGGTTGATGCTATCGATATAAACCCTGCCGATCTTAAAGTCGACACTTTCCGTTCTTCAGGAGCCGGTGGACAGCATATTAACAAAACCGAATCCGCGATACGCATTACGCATATCCCAACCGGTGTGATCGTCGAATGCCAGGATGAGCGCTCGCAACACAAAAACCGTGCCCGCGCCATGTCGCTATTAGCTTCGCGGCTGTTATCCGCCGAGCAGGAAAAACACCAAGCCGAACAATCCGCCAACCGTAAGTTGCAAGTTGGCAGCGGCGACCGCTCGGAACGCATCCGCACCTACAATTATCCGCAAGGACGGTTAACCGATCACCGCATCAACCTGACCTTGTATAAACTGGACGACATCATGCAAGGCGGGCTGGAGCAGGTCTTGCAACCGCTAATTAGTGAACATCAGGCCGAACTGCTTACACAACTAGGCGAAGATTAAGTTAAATGCAGCGTATAAAGTCAGTGCTGCGCGATGCTGCCGACGCGCTGGCACTAGTCTCCGACTCGGCCTTACTCGACGCGGAAATATTATTGTGCCTAGCGCTTAACAAGCCACGCTCCCATCTTCGCGCCTGGCCGGATAAACCACTGCAACCTGAGCACTTAAACGCTTTTAAGGCGCTGCTTGAACAACGCAAAAACGGCGTACCGATCGCTTATATCACCGGTAACCGAGAATTCTGGTCGAGAGATTTCCTGGTTACGCCCGACGTATTAATCCCTAGACCCGATACTGAGCTGCTTATTGAGCTCAGTTTAAAATTGATACCGACAGACAAACCGTTCAAGATCATCGATCTGGGCACAGGTTCCGGCATCATCTCCATCACGCTGGCTGCCGAACGTCCCCTCGCCCAGCTCAGCGCCACGGATTTTAGCCCGGCCGCGTTACGCATTGCTCAACTCAACGCTGAAAAACACCATATCGACAATATTAAATTTTATCTTAGCGACTGGTTTGCAGATATTCCCAGTACAAAATTCAACCTGATTATCAGCAATCCGCCTTATATTGCCGAAGATGACGAACACCTACAGCAAGGCGATGTCCGATTTGAACCTCGAACAGCCTTGTCTGCTAAAGAACAAGGGCTTGGCGACATTAAAATCATTGCCAACGCCGCCCGCAACCATCTGGAACCTTACGGCCATTTATTGATTGAGCATGGCTACAACCAGTTACAACAAGTTCAAACCCTATTTAAAAATTTGCATTATGATAAAGTGCAAACCTACACGGACTTATCCGGGCAGCCCCGGGTCACTTACGGACAATTCACGCCAAATGATTCTGACTGACGCCCTTCGAATTAATGTAGGTTTATTGCGGGCATAGTCGCCAACCTGAGACCTAACATTATGACTCAAACGCACATCCGGATTCCTCGCAAAATAACCAATCAGCTGCTGCATCTTGCTCAAATCTCACCGGACTTGGAAATATGCGGACTTATCGGCAGCAAAAACGGCCTCCCAACCCGCTGCTTTCCTATTAAAAATACGGCCGAACAACCTCATCGACGCTTCCAGCTTGATACAAGCCAACAAATTGCAGCAATGAAGAAAATGCGCAATTGCGGGGAGGAACTGTTTGCCATCTATCATTCTCACCCGGCCGCCCCGGCTACACCGTCAACTACCGATTTAGAATTGGCAAGCTATCCTGACGCCCTGTACCTGATCATTTCACTGAATACCAAAGGCATTTTAGAGATGCGCGGTTTTAGAATAGAAAATAAATCAGCCCAAGAAATGACCCTATCTTTAAGCGAAAATATGTAAATTTCACTTTTTTAATGGCGATCAAAAAACGCCTGAAAACTTAAAAATAAAATAAGAAATATCGGCTAATTTTATGTAAACTGTGAGGTTTGTAGCATTTTGCTTACAAGAATTAATCCGGATTACCTATCGTGCAACTGTTAACAAAGTTCTTTCGAAAAAAAAACGTTTGCAAAGGTATTGTCGGCATTAGTTTTTTACAAAACGGTATTGCTGTTGCCATATCGGAATTCACAGGAGTTAACAAATTAACGCTCATGCACTGTGAATTCGTCAGCGTGAACAATCCTGCTTATCAACAAGACGCCCTTACTAAACTGGCTATTCAACATAATCTTGCCGACTATGACTGCCATCTGGTACTAACCAGCGACAACTACCGCCTCCTCAATGTTGAGTCTCCGGCAGTCGCCGAAAATGAAATCATTGATGCTATCCGTTGGAAGATTAGCGATCTTGTCGATTTTCCCGTTGATAAGGCCGTTATCGATTATTACCCGACGCCGATGCTCGTCCGGGCTAACAGCAGTAAAATGCTGGAAGTCATCGCCAGCCCTATCAACACCGTTGCCGAACATATCGATAAATGCGCAAAAGCGGGACTAAAGCTCAAAGTAATCGATATTCAAGAAACAACGCTACGCAATCTGGCAGCGCAATTGCCGGAAAGCGAACACGGCATTGCCCTTTTATATCTGCTGGAATTCTCCGGCACTCTACTGATACAAAAACAAGCGACTATATACGTATCCCGTAAATTTGAAATCGGTTATAAAAAACTGGACTCAAACGAACAATTTCCCAGTGACAACCGGGCTACAAATGCACATAACAACTTGGCACTGGAAATACAACACTCACTGGACTACGTAGAAAGTTATTATGGAATCCCTCCTATTCCGGCTTTAGCCGTCATTCCCTTGGCAAAAAATACCGATAACCTGCTTGACAACCTAAACCGCAATCTTGGCATAGCCGCTAATATGATGGATCTGTCGGCTATTATCGATAGCAATATCGTAGTAGATGCCCATACTCAGTCGCTTTGCGCTCCGGCCATTGGGGCAACGTTACGTTATTTAACGGAAGCCGCGTGATACAGCAAGTCAATTTATATCGGGATATTCTTAGTCAAGAACGGACTAAGCCAATCATTAGCCTCTACTGGATTGCCCTGCCGGTGGTTATAGTTCTGCTGTTTGCCGGCTTCACTGTCTATTTAACATGGCATTTAAAAAGCACAGAGGCTGCTGTTCAACAATTCCGTCGAAATCTGGAGAATGAACGAACAAGGGTGAATCTCATATCGACAAAAAGCCTCCAACAAAGCTCCAATACTCAACTTGCCGCTGAAGTCATGCAGTGGCAAAACCGGGTAGATGAATTAACACAAACGTTGCAATTACTATCAGGTAATAGCAACGCCCTGTCACCGGGCTTTTCAAATTATTTCCTGGCATTATCAAACCGGTCAACTCCTGATGTTTGGCTAAGCGCACTATATTTTAATGAACGGCAAAAAGTTATCAGAATTAACGGCAGTACCTTCAACCCGGAAAAAATTCCTTATTTTTTACAGCAATTGCAAAAAGAATCTATTTTTAATGGCTACTCCTTCGCCAAACTGACGATGCAACAATCTGAAAAAGTCCCCAAGCAAATGGATTTTAAACTCAGTACCATTCAGGACATTCCGAATAAAGAAGACCATGTTCAATAATCTTCAAGAAAAATTCGAAGCCCTGGCTAGACGAGAAAAAATCATGGTAACCGGCGTATTACTGCTTGGTTTGACGGCTGTTTGGGATAACTTTTTTTATCAACCAACCCAGGAAAAACAACTGAACCTTCAGAAAGAACTGGTCAGTCTTAAACAACAAATAGCCGATCAGCAAATCATCTTAATCAAAATTGAAAACAGCCCCGCCGTTGATCTTAATCTCGATAACAAAAACAAACTTATCGCGCTAAAGTCGGAATACAACCGGCTTCAAGAACAGATGACGCAAAGCGGCAAGAATTTTGCTCCTCCTCACTTAATGGCTACGGCGTTGAGCGATATACTTAATCAAAATAGTCGGTTAACGCTAATAAAACTGGATACTTTGCCGGTTACCACATTAATTGAATCGAAACCCCAGCAGACAAACCCGATATATAAACACGGACTGGTCATTACTTTCTCAGGCACCTATCTGGATACGCTCAATTACTTAAAATCCTTGGAATCTCTACCGTGGCATTTTATTTGGGAAAGTATCGACTATCAGGTTAAAGATTATCCTGTCGCGGAAACGACAATTAGGGCTTATACGCTCAGCTTTAAGGAGAGCTGGCTTGGCGTTTAAATTTATAATATTGCTCGCCGCCGGGCTTGCCAGCCTGCCATGCAACGCCGAGTTCCGTGACCCAACCCAACCGGCTTATCACCAGCCATCAACAATAGCAGCGGATACGGACACTACCCTAGTGTTATCGGCCATCTGGATTTCACCGAGATCAAAGCGAGCAACCATTAACGGCATCTCTGTTAAACAAGGCCAGACCATAGTCATCGAACACACTCCGGTCTTAAAACCTGCGTTGCCGGCTTCCGCAAACAGCGTCGTCATTAACGATAAAGAAGAAGAGCATCCGATACCGGCAAAACAACAGCTAGATACGGCTCACACCGAAACAGCTTATATTCCTGCGCATTCGACTAAAATTAAAGTCATCAGTATTCACAAAAACTCAGTCATCATCTCCCAGAACGGTGAACGCAAGACTTTACAACTGGTGCAACGCTCCTATAAAACACGCTAAATACCAAGCACTTAATACAAATGAATAATAATCCAGCTATCATCATCGCGTTGACATTATTACTGGTATCCTGCTCCCCGCTTCAACAGTCAAAGTCATCCACTGTGCCGAGCACATTTGCCAATACTACGACCAAAGCTCGTAGTTATACCAAAACACCGCCTGCAGCCGTTACCGATGCACTGATTCCTGATTTCAATCAAACTTTGACGGCCTCTCAAAATACAGCGCAACAAACACGTCTCAATATTTCCGTTAATGAAGTTGATGCCCGAGAATTTTTTATGGGGCTGGTTGTGGATACAGATGAAAATATGCTGGTGCACCCTGAAGTAACAGGCACCATTTCATTAGAACTGAAGAATGTAACCATTGCCCAGATTCTTGATGCGGTACAAAAAGTCTATGGTTATGATTATAAAAAAAATGATATGGGATACATCATCTATCCTGCTACGTTGCAGACAAAGACTTTTAAGATAGACCGGCTGGATTTGCAACGCATAGGCAATTCAAATACTACCGTGTCGTCCGGCAGACAAGCTAGCCAGAACAATCAGCAAGGAAATAACAATCAACCGGGAAGCAGCAATCAACAAAGTAATACTCAAATAAACAATCCGCTAGGAAGCGGCCCGCAAGAAAATAACATAAGACCAACGCCACGCTCATCAAGTAGCACAGTCCTTACCATAACAAGCACGGATTTCTGGCAGGAACTGAGAAACTCTCTAAACCACATTGTTGCCGTCGACCCACAGGCGACTGTCGATATTAACCAGCAATCGGGCATTGTAATCGTCAGGGCAAAGCCGATGCAGTTGCGGGAAATCGAAAACTTTCTATCGACCACCCAAAACCAAATCAACCGGCAAGTCACTCTTGAAGCAAAAATACTGGAAGTCACGCTTGACGATAATCATCAAGACGGCGTTAATTGGGAAAGCATTGTCAGGGAAGGTATCAATAAAGCCCCGCTGCTGACAGGCATAGGAGCGATGGATCCGACAACGTT
Organism: Candidatus Methylobacter oryzae; assembly: GCF_003994235.2. Taxonomy (GTDB): domain Bacteria; phylum Pseudomonadota; class Gammaproteobacteria; order Methylococcales; family Methylomonadaceae; genus Methylobacter_A; species Methylobacter_A oryzae. Next base: position 13,908 of record NZ_RYFG02000012.1, read on the forward strand.
CACTTCCATTTTCACGCTAGGCGGCAGCGCCGGCGATTTCCGCGCCTTTGTTGAATTAATGGAAACACAAGGAAAAACCAACGTACTATCGAGCCCAAGGATTTCCACTTTAAATAATCAGTCAGCCATCATTAAAGTCGGGCAGGATGAATATTTTGCGACGGGCTTTACTCCCGGTTCCCCTGGAACCGCAAATACTGCCTCCATTCAGCCGACGGTTCTTGTCGATGTTTTCTTTTCCGGCATTGCGTTGGATGTTACGCCGCAGATAGATGATAATGAGAACATTACTCTGCACATCCATCCCTCTATTACTCAGGTTAAAAAAGACACCAAAGATTTTGGCATGAACATAACGCTACCGCTGGCGCTCACCACGGTTAGGGAATCAGACAGCATAGTCAAAGCCAAAAACGGCCAGATTATTGTATTGGGCGGCCTGATGCAGGAGAAAGATAATGAAAATAAACAAGGCGTCACCGGGTTAGCGGCAATTCCTTATATCGGCAACCTGTTTAGGGTCAATACCGGTACAAGCCAAAAATCGGAACTGATTATCTTACTTAAAGCAACTTTTATTGACAGCAATGAGGATTGGCAAAAAGACATAAACTTCAGTAAGCAACGCTTTGAAAAGCTTGACTCGCAGCCGCGCTGGAAATAAATCTTCAATCCCACCATCCGGAAATTTCAAAATATAGGTTCTATAACACTGGTGTTACGCCTTAACACAAATTACACGCGGGATGATCCGAGCTGTAATAGCAGCGATGTCTCCCTCAAAGTACCTTAAATGTTATTTATGTATAAAACACACTTTGGCCTTAATACTCAGCCATTTGGTTTAACTCCTGATACACAGTTTTTTTGTGATCTGCCTTCACATTTAGAAGCGCTCAACGTGTTGTTGATCGCTTTGCATAACGGTGAAGGCTTCATCAAAATTACCGGCGACGTCGGTACCGGTAAAACCATGCTTTGCCGCAAACTGCTTAATGAATTACCGGAACCTTTTGAGACAGAATATATTCCCAATCCGCACCTACCGCCAATAGGCTTACTGATGGAGATTGCCAGTGAAATGGGTATTGAGTATTCCCCTCATACCGGACAAAACGGGCTAATGAAGCTGATTAATGACTTTCTAATCAATAGTGCTGGTAAAGGTAAAAAACCGGTATTGATCATCGACGAAGCACAATCGATGTCGATTGAAACATTAGAAGCGTTGCGGCTTATCACTAATTTGGAAACCGAAAAACAAAAACTGCTACAAATCGTATTATTTGGCCAACCTGAACTCGATGAACAGCTTGATAACAAAACCATTCGACAACTCAGGCAACGCATCACCTTTAGTTACGCCCTTAAACCGCTAACATCTGAAAACGTTGCAGACTATATTAGACATCGATTACGCGTTGCCGGCATGGGCAACATATCCATTTTTTCCAAGTTGGCTATTAAAGCAATGCATTACTATAGCCGAGGCATACCCAGATTGATTAATATTTTAGCCAATAAAGCAATGCTCTCCGCTTACGGTAAAGGATATTCGTTAATTGGTATAAAAGAAGTTTATCTGGCCGCGTTGGATACCGAGGCTGCCGATACAAAGCTTAGACTTTTTGGCATCCGTAAACGTTATTTGCTGTTATTGTTACTAGCAATTCTCAGCTCCCTGTTATGGCCATTCATAGTATCCTTATTATGAGCCTGATCAATCAAATGTTGCGGGATCTGGAAAGCCGCAAGACAGCTGACGATATATCTCCAGCATTACAACGCAATATTCATGTAATCCCGACTTCCTCCACCTCTCGTCCAGCACTCATATGGAGCTTATTGGCCGCTGTTATGGCAGTGGGCATTTATTGGGCTTATCAATATAGTCAGACACCATCTAAATCATCGCCGTTACCTGATACAGACAGCTATAACAAAAGTCCTGTACCTATTGTATCTTATGAAAAAGTGTTAGTTGCTCCCAATGCCGTTATCTCCGACCCAACTCCGGAAATCGAATTTAAACCAAAAAATACTACCATTCCCGCAGTTTCTGCGACTCAACCCGAACCAGCCGCGCGCCCTCCTGCGTTTCAATCCAGGCCGCCAGCTCAAGCAAGCACGGCTATGCCAACGAAACCCAAGATTGTTGAGAAACCGCTTAATACGAAAGTGCCTGTTTCTGCTAAGCCGGTACAGATAAATTCTGTAGTCGCGAAACAACAGGCGGATTTGCTTTATCACCAAGCAGAAAATGACTCTGGCGGCTATTCAACGTCCCATAAACTGGAACAGGCGCTTATGCTTGACCCAAAACATCTGAAAGCAAGGCTATTATTAGCCAAGACGCTGTACAATCAAGGACAAATAAGCAAAACCGCCGAGTTTTTAGATCAAAGCCTGGCTTTATTTCCTGAGAATTTACAATTCATTAGTACCCGTGCGCAACTATTCCTGCAACAACAAAATCCCAGCAGCGCACTTAAAACGCTTCAGCGTATTAACATAGTAGATAATTCAAATGAAGCCTATTTATCTTTACTGGCTGCAACTTATCAACAACTTCAATCATATGCTAATGCCGCCAGAACATATCAAAAATTAGTAAGCATTAACCCGGAAAAACCCGAAAACTGGTTGGGTCTAGCCCTATCTCAAGAAAAACTCGGCAATCTAAAATTAAGCCGCGAAGCCTATCAAGCAGCATTAAATAAAAACACCCTGAAAGAATCTATTACAAGCTTTATCCATCAACGTTTAAACGAGCTCAGATAAAGTTTTTGTAACGGTCAATAATTCTACACAAGAAAGATGTCCTATCTGGCCCAAGCTCTAATGATTGGCATGGAAAGCGTACGTAACCGCCACAAGTGTTACCGGTAAAAGCGGCTTAATGCGTGGCTGCGTTATACTGCCGTCCATTGGTAGCCAATGCACATTAAAATAACGCACAACGCCTGTAAATTTGCAGACTAGCAAACGAAAGAGCGGATTTACTTCATGGATGTCACTCATCCGCACCACAACAAAATAGCCGATTACGGATGGGTCAAGACCAGCCAAGCTCCCACGAAATTTGCAGCAACACCGGACCGGCAGCAACTCAACATCAATGGCGCATTGGTTGCAGTAACTTGAGCGCAACCATTCGCTATGATGACACTATCAATGTTCAATTATCGGCCTCAGGTTCTGAGAGATTATTCGCAACATGCCAAAATCGAACTGGTTTTTCTACAGCTTTATGCCCCTAATCTTAACGTGATCGGAGCGATTCTGGAGTTTCTTCGGGAAAACCGTGGTGTTCTATGAAATCATTACTACGAAACGTTCGCTCAATTCAAAGCCGTCTGCGAACAATTTTTCAACAATTTAGAACAATACCACAGTCCGTTGTGTTCACTATTAACTGAGCGTTTCCAAATATTGGCCAGGGCTAACTCTGGAAATCTGAGGTTCGGTGGATAGCAATTGGAATTTTAGATATTTTGAAGATAGCATACCGTAATTCTAAAATATCAATGAAGCGGTACAGCTGAGAATCTAACCCTTGCTGACAACTATAAGATCAAAATATAGTATTCAGCATCAGTAGAAGAGGCAATCATCCAATTAAACAAATTTATTAGATAATAAAGAAATTTTGAGCGTTTTATCGAGAATAATATTTATAACTTAAATATGTTTTATTGTTCATAACTGCTTTCGTATGCCGCAGACATTGTATCTAAGCGTTATGAATTAATAAAAAGAGATGGAGCCACCCAGCTACAAACGAAACCGGATGGCTTTAAAAATCCTTATCCTTCTAAACTTGCTAATCTAGCCGCAAGAAACTCTTCCAAAGACTCTAACGCTTTAGTAAAGCCCTCGATTCCTTCTGAAAGTTTCTCAGAAGCCATACGATTGTTAGAATGCATGCTATCAAAAGTCGCCTTATCAATAGTTAATTTTTCAATTGAAGCATTTGCTGCATTTTCGGGATCAAGCTTACGAGTTAAGTCACCCTCGGTAGATTGAAGCTCAGCCAACAAAGATGGAGCAATGGTTAACAAATCACAACCTGCTAATTCAACAATCTCGCCTACATTACGGAAGCTAGCTCCCATAACTTCAGTTTTATAACCGAACTTTTTATAATAGTTATATATTTCTGTAACTGATAACACTCCTGGATCTTCAGCTGGCGCATAAGAATCACGACCAGTATCCTTTTTGTACCAATCTAAAATACGCCCAACAAAAGGTGAGATCAGGGTAATTCCATTTTCAGCGCAAGCAACTGCTTGATGTAAACCAAACAACAATGTCAAATTACAGTGAATACCTTCTTTTTCAAGAATAGCCGCTGCTTGAATACCTTCCCATGTTGCAGCTATTTTGATTAGAACTCGTTCGCGTGAAACGCCTAGCGCTTCATACATTGCAATCAATTCGCGACCTACTCGGACGCTTGCCTCAGTATCGTATGAAAGACGAGCATCTACTTCCGTCGAAACACGCCCAGGAATAACTTCGAGTATCTTTTGTCCGAAAGATACAGCCAAACGTTCGAAAGCAAGGGTAGCCACTTGCGTTGCAGATGCATCTTTACCTAAAGTGTTTCTGGCACCTTTTAAAGTATCGTCAACAATCCCTTGATATTGGGGCATTTGAGCAGCTGCAGTGATCAATGAAGGATTTGTTGTTGCGTCACGAGGCGTGAAAGTTTCAATTGCCTGAATATCACCTGTATCAGCGACAACTACAGTCATTTCTCTCAATTGTTCCAGCAAGGTCTTGGCCATTTTAAAGGCTCCTTTATTTTAAAATTAAAAAAACAACAAGACATACATTCGTCATTTTCAAACATATTTAAAAATGCGAATAATATCCAAATATAATAACAGAGGCTGGGGTATATACTATGAGTAAGGTGGTTTACTATCAGAAACAACCTAAAATAATAGCCCCTACCAACCGAAGGCAGGTGAGGTGAGCCATTATTTTACTAAATAATGGCATTTTTTCGCAGGGATCCGATAAAATCCATTTAATATTGAACGCAGTATGCAATACCCCTGGTCTTCATCTCGCACAACCTTAATTGATCATGTTAGCGACTGGGCGCCGCATTAATCACAACGATAACACTATTCTATATGATACACTTCGGCTTACTCTATACCTGAGCCTTTCTTTTTATGAATTCTGTTCAATCATACTTTTTATAAATACTCTCTAGCAGAAATCATTTGCCTTGTTACGTACCTCGAGACGCCGCTTGCCTTTGGTAAGACGGCTTGTTTTTCCATATATTTGGCAACCCCGCTTTTTTTAGGCATTTTTCTTGCTATTGCCGATTCTCTTTCCATATACTTAGCAACTCCTGTCAAAATCGGTACTTCTTTAACATTTGCTGATTGTCTTGCTATATACTTTTCAACACCGCTTAAAACAAGCGCTTCTTTTTTAAATAAAATTTGCTTAGCCATATACTTGGCAACACCGCTCACTGGCGGTCTTTCCTTCGCCAAAATTGCCTGCTCTTCTAGGTATCTCGCTACTCCTGTCGCCGCTGCCGCTGCTGCAGCCCTCTCCTTTGTCTTTGCAATTTCCTTTTCTATTGCTACCAACTCTTCTTTTTCTTTTTCCCTTTCTTGCTCTTTTGCGAGTATACGCTGCTCTTCCAAATACCTTGCAACTATAGCTGCGGCCGCTGCTTTTCTCTCAGCAATAGCTTCATCTTCAAGATATTTAGCAACACCTGTCATTGCTGCAGTGTTTCTTGCAGATATTGATTGTTTTATTAAATATTTAGAAACACTACTTATAACATGTGAATTGGCCTGCTGTTCCAAATACTTTGCTACGCTACTGGGTACTGGAGCTTTCTCTGTATTAACAGTATGTTTAGCCACATATCTAGCAACGCCGCTTATTTTTGGCGCTTTTTTTGCTAATATAGCTTGCCTTGCCATGTACTTAGCAACACTACTCACATGCGACTGTTCCTTTCTTTCCAAATACTTAGTAACACCAGTCACCAATATTATTTCTTCGTTATTTTCTAAGCGATCAACAACTTCATCTGTTTCTGATATACCTGCTTGGCTTTCCAAGAAATTAACGTCTCCATTACTTGTTGATTGCTCTTCAAGATTTTTCAGATATCTCTCAACTCCACTTAGAACCGGCTCTACCTCCTGGCTTTTTAGATACCTAGCAACTCCGGTAAGCTCACTAGAGCCTTTAAGAACTATACGCGAATCAACTCGAGTTTCAACCTCTCTTTTGACCCCAAAAAATCCAGATACTAAATCGACCAAGTAATTTTGACCCATTTATCACCCCCGGTTACGCATGTACTTTTCAACTCCAGTTCCTGACTGAGCTGCCACTTCTTCTGCAGACTTGGCCTTTTTTTCAAGATACTTTTCAACTCCGCTTACAGGAGCCTTTGCTTTTTCTGTCGCAACACGACTCTCCAAATATCTTGCAACACCTGTTGCAGCAACCATATTATGCTTTCTTAAATACCGAGAAACTCCTGATAGCCCACTTACATGACTAGTATAAACTGGAGACTCACTAACTTTTGCCTTTGGTTCGCGCTTAGTTAAGAAAATATATCCCACTACAGCAAGAGCAATTAAGCCTAACAAATAACTCATCACTGATTCATCCTCGGCCTTTACAGGTGCAGCTGGCGCAGCACTTACTTCAGTATTAACCGCCGTTGCACGTTCAGAAGCCGTTGATGATATTGCTGTTGATTTACTTGGCTTATAATCAGCATCTTTATATAAAACCTTTGGTTCAAAATCCGATGCTGGGTATTTTGAATCGACTTCGCTTGACTTTTCTTGCTTAGCTGGTGCTGCTACAGATGCAGACTTTCCTTGGCTGCTATCAATATCCTGATAAATTACCTTTGGTTTGAAATCCGATGCCGGATATTCTGTTTCCGCCCCGACTATGGGACTAGCTAACAATAATGTAGCAACCAAACCATTCGTCAAATTATTTATTTTCACGTTTGAATCCCCCTCTATGCGTTGTTTTTAGAGTAGTCATATCCGCTTAAACTTAACAATATTGATTTCTCAGTGAGTTAAATACACCTGATAACCATACATCGAACCGTTTCAATAAAGCAGATATGACTTTTAAAATTAAAGTACTGCTTCTACGTGTTTAATAACGTTCTCAACAGTAAAGCCGAAGTGCTTCATCAATGCTCCAGCAGGTGCAGACTCACCGAAAGTATCGATACCAACAACTCCGCCTTCTAAGCCAACATATTTACGCCAAAAATCGGTAACGCCGGCTTCAATTGCAACACGTTTAACACCTGGAGTTAATACGCTATCTTTATAAGCCTGATCTTGACGGTCAAATACATTTGTTGATGGCATTGAAACAACACTAGCTTGGATGCCTTTTTCTGCCAAAGCTGCTTGCGATTTAAGTGCCAAGTCAACTTCCGAACCGGTAGCAATCAGGATAACTTGCGCTGTTCCCGCAGCTTCAGAAATAACGTATGCACCTTTACGGATGGCTGCAATCTGTTCGTCAGTTCGCGCGATGAAAGGCAAACCTTGACGGCTTAATACCAAACTTGTAGGCCCAGCCGTACGCTCAACCGCCATTACCCAAGAAACCGCTGTTTCTGTTGTATCAGCCGGTCTCCATACATCCATATTCGGAATATAACGCATAGCTGAGGTATTCTCGATAGGCTGATGAGTCGGACCGTCTTCCCCTTGACCGATAGAATCATGAGTTAAGACAGCGACTGTACGAATCTTCATCAACGCCGCCATACGCAATGCGCTTTTGGCATAATCGGAGAACATATGGAATGTTCCGCCATATGGCAACAAGCCACCGTGTAACGCCATACCATTCATAATGGCATACATGCCAAATTCACGCACACCATAAGAAATGTAATTCCCCATCTCTTTGCCGTGAACATGCTTGAAGCTGCTGCAGCTAGTTAAATTAGACCCCGTTAAGTCTGCCGAACCACCCAAGAACTCAGGCAGTACTGGAGCTAAGCCGGCAATCACTTTTTGTGAAGCCTGACGTGAAGCCAGATTTTCAGCTTTTGCGTTGGTTTCAGCAATCAACGCATCAGTCGCTTCCTTCCAGTTAGCAGGTAAATCACCAGCCATACGGCGTTTGAATTCTGCCGCTAATTCCGGATGCTCTGCTTGATAAGCCGCAAACTTTTCATTCCACGCTGATTCGGATTTTGCACCTTTTGCTTTCGCATCCCAGCCTGCATAGACATTATCCGGAATGATAAAAGCTTCATGGTCCCAACCTAAAGCGGCTTTGGTTAAATTAATTTCAGGCTGACCTAAAGCTGCACCATGACACTCATGAGTACCCGCTTTATTTGGTGAACCAAAACCAATGGTAGTTTTGCAGCAGATCAATGAAGGCATATCAGTGACCGCTTTTGCGAGGTTAATCGCCTTTGTAATCTCTTCAGGATTATGTCCGTCTACTGATTGAACATGCCAGCCGTAAGCTTCAAAACGTTTTACTGTATCATCCGTGTACCAGCCTTCAATATGACCATCGATAGAGATACCGTTGTCATCCCAGAATGCGATCAGTTTACCTAACCCCCAAGTGCCGGCCAACGCGCAAGCCTCGTGCGAGACACCTTCCATCAAACAACCATCTCCCATGAATGCATAGGTGTGGTGATCAACGATATTATGGCCTGGACGATTAAATTGGTGCGCAAGCAGCTTTTCGGCCATTGCAAAACCTACGGCATTGGTAATACCTTGTCCCAATGGACCTGTTGTTGTTTCGACGCCCGGCGCATAACCGTATTCAGGGTGTCCAGGGCATTTTGAATGCAATTGGCGGAATGAGGCCAACTCACTCATAGGTAAGTCATAGCCACTCAAATGCAATAATGAGTAGATCAACATTGACCCATGACCATTAGAAAGAATAAAGCGGTCACGGTCTGCCCATTGTGGATTGGTTGGATTGTGGCGCAAATGATCGTTCCACAAAACCTCGGCGATGTCCGCCATACCCATTGGCGCGCCTGGATGTCCAGAGTTTGCTTTCTGTACGGCATCCATGCTCAAAGCCCGTATGGCGTTCGCTAATTCTCGACGCGAAGTCATATTCTTCTCCTTACTGATTAATAGATTACTAAATGGTGACTTTATCAGCCTGAGCGGCTTATCACGAATGTTTTTTGGCGTTTTACCCAATAAAGACTGAACGAGTGGTCATAAAGCCACTCGTTCCCGTATCGCTATTCTAGGTTAGCGTGTCTTTCTCTCATTACTTCTTCAGGAATTCCTTTTTCATGGATAATATGAGAAATGGTTGCTTCCAAAAATAGTAAGGTGGATAGCTCGAACACGGTACCCATAGGCATTCCCACTACCTTACCATACTGCTCCGGGTTACCGATTTGGAATACAGCTTCTGCTAAATCGCCAATGGTTGAGCTGCCTTTCGCAGAGATCAAAACAATCTTCGCACCTACTTTTTTTGCACTTTTAGTAAATGCGATCAATTGCTCAGTCTCTCCTGAGCCAGAAATAATGATTAGTAAATCACCATTTTTGATACTTGGCGTTACAATCTCGCCTACGACGCTTACGTCATAGCCGCCATGCACCAATCTCATTGCGAAAAAATTGCCTACCAGCTTAGAACGGCCAGCGCCAGCCACAAATATGCGTTTAGCGCCATCCAGCATTTCGGTCAATTTTACATCATACGAATCATCTGTAGCGCCAAGAACCCCTGAGATCTTGTCTATGATAAGCTTCTGATGCATAGTTATACCGCGTCAACCAATTCGCGAATTTCACGAGCAGCGTCAGCTGGAGAAGCAGCGCCATAGATTGCAGCGCCTACTACGATGATGTTTGCACCTGCACGAACAACGTCTTGAACAGTTGATGGCTTAATACCGCCAGCAACAGAAACACGAACGTTCAGACCTAATCTTGTAATATCGTTCAAATCAGCAAACGGAGTGTGACCGGCAGCTTGTGCGTCAAGACCTGTATGAACACCCATGATATGAGCGCCCATTTCAGCAGTTGCGCGTGCGCAAGCAACTTTGTCTTCTACGTTGATCAAGTCAATTTGAGCTTCTGCACCGTATGCGTTTGCTGCTTTAATAACGCCTGCGCAAGTTGCAAGGCCAGAGACGCCTAAAACTGTACAAATGTCAGCACCAGCTGCATAGAAAGGTGTTGCTTCGTACTCGCCGGCGTCCATTGTTTTAAGGTCAACCAAAATCAATTTTTCTGGAAATCTTGCTCTCAGTTCTTTAACTAAGTTAATTCCGTTATGTTTAATACATGGGGTTCCGATTTCAAAGATATCGACATGAGGAGCTACTAAGGTAGCAAGGCCTACTGTTTGATCGAAATCTAATGAATCTAATGCCATTTGAATTAATGGTTTTGCCATGATGCGTGCTCCGATGGGTTATAGTAATAGTTATAATTTTAGTTACTTACTCTTTATGCGAGCGCAACTTTAAAGTAGAAAGGGGACCGATGTCAATGCCCAATGCTTAATGTTCTGCGTTGACGCATCGATAACAGCTGAATGAGAGAATATACAAGCAAAAATGTTACAGACTTAAGTTTTATTATCTATCGCAATCAAACTTCTCCATGAAGTAAAACGCAATATCGCTTTTAGCAAGATAAATTACTAATCAATTGCTAACAAAATTGTACAGCGAAGCCTTTCACGCCAGAGCCCGCAAACACTATCAAGAGCTTTTTGTTCAAGCTATACTCATACAATAGCCCTGTCTCAACCCTAATAGCGTGCTTGAATAGCTTTTTACTAGCCGATAATCAAGAATAGTCACAACTAAAACTCAACGAGACACGCATTCCACAACTCGATGTAAATTACAATAACAAATCCAACCAAGAGAGAAACAGCCCAATGGAACCTTTTACTAATATACGCGCACTCATCATCGACATGGATGGCGTTTTATGGCACGGCGACCAGCCAATGCCCGGCTTGACCGATTTTTTTCAAACTCTACGTGAACAGCAAATTCGCTTTATTCTGGCAACCAACAACGCCCGCCTAACTCAAGAGCAATACGTCGACAAACTTGCGAAAATGGGGGTACAAGTCACCCGTAATGAAATACTGACCTCCAGCATGGCTACAGCTCTGTATCTTAGCGAACACACAAATCCGGCTGAAAACCGCGTATACGTTATTGGCGAAGATGGCGCTAAACAGCCGCTTCTTGAGCAAGGATTCACATTGACTGAGCTGTACGAATTAAATGATGACAAAGATAATCCCAACATGGGGGCTCATATTGTTGTCTGCGGCATGGATAGAAACTTATCATGGGATAAATTGGCAACCGCCACACTGAATATTCGTGCAGGAGCCCAATTTATCGGCACTAATGCCGACACAACACTACCTACAGAACGCGGCCTCACTCACGGCAACGGCGCAATCCTGGCCGCACTGGAAGCGGCTACCGGCATAACCCCAACCATAATCGGCAAGCCCGAACCTATCATATACCAACAAGCTCTTACATTATTAGGCATCGATCCTGCTCAAACAGTTGCTATCGGTGATCGACTGGAAACCGACATACTTGGCGCAGTTCGCACCGGCATCCGCAGCCTTATGGTTCTGTCCGGCGTATCCACCGAAGAAGATTTCAAAACAGCCGACTATCGACCAACGTGGGTCATGCCGGACATCCGCGCCGTGACAGAAGCATTGAAAAACTAATAGCTACGCGTTAAAGCTAATAGATCGAATTCGATGCCCGCGCCATCATTACAAACCTGCATTTTAACGGAGCCGCCACAATGAAAAAATTCATCAATAGTGTTGATAATCTACTTGACGAAAGTCTGCACGGCTTCGCCAAAGCCCATTCCGACATCGTTCAATTCAATGCGCAACCTCGCTTTATCAAGCGCATAAAGTCCAGCACATCCGGCAAAGTTGCATTAATTTCCGGCGGCGGCTCAGGCCATGAGCCTTTGCACACCGGCTTTGTCGGCACAGGTATGCTGGACGCGGCTTGCCCAGGCCAAGTATTTACCTCCCCGACCCCAGATCAAATGCTTGCTGCCGCACAAGCCGTGGAAAATGGCGGAGGCGTCTTATTTATTGTCAAAAACTATGCCGGCGATGCGATGAATTTCGAAATCGCTGCTGAAATGCTTGATTGCCCACACGAAACCGTCCTGGTCTGCGACGACGTTTCTTTTCCAAAATCTCACAGCACCGGACGACGCGGCGTCGCCGGCACGCTGATTGTAGAAAAAATTGTCGGCGCAGCTGCAGAAGCAGGAGCCGACCTAGCCACCTGTAAATCATTGGGCGACCGCGTCAATCTTGCCACTGCTTCCATGGGGGTAGCATTAAGCAGCTGCACAGTACCTGCCCTAGGCAAACCGACTTTCGAGATTGGCGAGAACGAAATCGAAATGGGTGTGGGCATTCATGGTGAGCGAGGACGCGAACGCATAGCCATGAGTAGCGCCACTGAAATTGTCGACTACCTGTCCGGCATCATTGACGACGATCTAAGACCGCAAAAAGGCCAATCAGCCTTATTACATATAAACGGCTTTGGAGCGACACCTCTTATGGAGTTACACCTGATTTATGAACTGGCGTCTCGGTACTGGGAAAAGCAGGGCATTAACATCTGCCGCTCACTGGTCGGCAACTACACCTCCTCTCTCGATATGGCAGGCTGCTCTATTACATTAAGCTTGCTTAACGAAGAACTGCTTCGCCTGTGGGATGCCCCCGTCCACACAGCCGCCTTACGCTGGGGCTGTTAAATGCTCCGCCAACACCCCCACTAACGCACAAATCATCAGCTGACTGGTTTTAGCGCCAGCATCTATATGCCCTCGGCTACGCTCACCTAGAAATGAAGCACGCCCCTTCGTAGCCAACATATCTCGAGTAGACTCCATACCCGCTATGGCTGCTCGAGTAACATTTTCAAAAACCTCAGGCAAAGCAACTGAATCCGCTGCCGTCTGCTGCAAGCTTGTTGCCACAGGGATCATCACATCCAACATTGTTTTTTCGCCTGCATCCGCCTTTCCTCGTTGCTTTACAGCGTCTACTCCACTTGCAAATACCTCGGCAAACGTTTGCAAATTCAAAGGCCGATCACGAGCCGCCTTGCTCATTGCAACAAACAATGTACCGTATAAAGAACCCGATGCGCCGCCTACTGCCGTCATCAAGGTCATACCGATTTTCTGCCAAGCGGCAACCCAATCGAGCCGGGCCAACTCATCGCTTTGAGCCAACAAAGCTTTAATACCGCGCTGCAAATTCGTCACATGATCGCCGTCTCCGATAGCTTGATCCAGGGCCGTAACTTCCTCGGCATTTGCCTCGATTGCACGATCTATTGCCTGAATCAGACTGGGTAATAATGCAGGAACTAATTGCATGACATCCTCCTATTCAAAAAAATAATCCGGGCGACGAATAATTCACCCGTTCAGTAAATCATACCCTAAGCGGCATTTCATAAGTTAAGTTAAAATACCCCGGCTCTACATTTGATTCAATCAAACACCACCATTACTTTACTGACCACAAAATTACTATAAATGTCCATTTCGCTTACCGTTCTTGAAAATATCATCCGCGAAGCCGGATCAATTGCCATGAGTCATTTTAACGACCTGCAAAATTTAGCAATAACTAAAAAAAGCCCACGCGACTTAGTCACCGATGCCGACGTCGCTGTTGAAGCTTTTTTACGAGAAGCCCTTGCCAAACATTACCCACAATTCGGCTTTTGGGGAGAAGAAAGCGGAAAAAGCGAAAACCAATCCAGCCGTTGGATAGTCGACCCGATTGATGGAACCCACTCATTTTCGCGGGGCCAATATTTCTGGGGCATCAGCGTTGCGTTGGAAATCGACCGGGAGCTTATATTCGGAGCCGTTTATGCACCCGCGTTAGACGATTACTATGTCGCAGAAAAAGGCAAAGGTGCCTGGAAAAACGGCCGCCCCATTAGCGTCTCCAACGAAAACAACCTTGCCGACGCGATGGTCGGAACAGGATTCGCCTGCTTACGCTCTTATTTAAAAGATAACAACCTGCAACGTTTTTGCAGAATCGCCGAAATGACAACCGGGCAGCGCCGTTTTGGCTCTGCCGCAATAGATTTATGCCTGGTTGCGGACGGCCAGATTGATGCTTTTTGGGAACAGGAGTTGAACTTGTATGATGTTGCCGCCGGCGCGTTGATTGCCAGCGAAGCGGGGGCTACGGTTACTGACTTTCAAGGCAATGAAGGGATTTTTCCGAAGAATATTTTGGTGACCAACGGAGAGATTCTTAAACAGATACTACTACTTATGTAACACCATTAGATTGATTAAAAATAGCCCCCAAAGCTCTCTTTTGGCCGTTTATTTAAAAAATAACCTACATTTAGTCATACAGATCGAGACGACATTACCAAGAATTCAGGATTTAGGACCTACCATACCACTATTGTATTCATAGATAGGAAAAAACACGACGACTATTTGCTACCCTTATTAATTAGAATAGAACTTACGCATTGACAGCCGGTATAGAATATGAGGCATGAACTAACCCTAGGCAACGGAAGGCCCGCCCGTGATAAGAAAA
>NZ_RYFG02000013.1 GCF_003994235.2 Candidatus Methylobacter oryzae
GCGAAGCCATTGCCCAAGACTTGCAACGCGAACGCAACCGCCAGGAAAAGGCCGAGGCCACCGAGACGCCGTTTTCAATCCAAGAATCCCTGCTCGACTCTATTGTGTTTCTGGAAAAACAACTCGCCAAACTCCAGCAAGATATTGACGACCACATCGACAAGCATCCGACGTTAAAAGCGGATCGAGAACTCTTGCTCAGCATTCCCGCCGTGGGGCCGCAAGTCGGCAATCATCTGTTGGCGGTGATGCATAACCATCGCTTCCAATNCTACATGGCGGCTGTCGTCGGCACTCGACATAATCCCCATGTCAAAGCGCTGTACCAACGGCTGCAACAGCGCGGCAAAACCAAAATGTCCGCCTTTGGCGCTGCCATGCGTAAACTGGTGCACTTGTGCTTTGGCGTCTTGAAAACTCGCCAACCTTATCAACCTAATTATGTGCCTCAGCGTTGACTTTTAAGACGGTATCTACCAATACCGACCTTCAGAGAGCCCCCGCCGCGACCGGCATCCCCTACGGCCCGGTCACCAACCAAACCCTCAGGATTACCATGACCCCGCCGACGAACGTTCTTACTCTGAACGCTAGCGTATTTGTGGCGGCGGTACTCCCGTCATCGATGGGCGACACTTACCTTAGGTCCAGCTCCGGCGGCTGGACTCCTTACACCACCTGCGATACAGCATCTGTCGCGCAAAGAGGATCACTCGGTACGGCAATTCAATTTGATGTGGTACCCATTCCGACAGACCTATCTTCATTGAAGGGTACTATGATCTATGTAGGCTATGGAATCGGAAGCACAGATACCGAAGCCTGCATCGACATGCTGAACAACTCGACTTACACGCAGGCCTACACCATCAATTAGAAAACAATTATTGCTCCACGCGAAGCGGAAGCAGGCGTTTGCTTCCGCTTCGCGTGGGCGGACTCATTAAATATTTTTTAATGCGCTCGCGCCAAACAGCCACTCAGTTGAATTGCTAAATAATTAGGCATGTTGTATTCTAAAAAACATCCATCGGCACCGCGTTATCAACTTACACATCAACCCCATGTTACAAATCGATCTTAGCCACGGATACACTGTCAATACCAACAAGCTATGCGTTACTTCGATAATCACCCATATTTTCACTGCTCATCCGGTAAAACCATGAACAGTGAAATCTCATAAGAATGTCAGCCTAAATCCAGCGGAATGGAGCCACTTACCATGAACAATATCAAAACACTGATCGCGCTGCTCACGTGTTTCGTTTCAATTGCATCAGCCGCATCGCAAAGCGATGCGATTATAGCCGACGCCGATACCCGCTATACCGCGATTGCGGCAGGGAATTGGCACACCGTTGCTCTGAAGGCTGACGGTAGTCTCTGGGCCTGGGGAAGCAATTCTTCCGGTCAGCTTGGCGACGGCACTACAACCCAAAGTCTCGCGCCCAAACGGATCGGCACTGGCTACACCGACATTTCCGCGGGAAAATATTACACTGTTGCCCTGAAGTCCGACGGCAGCCTCTGGGCCTGGGGAAGCAACTATTCCGGCCAGAGTCTCGTACCACAGCAGATCGGCACAGGCTATGCCGCGATTTCCGCAGGGACGTACCATACCGTTGCTCTCAAGTCCGACGGTAGTCTGTGGACTTGGGGTTTGAACGCATCCGGCCAGCTTGGCGACGGCACCACTACCAATAGTCGATTTCCCAAGCAGGTCGGCACCGGCTATGCCGCGATTTCCGCCGGGACATACCATACCCTTGCCCTGAAGCCTGACGGCAGCCTGTGGGTCTGGGGAAGCAATCGCTCCGGCCAACTTGGCGACGGCACCACCGCTGACAGCCTTGTGCCGAAGCAGGTCGGCATAGGCTATGCCGCCATTTCCGCAGGAGAAACTAGTAGCGTTGCCCTCAAATCCGCCGGCAGTCTCTGGGCATGGGGCACCAACGCTTATAGCCAGCTTGGCGGAGGCGCTACTAGCAGCCTCGAACCCAAGCAAATCGGCACGGCTACCTATACCGCAATTGCGGCCGGGCCCGGTCACACCGTTGCCCTCAAGTCTAACGGTAGTCTGTGGGCCTGGGGTTGGAACGCGTCCGGTCAACTTGGTTACGCTACGACTACCGACAGCCTCGCGCCCAAACAAATCGGCACTGATTTTTACACCGAGATTGCAGCCGGCATGTATCACACCGTTGCCCTCAAATCCGACGGCAGCCTCTGGACTTGGGGAGGCAACTATTATGGCCAGCTTGGCGATGGCACCATCACTGATAGCCTGGTTCCCAAGCAAATAACCGTCCCCAGCGACGCGCCGGACACTCCAGCGCCCGGCGTACCTGCCGGACTGATTGCAATACCGACAACCGATACGACCTCGGTACAACTGTTCTGGACGCCTTCGACGGATAACGTGAGCGTCTATAAGATATACCGCGATGGCGTACTTATCTCTAGCACCAGCCGCAACTACGTCTGGCTCAGCTCTTCCTCGCCGGCATCCGGCTATGCAGTGTCCGCTTGCGATGCCTCCGGCAACTGCTCGGCACAGAGCGCAACGACATCCGTTACGCCGAGTATACAAGCACCATCCGCACCGACAGGATTAACCGCAACGCCGATCAGCTCCACCCAAATCAACCTTATCTGGGCATCTCCGTTTAGCAATATTGGCGTCGCGCAATATAGAATTTACCGTTATTTTTACGATTCATCCTGCGTATCGCCGCCGAACGCCGGGCCAACATGCGAGCCGCTACAAATCAACGCCAGCCCGGTGGCGATACTCTCCGTTAATCGGCCGCAAACAAGTTACAAGATTACGGGTCTATTGCCATCGACTCACTATGACTACGGCATCATCGCCTGCGGCACGATTGACAATTGTTCCGCGGAAGCCTGGGCCAGTGCGACGACTCGAGCTGCGCCAATACCGACCTTGAAAGTACCGCCCACAGCAACCGCCGCATCCTACGGCCCGCTTAGCAACCAGACCCTCAGAGTCACGATGGACACGCCGGCGAATGTTCTCACGCTGAAGGCCAGTATCTTCATGGCGGCGGTACTTCCGCCATCGAGGGGCGGCGGCACTTACCTCAGAACCGGCAACGGCGCCTGGATTCCTTACAACACTTGCAGCGACGCGCCTGCCGTCCAAAAAACATCAAGGCTTAGCGCGACGCAACAACTTGATGCCGTGTCCACGCCAACGGACTTGTCTTCATTGAAGAGCACAACGATTTATGTAGGCTACGGACTCGGAGGCACAGATGCCGAAGCCTGCGTCGACATGCTGAACAACTCGACTTATACGCAGGCCTACACTATTGATTGACCCAAACTTTGCAAAAACCGAAAGTCGATACATTGCTTTCTGTTTTTCGTGGACGAACTGATTTTTTTAAATTTCATCAAAAAGTTCAGGCGGCCTCTTTTTTGTGCCGGCAATGTATCGACTCAGCCTCATCAAAATTAATGAGTGTAGGTAGTTGATTGAAAAGGCTTCTGCAACAGGGATGTTGCAGAGAGCTACAGGGATGTATTTATGCGTCCTTTGCAATCAATTACCTACGCCCTATTTCAAAGGGATAAGTAGCTATCCGGGCAATTATATTTCTCGCCTAATTAGGCCACGTCGCATAGGTTGGGAAAAATTCGCCGGACAGCGTTATAATGCTGCAATTGACCCCCAGCCGTTGCCAAGCAAAGCTATCTAAACCAATGAAAATACTTAACATTCATTTCAAAAACATCAACTCATTGGAAGGCGAAAGCCGGATTGATTTTGAACAATCGCCTTTTTCGGATACCGGCGTTTTTGCAATTACCGGCCCCAACGGTTCGGGGAAATCCAGCATTCTGGATGCGATCACACTGGGCTTGTACGGCGAAACTTTTCGTTTCGACCGCCCTGCTGGCCATGTGATGACCAAGCATACGGCCGAGTGTTTCTCGGAAATCGAGTTTGCGCTCGACAAAGTAAAATACCGCTCCAGCTGGCATGCCCGGCGGCAGGATACGAATCCGGAAAGCGAATTAACGCCGCCCGAAATGAAATTGACCCGTTTAAGCGACGGTGAAGTGCTGGCGGCCTCGGCCCAGCAAGTCTGCGCACGAATTACCGAAATCACCGGCATGAATTTCCGTAACTTCACCCGCTCGATACTATTGGCGCAAGGCGATTTTGCCGCGTTCCTGAACGCGCTGGACAACGAGCGCATGGACATTCTGGAAAAAATCGTCAGCACCGATATTTATGCGGACTATAAAAATGAAATCAATCAAAAAGCCGCTGACGCGCAACAACGGCTGGACTATTTAAAACAGGACTTGTCGGTTACACCGGTCATGGAGCCGGAAAAGTTGGAAGCCTGCGAACATGACTTGATCGATTTTATCGACCAATCGGCCGAATTGCGGGACCGGCAAAACACGCTGAAACAACAGCAAGAGGCGTTACAGAATGTGTTGAGCCTGCAAAACAACATTGCCGGCCAGGAAAAAGCACTACAGCAAACCAAAGCACTGGCGGCAAGCGAGCAACAAAAACTCGATCAACTAACAAAAGCTCAGGACGCCCTGCTGCTCAAAGACGATCTGGAAGCGATCAACGAAAAAAGTCACGAGATTCATCAAGGCAAAGCCGCTGTCAAGGACTTCCACGCTGAACTTGAACAGATACAACGCCATATCGGAGCTGATAAAGCGGCTCCGGCCGGGCTGACTGATAAGTCAGTGACCGAACAAGGGCAAATCCTGTCCGAAATCAAAGCCCAGGTAGGCCAACTGACATCTCAACACCAATCGGAATCGGACTTATCGCAATTCTTAGATGCGCAGATCGAGGGTAAAACCGCCAATCTTGCTTCGGTGTCAAAATGGCTGGAAGAACATGCGGCCGACGAATCTTTATTGACCGGTTTTCCTGAAACAGGCCCGTTAAAAAATCTCCGCGCGGAACTGGCCGAGCTGAAAGAAAAACAAAAAACATTCACCAAGTGGTCTAAAAATACCGAATCGTCGCTGAAAAACAACCAGTCAGCGATTGCGCAGGAAAATAAAAGAATTGCCGAATTACAGCGCAAACTGCCGCTGGCAAAAAAAGCGCTGGAGCAACTGGCGCAAGGCAGGAGTTTGGCTGAACTTGAGGAATTCCGACAAGAACAGCAAGAGCGGGTTAAGGACTTCCGGACGCTCTATAACCTGGCGCTCACGTATAAAAAATTAAGCGGCGGCGGTTTTAATCTTTTCGGCATTTTTGCCCGGAAAGACCGGCAGGATCGCGATATTGAACAAATGGAGACAGAACTTGCCGCGTTAAAACAGGAAATCGGCCGGGAAGACAATATAAAACTGACACTGGAAACGGCTGTTTTCCGTGAAACGATGCTCAGGAAAATGGCTGCGGACCGGCGGCATCTTGTCGATGGCGAACCGTGTTTTTTATGCGGTTCGGTAAAACATCCTTATGTCCGGCACCCACCCCGAGAGGCCAATTCCCAACAGGCTTTGACGGACCAAAGAGCAAAGATAAAAACCTTATCGACAACTGCCGGCAAGCTCGAACAACAGCTAAAAATTGCCCGTAAACAAGCAGACAAGAACCAGGCTAATCAAACCGAGCAAGTCAAAATCAGCTCGCAATGGCAAACCTTGTGCAACCGGCTTAATACCGCAAGCGAAGATTTAAAAATCAATAAATTGCGCTTATTGCGCCACCGGTTAAAAATCGAAATAAGCGCGCTAAAAACGATTAGCGATCTGCTCGCTAAATATCGAAAAAGGCAGCTTGGTATCGAGCAATTGGAAGCCTTAATTGCCAAGGGTGAAGACACTGTTAAACGCCTGCAGCAAAACGCCAAGCAACTGGATGCCGAACGGCAGGCGCGTCCTGAAGAAGAAATCGATTACGATGCCGCACTGGCTGCCTGCCAGCAGCAAGAACTACAACTGGCCGACAAAGTGCTTGCGCAACTCACTGCGCTGGGCGAGAAAATGCCTGCTAAAGGCAAAGAAGATGCATTGCTGGACCGGCTGAATGCGCGCCGCCAGGATTACCAAAGCTATTTATTCCGTCAAAAAAACCTGACCGAAGAACTGGAATCATTGAAAGAGAAAGCCGGCCATTGCCGCATAGAAATAGCTTCATGCAATGAAAAGCTTGAACGTTACAATCAACAATTACGCAACGAGGAAATCGTCGCCCTGCATTTATCATTAGTCGAAAAGCAAAAGCTCATTGCCGACAAGGAACAGCTTATTGCCCGGCAAGAAACTGAACTCGACACGTTGAAGCAAGCCTTGCAACATAAAATGCAGGGAACGCAATTCACCAGCCAGCACGAACTGGCTGAAACACTGGAACTGCTGCAACACCAGCCCCAACTGGAGCGGCATTTGGCCGAACTGGAACAGGAAATTGATGCTAAAACCATAGCGCTGGAAAAAAGCCGGCTTGAATTGGACGCTGAAAATACACGGGTTGTAACTGAATTCAGCGCGGAACAGCTTGAAAGCCAACTGAAAACTGTGACCGAACAACTGACAATAGCCAATCTGGAAGTACAACGCCTGGAACAGTTATTGAAAGATCAGCAGCAACTTAAACAAAAAGCCGAAGCGATCCTGATTCAATTACAGGACCAAGAAGAAGTTGTCCGCATATGCAAGGCCGAAGCCGCTCAAATAGCCGAGGAAAGCGGCATGACCTTCCGTCGCCGGGTTCAACAACGGATAGCCGAACAGCTGTTATCGCAAACCAATGCTGTGCTGGAGAAAGTCAGCGGCCGTTATTATTTGCGGCAAATGCCCAGCGATCAGGGCTTGGCATTGGAAATCGAAGACACTTATCAAAACAATGTGCGCCGATTGCCTAAGACTTTGTCCGGCGGCGAAAGTTTTGTCGTGAGCTTGGCGCTGGCGCTGGGACTTTCCGAATTGGCCAATAACGGCAAATCCGTGGATTCGCTGTTTCTTGATGAAGGCTTTGGCAATCTGGATGCCGAATCGCTCTACACTGTCATTAGCACGCTGGAAGGCCTGCATACCCATCATGGCAAAACCGTCGGCGTTATTTCCCATGTCGAAGGCGTCCAAAAACGCTTCAAAGCCCAGCTACAGGTAGTCAAAAAACCTAACGGCATGGGCATGTTGAAGCAGGCGTCATAGCGCTTGACAGCTCTGCGAACTTAGAACGGCACTTGGTCGCCGCTCTTCGGTTTCACGCCGCCTGCGCCTTTGCGGGTCAGCGAACTGCCGGTACCCACCCCGCAATAATCCTGGGCGATAATATTGGTCTCGAATTGCGGTCCTCCCAAATTGGCGATGATGCCGCTCAGGTTCAACTGCGGCGCCGTCACATTCACCTCGCCGTTGACGCCCGCTTGCGATGCCGCCTGAATCACATTGAGCCCGGCCTCGAACGGCTGCCAATCCACGGCAGGGCCGCCTTTAATCAGCGTATTGCCGCTCGGAATCAACGATTTCAAGTTCAAGTTGATATTGCCGCCGGAACCTCCGACCGCATTGGCTTGTATAACGCCGTTATTCATGGCCAGTATATCGGCCTTGGTCGAAATATCGCCGCCGTTGCTGTCCGCTCCGCTGACCGTCGTACTAAAACCGGAGTTTTCCAGATAGATTGCTTCGCCGCCGTTGATCGTGATTGCGCCGCCGTTGCCGGTATTAGCCATAGTGCTGATAAACGACGGATCCATCGTCAGCCAATGAGAAAAATTCAGCACGATATTTCCGGCCGCGACATTGCCGGTAGAAGTGCTGGAAATATCGCTATTTTTCATAACGATATCCGGTGCGGTAATCGTTATCGATCCGGGGATAATCGCGGCCGAATTATCGGGACTGGCTGCATTTTCTATACTGATCTTGGCGCCATCGAGTAGGCGAACGATAGAGGACGCATTCACAAGCACGTTCCCGGTTTGTCCTCCCGATGTGTCTGCGGCTTCCGCGGAAATACCTGTCGCCCATGACGAAAAGCCTTGGCTATCGATGTTCAACGTAGCGGCCTCAACGAAAACTTGCCCTGCCCTTCCCTCAGAGGAAGTAGAACTTGAAATGGCGCCGCCCTTGAGAATATCCAGTGTCCCAGCCCGTACCGTCAAATCTCCGCCGTTACCGCTGTGTAGTTCGGTCGAATAAACCGCGGTAAAAATGCCGGTCTGAAATTGAGTATTATCTTGGCCGTCAATTCGAAGCTTGTCGGCAACGACTTTCACAATACCGGCATCGCCGACGGACCAGGTATTGGAAGAAATCGAACCTATATTCAGAATATCCAGACTCTTGGCTGACACGACCACACCACCTGCGTTCCCGCTACTGCCTTGCTCAGCGTCCGAAACAACCCCGGTCTGAATGTTTCCGCCTTGCCCATCAATCCTGAACGTATCGGCTTCTATCGAAATTGCGCCGGCGTCACCGGTGGCCGAGGTATCGGATGAAATCGTTCCGCCGTTCACAATGTCAAGATTTCTAGCCTTAATGACCACGGCGCCGGCATTGCCGCTGCTGCCTTTAACCGCATCCGAGCCGATACCGGTAATTTGTTTGATTTCGCCTTGACCGTCAATCCGCAGCGTATCCGCAACCACTTGTACGGTACCGGCATGTCCGGAAGAAAAGGTAGAACTTGAAATGATTCCTCCATTGACGATATCCAAATCTCCAGCCTGCACCGACAAATCCCCGGCATCGCCGCTATGCGGCTCGGCCGAGTACACTCCGGTAAAAATACCGGTCGCGGCTTGAGTGTTGCCTTGGCCGTCAATCCGAAGCTTGTCGGCAACGACTTTCACGATGCCGGCATCGCCAGTGGACCAGGTATCGGACGAAATCGAACCAATACTAAGAATCTCCAGATTCTTGGCTGATACGATCACGCCGCCGGCATTACCGGTACTGCCTTTAATCGCATCCGAACCGATACCGGTCTGTCCGCTTCCGCCTTGACCGTCGATCCGGAGCGTATCCGCGTCAACCACAACTGCGCCGGCATCGCCGCTGGACCAAGTATTGGACGAAATCGTTCCGCTATTCACAATGTCAAGATTTTGAGCGTTAATGATCACACCGCCGGCATTACCGCTGCTTCCTTCCTTTGCATCCGAGGCAATACCGGTCTGTCCGCTTCCGCCTTGACCGTCGATCCGGAGCGTATCCGCGTCAACCACAATTGCGCCGGCATCGCCGCTGGACCAAGTATTGGACAAAATCGCTCCTCCATTCGCAATGCCAAGATTTTTGGCGCTCAATATCACTCCGCCGGCATCGCCCTTAGAAAAAGTAGAACTGGCAATACTGCCGCTGTTCATAATATCCAGCGCTCCGGCTTGAATGATTACATTGCCGGCTTGACCGTTGCTGCCACTCTCCGCCTGCGACAAAATACCGGTCGCCCATGGCAAAAAACCTTGACTGTCAATCGTTAAAGCATCCGCCGTAACGATAACGTTGCCGGCATCACCTTCAGCAAAAGTGGAACTGGCGATATCCCCACCGTTCATGATATTCAGTGTTCCGGCTTGAATGGCTACATTGCCGGCTTGGCCGCTGCTGCCGCGCTCCGCCTGCGACAAAATACCGGTCGCCCATGGCGAGAAGCCTTGACTATCGATTTTTAAACTATCCGCCTTAACGATAACGCTACCGGCATTGCCTTTAGCAAAAGTGGAGCTTGAAATCAGTCCGCCCTTGAAAATATCCAGGTTCTTGGCAGATACGCTGACAACTCCGGCATCACCGGTACTGCCTGCCTTCGCATCCGATGAAATACCGGACTCATCCTTTCCTCCTTGACCATCGATCAGCAGCGTATCCGCAACCACTTGCACGGTACCGGCATTACCGGAAGATAAAGTATTCGACGAAATTGTTCCGCTGTTAACGATATTCACTGCCCCAACCTGAATATTCAGGTCGCCGGCATTTCCCCTGCTGCCCGCTTCCGCCTTTGAGACAATGCCTGTCGCCCATGGCGAGAAGCCTTGGCTATCGATATTCAATATATCGGCCGTAACAACTACACGTCCGGCATTACCCTGGGAAAAAGTGGAACTTGAAATCAGTCCGCCTTTTAGAATATCCAGCGTTCCGGCTTTAACACTCAGATCCCCGGCATTGCCGCTCTGCTGTTCGTCCGAATACACCCCGGTAAAAATACCGGTCGCAGCTTCAGTATTGCCTTGGCCGTCAATCCGGAGTTTGTCCGCGATAACCTCTACGATACCCGCATCGCCGGTGGACCAGGTATTGGACGAAATCGAGCCGATGCTGAGAATATCCAGGTTCTTCGCGGACACGCTGACAGCCCCGGCATTACCGGTACTGCCTCTAACCGCATCCGAGGCGATACCGGTCTGTTTGCTTCCGCCTTGTCCATCGATCCGGAGCGTATCCGCAACGACCTCCACGGTACCGGCATTACCGGAAGACAAGGTATCGGACGAAATTGTTCCTCCGTTCAGGACTTCAAGATTCTTGACCGAGACGGCCACATTGCCGGCATTGCCGCTACTGCCTTCAATCGCATCCGAAGCAATGCCGGTCTGGCTGCTTCCGCCTTGACGATCAATCCGAAGCGTGTCCGCGGCAATCTGAACTTTTCCGGCATCACCGCCGGAAAAACTATTGGAAGAAATGCTTCCTCCATTAAAAATATCGACATTTTGACTAGCAACAAATACGCTGCCGGCCTTGCCAGCCCCCCAATAAGCATCGAACGCGACCAAGCTTTTATCCACACTCAACGTATGACTGCGAATATCGATTCCTTTCACCGGCGTAGCGTCCGCATCGCCTTCATTGTCCACGTATATCGCAGCGTTATTGACGAGTGAAATATTGCCTCCCCATAGCGAAATACGCCCGCCGCCGTCACCGGATGCGCCGACACTGCTGCTATTGACCGCAATTTGTCCGGCGTTGCCGGCCGACGGTTGAGCTGCCGGTAACGGCAATACGCCATCAAGCGATTGCTGCAACCCGGCTACGCCGGAGCCTTGCAAAGCCGCCAAGCGTATTTCCCCTGCCGAAGCATTCACGTTCGCGTAATTTTTAATATCGATTTCGCCCGCCACCATATCCAGCGTTTTCCCAGCGTTTACCGCCAATTGCGCGCCGTCGACAGCGATCAAGCCGTTGTTGACTGAGGAGGTATCGAGAAAACCGAACGCTGCCGGCGCTTCGCTGCTGAGCGTGCTAGCCGGCTGCGTGCCCGCGTAAAAGACAGCGCTGTTCGGAAAATCGATTTTGTCGGCCGTGCTGACATGGAATGCGCCCGGCACATCGATCTGCGCATTGGCTCCGAAAGTAATGCCGTTCGGATTGATAAAGTAGAACGCGGCATTGGCGATGCTGGATTTCAGGGTGCCATCGATGTCGCTGGGATTGCTGCCCGTCACCCGGGAGATCACATTTTGCAGCGCATTGCTGCCGGTGAAATCGACGGTTTGCCCCGGCGCGATGTTGAATTCGGAGAAGCTATGAANACCGGTTCGGCCCACGCCGTAGGCTGAAAAACGAGGGTTCCTATCAGCGCATAACCTTGCCAAAAAAGTAGCGCTCGCGTTCTGAAGCTCATATTAACCCCTGTCGATTTAAGTGCATCTTTCAAAAAAGCTCTACGTAATATAGAGTCAATTTTATCCTTTTCAGAACGATAGCTGCTCGCCGCTTTTCGGTTTCAGGCCGCCTGCGCCTGTACGAGTCAGTGAGCTGCCGATACCCAATCCGCAATAATCCTGCCCGATAATACCGGTATCGAATTGCGGACCGCCCAGATTGGCGATGACGCCGCTCAGGTTCAATTGCGGCGCCGTTACATTCACCTCGCCGTTGACGCCCGCCTGCGATGCCGCCTGAATCACATTGAGCCCGGCTATGAACGGTCTCCATGCCAGCGCCGAACCGCGTAACAGCAAGCTATTGCCGCTAGGAATCAGCGTATTCAAACTTAGGTTGATATTACCGCCTGAACCGCCGACTGCATTGGCTTGTATCATGCCGGTGTTCATAACCAGCGTATCGGCCATGGTGGTAATATCGCCGCCGTTGCTGTCCGCTCCGCTGACCGTGGTTCTAAAACCTGAATTTTCCAGATAAATCGCTTCGCCGCCGTTGATCGTGATGGCGCCGCCGTTGCCGGCATGCGCCGTCGTGGTAATAAATGAAGAATCCATCGTCAACGAATCGGAAAAATTCAATAGGATATTTCCGGCTGCGACATTAGCGGTGGAATTAGTGGTTATCTGACTATCTTTCATATCGATAGTTGGCGAGGCGACGATAATACTGCCCGGATTGATCAACGCGGCGTTAGTCGCGGACAAATCCGCTTCATTTTCGATAGTAATATTTCCATCGCCGGCAAGATGCAGCCACGTGCTTGCAGTGACGCCGACATTGCCGGTTTTGCCGCTTGATGAGGTCCCCCAGGAAGCTGACGACACGGAACTGCCCCCAAAAACGTCGACTGTTCCGGCAGTGACCGTCACACTACCGGCGCTGCCTTCAGCAAAAGTGGAACTCGAAACCACTCCCCCATTAACAGCCAGAATTCCGGCATTAACGATCACGTTACCTGCTTGGCCGCTACTGTTCTTTTCAGCCCTGGAAACAACGCCAGTATTCACCGGCGAATCGACCTGGTCATTAATGTCCAACTTATCGGCCGTAACCGTAATAATACCGGCATTGCCTTTAGCAAAAGTGGAACTCGACACCAACCCGCCGTTAAAAATTTCAAACGTACCCGCGCTGATAATAATATTGCCTGCTTGGCCGGTGCTGCGCGGTTCCGCTCTGGAGACTATGCCGGTTACCTTCGCCCCCCCTTGATTATCGATTTTCAGCATGTCGGCCATGACTGCAACGTTACCGGCGTTGCCTTGAGCAAAAGTGGAACTTCCGACAGCGCTATTATTAAAGATGTCAAACATTCCGGTCTTAACAATCACATTGCCGGCGTTCCCGCTTCCCAAAGCTGCAAACATTAGAAAACTGTTATCCATACTCAACGAGTACGAATGAATCTCCAGGTTTTTCGACGATACCGCATCCCTGGCGCCGGTGTTGACGTCTTGTATTGAGCTATCATCTTTGAGTGAAATATTTCCACCCCACAACGCAATACGGCCGCCGCCGTTACCGCTGGTTTCGATAACACTGGCGCTTACGGCGATAGGACCGCCGCTGCCGGCCGACGGTTCGGCAACCGGCAAAGGCAACACGCCATCACCGGTTTGCTCTAAACCCACCGCCCCGGCTCCTTGCATGGCTACCAGGCGCACTTGCCCGGACGTGGCAATGGCCGGCTTGCTATTTCCATCGCTAGCCGGCCCGCTATTTTCCACCCTGATCTCGCCCGCTACCATATCCAATGTTTGGCCTTGTTTTGCAATTAAATGAGCACCGTTAACAGCAATCAAGCCATTGTTGACTGCGGAGGTATCGAGAAACCCGAAGGCTGCCGGCGCTTCGCTGCTGAGCGTGCTGGCTTGGTTGCTGGCCGCGTAAAATGCACCGCTACTGTTCGGAAAGTCGATTTTGTCGGCCGTGCTGACATGGAAAGCGCCCGGCACATCCACCTGCGCATTGGCTCCGAAAGTGATGCCGTTCGGATTGATAAAGTAGAACGCGGCATTGGCGATGCTGGATTTCAGGGTGCCTTCGATGTCGCTGGGATTGCTGCCTGTCACCCGGGAGATCACATTTTGCAGCGCATTGCTGCCGGTGAAATCGACGGTTTGCCCCGGCGCGATGTTGAATTCGGAGAAGCTATGAANGCCAGTTCGGCCCACGCCGTAGGCTGGAAAACGAGGGTTCCTATCAGCGCACAACCTTGCCAAAGTGGCGCTCGCTTTCTGTAGCTCATATTACCCCCCATCGTTTTAAGTGCATCTTTCAAAAAACATTGCGAAAACAGGATTATACCCAAGGGCATAAGTTTCGTTTGAGCGGACAAGCCGCTCAACTCAGCTTTATACCCAAGGGCATAAGTTTCGTTTGGGCAGGCAAGCTGCCCAACTCAGCTTTAATTCTACGCCGTTCTTGCTCAAAATCACATTCACTTTAAACCGCATAAGCCGACTTAAACTGATGAAGAACAAACACTTGCCGCCTTTCAAAATCAGGTGTTTTTTTTTGCACGGATGGAAGTACAATGAAATAAATAACAAAAACATCAAAGGAATTGCAATGCGCTCAATTATCATGCTTTTTTTTACCCTGCCGGTGCTGTTCTTCCCCGCGTTCACCTCGGCGACGGAAAGCACTTACGCCGGTAATTACTCTGGCACGTTCTCGGGCGGGGAAAGCGGTAGCTGGGTTTTAACGATTTCATCGACCGGCGCTATAAGCGGATCCGGGGTTAACTCTCGTGGACTGTCAGGTTCAATGTCCGGCCAAAGCTCTGCGGACGGTTCGATAACAATGGGTATTGTCTCCTCCGGAGCAAGCTTTACCGGGAGCATTAATGCGGCAACAGGTGCGATATCGGGAACGTGGACTGATAGTTCCTCCGGCAAGAGCGGCACATGGTCCGGTACAAGAGTCTCCGCGCCAACCAATAGCGGAGGATTTACAGCCTGTTCTAATGAGATCAGCTGCACAGAAATGAACCTTAGCTTCACTTGCCCCTCTTCAACGAGCGCTGTAACGTCTTGCCCGACATCAAATCTGTTAGGAATCTGCACTGCTAGCGCTGATTCCTCAAGCTATAACTGGAAAGTTTTTGCGTATTTACCCAGCGGCATGGATTCCGCCCAAGGGAGCGCTTTAGCCGATTCGTGGGCCAGCTCCTGTTCAAGCGAGGGTAACTTGTGGTCTGCCGGTAATGTCACTGTTGACGGATCGAACCCCAAAGTCACGCAACCTTCGGCGCTTATCGCGTCCGGCAGTTTCGTCGAACCTAACGATACTCCGGCTGAAGCGACCCCTATGTTGGTTAACGACGAGCCCCTGTACCAATTCCTTTCCAGCGTTAACGATGAAGACTGGTTTGAAGTTTACGCAAAAGCGGGTCAACGCTACACGGCCTCCATACCGGCGGCTTCAATCGGCAAAATGATCAATCCGCAACTGCAACTGTATGACGCTGCCGGTAATCTCATTATGAGCGAAACCGGCAACGCCACTTCCGGCCAGGACAGGCAAATCACCTGGACAGCAACCGTAACCGGCCTGTTTCGTATCCGGGTAAGCGATCAGGCCTTACCCGCAAAAAAAAGCTCAGCGGTTGAACTGAAAGGAGAAGCTGCCGACTACAGCTACCAAATCCGCGTCTTTTTAACCGATGCGCCGCAGCAAGTCTTAACCAAAGGCCGTGTGCTGGATAATTGCGGCCAAGGTATTAATGAAGCCAACGTATCCGCCCGGCTCGGCGGCGTGTTAGCCGATTCAACCCTGACCGATAAAATCGGCGAGTTCGGCTTATTGCTGAATCCCGGCACTTACGACCTGAAAATCCTGGCAACGAATTTCCAGGAGGCTTCTCAATCGGTGGTAGTGACTCAAACGGCAACACCGCTGGCAGACATTAAACTATCGCCGACAATAACCACTGGCTGCGTGAGTAATCCGGCAACTCTGGCTCAACAAGCTCCAGCGGTTTATGAAGATCAACTGGGGATCCTGATTATTAAAGACATCCTGATCGGTGATAAGGCTTATTATGTGGAGCTTAAAAACATCGGTAACTTCCGCTTTCAACTCGCCCAATTCTTCTCTATTCCCGGCATCATTCATGCCGATCCTCCCGAGTATGTTCCCAGCACTTTAGTGGCAAAACTGCCTAAAGTCTTTGCGCTGAATAAAACCTGGAAGGTTCAATTAAGACATAACGGTAGCGGAATTTTGGCTCTTGAAAGTGCCGAATCGTATTAAGAACGGTCAGGACAATAAAATAATCATTACACGGAATACTAATGGCCTCAGATAATAAGATCCGCAATTTTTGGATTATCGCCACGCTTGCAATCGGTGTTTTTTTTAGCCATCCTAATTCGGCCTGGGCTGACGGATCTTATATGTGTACTCCGCCGCAATTTATGGAAAATGGTGTTTGCGTAACGCCATGCGTATCGCCCCAGGTCATGGAGAACGGTGTTTGCGTAACGCCTTGCGTATCTCCCCAGGTCATGGAGAACGGTGTTTGCGTGACGCCATGCGTATCGCCCCAAGTCATGGAGAACGGTGTTTGCGTGACGCCATGCGTATCGCCACAAGTCATGGAGAACGGTGTTTGCGTAACGCCAACGCCTACTTGCACTGCCCCGCAAGTGCTGCAAGGCGATGTCTGCGTAACGCCAACACCAATTTGTACGCCCCCTAAAGTACTGCAAGACGGCGTGTGTGTAATACCAAAACCTACCTGCACCGCCCCGCAAGTACTGCAAAATAACGTTTGTGTAACGCCGACACCTACCTGTACTTCTCCTCAAGTACTGCAAAATAATGTCTGTGTGACACCAACACCTGTCTGCACCGCACCGCAAGTGCTGCTGGATAATGTTTGTATAACGCCTTCCGAATTTCAAGTCATGCAGCCTTCTACGCTTATCGCATCCGGCAGTTTTATCGAACCTAACGACACCCCGGCTGAAGCAACGCCTATGTTGATTAACGACGAGCCTTTGTACCAATTCCTTTCCAGCGCTGCCGATGAGGACTGGTTTGAAGTTTATGTAAAAGCCGGTCAACGTTACACTGTCGATATCCCGGCGGCTTCGATCGGCAAAATGATAAATCCTGTACTAAGACTGTATGACGCTAGCGGCAACTTACTGGCAAGCCAACTCGGTCAAGATAAACAAATTACCTGGACAGCAACCACGAGCGGCCTGCTTCGAATCCGGGTAACAAACCAGTCATTGTCCACTCCAAAAAGCGCAGCAGTTGAGCTGAAAGGCGAAGCGGTTGATTACAGCTACCAAATCCGTACTTTTTTAACCGATGCGCCGCAGCAAATATTAACCAAAGGCCGTGTGCTGGATAATTGCGGCCAAGGTATTAATGAAGCCAACGTATCCGCATGGCTCGGCGGCGTCCAGAACAGTTCGACCTTGACCAATAAAATCGGCGAGTTCGGCTTATTGCTGAATCCCGGCAATTACGACCTGAAAATCGTGGCGGCAAACTTTCAGGATGCCTCCAAATCCGCGGTAGTAGGTCAAGAGTCGACAGTCCTGGCTGAAATTAAATTATCGCCTAAAACAACGACTACCGGCTGCGCGAGTAATCCTGAAGCTCAGGCCCAACAGGCTCCAGCGGTCTATGACGATCAGCAGGGAGGATTAATTATTAAAGACATCGTCATTGACGATAAGGTTTACTATGTGGAGCTTAAAAACATCGGTGATTACCGTTTTCAACTCGCCCAGTTTTTCCCGATTCCCGGCGTCATTCATAGCGATCCTCCCGAATATGTTCCCAGCACGTTAACGGCAAAACTGCCTAAAGTCTTTGCGCTCGACCAAATCTGGAAAATCCAATTAAGACATAATGGAACCGGCGTGCTAACCCTTGAAAGTGCGGAAACTTATTAAGATCCGCTAAAAAAATCAACGTGAAGAAGAGAAGGAAGCGCATCGACTAGAAGTACGCTTCCTGGCTCAACGTGATGCTATCTCATAACCAGTTACCGGCCAGAATAAACGGCGACCAGTAAAAAGGATTCTCCAGCTTTTGCTGCTTCAGCAAAACGATTTGCGCCTGCCGGAGCGCCTGTACTTTACTGATTCCCGGCTTTGATAACGCTTTGTAAAACTCGGCCATCAGTTGGGAGGCCGCTTCGTCGGATACCGGCCATAAAGTTCCCAAGGCGCTACGAACCTTGGCTTTAAGCGCAATACCGCTTAAACCCAATGGCGCACGATCATCGCCTTCGGCGGTTTGGCAAGCGCTCAGAGTCAGTAATTCGACCGGCTGTTTAGCGAATTTATCGGACTTAAGCAGCATCTCCAATTCGTCGATATTGATGACACCGTCGTAAGCCATCAAGAAGCTAGTGTCGGCGGTTTTGCCGAACACGCCGTGAGAAGCGACATGCACGACGGAATAAGGTTCCCGGACGGCTTGCTGCTTAAACGCGTCGACAGTGAAGCCGCCATTCATCAGCAAGGTGTTCGGAATCAGGTGCTGCAAATTATCAATCTCTTCGGCGACGCCAGGCAAACTCAGCTGTTCTTTAAGCTTTTGATGAAAAACGGGATCTCTCATCAAACTTTCCACATCCCGTTCCACGTCGAGTTTCCGGGTCTGCTCGGCATTATCGCCCGATTCGTCCTGGCTTACCGGTAACGCACGGCTGCGGGGCATATCATCCATATCGGCACCGCGGGCACTGCCGCCTCGCGCCATCGCTTGCACGAAAATACGCGGCAAATGTTCAACGACCGAACCGGGCTCGCTCATACCCGCCAATAAAACCTTGATGCCTCGTTGTTGCAACGGAGAAGGTTCAAACAAGGTAAGGCCGGGAGAAATAGCCACGGCGTAATTTTCGATCAAATAATGCTCGCCGTCATGCAAGGCTGCGGGCGGAATCAAGCGCAGCACGCCATCGGGCACCATGACCAAGGTTTGTACCCGATGCTGATGCAACCACGGCTCGACAGGCGCAATAAGCCAACGATAAAGCTGCTGGGAAATCGGTTTAGCATCCTCTTTACCTTTACGCAGGCTGCGCGCCAGATGCTGAGCCAGGCTTTGCAGCGTCGCGGCCTGTACCGTCTGCGTATACTGGCGTATCTCGTTGCCGCTGCTAACCAATAATTCCAGCCGGTCAGGCAACAGGATCGGATAAATAATAGCGGTTGTCGGCTCTATCGCTTCCAAAAGCGCGTTTTTGCTGCTGTGTACCGAGCAGCGTCCGCCCAAAAAATCTTCCAATTCGGATTGTTTGATTAACTCCACTGTTTCGCGCGCACGGCGCAGTAACGGTATTTTGCTCTCGCCGTTCTGGTGGCTGGCCTGCGCCAAAAGCAGATCGGCCAGCCCGAGATAAACCGGTTCCAAAACTTCGCGGAACGAAGAGCGGCCGTTATGGTATTCAACGGGAATGTCCTGGCGGATCGCCTCGATATGCTCAACAGCATTCTGGTAGGCCGCTATTGCTTCCGGTATTTGCTGCTGACTGCGATATAGCCGGCCTTGACGCCATTCCATCTCAAGCAGCAAATCGTGTGCTTCGATGCTCTGCGCTGATTGTATGGCCTGCCGATTTAGACGCAAGGCCTCCTCATAACGTTTCTGGTCTTCATACAATTGGGCGAGGCCGTCCAAACTTTCCGCCAAAAGACGAGGCTGCTTCTCGGCAACGGTTTGGCGGGCTTGCTCGAAACTTTCGTAGGCGAGCTTCAATCCGGCAGCGTTTAAGCGCTTGGCTTGCGCTCCCAGATTCAGAAGATAGCGGGCGCGTACCACCGGATCAACGATACCGCCGGACATGTCTCGTATCCGCAGAAGTTCGGCAAGCCGTTGCTCGGTGGGCAGTAATGCCGCTTGGCCCAGACGGATGCCGACGATTAACTCCTGGTCACTGCCGGCAAGTTTTAATGCGTCGCCATACAGGCTGCGGGCTTCTTCAACGCGGCCCCGGTTATTCTGCAGCTCAGCCAAGGTAGCCATCCAGCGGACCCGGTCTTTGACGTCGTTGTTTCCCGAAGCTATCGCTTGGCGTAGCAGT
>NZ_RYFG02000014.1 GCF_003994235.2 Candidatus Methylobacter oryzae
TCGGTGTGCAGATCAAGTATTCCACATAACGTTGCTTGGTGATCATGCCGGATAACATAACCTATTTGGTTAGGATTGCGAAAGTCCTACTGATGTTACTCATACAGATGATAAAAAGCGTCGTTCACGAAAACCACGAAATCGGTTCCCTCGGCAACTGCTCCTGCATTGCTAAGCCACAAGGATGTGGTGAATGTAGAAAATGCAGGAGCGGTTTTCTGCCGACCTCCTGCGTTCCTGGCAGTCGTACCGATTGCGACACTTCTGACCTCCATGGATGGAGGAAATGCCGGGGACTGCCGGGAGCAGTCTCGGCCCCCATCCATGGCAGTCGTAAAACCTGGAAGGTCTAACCGGCAACGTTCTGATCAGGCGGGACCTATTAATAAATGCCGGATATGACACTGTTGGCAAGAAACCTACGACTGATATTTTTTCGTACTTTTCGTAGACACTGCGTAACATCAGAATTTAAGCTAAATCTATCCATGAATAGCGATTTTTATCGGCAAATGCTAAATTGTACAAAAGCCCGGACGCTGTCGATGTCATGACAAACAACGCCGGCGATTCAACAAACGACATTCATTCCAAAAAATCCAAGTTTTACACGTCAATCTGTATTTCAAGCCTCACTTAAGTACCTGTTTTAATTTTGCCGGCAAATAAAGCTCGATTTAGGCTTTTGAATCCTTGCCGCAAAATACCGAGGATAATATATGGATAACTTTCAACAGCTTAATATAATAATCCTGCTATTGATAGCGGTACTCGCGTTGACGACAATTGCGCGCCGACTTGCCATTCCGTACCCGATTTTGCTGGTCATCGGAGGCTTAGTCTTAAGTTTTATACCCGGCCTGCCCACGATTCGCCTTGACCCTGACCTGATATTCCTGGTTTTCCTGCCGCCGCTGCTATGGGCTGCCGCCTACTTCACATCTTGGCGGGATTTTCGTGCCAACGTTCGCCCGATCACGTTACTGGCGGTCGGACTGGTAATTGCCACAACAGTGGCCGTCGCCAGCGTGGCCCGCGCGGCATTACCGGAACTGGGGTGGACCGGGGCCATTGTTTTAGGAGCCATTGTCTCGCCTCCGGATGCTGTCTCGGCTACCGCGATCATGAAACATCTTCGCATCCCGCGCCGGGCAGTCACGATACTGGAAGGCGAAAGCCTGGTGAACGACGCGACCGCTTTGGTGCTTTATCGGGCGGCGCTTGCAGCGGTGGTCAGCGGAAAATTCGAGTTAAGTCATACCTTCATGGACTTTTTTCTGGTCGCAAGCATGGGCATCGCCGTCGGGATCGTCGTGGGCATTGTGTGCTGCTGGGTTTTAGGCCTGACCGAAGACAGTTTCAGCGAGATCGCGATTACCTTATTGGCGCCTTACATTGCCTGGGTCCTGGCCGAGCAAGCCCACGCCTCTGCCGTATTGGCCTGCGTGACCGGAGGACTCTATATCCGCCAACGCTTCAGCGCAATCGTTGCGCCCATTACCCGCATCCAGGCGCGGGCAGTATGGGATCTCCTGGTCTTCATACTCAACGGCATTATCTTCATCCTGATCGGCCTGCAACTCGATACTCTCCGCGAGGCGGTTCCATCCAGCCGCTTAGCTCAACTGACTATAGACGGCATATTAGTCAGTGCTACAGCCATTGCAGTGCGTCTGGTATGGATTCCTACCGCAGCCTGGGTGCCTCGACTGCTAAATTCTTCGTTACGGGCTCGCGATCCGATGCCGTCCTGGCCGAATCTGTTCATTCTCGGCTGGAGCGGCATGCGCGGCGTGGTTTCCCTTGCGGCAGCCATGGCTCTGCCGTTCGTCACAGCGGACGGTGCTCCTTTTCCGTTTCGAGCGGAAATAATTCTGATCGCGTTCATGGTCATTCTGGTCACTCTGGTGTTTCAAGGTTTATCGCTTCCTTTGCTGATCCGCTTACTGGATTTAGGTGAAGACAAAAGCATTGAATACGAAGTGCGCCAGGCTCGTGAACGTGCTGCAACAGCAGCCCTAAACCTTCTTGATACGATAGTCGATGAAGACTGGCCGGTTCCCGGCCATATCGAACAACTAAGGGTTCACTATGACCAGCGCTTGCAACGTAATGTCGCTACCGAAGCCTCTGATGCGGAATGCACGAAAGAAATCACCGAAGCATTCAGGCGTTTGCGGCACGAAACCCTGACAGCTGAGCGCTTGGCCGTTATTAATCTGCGAAACGAGGACGTGATCAGCGACGAAGTCTTGCATCGTCTTGAGCATGAGCTCGATGTCGAAGCATTACGAATCGGCATCGGCGAGCTGCGAGTCTCACCGGAGCGACAACATACCAAGAAGCCGAAAACATCCTGAAGTTCAAATTCAAACTACTCAGCGTATATTCAATAAAACACGGATTAAACGAATAAACACTGATTTTA
Organism: Candidatus Methylobacter oryzae; assembly: GCF_003994235.2. GTDB lineage: Bacteria > Pseudomonadota > Gammaproteobacteria > Methylococcales > Methylomonadaceae > Methylobacter_A > Methylobacter_A oryzae. The sequence continues at coordinate 2,429 of NZ_RYFG02000014.1, forward strand.
AAAGCGTCATCGAACTTGGCTTAGGTTAAAAATCCGTGTCAATCCGTCCTATCTGTGTCATCCGTGTTCCATTTCTTTTTTGCTGCATACTTACCAATACGCACCAACATGACTCATGCTTGCCAGTTCATGGTCGAGTGAATATACTAGCCGCGTATAACTTGCTTCAGGTATTCATGGGCTGTCGTCCCTGGAATTGAAACGGGAAGTTGGTGAGTTTGCTTCACAGAAGCAAATAAAGCCTGCGCTGCCCCCGCAACGGTAAACAAGTAAAAGGTTTGCAATCGCCACTGTGACGTCATGGGAAGGCGCCAACCTTGAAAGCTCAAGACTTTCAACTTGTCAGCCCGGAGACCGGCCTGGAGTAATATTCGTTGTGTGCGCGGAGGGCGCCCGGATGGAAGGCTCTCTCGCGTCCGTCTCGTTTTTCTCCCCATACAGACTATTTCCGCCGCTAAACTACCGGCTTTGCTGTTTCTTTACTCAGGAGAAAACACATGTCATCAACACCCGTTCTGCTCGACAACGATCAAATCCAAGCACGCTCCGACGCATTAAAAGACAGAATATTGCCTGCGATGCTGGCCGCCATGCTGGGTCTGGCGCTGGTCTATGGTGCCGGTTTTGCCGAAACCGCGCAACTCCATAACGCTGCTCACGATGGACGACACTCCGCAAGCTTTCCGTGCCATTAATGATTAATCCGACCGCTTTTAGAGAGCTGGTTATCGCGGCTCTCTGGACAGGCTTGCTGGCGGGTTTGTTACTAACCGCCGTTCAACAAATTCAAGTGATTCCGACCTTGCTTCAAGCTGAGACCTACGAGGAAGCAGCGATTGTTTCCAATATGGAAAACAGCCACGAACACCATGAATGGCAACCTGAAAACGGCTTGGAACGGACCTTTTTTACCGCAGCCGCCAATATCGGCCTGGGCATTGGTTTTGCACTGCTGATCGGTTCGATCATGTGCTTGAAAAGCCGTCCTGCTAACTGGCGTATCGGTTTATTGTGGGGACTGGCCGGCTACCTGACTTTTTTTGTCGCGCCGTCTTTGGGCTTGCCGCCGGAAGTGCCGGGTGCAACAGCCGCTAAACTCGCGGACCGGCAGAATTGGTGGCTGATAACGGTCTTTGATACCGGCTTCGGCTTGTCGCTGCTGGCTTTTGCGCTTACCCGAACCAACAAATTTTTCGGCGCCGTGCTGCTCGTCGCGCCGCATTTAATGGACGCGCCCAAGCCCGAAGTTCCCGGCAGCGCCGCGCCGGTCGAACTGGCGCAATCGTTTATAAACGCCACCGTTTTTGCGAATGCAATCTTCTGGCTGGCTATCGGCGGTTTAATGGGCCGGTTTTACAAAAAGGACTTATGAGAACCCACAACAAGCACGTATTGATGTGTACAGGCCCGCGCTGCTCCGGCAACAATACGGAAGCATTTTTGCAACTGGGCCAAAAAATCGACGCCCGTCCCCGCCTCAAAGTAAAACGCACCCGGTCTCACTGTTTTGCGGTCTGCAAGAATGGCCCTATCCTGGTCGTTTATCCCGAAGGCGTCTGGTATTCCTGCTCCAATGAAGCGGTGTTGGAGCGCATCGTCAGTGAACACTTGGAAAATGACGCCGAAGTCAGCGAGCACATTTTCCACCGTTTAGGCAGCGGCGATGTCTAATATAGCCTTATTGACCCACGCGCCGAACGACTTGACGGTGCTGCAAAACGCGCTCGCACTGGCGCCGGAAGGTTTCCCCGATGTCGCCGGCATCAACCTGCAAACATTGGAAAACGAAGCGCAAATGGCCGAGCTGTTGCAGCACCGGCTCGCATCGGCAGAAATCATTGTATTACGCGTATTGGGCCGGCTCGGCAGCGTACCCGGCTTTAGCGATTTGCTGCGCCATTGCCGCGACCGGCATTTAATCGTCATCAGCGGCACCGGCGAACCCGACCCGGAACTGGCCGCCGCCTCGACCGTTTCGTCGGACGTGTTGCACCAGGTTCAGGCTTATTTCCAGGCCGGCGGCAGCGTTAATATCGCGCAATTGCTGCGCTATTTATCCGATCATTTTTTGCTGACCGGTTTCGGCTTCGAGCCGGCCGTCGAATTGCCGGAGCACGGCATTTACCATCCCGATCTGCCGCAGGATGCCGGCATTGACGACTGGCTGGCATTAACAGATACAACTAAACCCAGCGCCGGCATCGTGTTTTACCGCGCGCATTGGATCAGTGGCAACACCCGCTTTATCGACGCCTTGATCGAACAACTGGAAAAACGCGGCCTGAACGTGCTGCCGGTGTTCACCTCGTCGTTGCGCGCCGGACAAGACGACGACTTGCCGACCGCATTGCGCTTTTTCGACGGCGGCCATATCGACGTGCTGATCAACACCACCGCGTTCGCGATGGGCGAAATAACGTCCGGCGGCGCCACGCCCGCGGGCTGGTCTGTCGGCGTGCTGGAACGGCTGAACGTGCCGGTACTGCAAGCCATCGCCAGCGGCATGATGCGGCAGCAATGGGAGCAATCCACGCGCGGCCTGAATCCGCTGGATGCAGCAATGAACGTGGTATTGCCGGAATTCGACGGCCGTATCGTGACCGTGCCGCTATCGTTCAAAGCCAAAGCGGCTGGTGCCTCGAACGAATTGGTCGGATACCAACCGGTGCCGGATCGCGCCGCGCGCATCGCGCAAGTCGCCGCGCGCTTTGCCCGCTTGAAACACCTGGACAATGCCGACAAGCGCATCGCTTTCGTGTTCACGAACTCCAACAGCAAAGCCTCGCAAATCGGCAACGCGGTCGGCCTGGATGCGCCGGCTTCATTAATGCGCATCCTGCAAGCAATGCAAACGGACGGCTATAACATCAGCGACCTGCCCGACAGCGGCACCGCTTTGATCCACGAACTGGTCGACCGTTGCGCTTACGACAATACCTTTTTGACCAGCGAACAGCTCAACAATGCCGTCGGCCGCGTGCCGGCCGCGCAATACCAAGTCTGGTTCGACGACTTGCCCGCCGACATGCAGCAAAAAATGACCGCGCAATGGGGTCAAGCTCCGGGCGAAGCCTACCTGCACGACGGCCATCTGGCGCTGGCGGGCATCGAACTCGGCAACGCGCTGGTCGTGTTGCAACCGCCGCGCGGCTACGGCATGGACCCGGACGCGATCTACCACCAGCCGGACCTGCCGCCGACGCATCATTATTATGCGCTGTACCGCTGGCTGCGCGATACCTGGCAAGCCGACGCGATCGTTCACGTCGGCAAGCACGGCACGCTGGAATGGCTGCCGGGCAAAGGCGTCGGCTTGTCGGAGAATTGTTTTCCCGACGCGCTGCTGGCTGACCTGCCGCTGTTTTACCCGTTCATCATCAACGATCCCGGCGAAGGCTCGCAGGCCAAGCGCCGCGCCCACGCGACAGTCGTCGATCACCTGACGCCGCCGATGACCACGGCCGACACTTACGGTGCATTGGCGCAACTGACGCAACTGGTCGACGAATACTACCAGGTCGAAGTGCTGGACCCGGCCAAACTGCCGCTGTTGCAGCAGCAGATTTGGGACTTGATCAAGGAAACCAACCTCGATGCCGATTTGCAGGCGCGGCTGTTGCATCATGACCATGATCACGACGATCACCATGACCATCACCACCATCATGAACACATCCACGAACATGGTCACCATCATCATGAACATTGTCATGGACACGATGAACATCATCACGATCATTGCCATGAACTTGATCATGATCACGAGTGTCATCATGACCATCACCACCATGATCATGACGAACACGATCACGACCACCATCACGAGCACGGCGATGACGAACTGCCCGAACCGCTGACTAAAATGGGCGGCGCCGACGTCGCGCATTTGATCGAAGACCTGGACGGCTATCTGTGCGAATTGGGCGCGGCGCAAATTCGCGACGGCCTGCATATCCTCGGCCAAGCCCCGGAAAACGAACAATTGACCGACATGCTGGTGTCGCTGACCCGGCTGCCGAACCAAGACATTCCCGGCTTGCCGGCGTCAATCGCCAAGCTGTTCGGATTGAATCCGGACGAATTGTTGGAACACCAAGGCCGTCGTTTGGCTCAGGCTGTGCCCGAACTCAACCAACTGGCCGGACGTTCGCTCGTAACCCATGCCGACGTGTTGGAAACCATCGAAGCGCTAAGCAAGCAATTATTCGCCGAATTGCTGGCGCACGATTATTCCGAATTAGCCATAGATCAAGCTATTAATAAAGTCCTTAATACCATTACTGATGGTTCCCACGCGGAGCGTGGGAACGATGAAATAGCCCGTGTGCTTAAATACGCCTGTCGCGAACTAGCTCCCAACCTCGCCCGCGCCACCGACGAAATCGACAACCTGCTTCGCGGCCTATCCGGCGGCTACGTCCCGGCCGGCCCCAGCGGTTCGCCGACGCGCGGCATGGCCGGCATTCTGCCGACCGGGCGCAACTTCTATTCGGTCGATCCGCGCAGCGTGCCGTCGCAATCGGCCTGGCGCGTCGGCCGCCAGCTGGCCAACGAAGTGCTGTCGCGTTATGTCCGCGAAACCGGCGCCTACCCCGAAAGCGTCGCAATCAGCATCTGGGGCACCAGCGCGATGCGCACACACGGCGACGACGTCGCGCAAATCCTGGCGCTGCTCGGCGTGCGCCCGGTTTGGCAGCACGAAAACCGCCGCCTGACCGGCGTCGAAATCATCCCGCTGGACGAATTGAAACGCCCGCGCATCGACGTGACGACCCGCATCAGCGGTTTCTTCCGCGACGCGTTCCCGCAACTGATCGATTTGATCGACGATGCGGTCAACGCGGTGATTCAACTGGACGAACCGCTGTCGCAAAATTTCGTCCGCAAGCATTACCTGGCCGAACTGGGCGATTGGATAGGCCAAGGCCTGTCCGAGGACGAAGCCTCGGAGCGCGCCGCGTACCGCATTTTCGGCGCCAAACCCGGCAGTTACGGCGCGGGTATTTTGCCGTTGATCCAGGAAAAAAACTGGCAGGCCGACGCCGACTTCGCCGAAGCTTACGTGAACTGGGGCGGCTATGCCTACGGCCGAGGCCAACAAGGCAACGACCAACGCGACGCATTCCGTACCCGGCTATCCGGCGTCCAGGTCGCGCTGCATAACCAGGACAACCGCGAACACGATATTTTCGACAGCGACGATTACCTGCAATTCCACGGCGGCATGATCGCGACGATCCGCGCCTTGACCGGAACCCAGCCGCGCAAATATTTCGGCGACAGTCACGACCCGGCGCGAGCGCAAGTGCGCGACCTGAAGGAAGAAACCCTGCGCGTGTTCCGCTCGCGCGTGGTCAACCCGAAATGGCTGGACAGCATCCGCCGCCACGGCTACAAAGGCGGCCTGGAGCTGACCGCAACCGTCGATTACCTGTTCGGCTACGACGCGACTGCGCAAATCATGGACGATTGGATGTACGAGCAAGTCGCCGAGACTTACGCAATGGACCCGGACATGCGCAATTTCCTGGAACAAGCCAACCCGTGGGCGCAAAACGCGATTGCCGAGCGTTTATTGGAAGCCGCCAACCGGGGTATGTGGGCCGAGCCAAAACAACAGACGCTGAATGCGTTGCAGGATTTGTACCTGCACAGCGAGACTTTATTGGAGGCGCGCGGCGAGACGTCGCGCAGTACATAATGACTTTTTGTCCACGAAAGGCACGAAAATATCCAAGCAGCTGTCAAGTCTTCATAGACACTAAAATGACATTATCGCTGGAGTGCAGGCTTCGCCTGCTTTGGCAAGCAAAGCTTGCACTCCAAAACACCCTATTGATTTTTTTCGTGCCTTTCGTGGACAAATATTTCTTTTTAAAATGATCCACACCATTTTCCCTTTCTCCGCCATCGTTGAACAAGACCGGCTGAAAACTGCATTGCTGCTGTGCGCAGTCGATCCGTCGCTGGGCGGCGTGCTGATCCGCGGCGACAAAGGCACCGCGAAAAGCACCGCGGCGCGGGCGCTGACCGACATCCTGCCGCCTATCCAGCGCGTTGCCGGCTGCGCCTACAACTGCCTGCCCGGCGCGCCGTATCAACATTGCGAAACCTGCAACCACGAACATGCCGCACCGCAAGCCGACAGCGTGCCTTTCGTCACGTTACCGCTGGGCGCGACCGAAGACCGCGTGATCGGCACGCTGGATTTGGAACAGGCGCTGAAAGGCGGATCGCGCGTGTTCAAGCCGGGCCTGCTGGCTTCGGCGCACCGGGGCATACTGTATATCGACGAAGTCAACCTGCTGCCCGACCACTTGGTCGACGTGCTGCTGGATGCGGCGGCGATGGGCGTCAACGTCGTGCAACGCGAAGGCCTGTCGGTCAGTCACCCTGCCCGCTTCACGCTGATCGGCACGATGAATCTCGAGGAAGGCGATTTGCGCCCGCAACTGCTGGACCGTTTTGGTTTGATGGTCGAAGTAACCGCGCCGCACGACAAAACCCTGCGCGCCGAAGTCGTGCGCCGGCGCATCGCATTCGAAGCCAACCCGGCCGCTTACGCCGCGCAATGGCTGCGCGAGCAGCAGGCGTTGCGCGATCAACTGGCAACCGCGCAGCAATTACTGCCGGGCGTGATGTTGGACGATGCGCTACTCGATTTGATCAGCCATTTATGCTGCGAATTCGAAGTCGCAAGCCTTCGCGCCGACATCGTCATGCATAAAGCCTCGCGCGCGCTGGCGGCGCTGCAAGGCCAAACCGAAGTCACACCTGAGCACGTGCGCGCCGCCGCCGAATTGGTACTACCGCACCGGCGCCGGCGCAAACCGTTCGAACAGCCGGGACTGGATCAAAACCAACTCGATGAATTGATGCAACAAGCCTTGCAGCAGCCGGACGAAACCGAATCCGGCGCCGACAGCGAACAAAACGAAAACGGCGAATCGCAACAAGTCTTCGCCGCCGCGGCCGCCGACGACGCGCGCAAAATAGACGTCGCCGATCCGGTCGGCCGGTTTGCATCCGGCAAGCGCAGCATCACGCAAGACGCGCCGCGCGGCCGTGTCGTCCGCGCCGTGCCGGACCCGAATCCGAGCAGCCTTGCCGTCGATGCAACCCTGCGTAGCGCGGCGCTCAAAGGCCGCGAACCATTCCAGGTCACAAAAGACGACCTGTACCGGCAAGTCCGCGTCGGCAAAACCGCGAACCTGATTTTATTCGTCGTCGATGCGTCCGGCTCGATGGCCGCGCAACGGCGTATGGAAGCGGTCAAAGGCGCGGTATTGTCGCTACTGACCGACGCCTACCAGCAACGCGACCAAGTCGCGGTGATCAGCTTTCGCGGCGAATCCGCGCAACTGCTATTGCCGCCGACCCGTAGCGTCGATATTGCCGAGCAGCATCTGCGCGAACTACCGACCGGCGGCCGCACGCCGCTGCCAAGCGCTTTATCGGTGGCGTTCGAAACGCTGGCAAAAACCGACCTGCCGCCGCTGCTGGTCTTACTCAGCGACGGCAAAGCCAACGTCGCGCTTCAAGACGGCAACGATCCCTGGCAGGAATCGCTACGTTTTGCCGAACTGCTGGCCGAACGCGGCGTACCGAGCTTGGTGCTTGATACCGAAACCGGCTATTTGCGCCTGGGCCGCGCGCGTCAACTGGCGCAGGCTTTGGGAGCCGAATGCCTGGCATTGGAAGAATTGTCGGCGGAAAATCTGGCGTTGACTGTGCGCCAGGCAACTTAAATTTAAAGCGGTAGCGTTGAGTTAGATTGTGTAATACTTGATTTATCTTGCAAATAAGATACTGCTGCGCAAACTAAAAATATTTGGAGATTTTACATGGAAAATAACATTATAGAAGAGCCTGTCTGGATTGATCCTGAAGACGATTTGAGTATTTCATCAGAGGATATAAATTTTACCGAATATGATATTTCAGCATCTCCAAATGACTTTAATATAAAAACATTATTTGATTTTATCGGCTCAGGTATCGTAAAAGTGCCTGGATTTCAGCGCAATTATGTCTGGGATATTAAAAGAGCCTCGAAACTAATTGAATCTATAATTATAGGCATTCCAATTCCTCAAATATTTTTATACGAAGAAGCAAAAAATAAATTTATAGTTATTGATGGTCAACAACGGTATATGACCATCTATTACTTTATGAAAAAAAGATTTCCTAGACATGAAAAGCGCCTTGAACTTCGCATGATCTTTGACCAGAACAAAGGAATTCCTGATTCTATACTAAATAATAATGACTACTTTGTAGACTTTAACCTCAAACTTCCCACTTCTCAACCAGGTCAAATAAATAAACTCAACGGATTAAATTACTTTACCTTAGATGAAGAAGACAAGGTTTCATTTGATTTACGAACCATCAGAAATATCATTATTAAACAAAATGCACCTGATGACGAACACTCTGTCGTATTTGAAATTTTTAATCGTCTTAATTCCGGTGGTGTTAATTTAAAGCCGCAGGAAATAAGAACCAGCCTTTTTCACTCCAAATTCTATGACATGCTTTATAGAATAAATCTTAATCCAGAGTGGAGAAAGTTTACTCCATCTTGTACGCCAGATTTAAACATGAAAGATGTTGAAATACTTCTGAGAGGATTTGCTATGTTGATTGATGGGGAATTTTATAAACCATCAATGACGAAGTTCCTCAATAAATTTTCTCTTAAAGCAAAAAATTTTCCAGACGAAAATATTAATTTTCTCGAATCGCTTTTCATGTCTTTTTTAAACAAAGCAACTACTAATGATGATCGACTTTTCCATAGCAAGACAGGTAGATTTAATATCTCTGTATTTGAATCCATATTTGTTGCTAGCTGCATAAAATCTTTTACAGAAAAAAAAATAGATATAAAAGATATAGATTTTGACAAAGTCGATCTTTTAAAAAACGACACGGGCTTCATTGAAGCAACCCAATCAGATACAGCAAGTGAAAAAAATGTAAAGTTTAGAATCTCCTTGGCAAAAAGTATGCTGGAATAATATGACACCAGTAGAAACATTAAATAAAGAATATGAAACTATCGTCAAGTTTCTGAGAGAACAATCACAACCATCATTGGTCAGCGATGTTGATAGATATTTCAAAAAACTATTCGTTTTGTCTTCTGCTAGTTATTTTGAACATTTAATTCAAGAAATATTGGTTGAATTTATTTCAAAAGAAACAAATAACAACCTAAAAGCAGTTAGTTTTTTCAAGAAAAAAGCTATTGGAATGCAATACCATACTTATTTTAACTGGGGAGAAAAAGGTGATCTTGATAAACCCGGTAAAAATGCTAATACTTTTTTCTCTTTATTCGGAGATGAATTCAAAAAGGAGGTTGAAGCAGAAATTAATACTGATAAAGAACTTGAATTATCAGTTAAAGCCTTCCTTGAAATAGGACATATTAGAAACATATTAATTCATAGTAACTTCGCGGCATATAATCTCGATAATAAAACAGCTAATGAAATCTTTGAACTTTATAAAAAAGGATTTCAATTTATTAATTATCTTAAAACAAAATTTCAGCAAAACACATAGTTACATAATAAAACTCTCAGCCCGGCATTTGGAAAGAAAATTATATAGCACCGGTTCTGTGGAAAAATTATTTAAGGATTTATGACCAAATATTTAGAGATTATCAGAGGGTTGCTATGATTATCTGCATAGGCGCCGGCCCCGGCGATGTCGCTTACCTGACCCAACGCGGCGCGGAGCTGATCCGCAACGCCGACGTCGTGGCCGGGTTCGATGCGGTCGTTAACGTCGTGCAAAGCCTGATTCCCGGAACCGCGCAAGTCGTCACGATGAATTACCGCGACCAAACCGAACGTCTGGCCGAAGTCGCGGCCGCGCACCATGCCGACAAAAACTGCGTCGTCGTGTTCATGGGCGACATTCATTTCAGCGGCTTCCAATACCTGGAACGGGTCGAGCGCGCCTGCGGCCATCCGGTCGAAACCCTGCCCGGCATCTCGTCGGCGCAAATCCTGGCGTCGCGCGCCAAGGTTTGTTTCGATGAAACGACGTTTATTACCCTGCACCGCCGCGGCGACCTGGAACCGTTCAAGCGCCATCTGGTGCATGTGCTGCAAGACTGGCGCAACGCGATCGTAATCCCCTGCCCGTGGGACGAAGCGCGTTCGTTCATGCCGCGCCACATCGCGGCGTATTTGCTGGAACAAGGCATACCGCCGGAACATCCGACCGAAGTTTGGGAAAACCTAACCCGCTCGGAAGCCGAATGGCACGGCACGCTATCCGATTGCGCAAGCCAGGAATTCAGCGACATGAGCATCATGCTGATCCGCACGTTAAGCCCGATGTCCAGTCAGATCGAACCGCCGGGAGCGGCAAGCTGATGCAGAATTACGGCATAGTCATCGCCGGCCACGGCAGCCGCGACGCCGACGGCATACGCGAATTCGAGCAATTGGTCGAACTGGTCAAGCAACGCGCGCCGCAACACTTCGTCAGCCACGGCTACCTGGAATTTGCGACGCCGACCATCGACGAAGCCATTAACCGACAATTGCAGGCCGGCGCGAAACAAATCGTCATGGCGCCCGGCATCCTGCTGGCGGCGACGCACGCGAAAAACGACCTGCCCAGCGAACTGCTAACCGCCGCGCGCGAACATGCCGACACCGATTTTTACTTCGGCGCGCCGCTGGGTTTGCATCCGTTGTTGCTGCAACTGGTCCAGCTGCGCATCGTCGAGGCCGAAGCTACGTCTAGCCAAACCGTGCGTCGCGCCGACACCTGCCTGGTGCTGGTCGGACGCGGCACGACCGACCCCGACGCGAACGGCGAAGTGTCGAAATTCGCGCGCATGATCGAGGAAGGCATGGGCTTTGGCGGCTCTTACGTCTGCTATTCCGGCACCGCCAAACCGCTGATCGCCGACGGCCTGCGCGCGGCGGCAAAACTCGGCTACGCGCGGCTGATCGTGGTGCCGTTTTTCCTGTTCGACGGCATCCTGGTCAAGCGCATTTACGATGCGGCCGATGCGTTGCAGCAACGCGAGCCGGAACTTGAAGTGTTAAAAGCCGGTTACCTCGGCGTGCATCCGAACGTCGCAGATGCGTTGCTGGCCCGTGCGCAGGAAGCCGTCGAAGGCCGGGCGGAGATGAATTGCTCGCTGTGCAAATACCGCGTACAAATCGTCGGCTTCGAACAGCAAGTCGGCGAACCGCAAAAGCCGCATCATTTGCAGGTGCGCGGCGGAAGCGAAAAAACTGTCGAGGCCGAAGCCGAATTCGCGCCTTACGTGCCGCACCCGATAGAAGCCGAAAGTTTCCGCATCATCGCCGCCGGCCGCGACTGGTCGGCGTTCCCGAAAGAACACCTGACCGTGCTGCAACGCCTGGTGCATACCAGCGGCGATTTTAATGCGGTCGACGATATTTATTTTTCGCCCGGCGCGGTCGAAACCGGCATCCGCGCGCTGATGCGCTGCAAACGTGTGGTCACCGACGTGACCATGGTGCAAACCGGCCTGAAACGGCAACTGCTGGAACAGTTGGGCGTCGAAACCTGGTGCGGCGTGCACGACCGCGAAACGGTGCTGATGGCGCAAACGCAAAACATCACCCGTTCCGCCGCCGGCATCCGCCGCGCGTTCGAAAAATTCGGCAACGACATCGTGCTGGCGATAGGCGACGCGCCGACCGCGATTATCGAAGCGGTGCGCTTGATTCGCGAACACGGCTGGCGGCCGCAATTGGTGGTCGGCTTACCGGTCGGTTTTGTCGGCACTTGCGAGTCCAAAGCCGAACTGAAACGCTGCCTGCAAGTGCCGCGCATCACCAACAGCGGCACGCGCGGCGGCTCGCCGTGGGCTGCTACCGTCGTTAACGGCTTGATGATCGATGCGGTCAACCGGCTTGCGGAATATGGTTCGGACGGCGTTTGAAGAATCTTGTTCTGCTGGCTCCCAAGCCAAATAAGGTACGCACTGCGTACCCTACGGAAATTGCCCGAACAGCATGAACCCAAGCAGGCTTAAAGAATTCGACCTTAGCATTCCGGCGCCGAACGGCTTGCGGCGCGGCCGCACGACCGGCAGTTGCGCGACGGCGGCGGTTAAAGCCGCGCTGTATTTGTTGCTGTACGGCGAGCGCCGAGCCCAGGTGCAAATCGTGCTGCCGGACGGCGAGCATTACCTGACTGTGCCGATTCAGCATTGCTACAAAATGGATGAGCAAACAGCCCGAGCCGAAGTGCTTAAAGACGGCGGCGACGATCCGGACAACACGCACGGCGCGACGATTTTCGCCGAAGTGCGCAAAAACGGCCAAGGCCGGCTGCGCTTTTTCTCCGGCGAAGGCGTCGGCACCGCGACCCAACCGGGCCTGCGCGTACCGGTAGGCGAGCCGGCAATTAATCCAACGCCGCGCGCGATGATGCGGTTGGCGGTGCTGGACGTAACGGATAACGACGAAGGCTACGACCTGATCATCGGGTGTATCGGCGGCGAAACGATTGCAAAAAAAACGTTCAATCCGAAGTTGGGCATAGTCGGCGGCATTTCGATACTGGGCACGTCCGGCATCGTCGAGCCGCTGTCGCAGGCGTCGTGGATTGCGTCGATCGAAGTGTATATCCGCGTCGCGCTGGGCGATGACACCGATTGCATCGCGCTATTGCCGGGCAAGATCGGCCGTGTTTATGCTAAAGAAACGCTGGAGCTGCCGGAACATCGCTCTGTGCAAATCGCCAATTTTCTCGGCGATGCGCTGGACTTTACCCAACAGGCGTTGGCAGAACAGCAACGCGAGCTGGACGTATTATGGCTATTGGGCCATCCGGGCAAATTGGCAAAAGTGCTGGACGGCGTATGGGATACGCACTCGGGCAAAAGCGGCATGGCAATGGATGCTGTCGCTCGGGTCGCGGCAGAGCTTGATTTCGATAACAGTATGGTGCGGGCGCTGGAACAAGCAAATACCGTCGAAGCGGCAACGGAGATATTGAAGAATCAGCCGAACGGCCGCGCTTTATGGACGAATATTGAACAGCGCATTGCCGAACTTGCTCAAGCGCGAGTCCCTAATGCGCGAAAGGTTAAAGTGCGGTTGTTTAACTTGCAAGGGGATGGCTTGGGAGCGGCGTGAAAATCAGCGCGGTTTTTAGACCTTCCAGGTTTTAAAAACCTGGAAGGTCTGACTTGACGGACTGTCAACTAAGTAGCAATGCCAAATACTATTTCAAGATGTGTATAACAACACAAGTTTAAAGAGAAACAACATGACTTCATTAGGCACCTTCTGGGGCATAGGCGTAGGCCCCGGCCCGGCGGGTTACATTCCGCTGGCCGCAGTCGAGGCATTGCAGCAAGCCGACATCGTCTATGCGCCCCGCGCCCGCACGGCGGACTCGTCGGTCGCGCTGCAATGCCTGGCGGGCATAGACATCGATCCAAGCCGGATACGCGAAATCGAATTCAACATGGACCCGGACCGCTCCGTGCTCAGCGAGCATTACGCGCAACTGGCGCAAACTATAGCTGCCGATTTGCGCGAAGGCTTTAACGTCGCCTACCTGACTATCGGCGACAGCCTGACTTATTCGACTTACGGCTATATCCTGGCCGCATTGCGCGAGTATCTGCCCGGCTTGCCGCAGCGCACGTTTCCCGGCATCACCAGCTACGCATCCGCGGCCGCGGCAATAGGTTGGCCGTTGGGCGTCGGCAAGGAGCGCACGCTGATCCTGCCCTGCCCCGAAGACGCCGAGGCGCTACGCCAAGACATCGAAACGCACGACATTGTGATACTGATGAAAATCGGCGTGCGCCTGCCGTGGGTGCTGGCGCTGCTGCGCGATATGGGCATCGCCGAACATTGCGCATTCGCCCGCCGCATCGGCTTGGCCGACGAAATGCTGGCCGATGATGTCAGCGATTTATGCGCGACCGAAGCTATGGGCTATCTCGCCACGTTATTGATCCGTAAAACGCCAACCGAAAAACGACACGCATGAATCCGGCAAAATTATTTCATCTACGAAAAGCACGAAAGACACGAAAAATCATCGGGCGAAATTTTCGTTCTTTTCGTGCCTTTCGTGGACAAACAGAGGTTTTAAAATGAAAGTTTACTTTATCGGCGCCGGCCCCGGCGCTGCCGACCTGATTACGTTGCGCGGCGCGAACATCCTCGGCCGGGTCGACATGGTGCTGTACGCAGGCTCGCTGGTTGCTACCGACATGCTACAACATTGCAAACCCGGCACCGAGTTGATCGACACCGCCAAGCTCGACCTGGACCAGCAGGAAGCCTGTTACCGCCGCGCGCAACAAGCAGGACACGACGTGGCCCGGCTGCACTCCGGCGACCCCGCGATTTACGGAGCCACCGCCGAGCAAATGCGCCGGCTGGAAGCGTTGGGCATAGAGTATGAAATCGTACCGGGCGTATCCTCGTTCACGTCGGCGGCCGCCGAAATCAAAGCCGAACTGACCAAGCCGGAAGTTTCGCAAACGGTAATCCTGACCCGGGTTTCCGGCCGCGCTTCGGCAGTGCCGGAACTGGAGTCAATCGACAAGCTGGCCGGGCATCAGGCAACGATGTGCATTTTCCTGTCCGGGCCGCATTTGAAGAAAATCGTTGCCGACTTGAAAAAACATTATCCGGACGATACTCCGGTCGCTTTGGTGTACCGGGCGACTTGGCCGGAACAACGGTCTTATCAGGGAACCTTGGGCACGATGCTGGACGAGATTAAAAGCAGCGATTGGAACCTGACCACGATGCTGCTGGTCGGCGAGGCTTTGGGGCGCGGCGAGCAAACCGAATCGAGTTTGTATTCGAAGGATTTCTCGCATATTTTCCGGGTGGTGAAGAAAAAAGCATAGTCCACGAAAAGCACGAAAGACACGAAAATCTTGTGGTCGAACTTTCGTGTTTTTCGTGGACAATTTCTATGGGTTATTTAGATGTTGGATCAGCATGATTGCGGAATCTGGCTGGTGCGGCCGGACAGCGAAGCTTTGGCGTTGGTGCTGCAACAGCGGCTTGGCGGCGCGATTTATCGTCCCTGGTTAATCAAGGACGAACAACCGGTCGCTCAGAAACAGCAGTTTGCGGAAGCTTATCGCCGGCATCCGCAATGGATCGTGATTGCCGCCAGCGGCATCGCGGTGCGCTTCCTGGACGGCCTGCCGCAGGATAAACACAGCGATCCGGCCGTCGTCGTACTGGACGAAGCCGGACGCTTTGCGGTATCGCTGCTGGCCGGCCACGAAGGCGGCGCTAACCGCTTGGCTTACCGCGTCGCCAACGTGACCGGCGCGATGCCGATCGTCACGACGGCGACCGAAGCACTGAAACCGCTGGTCGTCGGCATAGGCTGTCGCAAAGGCGCATCAGTCGAACAAATCACCGCCGCCGTGAAACTGGCGTTGAGCGAGCGGCAATTGAACGAAGTGCGCGAGATGGCGACTATCGACCTGAAAGCCGATGAGCCGGGCTTGCTGGCGTTCTGCGAACAGAATGATTTGCCGCTACGGGTATTGGCGAGCTCGGCGGTAGCGGCGCGACCTTGGGTCACGAAAGCGTCGGATTGGGTGCAACAAATCGTCGGCTTGCCGGGTGTTTGCGAACCTTGCGCCCTAATTGCGAACCCGCGCGGCAAGTTAATCGTGCCGAAAACGGCTTTGAACGGCGTGGCCGTGGCGGTGGTTGAAGATATGGGATGGCATGTTTAGATTCCAAGCCTCTTCTATAAAAGGCGGCTGGTCAGCTCCGGCTACCGGAAACGCCTCCCTGGCTGACGCCGGGCGGGCTTACTTGTGCCCTATGGGTATTCCGGCCTACATTTTATATTGCTCGTTCCCAAGCTCCAGCTTGGGAATGCCGTCCTGGAAGCTCCAGCTTCCCGAAACACTGAAAGCTACGACTGCATGGATGCAGGAGGTAGAGTAACGCAGGAGCAGTTACCGAGAGCTTTCGAAACTGGGTTCCCAAACTGGAGCTTGGGGACCAGCGTAAATAAAACTTCGCGCCCTTCGTGTCTTCGTGGTGCAACTATTAAATAAAAACAAAATATGGATAAAACGGTAAAAGGTGTATTGAATTTAGTGTCGGTCGGTCCGGGTTATAGCGACCTGATCGTCCCGCGCGCCGAAACGGCATTACGAGACAGCGACGTGATCGTCGCTTACGAGCTGTATTTGCGCTGGATAGAACCGTGGATTACCGGTAAGGAAATCCACACGCCGCCGCTGACGCAGGAACGCGAACGCGCGCTGCTGGCCATCGAAAAAGCCCGTAGCGGCGCTAAAGTCGCGCTGATTTCCAGTGGCGACATCGGCATTTACGCCATGGCCGCGCTGGCGTTCGAGGAGATGCGCGAAGACGACGATTACGACGTCAACGTGATCCCCGGCATCACCTCGGCAAACGCCTGCGCCTCGCTGCTGGGTTCGCCGCTGTCGCACGACTTTGCGACTCTGAGCCTGTCCGACCTGCTGTGCCCATGGGACTGGATAGAACAGCGCGGCCGCCATATCGCCCAGGCCGACCTCGCCTGCGTGCTGTATAACGTGCAAAGCGCCGGCCGCCAGCAAGGTGTATACCGCATCCTGAATATCATGCTGGAGTCGAAATCGCCGAAGACCTTGTGCGGCGTGATACACAACGCTTACCGGCCGGGGCAGAAAGTCAGCATTCATCATCTGGACGAGCTGCCGACGCTGCAATTCGACATGCTGACCACGATTGTGATCGGCAACCGCTTCACCCAGCGCAAACGCGGTTTTATTTTCACGCCGCGCGGTTACAACAGTTGGAAAGGCGACGAGCGTCCGGCCGCCGACGATTTACCGGAAAATGCGCTGTGGGTCTTTTCCGGCACCAGCGATGGCAACGCGCTCGCTAACGAACTGACGCAACAAGGCTATCCTGTTGTGGTATCGGCCGCGACCGAATACGGCGGCGAAATCGCGGCCCGGCATTGCGCCGGCGTGTCGGTTTGGGCCGGCCACCAAGGTGTCGAAGCGCAAAAACAGGCCTTAAGCCGGCACCGTGCCAAGGCGATTGTCGATGCGACGCATCCTTACGCAAAGCTGATTTCCGAGCAGTTGATGGGTTTGTCGGAGAGCCTGGACATCCCTTACCTGCGCTTCGAACGGCCCGGTTCCATAGGATGTGCCGAACAGAGTGAGGCGCATCATGCCGATTCCGTCGAACAAGCCGCCGAACTGGCAATCAAGCTGGGCCGGCGCATTTTCCTGAGCACCGGCTCCAAGAACCTGGCGACGTTCTTAACAGCGCAGGGAGCAAACGAACGCGACTGGTTCGCACGGATGGCGCCGGAGCCGGAATTTATCCAGCGCGCGATCGACCTGGGCCTGCCTCGCAGCCGTATTTGCGCGATGCAAGGGCCGTTTTCCGAAGCGTTCAACATCGCGTTGTGGCGGGATTGGAATATCGATTGCGTGGTGACCAAGGATTCCGGCGATGCCGGCGGCTTCCAGGCCAAAGCGGCCGCGGCCGAAGCGCTGGGCATCCCGTTGCTGGTCATAGCCCGGCCGAAACTGGATTATCCGGCCGTTGCGTCGACTTTCGATGAAGTCTTACAGCAATTACAGGTGCTATAACCTTAATTCACCACGAAGGCGCGAACGACTGCATGGATGCAGGAGGTAGAGCAACGCAGGGAGCGGTTGCCGAGGGCACGAAGAAATAAAAACTTCGTGTCTTCGTGGTGATATTCATCTCTTTTAACAAGAAGTCATCATGGAGCATCAACAACTAATCCCCGTCACCATCGTCACCGGCTTTCTCGGTTCCGGCAAGACCACGCTGCTCGGCAGCCTGATTAAGAACCGGCAATCCCGCCGCCTGGCGATATTGATCAACGAGTTCGGCGAAGTGTCTATCGACGGCGCACTAATCAACGATTGCTCCGGCAGCGACCAACATGTGCGGATACACGATTTCCCTTACGGCCTGATCGCCTACGGCGAGGACGAACATTTCCTGCCGACGATGCGCGCCATCGCCGAACGCCGCGCCAACGTCGATCATGTATTGATTGAAACGTCGGGGCTGGCGCTGCCTTCGGCGGTCATGGAACAACTGCAAACGCCGGAACTGGCCGGGGATTTTATCCTGGATGCGACGCTGGCCGTGGTCGATACGCCGTTGCTGCTGTCCGAGCAGTTCGACCGCAACCCGGCCGATAACACACACGCCGCGGTCCAGGATTCGGTCGCCGCGCTATTCGAGCAGCAAATTGGATATGCCGACGTCGTCGTGTTGAACAAAATTGACGATTTGGATGAGGATGCGTTGCTGGCCGCAGAACAGCGGGTCCGCGACCGCGCGCCGAACGTGCGTTTTTTGGAACTGGCTTACAACGCCAAACTGGACACTCGTCTTGCATTAGGCTTGCGCCTGCACCAGCCGGCGTTCAGCCCGCATGGACACAAGTTTACGCTGATCCAGGCTCCCGGCGCCGATACGCCGACATTGGCCAGCCATACGCGCTTAAACGGCCACAGCCATTCCGGCTTGGCCAACCATAGCCACGGATTGACAACGCACAAACATTTCCACGAACAAGATCCCGGCTGGCTGTCGTTCGTATTGCGCAGCCGGGATGCCCAGGACGCGGAAACGATCCGGCAAGCGCTGGTCGAAATCGCCAAAGCCGAACCCTTGCTGCGCTGCAAAGGTTTTA
Source organism: Candidatus Methylobacter oryzae (assembly GCF_003994235.2). Classification (GTDB taxonomy): domain Bacteria; phylum Pseudomonadota; class Gammaproteobacteria; order Methylococcales; family Methylomonadaceae; genus Methylobacter_A; species Methylobacter_A oryzae. Next base: position 21,155 of record NZ_RYFG02000014.1, read on the forward strand.
TCCAACTTGCCGACCCCGATCAATCCGTTCTGGTGCAAGGCGTGCGCACACGCGTCGTAATAACTGCCGATGCCGGTGAACGTTCAGCAACGGGATCGGAATTGGTTTTTATCGGTTATCACCTTAACCGCCAGCCGGTCGCGGCGCGGTTGTCGGAATTGGCCGGGACTGCTTGGAAATGAGTGTGCAAAACAATATAGGATGTGCCGGAAGCGATAACGTAGTTTTCTGCCCCGCCCTGTTCATCACCGCGCCCGGCTCCAACCACGGCAAAACGACAATTACCGCTGCTCTGGCCCGTTATCATGTCGAGCAAGGCCGCAAAGTCCGGGTATTTAAATCCGGCCCCGATTTTCTCGACCCGATGATACTCGAACGCGCTTGCGGTTTGCCGGTACACCAGATCGACCTGTGGATGATGGGCGAAAGCGAATGCCGCCGCTTATTATACGAGGCCGCGCAAGAAGCCGATTTGATTTTGATCGAAGGCGTGATGGGCTTGTTCGACGGCGAGCCGTGTTGCGCCGATATTGCCGAACTGTTTTCGCTGCCGGTGCTGGCGGTGATTAATGCGGCCGGCACGGCCCAAACGCTCGCAGCCATTGCCTACGGACTTGCCAACTATCGGCCGGGACTGCCGTTCGCCGGCGTTTTAGCCAATAACGTTGCCAGCCCGCGCCATGCCGAAATGATCGTGCAAGGCATGCCGCCCGGCTTGCGTTATTTCGGCGGCATCATGCGCGACAGCCGGTTCGTGTTGCCGGAACGGCATTTGGGCCTGGTTCAGGCTGAAGAAGTATCGGACCTGGAACCGCGAATATCAGCCGCAGCCGGCGCAATCGCATCAACCGAATTGGCGAATTTGCCGGAAGCGGTGGCATTTGCATTGCCAAAACAACAAACGCCGCTCCAATTGTTGTCTGGCGTCCGTATCGGCATTGCCCGCGACACCGCGTTTTCGTTTATTTATGCCGCCAACCTGGATTTGCTGCGCGCGATGGGCGCGGCGCTGGTTTTCTTTTCGCCGCTTGCGGATGCCGCACTGCCCGACGTTGACTGCATTTACCTGCCCGGCGGTTACCCCGAACTGCATTTGCAAACGCTACAGGCTAATGCGGGCATGAAGTCGGCACTGCAAACGCATTTTCAGCTGGGTAAACCGGTTTATGCCGAATGCGGGGGGATGTTGTACTTGCTGGAATCGCTTGAAGATAAAGCCGGCAATCGCGGCGAAATGGTCGGCCTGTTACCCGGCCGCGCGGTAATGCAATCGCGGCTGAAAGGCTTGGGCTATCAATCCGCGCCGATGCCCGGCGGCTTATTGCGCGGCCATACTTTCCACCATTCGCTGATCGAAACGCCGCTTGGCGCTGCCGCGTTCGGCGAGCGCCTGCATAACACTTCAGCCGGGGAAGCTATTTATCGGCTAAAGCGCTTAACAGCCAGTTATCTGCACTGTTATTTCGCTTCAAATCCGGCTGCCGCGGCGCAATTGTTTTTGCCTTAGGATCTGGCTTCAAATAACGTCCCTATTTAAGCGGGTTGGGTTAAAACTCTTCCCAACCACCGCTATTTGCAGAGTGTGGATCCAGTTTGACGATATGCCCCACTGGATCACGATGCGCTTTAGTTTCTTTTTTATCCAGTTCTAAAAAATCACCCTCGTCGTTATCGCTTTCCATTTTAAAATGCGCTACCGCGACCGTCATCTGTTGCGTTTGTTCTTCCAGGGATGCGGCAGCGGCTGAAGCCTGCTCTACCAAGGCGGCATTTTGCTGGGTGACGTCGTCCATCTGGCAAATAGCCAGATTCACTTGCTCAATACCGGACGTTTGCTCCATGGAAGCGGCACTTATCTGCGACATAATTGCAGTAACACCGCGAATAGAATTAACGATGTCTTCCATTGTCTTTCCGGCTTGAGTGACCAGCTTGCTGCCGTCTTCAACCTTTTCAACCGAATCGCCAATCAGGTTTTTGATCTCCCCGGCGGCGGCGGCGGCGCGCTGTGCAAGATTGCGCACCTCTCCGGCGACGACAGCAAAACCCCGTCCCTGCTCTCCAGCGCGAGCCGCTTCGACTGCGGCATTCAGCGCAAGTATATTGGTCTGGAAAGCGATGCTGTCGATTACGGCAATAATCTCAACGACTTTGCGCGAGGATTCATTGATCGCTTCCATCATTTTTACAACTTGTCCAATGACTACAACACCTTTGCCGGCAGTATCGGAAGCGCCAATAGCAAGCTCGCTGGCATGTTTGGCGTTATCGCTATTCTGATGCACGGTTGAAGTCAGTCTTTGCATGCTGGCTGTCGTTTGCTGCAAACTGGAAGCTTGCACTTCGGTACGATGGGACAACGACATGTTGCCGGAGGCAATGTTTCTTGCCGCCGTGTGGATCGAAACGGCGATTTCGTGAATTTGGCCGATGACCGTGTTCAGGTCATCTACAGTGGAATTGGCATCCTCTTTAAGCTGCCCGAAGGTACCCGTATAGTGATTGACAATTTTTTCGTTCAGTTTTCCACGAGATAAAGCATTGAATACGCGTACCGCTTCGTTCAGGCCGCTTTCGCTGGTTTGCATCAGTTGGTTGATGGATTCGCTCAACTCGCGATAAAAACCTGTCTTGCCTTGCATGACAATGCGTTGAGTAAAATCGCCCATAACGGCGGCAACTAAAATAACGGCCACTTCTTTTTCCACCATGACCTCAGCGGTGCGGTCCAACCATTCGGCGACCGCCCCCATGCGTTTGCCTTGCGAGTTGATTACCGGACTGGCCGTGACGACCATAGAACGATTGCCTAATTCGATACTGGCAGTGCTGGAACTGGTGAAATCAGAGATTAACTGTGCCTGAAGCGAAGGGTTTTTATGGAAAGTATCGATATTGCTGCCTATCAAATTGTTAACATCAAAATTCGGTAACAGCTTGCGGATATCCGCTTCTGCTTTACTGAACATATCAATCACCGACTTATTGGCATAAATAATATTGCGGTTGCTGTCGGCAATCATTACGCTGGTGCTGACATTGTCCAACGCAATCTTAACGCGAAGATTCTCATCGGCAACGCGTTTAGCTTCTGCCACATCGAAACCTAATTTGATTTGCATCGCCTTAAGGGCGGCTAGTACCTGTCCAATTTCATTCTTGCCTTTGATTTCAATAATATCGTTGTAATTGCCTTGAGCGATTTGGCCGAAATGGCTAATAGCGCTATTGAGAGGGCTCACAATGCAACGTAGCAAAGAAAGAGTCAGCCAGAGCGCCAACAAAATACCTGAAGCGATTAAAATGCCGGCAATCATCCGGGTACTGTAGTAGCGAGATTCGCCTGCGTCGAACTCCTGTTTGGCAATTCTTATCTGCAATTGCAACAACTTTTGAATCCCGTCGCCGACCGGTTCGTAAAGAGAGTTAACCTTGTTTTCTATAATCGTACTCGCAAGAGCGGCATTATTATTGCGCAATGCGGTAATAGCCGGCTGCAAACCTTCCATTACAAAGCGGTTTTTATCATTAGTAACCTGATCCGCCAGAATTTTTTCTTCCGGACTCAACGAGCTTTTGGTGTATGCATCCCAAATACTGGCGATGTCTACGATATTTTTTTCCACTTCAACGATATTTTTTTGAATCGATTCAGGAGTCGAGTTGAACAGGCTGGCCGTAATACGCAACCGGTTAGTCAGCAGTAATTTTTGAACCTGGAAAATTTGGTTTGAGGGCAGCATGCGATCGTCATGAACGCTACGCAAGCCCTCGCTGGCCTTGCTCATGCCCAAGATTCCCATACTGCCTATAACCAGCAGCAAAGCTGACATGATAGCGATAACCATCAATAAACGGGCTTTGATGCTAATATTTTTTAATGACGGAAGCCTCCCGAGCAGTGTTTTCCGGACAATTTTTCCATCCCGTATTTTTAAATTGCCGGCGTTGCTTTCACGAAATTTCTCGTAAGCTTCAGCAGCTTCTGTAACTTGCTTTTGACCGGGCTTGCTGCGTACCGACATATAGCCCACTAATTTATCGTTTTCGTAATAAGGCGTCACATTAGCCAGCACCCAGTAAAAATCGCCGTTTTTGCAACGGTTCTTAATCACTCCGGTCCATGGGCTGCCTGCTTTCATCGTTTTCCATAAGTCCTCAAACACTGCTGCCGGCATATCCGGATGCCGTATCATATTGTGCGGCGAACCGATCAGTTCTTCCCGGCTAAATCCGGAAATCTGAACAAAATCATCATTCGCATAAGTAATTATCCCCTTTAGGTCGGTCTTAGTAACAATGGAGTCAGTCTCTGCCAGAGCATGTTCAACATTGGTGATCGGCGTATTAATTTTCATGGGGCGTTTTTTTGGAATAGAAGCTAAATAATTTAAAAACTTTTATTGGGGATTGGAGGCGTAAATCCCTATATATGTATTGATGCATAAAAACCACAAAGAATGCATAAAAGACACGAAATTTTACCTTAGTTTTTCTTCGTGAACTTCATGTTCTTTGTGGTCTGTATTTTATTGATCGAATATGCGGGCTGTCTGTTTAAGTTTGGTGGTTATTGAAATTGAGTTAGCCCGTAAGCTCCCGATTAAATTAATGACTATCGACTTTAAAGAATGCCATTACCTGTTGCAGTTGCATGGCTTGACCGCTCAACTCTTCCGCTGTCGCGGCCAGTTGTTCCGACCCTGACGCATTCTGTTGCGCCGCCTTATCCAGCTGCCCGACCGCATCGCTGATTTGGCCAATGCCTTGCGCCTGTTCTTCGGAAGAAGCGGTGATTTCCTCGACCAAATCCGCGGTCTTCTGGATGTTCGGCACCATTTGCGCTAACAGGTNTACCACGGTAAAGCCTTTGCCGTGCTCGCCGGCTCTGGCCGCCTCAATCGCCGCATTCAGCGATAACAGGTTGGTTTTATAAGCGATGTCTTCAATCAAGCCGATTTTATCGGCAATTTCCTTCATCGCCTCGACCGTGCGTTTGACGGCTTCCCCGCCATTGGCGGCTTCTTCCGCCGCTGTAGTCGCCANGACCCCTGAAGCTTGCTCGGTCGCACTTTGGCTGATCGCTTGCGCGGTCGCGCTGATTTGCTGCGAGGAGCTGCCTAAGGCATCAGAATTTCTGCGCACTTGCTGCACAACGTTGCTGAGCTGGTCGCGCATGGTTTGTAAAGCACTGGCCAAAACCCCGATTTCATCTTTCTGGTCGATATCGATGCGCGCGGTTAAATCCCCTTCCGATAACGATTCGGCAAATTTAACGCCGAGAATAATCGGTTTGGTGATCATCGATGCTAAGAACAACGCAATGATCACACCCAGCACTATTGATAGAATAATGGTGCCGATAATGATTTTGTTGGCATCGCCAACTAATTGCTCGGCTTCGGTGCGCGCCGTGCCTAATTGGGCATAGCCGGCTCCCTCCGCGTCCTGGGCTTGCTTAATGACGTTTTGACCTAGACTCGCCATATCGGCCAAGATGATTTTTAGCTTGTCGTCGTTATCTATCCAACTTTTCGCGGATTGCGTGTAATCGCGTGTCGCACTGCGTGCTTCGTTAATTAATTTAAGCCCGCCGTCATCGGTGGTGATTTTTTGCAGATCGTCATACAGGCCCATCAGTTCCGGCAACAGAATTTCCATTTTCTTCCAGGCAACACGATCCTTGTAATTCACTTCTTCTTTCTCGGCGCGCATGATCTGCATCGCTTTGACGTAAATGTTGGTTGCAATAATGTAACGTTGCACGTATTGATCCAGCTCCTGCCCGCTGACGCCTTTTTTCATCGCTTCGCTATATAGATTCACCTGCCTTTTCAGAAAAGTGTCCGCAGCATTGGCGACGGCATTGCCTTTGTCGACCATGTCCGCCACGGACTGCTTATTGGACTTCAACGCGGCCACGCCGGCCCGGTACTTGTCAGCGTATTGCGATGTCCCTTCGCGGGCCGTTTTCGACTGATCCAACAATTGCGTGTTGTTGTACTGTTTAGCTACGGCATCGACTTTGTCGAGAAAGCCCATCAATTCCTTAACGTTCTGCTCGGCGCGTTGGTGCACTTCGTCTTTTTCCAATAGCAGGTAGTTCTTTTCTTCCATGATCGTTCCCAGCGCCATCCGCTCGACACCGGTTGCGTATTCGACGGCTTTACCGTTGTTGTCAGTGATGCCAAATAGCGCATCCGAGACTTTGCCTATATAGATTTTCGACAATATACCAAACCCGCAGGTAATCAATACCAACAGCAAGGCGCCAGCTAATATCTTGGTTTTTATGCTTAAGTCTTTTATGTTCATAAAATGATCCTTGTGTTGATATCAGTTTAGTGAGGCAATACCAGCTTCTTTATTTCCGTTACCGCCTTCGTAATCAGCCACCTGTTTGAGCTGGGCCAATTCTTTTATCGAAAGTACGCGGTTGATATTCAATAAGATAATAAACTCATCGCCAACACGCCCCATCGATTGAATAAAGTCGGTTCGAATATCAGCACCGAAATCGGGCGGAGGCATAATGTTCGCTTCGGGTATTTCCAGAATTTCATCAACCGCATCGACCAGCATCCCCAATAGCTGGGCATCTTCGTTATATTCAACCTGTACCAGTACAATACAGCTGCGTTTGCTTATTTCGCTGCTTTGCCTGCCCAAACGCGCGGACAAATCGATGACCGGAACGACATTACCGCGCAGGTTAATAACGCCGCGTATGTACTCAGGCGTCATCGGTACGTTTGTAATTGTGTTGATTTCAATAATTTCTTTGACGTCGAGAATACTCATGGCCAAGTTCTCATTACCTGCCTGAAAAGTAAGATACTGGCGTAGTTGATCTTGAGCCATTAACTCGGTTTTATTTTCTTTTTTATGTATTAATTGGTTCATGGTTGATCTACCCGTCAAAATTTTTCAAAATCATCCTCATTAAACTCAGGTTTGACGATTCCTACCTTAGTAGCCGGCATAGGCTTTATTGTTGAAGAATAGTCAACCGGAGCAAAATGAGGCGCTGTTTTTTTGTTTACCGATGTCTTCTTTGTGGAATGAGGCGGTTGAGTTTTAATTATGCGGCCTTGATTTGCATCGACTTTGAAGAATGCCATCACCTGTTGCAGTTGCATGGCTTGACCGCTCAACTCTTCCGCTGTCGCGGCCAGTTGTTCCGACCCCGACGCATTCTGTTGCGCCGCCTTATCCAACTGCCCGACCGCATCGCTGATTTGGCCGATGCCTTGCGCCTGTTCTTCGGAAGAAGCGGTGATTTCCTCGACCAAATCCGCGGTCTTCTGGATGTTCGGCACCATTTGCGCTAACAGGTNGACCACGGTAAAGCCTTTGCCGTGCTCGCCGGCTAACGCCGCCTCAATCGCCGCATTCAGCGATAACAGGTTGGTTTTATAAGCAATGTCTTCAATCAAACCGATTTTATCGGCAATTTCCTTCATCGCCTCGACCGTGCGTTTGACGGCTTCCCCGCCATTGGCGGCTTCTTCCGCCGCTGTAGTCGCCANAACTCCTGAAGCTTGCTCGGTCGCACTTTGGCTGATCGCTTGCGCGGTCGCGCTGATTTGCTGCGAAGCGCTGCCTAAAGCGTCGGAATTAGCACGCACTTGCTGCACGACATCGATCAATTGCCGGCGCATATCTTTCAAGGAATTCGCCACTACGCCGATTTCGTCTTCCCGTTCGATGTTGATTGCTTTAGTAAAATCGCCTTGCGCCAAAGTTTCAACCACCTGTTTCAATTCGTCGAGTGGCTGGATAATGCCTCTGGCAATCAACCAGCCCAGCACCGCTGTAAATACCAGAATAATGCCGGCGATGATATTCATCGTCCAAACTGCATCGGCTTTGGCTGATACGGCGTCTTCCGCGCCTTTTTTCGCGATGACGGAGTTGTAATCCATGTCAGCTTGGAACGCAGCATTCACCTTTTCGGCGACATCGGCATATTGAGTGGTTGTCGCAAGAGCTTGGTCGTTTTTACGCGCCCTAGATAACTCCAGTATTTTCGGTACGCCAACTAGATACTCTTTATAAGCAACGACCGCATCGTTAAACAGCTTCTTATCTTTTTCGTCGGCAAAACAACTTTTGCCAAAACAGCCATCCACTTCATATTTTTTCAGTGCGTTAGATAACGTATCTTGGGCTTCCTTGATCTTGGCTTCGATTTCCGCCATTTTGGACTCGTCGCTATTTAATACATGCCGATAGACACGGACACGCAAACGACCGAACGATACCGAGGCTTCATCCAAAATCAGTATGCTCGGAACGGAGTTGATATTGCCGAAATTGGCTTTGTCATACACTGTATCCATACTGCTCTGCCCAATCCATGCCAGCGTCGCTAAACCTATAATTGCGGTGGCAATCAACAAAATCATTTTTCTAACGATGGTCATTTTCATTTTTTATTACCCTATGGGTTTAAAGCAGCTAATGTAAGGCCCTGACAACCAATGCCTATCAAATATCCTTGATTTTTTTTATGCTTGCAGATGGATGCTTGAGTACCTTAAATACCTGATGACAATGCTAAAGTGGGATTCACCCGCTTTCTTGCGTACTGAATGAGTCCTTGTACATCCAGAATTAGCGCAACGTCGCCACTACCCAACACAGTTGCTCCTCCGATTCCGTTAAGGTTCTCAAACAGTTTACCGAGCGGTTTAATCACAGTTTGATTCTCACCGTGCAATTCATCCACGACGAAACCTGCCTTTGCCTCGCCAAAACGAACCACGACCAGACTTTCTCTCTGAGTATGTGTGTGTTTTTTATTCTTATGGAAAAAGTCTCCCAAACGCAAATAAGGTAAAACTTGACCGCGCAAATTGACGTAATGTTGAACGTCGTCAATTTGCCATTCTTCGCTGCTCATTTCGACGCATTCTTCGACCATACTCAGCGGGATGATATAGCGCTCTTTTTGCGCTTCGACCATGAAGCCATCAATAATTGCCAGCGTCAACGGCAAGTGTATGGTTACCACCGTGCCCTGCCCCAACTCGCTATCGACGGAGACAGTGCCGCGCAAAGCCTCGATATTGCGCTTGACCACGTCCATGCCGACGCCTCGGCCGGACAGGTTGTTGGCCTCTTCTTTTGTGCTTAGGCCGGGTTCGAATATAAGATGATAAATTTCGCTTTTGCTAAGCATTTGATCCGGCTTGATCAAGCCTTTAGCTACCGCTTTGGCAAAAATTCTATCCGGGTCCAAACCTTTGCCGTCATCACTGATCTGGATCACAATGCGGCCCGAGTCATGATAGGCATTAAGCTGGATGGTGCCTTTTTCAGGCTTACCTGCACGCAGCCGTTCCGCCGGGGTTTCAATACCGTGATCGAGCGAATTTCGCACTAGATGTGTCAGCGGGTCGTTGATTTTTTCCACGACGGTTTTATCCAATTCGGATTCACCACCGGTAATTTGCAGTTGAATTTGCTTGCCTAATTCCTTGCTGACGTCGTGCACCACTCGCTGAAAGCGCGTAAAGGTTTCGCCGATTTGCACCATTCGTAATTGCAAGGCGGTATCGCGTATGTCTTCGACTAAATGGCTCATCGTCGAGGCGACGTCATCGACATCGGATAAGCCGTGCTTATCGACCATCAACCGCATTGCGGCGCCTGAAATGACTAACTCGCCGACCAAATTAATCAGATAACCCAGTTTAGCCGCATCGACGCGAATATAATTGGATTCCTTGTTGACTTTTTGTTTGACCGATTCTTGTTTTTTCAGTGCCTGCTCAATAACCGGTTGCTGCAAAATATTTTTTTCTAACAGCATTTCACCAAGAGGTTTAGGCTCGTCATTAGCGTCATCCCACTGTTCGTGGAGCGTACGCATGACTTCTTTTTCCGTTAAGGCGCCAATCTCGACAAGCATTTCTCCCAATCGTTTGACTTGATCTTCCGGCAAATTGTCCAGCAATTGCAGGTAATGCTCCTGCCTGGAATTCGGCGGCAAGATATGAATATTGCAATCGTCTTCAGCGAACTCAAACACATCCTCGATGGTTTTTTTATCGCAACCGCTGTTAAAAATTATTTTAAAGCTCAAGTAACAACTTTGGGGATTCACATCCTCAAAATTGAGAAGCTCCGGCATGGTAATAATCGCTTCCACGATTTTGCCGAGCGTTTGCAGATAGCGAATAAACGATAACGGATCCATGCCGTTACGCAGGGCATCCGGTTTAAACGCCAGACTGATAACCCAGTTGTCGCTGCTATCCGTGGTGTTCGGGTCGACTTCAAAATGATCGGCTTTCTCCTCTTGTGTAGAAGGTACGCCAGCCGCGGCAGCCGATTGCCCGGTTAACCCGGCAATCAACATTTGGCTTTGCTGTTGCAGCTCCTCAGGTAGCGGTTCATCCTCGTTGAAAAGAACGTGTTGAACGATCTGTGCGGTATGATCTTTACAGGCTAGCAAAACGGCAATCAACTCGGAGTCAATCGAGCGTTCACCGTTTCTTACCTTATCTAAAACGGTTTCAACCTGATGCGTGAAAGAAACGATATCGTCAAAGCCGAATAATCCCGACGAGCCTTTGATCGTGTGCATGGCTCGGAAAATGCTGTTAATGCAATCCGCATCATCCGGCGCGGCTTCCAAACCCAGCAAGGCATCTTCCATTGCCGTCAGTAATTCATCGACTTCCTGGGAAAAGGTTTCTAAGGCGGGACTTATATCGCTCATGATTTTTTCCAATTAGCTGGGATGACAATAGGATCGCCAAAATACATACCGAGTTTAAGCAACTCAAAAACCTCAATAACCGCTTCGCTATGCCGCAACAAGCGTAAGATAAAGCCGCGCCGCTGTGCTTCAGCCTTGAGCAGCAACAATAACTGCAAGCCCGCACTGTCTATTTCCGCAACAGCCGATAAATCAAGCTGCAGCTCCCGCGTATCCGGACGACAATAGCCCAACAAGGTTTCCTTGAGGGCTTCCGCATTGTAAATAGTCATGTCATCCTTAATAGACAATTGCAGTATCCCATCGTTTTTCTTAGCTTTTGCGGTCATGGCATATGTCTCGGAATTAAGGTTAAAGTTAAGGTAATACTAGTTTGGCAATAGCCGCGAGCAAAATAGGCGGCTGAAAGGGTTTAGTCACCCAAGCTTTGGCACCGGCTTCTTTGGCTGCCCGTTTTTTATCCTCTTCCATTTCGGTGGTTAGCATAATAATAGGAGTGAATTTATATTGATCGAGCTGCTTAACCTCTTTAACAAAGCTAATGCCATCCATAACAGGCATATTAATATCGCTGACAATAAGATGAATTTTAACGCCCGTCAGTTTGCTCAACGCATCTTTACCGTCACTTGCTTCGATTACTTCATAACCCGCGCCTTTTAATGCAATGCCGACCACCTGCCGCATTGAAGCCGAGTCATCCACAATCATAATTGTCTTCGCCATAAGTTAAAGCCTACCCTTTGTATGAAAAAAGCGATTAAAAAAAAGTTAACTCGTCAGAGTTGTCGGCCCTATCATTGGGCAATGAGCTGACCGATTTGTAGTTTTCTTCTATATGCTCTACAGCTTTATCGACCTCAAGCATATTGCTGTCACGGTTATTGCCTTGCTGTTGTATTTTTTCTATGGTTTTTTGCAAATTCAGCAAGTTGTTTTCGACCTGAGTCAATATCTGGCTAACACGGTCCTGAAACTGTAAGGCCACCAACACATTATTGATCTCATTACAAATTTGCTCGGCGTTGTTTCTAAGCGCTTCGACATCATTGTGATAATGGGTTAACGCCATGCTCAAAAGGGACAACGTTTCGTTGATATTGGCTTCAGCCAGGGACAATGCTGCATCATCAACGGCATTCTGTTCTATCTGATGAATTTGCTTGAGCGAATCCAGGACCGGTTGCAGCAAATTACGACTGGTATTGATGACCGTATCCAAATGGTAAGTTTGCTGACCGGTCAATGCATTATCGGTACTATTGACGATCTGCCGGAGTTCATCGACCATTCCGGAAAAACGACTTGATAGCGAGGTAATTTCCTGCTCGGTATGCTCCCGAGAAGCCATTACGTGCTGGGAAAGTATGGGACTTATGGTTAGCAGCAAGCGCTCCAACTCGGCAGTATACGTGTAAACTTCAGCTATTTTGCTGCTTTCGTCTTGAGCCCAGCGGGACTCGATATTCGCCAACTCATCCACATGACGACGCCATAAAAACAAACCGCTTCCGATACCGCAAAACGCCAGAATCAAGCTAAGTAACACATTATGTAAAACAAAACCATTTTGCCAAATAACGATCACTCCACTCAAAATTACCGGCATTGCAGGGAGTGAACTGTACAAAAGCTTACTATCACGGCTATTTTGGAATTGTGGCATTCAAATCCCCGTTGTCCTTGTAAAGCTCATAGTCTAGTATGTATTTATACTTAGTGTCATCCTAAATTTCATTACAAAGTAAGGAGTTTATTATCAGTCTTGAACCTATCAGCGCCGAAGAATTTGCCCATTTCAGGCGCCTCATTTACGATCATGCAGGCATAGCACTTGCACCGGAAAAAAAAATCATGGTGGCCAGCCGGCTAGCCAAACGCTTACTACATTACGGCTTGCAAACTTATAGTCAGTATTATCAATTACTAAATTCCGGACAACATTCCCAGGAGTTTCAAATAATGGTTAATATTTTGACCACCAATGAAACTTATTTTTTTCGCGAACCCAAGCATTTTAGTTTTCTTCAAGAGCAAATTATCAAACCTTGGCGGGGCGATAACTTCCGTCTGTGGAGCGCAGCCAGCTCTACCGGCGAAGAAAGTTATTCGCTCGGCATGGTTCTGGCCGAAGGATTAGGCATGAGAAAGTGGGAGATTTTCGGTTCCGATGTTAATACCGACGTACTGGAAACTGCACGAAGAGGCGTGTATTTGATGGACAGGCTGGATAATATGGACGCCCATTATCTGGATAAATATTGCCTGAAAGGCGTACGCTCTCAGGAAGGCTATTTTCGTGTCGATGAAAAAATCAGGAGTCACGTCAGTTTCGGGCAGATCAACCTTAAAAATTCGCTACCGAAAAACCTCGGACAATTCGACGTCATTTTTTTGCGCAACGTATTAATCTACTTTGACACAGAAACTAAACAGGATATAGTCCGGCGCGTTATTTCGGTATTAAAGCCGGGCGGCTATTTTTTTATCAGCCATTCCGAAACCCTGCATAGTATTAAGACCGAATTGTCCATGATCACTCCCTCTATTTATCGAAAACCATGCAAGTAGGTACTTACAAAGGATTGCCCCGGATCATCATTGATCCGGGCGAAAGTTACGTCACTAAAAAAAATGAAATTATTTCGACCTTATTGGGATCATGCGTAGCCGCGTGTTTGTACGATCCGGTTAACCGCGTTATCGGCATGAACCACTTTTTACTGGCCCAGCAACATTCGGCCCATACTGCCGCCTTATTAGGTACGGCCCATAAAGCAACGTTATTAGGCACAGAAAGCGGGCGTTACGGTATTCATGCGATGGAATTACTGATTAACCAGATGCTGAAACAAGGCGCGCAACGCATCCATTTAAAAGCCAAAGCCTTTGGCGGCGGCGATGTGCTAAAACTGGGCAATGAATTGCGCGGCGGAAAATCGATTGGTGCGATCAATTGCGAATTTATAAAAACTTTTTTACGAACCGAAAAAATCCCATTGGTAGCTTCCGCTTTAGGCGGCGATATAGGCCGCAATATTTTTTTCCTAACGAGCGATTTTTCCGTCTACGTCAAAAGTATTGAACGCGATGAAGAACTAACTATTCTTCATCAGGAACGGCGCTTCCTGAAAAAGAACACCGGCATTACCCTTCCACAGCCCTTGGATCAGGCTGATTTCTGGTAGACGAACATTTGGATAACAATGATTAAAGTATTAATAGTTGATGACTCTGCCGTAGTAAGACAGGTATTAAGCGGTTTATTGAACAGCGTGCCGGGCATAGAAGTAATCGGCGCAGCGCCCGATCCTATTTTCGCGATGAAGAAAATGGAAACCGAATGGCCAGACGTGATCGTGCTGGATATTGAAATGCCGCGCATGGACGGAGTGACTTTCCTAAAAAAACTGATGAGTGAACGCCCAACTCCGGTCGTTATTTGTTCGACCTTGACCGAAAAAGGGGCGGAAATCACTATGCAGGCGATGAGTGCCGGCGCGGTCGATATTATCACCAAGCCGAAAATAAACTTACGTAACTTCCTGCAAGAATCCAGGTCCCTGATTACCGACGTAATCAAAGCCGCCGCCGGTTCACGCCCCCGTACAATCAAATCGAATACGGCTACACCCGGCACGGCTGCAAACACTAACAGCCTGTTCGGCGCCAGTGCGTCTAGGCCGATGTTACAGACGACCGACCGGGTTATCGTCATCGGCACGTCAACAGGAGGCACACAGGCTTTGGAATACTTGTTCACCCAGTTGCCGCGTACAGCACCGCCGATTGTAGTCGTTCAACACATGCCGGAACATTTCACGGCAGCTTTTGCAAAGCGGTTGGACGGCATCTGCCAAGTCACGGTAAAAGAAGCCGCACAAAATGACCGCGTTCTACCCGGCGTCGTTTTAATCGCTCCCGGCGGCAAACACATGTTATTGCACCGTAGCGGAGCGCAATATCAAGTTGATGTTAAAGACGGCCCCCTGGTCAGCAGGCATCGCCCGTCAGTCGACGTATTGTTCCGTTCCAGCGCACAGTCCGCAGGAGCCAACGCAATAGGCATCATCCTGACCGGCATGGGCGATGACGGTGCCCACGGCATGAAAGAAATGCACGATGCCGGCGCTTTGACCATAGCACAGGATGAAACCAGCTGCATAGTCTATGGAATGCCTAAAGAAGCTGTTAAGCTAGGCGCCGTCGATGGCATACTACCTTTGTCAGCCATACCTCAGCTGATTATGCAGGCACCTACCCGAGCGCTGTTTAAAAATAATAAAGCTGAGTTGAGCAGCTTGCCTGCTCAAACGAAACTTATGCCCTCTGGGTATAAAAATTAATTATGCAGGTTCAAAATGGCACAAGCACTGAACGACGTACATTATGATACTGCCGCACATTTGGCGCGGCTTGAGCTGACCTTGATCATCTGCGAAGACATAAAGCTCATTATTGAAATTCCTTTCAAAACTAATTTAATCGCCGTTAATGCCATGCTGATTACCCGGCGCGCAGGTATTAAATCCCGTGGCTTCGGCATCATCGCCCGCGAGCTACGCCTGCTAAGCGCTAAACTGCGCGAATTAATGAGCGAAGTATCCAAGACAATCAGCATGATGATTTATGACGTGACTATTTTGTGCAAGTCTCAGCGTATGATCGGTTATTTGCAGCGAGCTTCGATCGGCGATCAACACGGGTTAATTAATTCAGCCATCTTGCGTAAACAAGCCGATATGAATAAGCTCAACCAAGGCATCGAACAGGGCCTATCTTCACTGTTATTGACGCTGGAAAGTGCTTACGAATATTGCAGAGCCAGCGAAGCACTCAGCCGCAATGCCAAAATCGAAGCCGCCTACGGGCAGGAATTGAGCGGTGAACTAAAACTGGTCGCCGAACGCATCGAAACCACGATGAATGAAATCACCTCTTCCCTGCAAACACTTATCCATAATATCCGCGCATCAACATGAAAAAAATCGAATATATTTACAGTAAAGGCGAACACCGTTGGGCAGCCGTCACCCATGATCCGGAAAGACCCAATTACCTGATCGACACTAATGAATACCTGATCATTAACCGTAATGAAGCACTGTTAACCGACCCGGGCGGCATTGAAATTTTCCCGAGCGTATTTTCCGCGATCAGTACCGAATTCGACCCGAAAAAAATCCGCGCTTTATTTGCCTCGCACCAAGATCCCGACATCATCTCCTCATTGTCGCTCTGGCTGGACATCAGTCCTGGAATCAAATGCTACATTTCATGGCTTTGGGAGACATTCGTTCCCCATTTCGGCGGTAACAATACGACCTTTCTCTCTATCCCCGACGAAGGCATGCCGATACAGCTGGGCGATTTGACATTGCAAGCGGTGCCGGCCCACTACATGCATTCCTCCGGGAATTTCAACTTATACGACCCTCAAGCCAAAATACTGTTTTCCGGCGACGTAGGCGCAGCCCTGTTACCGCACGGGCAAGAATATTTATTCGTTGAGGATTTCGACAAACACGTACGTTTTATGGAAGGCTTCCATCGCCGCTGGTTTGGCGCCAATGACGCCAAACTGGATTGGTGCGAACGTGTCAGCAAAATGAATATCGACATGCTTTGCCCCCAGCACGGCGCGATCTTCCAAGGCCCCGATGTGGCTCGTTTTATCAATTGGCTTGCAGACCTGAAAGTCGGCTTGCAAGCCAAAAAATAACGTTAGCGATCAGATGCGGCCTTACGCCGCATCATACTCGTCATCGACCTGGTCATGCTTCAGATGATGTTTCTCATCAACGGCCTTAATGGCCAAATTACAAAAGAATCCAACCAGCAATAGTCCGGCCATAATCTGCATGGTCATATTATAAGCATCGGCTTTCGGCACGCCCTGCGCAATCTGGCTTTCCCTCAGATAATTGACCAACACCGGTCCAGCAACGCCGGCCGTGGACCAAGCGGTCAACAACCGGCCATGAATCGCGCCAACGTATTTCGTGCCGAAAATATCGGCCAGATAAGCAGGAATAGTTGAAAAACCGCCGCCGTACATGCTCATAATCACCGCATAGCAGCCCATGAACAGCAGCACGTTATTCATTTTGCCGGTATACGGCACCAGCGAATACAGCACACAGCCCAGCATGAAAAAAGTGAAATAGGTGTTTTTCCTGCCCAGGTAATCGGACATCGTCGACCAGAAAAAGCGCCCGCCCATATTGAAAAAACTGAGCATGCCGACAAACGCCGCCGCTTTTTCGGGCGTGATCTGATCCTTGAACATTTCCTGGCTCATCGCCGACGCCTGCCCCAACACACCGATTCCGGCAGTCACGTTCAGGCACAGCACCAACCACAACAAATAAAACTGCGGCGTTTTAAGCACTTGCTCGACATGCACGTGATTGTCGGTGATCAACTTGTTTTTACGTACTTCCGGCTGGAAATTGGCCGGCAGCCAGCCCTCTTCCGGCAAACGGATGCTGAACGCGCCGATCATCATGAAAACCAGGTAAATACAGCCCATCGTCATAAAAGTCTCGGCAACTCCAACCGAGGTAGGCGAAGAAAAATGCTTCATCAAAAATACGCTTAGCGGCGCGCCGATCATCGCGCCGCCGCCGAAACCCATGATTGCCAAACCGGTCGCCATGCCGCGCCGGTCCGGAAACCATTTGATCAACGTCGAAACCGGCGACACGTAGCCCAAGCCCAAACCGATACCGCCCAACACGCCGTAGCCCAAATACAGCAGCCAGATTTGATGCAACTCCACGCCGGCTGCTGCGATAAAAAAACCGCCGCTAAAGCACAGCGCCGAACAAAACATCGTCACTCGCGGCCCGACTTTTTCCAGCCATTTACCGGCAAACGCGGCCGACAATCCTAAAAACACGATAGCCAGGCTGAATATCCAGCCCAGAGTCGTCAACTTCCAATCTTCCGGCAACGATTGCGTCACGCCCAACACCTTGGTCAACGGCAGGTTGAAAACACTGAATGCGTAAACCTGGCCGATACACAAATGCACCGCCAGCGCCGCCGGAGCGACCAGCCAGCGGTTAAAACCGGGTTTTGCGATAATTCTGTCTTTTGCAAGAAAAGATGAAGCTAACCATGACATAAAGTTTATTCCTGTTGTTATTAAGGTTTTATTCCATCCGGATATTATCGCCGAACAAGCACTATAAATCGAACCCGACGCCCCCCCTGGTTTATCTAACTGGACAAAATGCAGATATTCTTCAAAAAGCGATGCAACTGTTATCCATAAATGGAGCCCATCAAGAAGAACAGCTATACACAAACAGGACAAAGCTCCAACATATAAGATTTAGTTTCGTTATCTAACAACAATCGCTACAATCGCTACCAAGAAACGGCGCAACTTGGATTGCCGGCGCAAGGCAACTCAACCCGCTTATTAGTGTGGATATTTCTTGGAGAAAACACCTTAATCGAAATATATAGAGCATTGTCAAGCAATGACGGGGCTTATCAACCCAAAACGATGACTTTTACTGTCAACGAAACTGAACTTAATTTCAATGATCGGCGATTACAGATAAGGCGTTTAAGATGGATGGTCATCATTACTGCATAGCAACAGACTATGAACCAATACCGAGTTTTTGGTACGCGCATGCGATGGAACAGCTGGTTGAAGTTGTGCAACAGCTTTCCCTGGCTCGCGATTTGGCCACAGTGATGGACATTGTCCGCCATGCCGCGCGCAAGCTGACCGGAGCCGACGGCGCGACTTTCGTATTGCGCGACAATGACAAATGCTTCTATGCCGAAGAAGACGCTATCAGCCCGCTCTGGAAAGGCCAGCGCTTCCCGATGAGTTCGTGCATCAGCGGCTGGGCCATGATTAACCGGCAGCCGGCGGTGATTGAAGACATCTACGCCGACTCGCGCATTCCGACCGACGCTTACCGCCCAACCTTTGTTCGCAGCTTGGTCATGGTGCCGATCCGCACTTGCGATCCGGTCGGCGCAATCGGCAATTACTGGGCGACAAAATCCCTTCCCTCTCCAGAGCAGGTCAAAGTGCTGCAAGCGTTGGCCGACGTAACTGCCGTCACGATGGAAAACGTAAGAATGTACGAGGAGCTGGAGCAACGCGTGCAACAACGCACCTGGGAGCTGCAATCCATACTCGACAACATTCAAGTCGGCGTCATATTTGCCGTCGGCAATCAGATCGTCCGCGCCAACCCCAAATCCGCGGAAATTTTCGATTACTCATCTCCGGACGCCATGCTGAACATAGCTCTGCCGGACCTTTTGCGTGCGAAAGACACTAACTTATCGCTGATCGACATTGCCCGGTCGAAGCTTATCGAAGGAAAAGTATTCAATATCGAAACACGTATTTGTTCACAGAACAAAATAGCATTTTGGGGCCACCTGATCGCCAAATCGCTTGATGCAACAGCCGACCCCGGCAGTGAAATCTGGGTGATCGAAGACATTAGCGAAGCGAAAGCAAAAGAAAAAACACTGAATGAACTAAAAATCGCGGCGGAAAATGCCAATCAAGCCAAAGACTCTTTTCTTGCGACTATGAGCCATGAAATCCGCACCCCGCTGACCGGCATTTTGGGCATGATGGAATTGCTATCCTTGAGCCAGCTCGACAGCACGCAACGCATGACGCTGGACAGGGCCTGGGGTTCGAGCAGGAGCCTGCTGCGCATAGTCAACGACATTCTCGATTGGTCAAAGATTGAGGAAGGCAAACTCGAACTTGCGCAACAACCCACCTCGATTCCCCAACTGCTGCAAGACGTGGTGAATACCTATTCGCGCGTAGCCAGCGCCAAGAACCTGATGCTGTCGCAACGCACCGATAACCGCATGAGCCCCGCGCATATCGTCGACCCGTTGCGTCTGTCGCAAGTGCTGAACAACTTTGTCAGCAATGCGATCAAGTTCACTCAGCAAGGCAAAATCGCGTTGTATGCCGAGCTTATCGAACATCACGACGGCGCCGAACGGATACGCTTTTCCGTTAAAGACACCGGCATCGGCATTGCTAAGAACGTCCAGGAACATTTATTCGAGCGTTATCGCCAAGAAAGCGCCGATACCGCCCGCATGTACGGCGGTACGGGCTTAGGTTTGGCGATTTGCCGGCGTTTGGCCGAATTAATGGACGGGCAAATTACCTTGGCCAGCGAACCGGGCCTGGGGACGACTTTCAGCATCGAGCTGACGCTCCCTATCTCCAACGCGACCGGCATCGTTCTGGAAAGCCTGCATCTGGAAGTCGAGCAACGGGCAGTAACGCCATTGTTCAAAAACGATGCCGAAGCCCCCAAGATATTGGCTGTCGATGACCATCCGATCAATCGCGATCTGCTGGCAAGCCAGCTCAAATTACTAGGGCTACGGGCTGAGACGGCAGTCAACGGAGAAATGGGCTTATCGATGTGGCGAAAGGGACCGTTTGCGCTAGTCATTACCGATTGCCATATGCCCGAAATGGACGGTTATACACTGGCTCGAACGATCCGTCAGATTGAAGCGGAAGAAATGCGCCCCCGAACAACGGTCATTGCCTGGACGGCTAATGCACTTGCCGAAGAAACCGAGCGCTGCCATGCGGCCGGCATGGACGAGTTATTGGTCAAGCCGGCCAATCTAAGCCAATTGAAACAAGTTTTGGCTAAATGCCTGGCTGTCGCCGATACCGGCACTGTTCCCTCCTCGTCTTTAAAACCCGATACCGATCATGATCCAAACATTGCACCGATCGACTATAGCGTGCTGAATCAGATTGTGCCTAACAGCGGGGCGCAAATTCAAATCTTGCTCGATTTCCAAACGCATATTCGCTCGGATTACGCGGCATTGCTGCAATACCTGCAACAAAGCGATTTTAGCAACGCCGGAAGCACGGCCCATCGGATGAAAGGCTCCTGCCGCATGGTTGGCGCGGAATCGTTGGCGCAAGCTTGCGCCGCAATCGAACACGCCACCTGCAACATGAATTTAACGGGCGTTTGGGCGGCAAAAACTGTCTTGGACGAAGCGATCAGGCAGTTCGAAAAATATCTTGTTGAAATTGTATAGCGTAAGGGAAAATCTCTATGAAAATAAACGAGCTCAATATTCTTGTTGTCGAGGATGATAGCTTTCAGCGCCAGGTTCTGGGCACCATGTTGCGTTCGCTCGGCGTGGAAAACATCACCGAAGCCAATAACGGCAAACAGGCTTTGGATATTATCCGGGCCCCCAACACCTCTCCGATTAACGTCGCGCTGTGCGATTTGAACATGCCGGAAATGGACGGCATGGAATTCCTGCGCCATCTAGGTGAAGAACAACATAGCATCGCCATCATTATTAGCAGCTCACTGGATAGCAAGCTGCTTACCTCGGTAGCCAAAATGGTCAAAATGTACGGCATAAGACTGCTGGGCACGATTGAAAAACCTATCACCTTGGCGAATGTTAAAGAGTTATTAACCGAATATAACTGCTTGCCGGATAAGCAATATCAATCTAAAGACAACTACAGCTTTTCGCTGGACGAAGTCTTGCAAGGGATTCGCGCCAAACAGTTTCAACCGTTCTTTCAACCTAAAGTCGATCTGCAAACCGGAAGATTAGTCGGCGCCGAAGCGTTAGCCCGCTGGCTGCATCCCGAATACGGCGTTATCGGCCCTTCCGCCTTTATTCCACTGCTTGAGCAACACGGCAATATCGACGAATTGACTTTCCTGATACTGCAAGAATCGGCGGCTGCGTGCCGCCGTTTTCTCGATCGAGGACACGCTCTTACCCTATCGATCAATCTGTCGGTGACTTCGTTGAGCGACGCGATGCTGGCCGACAAAATCATTCAGTTGGTCAACAACGCCGGAGTCGAGCCGCAATACATCGTTTTGGAAATCACCGAGTCGGCGGCGATGACCCACGAGGCGCATGCGTTGGAAAACCTCGCTCGCTTGTGCATGAACGGCTTCGCGCTGTCGATCGACGATTACGGAACCGGTTATTCCAGCATGCAGCAGCTTACCCGCATAGCTTTTAGCGAATTGAAGATCGACCAATCGTTCGTGAAAGATTTTACCGGCAACGAAGCCTTGAGCATTGTCGTCGAATCCAGCATCGACATGGCGCATAAGCTACAGATCAAAAGCGTTGCCGAAGGAGTGGAGACGCAGCAGGATTGGGACAAACTGAAGAATATGAAATGCGATATTGCGCAGGGTTATTTTATCGCCAAGCCCATGGATGCAGAGGCATTCCGCGATTTTATCGATACCTACGAATCCAAGGCCGACAACGTCCCGCAGCCTTCCATACAGGAGTATAACAACATCAATATTCTGATTGTCGAGGACGACAGCTTTTCCCGTAAGTTGATTATCCGTGTACTCCGCGACCTAGGATTCACCCGGATCACCGATACCGAAAGCGCCGAATCCGCGCTGAAATTATTCGAGCACAATAGTTTCGATTTAATTCTTACCGATGTCGATATTCCCGGATTAAACGGCTTGACATTTATCCAACTGATCCGTACCGGTAAAACATTCGCCAAGAAAGAAACCAGAATCGTCGTATTAACGTCGTTTTCCAATACCGAAATCGTGGGCTCGGCGCTGGCGTTGGATATTAACGGCTTTATGCTTAAGCCCGTCGTGCCGTCGCTGTTAAACGAAAAGATCGGCAAAGCGATGTCCGAGTGTCTAAACCTGCGTCCGCCGTTGGCGTATGAGTTTGTTAAAACCGAATTGAAGGATATTGCACAGCAGCAAAACCAGTCAGCCAATAGCCGCTCAGGGGCATCCATAGTCCTGGATAAACCGAAGAGCGAGTACCGTAACCCAAAAATAAATCCGAGACGCGTTTCACTGCAACGGCTACGTCCGGGAATGATTTTAAAAGACAGCATTTATCTGGAAAACGGGACGTTGATTTTACAGACAGGCGCAAAACTGACCGAAACATCGATTAACCGCTTGCACGATATTAAAGCGTTGTTGAAGGAAACTCATTTTAGTGTGCAGGCAATAGGGGGTAGTAAATAGAGTCCCTTTGAGCGCCATATTAGGTAAGCAGCCTGTCATATTCGGCATGAGTACCAATCCAAACCCAAAGAAAACCACTTTCAATGGGTGCTGCAAGTGCTCGGTAATGTGAACCGACACGAACAGACCAGACCTTGCCGACTTTCTTGAATTGTAAAGATGGATGGGAAGGATCTGCTTTGAGCAGTTTGAAGTTTTTGTCTGCAAGCCCGCGAATTTCCAACGGAAGTTTTTCGTAACATACCCGGAAGCTGGAAGCCGTTTTGTGTTTCAAAGGTCTCTTGTTTTTCCGGCTTGATGCTCAGCTAACGCAGGATTAATAAGAAAATCCAGCTTTCCGGCATTTGAATCGGCTTCAATTTGCTTATCCCACCGAGATTGGTCGAATTCAATAAACCAATCACGAAGCTTGGAAAATGAAGCGTTATCTAATTCCGCGATTTGCTCTTCTATTGTTTCTACACTTGTCATAAGGCGTACTCACAAAAATTAACTATGCTGAAATTATAACTCTCATATTGGTTATTGATGATTTTTTCATAGGTATAGCAATCTTGGATTACGTGAGTCTAACGCATAGCACTGGTGGAATGCAGGGTTAGCTTTCACTTTGAAAACCATATGTCTAGAAATCTCTTTTCGCTACCTTTGAACCACAGGTAGGCGGCGGACCAAATGGAGCCACAGAGCACCGACAAAAAGACGAATAGAACCCACGCACCCGCAGGCTTTTCGGTTTTTGCGTCGTTGAATATCTTTACAAGCTCATGAAATGGTTCCGTGAGCCCCGCAGCAAGAAAGAACATGATGCCAGCCGAAAACGCCAGCATTCCAAAGTACGCGACGAGCCACCACGAAGATTTTGGCTTTCCGACGGCAATGGGTGCGTCTACTGTCTCCCTAAATTCGCAATAGGGGATTCTGCGCGGTTCACTCCCCCGGAAAAACCAAGGGTGCACCTCTCGTTTGGCCCGCTCCCAATCGTGCTTAAGCAACAACGCCATCCGGTCGGTGAATTCTTTGACTTGACCGTCTAGGTCAGTAGCACCGGGGAATTTCTTGGCGACTTCGACGAGGGCTTTGTCTTCAGCATCAAACGGGTTTACGTTCAGTGCCAACTGAGCACATTGTCTTTCCATTTCTTTGGCATTTCCATCGCGCGCGGCCTTGATGAGGGCGTCGGCGAGTGCGCGCATTGCACTACGCCATTTGGCGCGCTCCTGCGTAACATTCTCCACATGTATCTTTTGTTCGCTACTGCGAAGCAAAATGAGAGCAGCAACCAAGCCAGCCAAAACAGTTGATAACAAAACGGTAGATAAGTCCAAGGTGGGGGACTCCTGTGAAAGTTAATGTTTGAGTTCAGCGGCGGCCCGTCAGGGCCGTCCTCCGCTGGAGCGAATTGTGTACGCCCAGCATGGGCGTGAACTTATGGGGTGAAAGTCCCCTGTCGGAGAACCGACGTTGATTAACATTTAACATATGTTGACGATTATAACGACTAGCCGACGGCAAGGGCAATACTGCGAAGTGTTGTCCGGAGGAAGCCCGAGTG
>NZ_RYFG02000015.1:0-426 GCF_003994235.2 Candidatus Methylobacter oryzae
AGCCCAAAATATGGCCCATCGCGACAATGGTGGCGGCGATTTCCATATCGTCCTGCATATGGGGAATATCGTCGATAAAGCTTTTATCGATTTTCAATACATCCAGCGGAAAGTGTTTCAGGTAAGCCAAGGATGAATAACCGGTGCCGAAATCGTCGATAGCCAGGCGGACGCCCTGAGCTCGAAGCGTATTGAGAATGGCAGCCGCGTTCTCCTGGTTCGCCATCAGTCCGGTCTCGGTGATTTCCAGTTCCAGTTGTTTGGCCGGAAAACCGGTCTCATCCAGCACAGTCGCAACCAGCCGGCAAATGTCGCTACGGCGGAACTGATGGGAGGAAACATTGACGGCCAACGTTATCGGCGGCAAACCGTCATCCAACCACTGCCGGCCTTGGCGGCAGGTTTCCCGCAGCACCCATTCGCCAA
>NZ_RYFG02000015.1:454-8649 GCF_003994235.2 Candidatus Methylobacter oryzae
ACGCAATCCGCTCGCGTGCGGCCAGCGTCAGGTCTTCGGAAAAATAGGCAAAACAGCCGCGTCCGGCGTCCTTGGCTTGATACAGCGCCGCATCGGCATGATCCATCAAAAGCTCGGGGCTATCGCCATGTTGCGGATACAGGCTGATGCCGATACTGGCGCCGATCCGGACATTGTCGCTCTGGGGCAGACAAAAAGGTTTCGCTAAATCGTTAATAATTTCTCTAGCCACGCGCGCGGCATCTTTCGGATGGGCAATATCTTCCAATAACACGACGAACTCGTCGCCGCCCAAACGCGCGACCATGTCGACATTACGCAAGCGATTGGTGATTCTCGCCGCAACTTGTTGCAATAATTCGTCGCCGGCCAGATGCCCCAGGCTGTCGTTCACGGCTTTAAAACGGTCCAGGTCCATCATCAATAACGCCAACTGCTTGCCGTCGCGCCGCTCGACGTTAATGCCGTGTTTCAATCGTTCCTGCAACAGCCGGCGGTTGGGGAGCTGGGTCAGCGGGTCGTAAAAAGCCAGTTGCTTGATCTGCTCTTCGGCAGCCTTACGTTCGGTAATATCGGTATGGGTGCCGACATAATGCGTCGCAAGGCCGTCGCTCTGTTTTACCGCGGTGATGGATAACCATTTAGGATAAATTTCGCCGTTTTTGCGCCGATCCCAGATTTCCCCCTGCCAAGAGCCTGTATCGGAAAGGCTGTCCCACATGGCCTGATAAAAAGCCGCGTCATGACGTCCTGACTTGAGCAGACTTATTTTTTGTCCCACGGCTTCTTCTTCCGTATAACCGGTCGAGTCGGTAAAAGCTTTGTTGATCCGTAAAATGATGCTTTCCGAATCGGTGATAACCATGGCCTCCTGGGATTCAAAAGCAATCGCGGAGATGCGAATATCCAGTTCAACTCGTTTACGCTCGGTAATATCGCGGCAAAAAACGCAGAACTGCTGAAATTCCGGCAGGAAGGCAGTAGAAATTTCGATGTCGATGATATGGCCGTCTTTATGGCGATGGCGGGTTTCGAATAAGTCATAACCCTGTGCAATAATTTTCTCAACATGCGCTTGTACTTGCTCGGGACCTTCCTTTGCTTCCAATTGGCTGATATGCATTTTCTTCAGTTCCTCAGCCGAATAGCCGATTATCTTTGCATACGCTTCATTAGCTTGCAGCAGATTGCCCTTGGCATCGACTATCCAGAAACCGTCCAGGGAAGTATCAACCATCGCTTTGATTTGGTTTAATACCTGCTCAACTTTCCTACGCTCGGTAATGTCTTGCGCGGAACCAACTACGCGTAGCGGTCTTTTTGCCTCATCGAATTGCAATTCACCGTTACCGCGGACAAAACAGACCGCGCCATTTGGCAACATAATACGAAAATCGAGCTCATGCGGCCCTTTCCTCGTCTGACAGTCGCTGATCCATCTTTTCATCGCGTCGTGATCGTCGGGATGCACTAACTCAAGGAACGCTTCGACGGTGTGTCCGAACGTCTCCGGCGTAACGCCGCAAATCCTGTACATTTCATCCGACCAACTCATACGGCCGGTCGCCAGTTCCATAGACCAGCTACCGATATGGGCGATACGCTGCGATTCGGACAGCATCTGCTCTTTGTCCTGCAATATTTGCTGTACTTGTTTACGCTCGGTAATATCGATCGCTGAGCCGATATAACCGGTAAATTTACCGCTATCGTCATAAAGCGGCATGCCTTTGTCCAGAATCCAGCTCCAGCCCCCGTTAGCGTTACGCAGCCGGTATTCAGTGGTAATCGCTTCGCGAACGCCGGTATTCCGGTAATAATCGTGAAAAGCGTTCTTTCTGTCATCGGGATGAATAGTGTCGAGCCAATCCTTATACGTCAAGGCGGACTGTAGCGAACCAAGACCGGTAAAATCCAGCCAGGATTGATTGGCGAAAGTCGGCTCGCCGACGGCATCGGTAATCCAGATCATAATCGGGGAACTGTCAGCCATCCGGCGAAAACGCGCTTCGCTTGCCCGCAACTTAGCCTCGGCTTTTTTACGTTCGCTAATGTCGCGCAAGGCGCTGGCAAAAAATAAGCCGCGCTCTGTTTTAATCGGGCTTAAGCTAATCTCGACATCAAATTCGCTACCGTCTTTGCGTAGCGCTTTGACCCCCAAACCCACTCCCATCGGCCTAGCTACTAAAGCCACCGCAAATTGCGCCCTCAACTCCGGATGGCCCGCTCGAAAACGCTCCGGTATTAAATCTTCAATTGATAAGCCCAGCAGTTCATTATTCGGATATCTGAGCAAATGTTCAGCCTGTTGGTTGGCCATGATGATGGTGCCATGTTCGTCGCTGATCAACATCGCGTCAGGAGTGGCGTTGAAGATAGCTCGCAGGTATGTTTCGCTGGTTTGAAGCGCTTGGGGACTAGGCAGTTGCAACAGTTTTGGCATCAACGGCCAAATCAGTAAGGCGGTAGCGATAGAAACGAGTGCCGTAGCCGATTTTATCAGGCCGTCCAGCCAATAATCGGGGTGCCAAATGGTCCAGATACTAAATAAGTGAGTAGTGCCGCATAAGCAAATAAAAACACCAAACAGCACAAACACCCAGCGATAAGCTAGATCATTGCGTTTTTTGACAAAATACAAGAGTGCAAACGGAATCGAAAAATAGGCAAGAGCAATAACACTGTCGCTAATAATATGTAACCACAAGATCGACGGTAGCCATAGATAGCAGGCACCATGAGGCATAAAGCTGCTGGTGCCGGCTAGTACATCGTTAAACCATGCAAACATTCAATCTTGTACCCCATTGATACGCATTTTTCCAAACATAAACAACTAAACGAGTTACCCATCAAAATGGCTAATATTCTTGCCACCACAATGAATAGCGGCTCCGATAATGGAAATTGCCAAGGAGTGCTATTTTACTGATAAACAAACAGCTAAAAATCTTCTTCTGTCAGTAGCGTCGTTAACTTTCTATCCGGGTCTGTAATAACCCATAGTTTTTCGGTTCCAACGCTATAAACCGACATGACTCTTTCCACCGATTCGGGTAGCAATGCAAGCGTATTTTCACGCCAGTCCATCTCCGATACATCCCCATAATCGCCTCTTTCGTGCCTATCCAACAAATCGCCGACAGGCACTTTATTCGCGGCTATAATCGTAATGGCCGATGGCGTCATGTTGATTTGTCCGAGTTCAAACAGCTTCATTTTATACATTCCTCACTATTATTGTAATCCAAAGCTTACTTATGATTTTGAATCGTTTCTCGATTATCCGGGAGATACAAAACGACTGAAAAATGACTCCAAGTACCGGCAAACTCATCCCAAACATTGCAAGCACAGGATCTGCTTTTTTAAGGTAAGCAACGTGCAAAAGTATAGCCGCCACATACTCAATAGCATAACAAGATTTTGAAAAATACCTTACAAAACCGATGTTTTATCCAAGCAATTATAGGCCGGAATG
The DNA here is from genome assembly GCF_003994235.2 of Candidatus Methylobacter oryzae. Taxonomy (GTDB): domain Bacteria; phylum Pseudomonadota; class Gammaproteobacteria; order Methylococcales; family Methylomonadaceae; genus Methylobacter_A; species Methylobacter_A oryzae. The sequence continues at coordinate 3,936 of NZ_RYFG02000015.1, forward strand.
AACGGGACTATTAGACAGCACGCACTTCGTGCTGCAACAACGCATACGATATGCAATGCGCGTATTGAAAAACGCTCCATAATTCTATGTTTAACGTGACCGGCGCTGCTAAGAGATGAAAACAATCGATAGCGAAGCTCAATCCCAACCTGTCAATCAGGTACCTGTAACTGTTACACTCTGTTAAATAATCGTAACTATTCAGCACCTAGAGAAATGGAACGCGGATGCAGGAGCAATTGCCGAGTTCGATTGGAAATGCGTTGAATAGTTACAAATCATCTTCCTGAATAAAGATTACAATATCATTGTTGTGGTGGTGGAGTTCACTGAAATGAATAGCGATCAAAATAGTCAGACAATTGGCCGTGCAAACCGTAAAGAGCTATTAGCTTGGGCTTTATACGACTTTGCCAACTCCGGCTATACCACAGTGGTACAAACCACTATATTCAGCGCCTATTTTGTCGGCGTGGTCGCCGGTGCCGAACAAGGCATCGCACCGGGCTTATCCACCCTGCTCTGGTCTCTCGCTATCGGCATCGCTAATTTTATAGTCATGATCAGCGGACCATTGATTGGCGCAGTTGCCGATCACAGGGCCTGCAAGAAACTTTTCCTGCTAATTTCTTCTATCGGTTGCATATTCTCGACGGCTTTACTGGCCCTGGCCGGCCCCGGCGATATAGGGCTGGCAATGGTATTGGTAACTTTTTCGGCGATCATGTTCGCCAGCGGCGAAAACCTGATTGCCGCATTTCTACCGGAAATTGTGCCTGAAGAAAGTATGGGCAAAATGTCCGGCTATGGCTGGAGCTTGGGATATTTTGGCGGTCTTCTGACATTAGGCATTTGTCTGGCCTACATTACTTGGGCCAAACAGCATGGCTTATCCGCAACTCATTTTGTTCCCGTTACCTTACTGATCACCGCCGCAATATTTGCACTAGCCGCTGCCCCCACCTTTCTTTGGCTACGTGAGCGAGCCACGCCTTCCGCGCTAAACGAAAGCCTGTCCAATCTACAGATCAGTTACGCTCGCTTGGCGCATACCTTTAAAGAAGCCGCCCGCTTTCGCGACCTGCTCCGTTTCTTGATAACGCTGGGCGTGTACCAGTCCGGCGTCAGCACGGTCGTGGTGCTGTCCGCCGTTTATGCGCAGGAAGTCATGGGCTTCGATACCCAGTCACTGATCGTGCTGGTTATGGTTGTTAATGTGACGGCCGCTATTGGCGCTTTTATTTGCGGCCATTTACAAGACCGGATAGGTTCGGTACCGTCATTGGCAATTACATTAATAATTTGGATCATTGCAGTGATAGCGGCTTTATTGGCCGACAAACCCGCACTGATGTGGCTTGCCGGAAACATGATTGGCTTGGCGATGGGAGCAAGCCAATCCGTCGGACGCGCTTTAGTCGGTAAATTTTCACCAACAGAGCGGGCCGGAGAGTTTTTAGGTTTGTGGGGATTGGTCAATCGCTTATCGGCGATAGTAGGACCGTTGAGCTACGGCCTGATCAATTACTGGAGCAATGGCAATCACCGGCTGTCATTGCTGTCGACTTTATCGTTTTTTATTATTGGCTTGTTTTTGCTGTTTCAAGTCAATGAACGACGAGGCAAAGCGGCTGCGATGTTGAACAATGAGGGTTAATATCTGATGTTAGGCCGTGTCCACGAAAAGCACGAAAAATATTCGTCTTCGATTTCTCGCCGGCCGCGGCCTATCCGGCATTTATTAAATATCCCGCCTGTTCAAAACGTTGGCGGTTAGACCTTCCAGATTTTACGACTGCCATGGATGGCAGTCGAGATTGCTCTTGGCAGTCCTCGGCATTTCCTCCATCTATGGAGGTTAGAAATGCTGGAGCTGCCGGGAGCGGCTCCAGTAAAACCTGGAAGGTCTGCCTCGTGGTCCGTTTCTCGCCTAACGACAGCCGGTTGAGAGCTATCTATAATAATGAGCGCAATGAGCAAGGGAACGATGTGGTCTCATTATGTTCGTGCCTTTCGTGCTTTTCGTGGATTACGTTCTTTAAGAAACTCTACCGGCCGCCAGCTCCGTAACCGCTATATAATCAGTCTTGCCGGTCGCCATCACCGGAATCGCATCGACAACCAGAATTTTCTTCGGCAGCAGAATAGAAGCCACGCCTTTGGATGCGGCAGCCAACTCATTAACAGCCGCACCTTTCCGGGTAGTGAGCAAAATAACCTGCTCGCCTTTCTTCGGGTCCGGCAAACTGATCACCGCGTGGTGCGCGTCCGGCCAGGCATTTGCGGCCATCTGTTCGACCGCCGTTAGCGAGACCATTTCACCGCTGACTTTCGCGAATCGCTTGCTGCGTCCGCGAATGCTGATAAACCCGTCACTATCGACATGCACAATATCGCCGGTATCGTACCAACCTTCGCCATAGATCGACTTAGGCGGAACCAGCTTGCCCGGATTATCGGCCAGCAAATAACCTTTCATGATGTTGGGGCCGGCAACATGCAGCCTACCCGCGTCTTCAATACCTTCGACCGGCTCCAGACGGTAATCCATCGACGGCATGAAACGCCCGACGGTGCCGACTTTATAATCTATCGGCGTATTAACCGAGGTGATCGGCGAAGTTTCGGTCGCGCCGTAACCTTCTAAAATGCGGATGCCGAATTTGTCCGCCCAAAGCTGGCGGGTCGTCTCTTGCAGCTTTTCCGCGCCGGCGACGACATAACGCATTTTAAAGAAATCGTAAGCGTGCGCTTTTTTCGCATAACCGGTGAAAAAGGTATTAGTGCCGAACATGATCGTCGCGTTGATTTCATACGCGATTTCAGGAATAACCGCGTAATGCAGCGGCGTCGGATAAAAGAACACGTTCAAGCCGTGCAATATCGGCAGCATCGTGCCGACCGTGAAACCGAACGAATGGAACATCGGCAAGAAGTTCAGCACCACGTCGCGGGAGTTAAAATCGATCCGCGCTTCCAATTGCTTAAGGTTAGCCAGGATATTCGAATACGACAGCACCACGCCTTTGGGCGTGCCTTCGGAACCCGACGTGAACAACACCACGGCCGGACTGTCGGGACTGTATTGCGTATGCTTGTACCAGAGATTGGCGGTCTTGCATTGCAGCCATGCCTGTAACTTGTCGGCCGACGACAGGCCCGCGGCCAAATCTTCCAGATAAACCAGGTTCACCTGCTCGCCCAAATGCTCGGCCTCACCGGTCAACTTGGCCAGCTCTACAAAACGGCGCGAGGTCAGAACGGTTTTGACCAGCGCGATATTGCAGGCCGCCACCATACCGGCCGAACCGGTCGAAAAATTCAGCATCGCCGGCACCCGGCCGTAAACTTGCAAGCCCAAAATGACGGCCAGGGTTTTCGTCGAATTCGGCAGGAAAACCCCGATATGTTCCTGTTCGGCTGTTATTTTCTTTAACTCATTACCGATCGCAAGCGCGCGGGTAATTACATCGTCATAAGACAGCGGAGTACGCTCCATGTCGTTGACGATCAAGTGCTTGCCTCCATGTATGTTGCGGGCTTCAAGCAAGCTGGCGAAAATGGTTTGCCGGTAATGACCGGTCTCGAACATCATTTCGGTCATGATGTCGGCGAGGATATGACCGCTATATTTACGCCGGCTCTTGCCGCTCAATCCTTCAGGATGCCCGATATAGGTATGAGGTAAAATCTGGATAGTGATTTTGGGAAATAAGCGCAAGCGCACGATATTACGCAGCTTGGAAAAATGCGTATATTCCGCGCCTTGAATTCGTATAGGCAATATCGCCGCTTCGGATTTATCGGCAACCATGCCGGTGCCGTCGTAGATTTTCATCAACGCCCCGGTTACGGTAATCCGGCCTTCGGGAAAAATAACCGTGTGGGTATCTTGCTGTAAATGATGAATCAAATCCTTCAGCGATAATGGATGCGTAGGATCCATCGGGAACACGCGGGATAACCCTAGAAAAGGCTTCAACCACCAGCGTTCGGAAATCTGGGTGTTGATTGCAAACGTGATGTCGTCGGGTAGAAATACTCCCAACAGCAGCGGGTCCAGGAATGACGTGTGATTGGATATAATCAGGACCCGTTTTCCGGCTTTCTTATAGTTATCCAGGCCTTTGACTTCAACCTTATAAATCAAGGTCAGCAGCCAGCGTAAAGTTTTTTTCAGCATTGAATTTCCTCCTTGCACCATTTTAGCAGATGTTTCATTTAACCCTTATTACAAGTATGTCGGGTTGAAAATAGCCGCTTATCTGGTTTGCTATCAACTCAGGCTTACTGTATTGTAAAAAATGCGTGTAGGTACGATTACCGACCTTAAGCGCGGATGCGCTGCCAAAGCTTGCAAGCTATGGACGACTTCGATCATTATCCTTGTTTTTCATTATGCGCCCGGCGGAAGAGGCTTTGCTTAAAGCCTTAGGAATTTCTAACCCAATCTAGCAGAGCAAAGACGCTTATCATGAATAAGATTAAAACACTGATTTTGCTGTTGGCATGTTTAACGCTGCCATTGCTAGGCAATGCGGCTACGTTCGGCACCGACACAGGCTACTACACCGCGATTGCCGCAGGGATGTTTCACACCGTCGCACTCAAGTCCGACGGTAGCCTTGTATCTTAATTCCTGTCATGGTTAGCTACCTTGGCACTGAGGCAGAAGCAGCTTGGGCACGCCCTTAAGGACCGACCTTGTCACGTA
>NZ_RYFG02000016.1:0-426 GCF_003994235.2 Candidatus Methylobacter oryzae
AGCCCAAAATATGGCCCATCGCGACAATGGTGGCGGCGATTTCCATATCGTCCTGCATATGGGGAATATCGTCGATAAAGCTTTTATCGATCTTTAATAGATCCAGCGGGAAGTGTTTCAGGTAAGCCAGCGATGAATAGCCTGTGCCGAAATCGTCGATAGCCAAGTGAATGCCTTGATTACGTAGACAGTTGAGAATATACAGCGCATTGTCTTGATTATCCATCAATCCGGTTTCGGTGATTTCCAGTTCCAGTTGTTTGGCCGGAAAACCGGTCTCATCCAGCACAGTCGCAACCAGCCGGCAAATGTCGCTACGGCGGAATTGATGGGAAGAAACATTGACGGCCAACGTTATCGGCGGCAAACCGTCATCCAACCACTGCCGGCCTTGGCGGCAGGTTTCCCGCAGCACCCATTCGCCAA
>NZ_RYFG02000016.1:449-2912 GCF_003994235.2 Candidatus Methylobacter oryzae
GCGCAATCCGCTCGCGTGCGGCCAGCGTCAGGTCTTCGGAAAAATAGGCAAAGCAGCCGCGCCCGGCGTCCTTGGCTTGATACAGCGCCGCATCGGCATGATCCATCAAAAGCTCCGGGTTATCGCCATGTTGCGGATACAGGCTGATGCCGATACTGGCGCCGATTTGCACATCCTCGCCCTGAGCCACGGAAAAAAGCCGGCTCAAATCGGCAATGATTTCTTCAGCTACGCGCGCGGCGTCTTCAGGATGAGCAATATCTTCCAATAACACGACGAACTCGTCACCGCCCAAACGCGCGACCATATCGACATCGCGCAAGCGAGTCGTGATTCTTGCCGCAACGTGCTGCAATAATTCGTCGCCGGCCAAATGCCCCAGGCTGTCGTTCACGGCTTTAAAACGGTCCAGGTCCAGCATCAATAACGCCAACTGCTTGCCGTCGCGCCGCTCGACATCGATGCCGTGTTTCAATCGTTCCTGCAACAACCGGCGGTTGGGAAGTTGGGTCAACGGGTCGTAAAAAGCCAATTGCTTGATCTGCTCTTCGGCAGCCTTGCGTTCGGTGATGTCGATATGGGTGCCGACATAATGCGTAATCTCACCGTCATCGCCTTTGACTACAGAGATGATCAACCACTTGGGATAAATTTCGCCGTTTTTGCGCCGGTCCCAAACCTCTCCCTGCCAAGTTCCGTAGCGCGCTATCTCATCCCACATCGCTTCGTAAAAGGCCGTATCATGATGACCGGACTTAAGCAGGCTGATATGCCGCCCGACAGCCTCCTCTTTGCTATAACCGGTCGATTCGGTAAAGGCCCGGTTTATCTGTAGAATAATATTCCCGGAGTCGGTAATAACCATCGGCTCCTTGGACTCGAAGGCGATAGCGGCCACGCGAAGATGCGCTTCCGCTTGCTTGTTCAATGTGACATCCCGCAATGCGCTGGCAAAAAACAAGCCTTGTTCGGTTTTAATCGGACTGACGCTGATGTCGACGTCAAACGTGTTGCCGTCTTTTCGCCGCGCCTGTAATGTTCGGCCGCTTCTTAACGGTCTGGCAACAGGAGCGGCGACAAACTTGGAATGCAGTTCCGGGTGTATTGCACGAAAGTTTTCCGGCACCAGAATTTCAATCGATTGGCCGATCAGTTCCCCCGACTTATAACCCAACAACAGTTCGGCTTGCTGGTTGACTTGGGTAATAATGCCGCGCCTGTCGCTGATCAGCATCGCGTCCGGCGTAGCATTGAAAATAGCGCGCTGGTAGCTTTCCTTTAGCGCCAACGCCTGTTCGGCTTGCTTGCGGGCAACAAAATAGGTGGCCAGCGTCATACCGGTCGCGGACAGTATCATCATGAAGGACCAATAATTGGTCAAATAGGTTTTGGCCATATCTTCCGCAAAGAAACCGGTACCCTGTTTCGCCCCTAGAAATCCCTGGATCGCGGTCATAATAAGAATGACGGCCAAGGTCTGAGGCCCAAGGCGTACTGCCGCCCAGGTAATAAACAGGAACATCCAGTAGGCCTTGGCGACATCGCCCAGTGCCTGGCTCATCCATCCGCTAAAAATCATTTGCCCTGCCAGGAAGGTCAAAGCCACCAGCAATACGAACTCAATCAACCGATTCGGCCTGAGCCAATCGTCGGGGGCTCGCCGCCAAACCAGGATCGCCGGGGCAATCAAGGCAATGCCTAGCGTATCCCCACGCCACCAATACGTCAGGTAACGGAAGAAAGTTTCTCCGGCCAGGAATCCGGAAAACACTAAGGTCGCCGTCCCAAACAATGCGCCTATAACGCTGGCAATGCCGCCCGCTATCAGCAGACGCAGGTAATTATGCGTCGATAACCCGGATTCATTGAAGATGTCGTAGCGCTTCAACAGCAATGCGCCCAAAAGCGCCTCCAGCGTGTTACCGAGCGCAACCGCTACAGCCAATCCCAAGGAGTTAATCGTTATTACATTGACGACCAAAGCGCCGAGAAATATTCCACAGACATACCTTCCGCCCCCGATTAATATTACCGGCAGTGCCAACCCCGCGGGCAACCCAACGATACTGATAACGCCACTGTCCGAACAACAGGCAAGAATGGCTAAACCGAGCAACGCGTAAAGCACCGCAACGCCAATTTGCATTGCAAGTTGATAGAAATTTCTCATTATTGTTTTTTCCTTACTACGAGATTTCGGCAGGCTGCACCTTTAATAGCCCCTGTTTGAGACGCCGATATGCCGACTTAATAATATCAAGCTATGAGTATTGTTGAATGTCGAGCAACTCGGCAAACCGGTGAGCCGGCACCGGCTGGCTTTTAATATAGCCCTGGTACATATCGCAACCTTTTTCCTGCAAGAACGCCAATTGCTCCGGCGTTTCGACGCCTTCGGCCAAGACTTTAAAGCCCAAAATATGGCCCATCGCGACAATGGTGGCGGCGATTTCCATATCGTCC
>NZ_RYFG02000017.1 GCF_003994235.2 Candidatus Methylobacter oryzae
ATGAGCCAGTCAATGTCGCCGTTTGGGGCGACCAGCTTGAACAATTTGACCTTGAACGGTACTTTTTTCAGTTTGACGACGACGCCGAATTGGAGCCGTTCCGGCGTCCACGCGATCGCATCGAGATGCACATAGCCTTCTTCTTTACTGAGGCTGATCATACGGTTGCTTTTTAGGGTCGTGTAAAAAGTTCGCTTGAGCGAATGAACAAGTTTCAGGTTTTCCCAGGAGGCGTACCAACTGTCGAACAACACCGTTTTCGCCTTGAGTCCTTTGTCGGCAATGGCGTTGACGAGCATGTCCTTAAAATGGTCGTTCTTGGTCTTACCGTCGGCGGCGTTGTGATAAATCCGGTAATCCACCGGATAATGGTCTTGGCCGTCACTATGGACCAGGTTGACGACGCCGATGCCGCGCACCAAGCCGCCCACCGCACCGCTGTACTGGGTCTTGACCAACTCGATCGACTTGGAATAGCGCTTGTCTTGGACGCTGTCGTCGATAATCAAGAACGAGTCCTCGGTATTGTGGATCAGCCCTTTGACCAGTTCCCACACCTGCCGCGCCGTTATACGGCTCTGTTTCAGGAAGTTGCTAACCACATCGTGGCTGACATGCTCCAAATGCTCGGACAGGTTGAAGCAGGTGTAGTNTCTTTTAGTTTAATTGAAACAGAAAGGAGTCCGCCAAATGCGGAGAATGCCGATGCGTATACAAAAAGCATTAGTCCTTGATTAGTTAATACAAAATCGGATGTCCTGATGATATAGAAACCCAAGGCAACTAAAGTGGTTATTACCGAAAAAACTATAGCTCCACACAAATACCAGAGCCGTCCGCATTGTATTTCTTTATATTCATTAAGTGCCTCTCTCGTTGTTGTTTCGAGAAGTTTTTTTGCTAACTCCACGTCTTTATTACCAGATAAAGCAACCGAAATAGCATTAGCTGCCCGCCATTTATAAGACAAATCAGCATTAGTTTTATATAAAACTGATTTGAACTTACTAAATTCCTCTTTAATGAGTTGATACCTTTTTTCCAGTTCTGTATCGTCTTCATTTTTTGATCTTATAAATACTTTCATTGATTCTATTGGTGAAACATCCGATATATCTAGAACTTACGCATTGACAGCCGGTATAGAATATGAGGCATGAACTAACCCTAGGCAACGGAAGGCCCGCCCGTGATAAGAAAAATAAGCNTATTTTAATTGCTGATAATACCGGGCTAGTTCTTTAATTTCCTCATCGCTCAGTTGCTGAGCAATAAAACGCATACGGCTGTATATATCATTGTGCCGCCGGCCATTTTTATAGTCCAGCAAAGTTCTGGTGAAGTAGTCAGCCTGTTGTCCCGCCAGTGACGGAATATCCTGTTTTTCACCCTGCCCTTTTCCGCCATGACAAACGAAACAGGGCGGCAGAGTACGTTTGCCATCCCCTTGCTCAACCAATTTGGCCGCTCGGGCCAAATTTTGATTGCTCGATTGATGTGCGGGTGCAGGTAAGGAGTTGAACCAAGCAGCCAAATCTGCCGCATCTTGTTCGGACAGCCCTTTAGCGATGCCGTTCATTTGAGCATGCTCTCGACTGCCATTAGCATAATCGCGTAGCTGTTTGTAAGTATAAGACGCAACTTGACCGGCAAGTTCAGGAATGGCTGGGAGTGTTTCATTATCTCTCACTTCTTCCTTCATGCCCTGACCTTGATCGCCATGACAGCTTTGGCAAGACTCCGCCAGTTGTTTACCTTTGTCTATATCGCCATTTTTAACCCGATCCAGGACGTCAGGTGTCCAGGCAACGTGAGAGGAAGGCTCAGCTTTGACCACAATGGGGGCAATAAACGCGAGTAAGAGCAGCATTCGTTTCATGTTTAAAATCCCCATGGCGATGAACCGGACGTGTTCATAAAAAAGAACTGTAAGATGGGATAGCCAAAACTGATAAGCATTAAAACGGTGATCACTTTATTCCAGAGTTTAATGTCATTCAGCCATTCAGGTAGAGACTCTACTGTATGTATCGGCTCTGCAAATTCAATTTGTTGATCGAATACTTCGGCTGCCGGATTCAGTTGCGTCTTTGCCAAAATATAGATAAATAAGCAAGCGGACCCCAGCAGTATTAAACCGCCGAATATCATCATAAACTCGTAGGGTTGCCACGCTAAAGTCAGTAAATTGTTGTAAACCACGCTGGAAATCCGGCGAGGCTGGCCTAACAATCCCAGCACATGCCAGGGTGTTGTTAAAATACTCATGCCGATAAACCACGTCCATAACTGAACCAGAGCCATTGAGTTCGAAAATAACGGTTTTTTTACCAGAATAGGCCAGAAATAATAAGCAATCGCAAAATACATAATGACCGTGGTGCCGGCGAAAATCAGATGGAAATGACCCGGCACCCAAGCGGTATTGTGTATCATCGCATTCATAGCATAACTAGCATTAACGATCCCTCCAAAACCGCCAAAAATCAGCATCAATAACGCTAAAATGACCGAGAGGACCATCGTGTTGGTCCAAGGCAAGTGGCCTATCCAACCAAATAAACCCTTGCCTCCTCGTAAGCGTCCGGCAATTTCCAGTGAAGCAATGACCGCAAACCCCGTCACCAACGTGGGTAAAGCGACCACAAAAGTGCCGATGCCATGTAATAACTTCCAACCTTTCGCCTGTTCCGGATCCATATAAAGGTGATGAAAGCCTATCGGTAATGCAAACACGGCCAATACGATAAACGCCAGTCTAGCTACCTCATCACTGAACAAAAAGCCGCCCGCCTGTTTAGGTACAAACACATAAAAAGCGGTGTAAGCAGGGATCAACCAGAAATAAACGATAGGATGTAACGTCCAGGCAAATAAGGTTCTGGCTAACCCCGCGTCAACTGTATCAATCCAACCCAAAGACAAGGGAATCAATTGAAACAGGACTTCTACAGCAACACCGACACTGGTCCATAGCCATAACATGGCATTCATGGCCGTTGCAAACATCGCTAAAGGTACAGGTTGTCCGGTGTTAACCTTTTTCCACTGAATAAACATCACCAGCATGATCGCGCACCAAATCCAGGATCCGATAACCAGTAAGGTAGCGCCAATATAAAATGCGGCATGCGCAACGATGGGAGGATAAAAAGTATAAAGCACCGATGCTTTGCCGGTCAGTAAAGGAACAGCAGCCAGCACGACGCCGACTAAAGCAAGCCAGAAGCCCCCCCATGCCAGCGGCTTATTCCATACCGGCTGCTTTAAGCTGGTGGTGGCAATGTAATAGCCAAAACCCATAATAAAAAAGAAGGTGAGCACAAACGCCATCAATACTCCATGGGTACTGACCGAGGCAAAATAAACACTGGGGGAGTCCAGGGTTGGGATCAAGCCACTACGTTCCACTACTTGATATTCACCCATGAAACACGCCACCACAAAGGCCATGAAGGCGACCCATAGATGGCTTAATGCCAGTTTTCGCTCTGCTGCATCATTCATGGTTTGCTCCTCCTTTAGCGGGCGACTTTGCAGGGGCAGTCCAATTTTCTTTGGCGATGACGGAGATATTGCTCCACATATGGTTATGCCCCAAACCGCAATACTCATTACACAGCACCGGGTACTCGCCGGGTTTAGGGAAGGTCGTGGTGATTTCAGCCACATAACCTGGCACAATCATCGTGCTCATGTTGGTCATTGGGATATGAACGCCGTGTAAAACATCCATGCTAACCCAACGGATGGTTATGGGCGTCTCGGCGGGAACGCTGATGTTCTTTGGAAAAAAAGAATAACGCCCGGCGACCATTCTGACGATGATACGGCCCTTTTCGTCCACTTGAACACCGAGATTATCTTCAGCAAACTCTTTATTTAAATGCAGACTGGCGGAATCAACCGTTTCAACTTTACTGGGAGGATTAACGCCGTGGAAAAACGCATCAATAACAATGATAACGACAAAAAGACCGATTACCCCTATCGAGATAGTGATCCATTTTCGTTCTAATTGATCGATAGGGAGAGCACGAAATTGCGTGTAAAAATCTCGCAAGAACTGCCTATATTTTTGTATAAATGGTTCTGTTTGCATAATGAAACCTTAGCCTCTCGGCAGAAATACGCCGTAATAAAGAAATAGCCAAGCGACTACCATACCGCCGATAACCACTGACATCAGCGCAAAAGTACCAACAGGGGGGCTCTCGAGAATGCGTTTACGATCTTCTTCACTCATGTTATCCATCTCAATCTCTCTAGTTGTCATTATGATTAAAGCAGATCGATTATGATCTGCATGGAAATTTGGACGAGTTTTGTCGCAGATTTTTATTTTGAGGCAAGCTTGTGAGAATTTAACTTATAAGTTTAATAACCTATAAAGTCAAAATAATTATCCAAGACAAACTTTTCGATAGGGCTTATGCAAAGCGGCGTTGAATGTTCCCCACTCTCAGCATCAGGTTTATCGGTCAATTGGAATGGTAGATTTTATTAAAACAGTCAGATAGCGGTAATTAATAAAAAAATGTTGACGCTCTTTTCTAAAGTAACGGGCAAAATTTCAACGCTTTTTATCAAGTGCCACTTCTCAACAGGATTATCGGCGGAATTAGGAGATTGTGATTGAAATGCCACTCAGTGCTCAAACGAGCTTTGGTTAATGCTGACCTTGCCAATGATGTTATGGGATTCCCGCAGGCTTTTAGCCATTTTTGTCTATCAAAAGTCAACACCATATCTTGGCAGCGCACATGAAACAGCCGCCCCCAAGAAGTATCAAACCATATTTACAGATGAATGCTGGAATGTTACGGTGGAATTTATTTTCCAAGATTAAATCCAATCTTATAAGGGCTCTATGAGAAGCTTACTAAGATTATTTTCTACAGTCTTTTAGAGGAACAACATGCAACCACTTAGAATCAATGCAGAATGGGATGAAGAAGCTAGGGTATGGGTAGCAACTAGTACCGATGTAGATGGGTTAGCTATTGAAGCTAGCACGATGGACGCTTTAATCGAACGTTTAAAAATCGTTATTCCGGAGCTCATGGCATTAAACTGTAAAGAACTTGCTGACGATGAACTGCCGTTTATGTTGGAAGGCTTCATGGCCGATAGACTGCACGCGCACTAATGGGAGACTTTACACCTGCACTTAAAAAAACGCTAAAGTCGGCAGGTTGTTATCTAGTCCGACAGGGGAAAGGCGACCACGAAATATGGTTTAGCCCAATTTCCGAAAAAAATTTTGTAGTGGACGGCAAGATTAAATCCAAACACACCGCTAATGCAGCTTTACAGCAAGCAGGTCTTGATAAGCAATTTTAATACGGCTAAAAGGGCGCTGCGGCATATAAATCGGCTTCATTGCTTATTGATTTCTATAGACATGCATTTTCGATTTACCGAGTTCAGCTGACTTCGTGCTAAAAATCCTCAGTGAAAGTTTAGAAAGCACGGGCAACTCGATGTTTTCATCACCTTTATTTAGGCAGCAAAGCCGATCCCGATCATTGGCTAAGTCATAAAATTGACATATTCTTTGCATAAAACCTGGTTAAACCACTATTTTGATTTAATCAGATGCTTAGTTTAAAGAAACTTAAAAATTTAGTTAATGAAGCTTTCGCACTTTATCTCAGCATTTCAAACCTGGAATACGATTCGTCTGTTTCTACGGCTTATAGAGAGGCTAAGAAAATTAGAGAATCGCAGCTATACCGTCAGTCACTCTCTCTTCTATATTCAGTCAATATAAATAAGTCGTCAAAAAAATTCTTACATTGAATTTCTTGTAACGTATTAGGCATATTTTAGAAACCTTATATGCTATATAGAACTTACGTATTCAAGAATTATTAGGAGATGACAATGTTTACAACCATTGTAAGTACGGCAAGAAGAGTTATTTATACAAATGCAGAATTATCAAAAGCCAGTACAGCAGAGCGTGACGCTATTTGGCGCATATTTAGCGCGTCCTATACGAAAAACATTACCGGATTTACACAACCCCATAGTCCTACAATGCCTCTGCAAGTAGATATCCAGCTTGTTATAACAGAAATACACAAAGGAAATCACACGCCAGTTCCTCTGCCTAATATACCAGCAATATCTCCTATAGTCGGTAATGGGTCAAAAATGTGATTTTGATGTATCCTATCGCGTATGACCTGTTATCAAGAAATTACCTGCCCCGATTGCGGCAGCAGCGACATTATGAAATCCGGCCGTAGCGGCTTAGGCACCCAGCGTTATCGCTGTCGAAATCCGGAGTGCAGCACGAAAACCTTCATGTTGGCTTACCGCTATAAAGCCTGTGAACCGGGCATTAAAGACCAAGTGGTGGACATGGCCATCAATGGCAGCGGTATCCGTGATACGGCACGGGTTACTCTCTTAGCCAAGTGCCCGCTAGATTAGGGCAAGGTCACTAAACCAAGTTAATATTTGGCCACAGCTCGACCGCCTGGCTGACTTTAATTTCCTTTCATTGACTTAGATGCTCGCTTTCTTGTGGCGCATCAACTCCACAGTCAGAGTCATTGTCAGAACTAATACATCCATAATTTAGCATAGATTCTTTATAAACTTCTTTTATACAATCAACATTTGTTCCACAAGCATATTTTGACTTGATTGAAGCTTTCCAAATTTCATGTGTCGCTACAGCATCAATGTTTTTCGCATTTTTATAGAGCTTCATATTCTCAACATCCAAAGCAGCCAACTCCGCATTCGCGCAAATTACAGCTTCCGTTACCTTAGTCGCTTTTGCGCAATTGAAGCTGGGAGAAATTTGCTTGGCCATGTTTGCGGTTGACGAAGATTGGGCTGCTACTTTTTCTTTTAAGATTTCTTGTTCAGCTTGCTCCGCTTCAAGCAACTCTTGATTTAATTTCTCTAAACCACGTTTTTCTTGAATCGCTCTCATTTTCTCGGAACCTAACAAGGATGCCCCCACCTCAGGCTTCAAATCAATTTCTTGCGTTGGTTGCGGATCATCCTGAACATAATAACTTTCTTGTATCTCTTGCCCGTCCAATGTCGGCTTTAATAATGCCGACGTAGTAATTTCATCAAGTAAGTGCGCCCACGCGTCGCTTTCAAAGTCAACAACTGGCTCTTTAGAAGTATCAGTCCGTTTTACTGAATATTCCACATCTTGAGTAAAAACATTATTGCTATTTTTAATATTTAATTGCCCAGCGTACTGCGCAATTTTTGTTTGATGTTCCATTTCTCGAGTTTGATCGACATCCGCAAGCGTAGCCTCTGGAACTGTGACCTTTAATTGTCCTCCACAAAAAACTATGCTGCTATTTGGATCTTGTTTAATCATTTTGGCATTTTCAACAGTTACTTGAACTTGGGCTAACACCGCCCGAATTTTGGAACCAACCAGTACAAATGAACCATCATAATAGTCGTATTTTTTCTCAGCAGTTAGTTTTTGTGTTTGCTCCGTAAGAAGCGAACCAATTACCTTTTGAGTATCTGTGGAGGAGCAACTTCCAGTAAGTGCTCGATTATCGCAGCCAGATAACAATAAACCGGTAAAAAATAAGAGTACAAAATGCCTTAAGATCATAATAATTTTGAGCTATGTAAAATGAGTTCGTTTATAAAAAGCGTCTTTTTAATAATAGCGGAGCCAAATTTTTCCCCTGCAATCTAAGTTCGGGATAGATAATTATACCCGAGGTTAACTAAGGCTTAGATTTGTTATTGTAACGACAATAAACGATGATAACGCCCATAGTCGACGGAGAAGCGGAGAACAAGGTTTCTTGGACTCTTTAGCATTTATGTGCAAACAGCACAGTAAGCGGAACAGACTTTTCAGACGGAAACAGTAGCGTAGCAGTTGGAAAATTCTGAGCGTGAAAAGCGGCGGATATAGCGAGATAGAATCTCTTGAACCGCCAAAAGTACAACGGATCGAACAAAAAGGGGAAACGTATCCGCTAGGATAGACTCGCTACATTAGGCTACTGGCGCAGCTCTAATCGCTAACAAATATTGATTCACTGGTCATAATTTTTCTATCCCAAACTCCGAATTATTTCTTATGCAGGATCTGCCAAGGTTTGAGTTGAGCTTAACTGTTTTCTTGCATAACTTAGCGCGCCTAACAAAGCGACCTCCGGATTGGTGCATACTTTAGCCGATATTTTTTGCAATACAGCCCGACAACGTCCTTTTGCCAAAAAACCATGCATAAACTCACCTTGTTGCAGAACAGGCAGAATCTTTGCCCCTATGCCTCCCGCTAAATAAACACCACCGTAAGGCAGGCACTTTAACGCCAAGTTTCCGGATTCCGCGCCATATAGCCGGCAAAACAACCTTAACGCTTCGACACATAAAGCATCTTCTCCGGCAACCCCCGCTTCGCCTATGACCGCGGCAGGGTCGCGCACTGCTATTTCCTGCTCGATCCCTAGATTAACTGACGCATAGTTAATATGTTTGAGAAATTGATAAATATTGACCAAACCTTCTCCTGATATCAGACGCTCGCAACTGATGTGTCCTGGATATTTTCCCAATAAGTACCTGAGCAATGCTATTTCCTGCTCATTAGTGGGTGAAAAATCGGTATGCCCACCTTCAGTGGCAATAATATGATAGGTGGAGCCAGTCCATGCGATTATTGCTTCACCCAAGCCAGTCCCTGCAGCAATCACGGCAATATTGCCCTGTTGCCGGCCGCTTCGGTCCTCTACCGATCGAGATACACTTTCTATTTCCGGCAATGGTTGCACATTAGGATTCAGCTCGACAAAGTCATGCGCCGGCAAATCCAGCAAGCCCCATGCAGTAGCCTCCAAGTCATTCAACAACCAGGCATTTTGGCTATTAACCAGCTCGCCCATTTCCTTAATACTGAGTATCCATGGCAAATTCGTTGTTTCACAACTGCCGTTGACAATAACTCCGGCCACTCCGACGCAGACAGCTACAATTAGCGCACAATCTACATCAATCAAAAATGATGTTAATAGATCGGTGAATGTTTGATAGTTAGTACTGGAGAATTGTTCTTTTTTTAGACATCTAACATTATTACCTTCGGTATTGAACAGTGCGAGGATGGTCTTTGTACCTCCTACGTCACCGGCCAGAATCATCGCGTCCCTTCGTAACTATTGAATACTTTAGTGTGATTTTCTTGATCGAAACTCATCACTTTATAAGGATCTTTGGTTGCCCCCATTTCCATTCCGGGACTACCGTTAACCATGCCGGGAACAGCAATCCCTGCAACTTTAGGCTTGGTTTTCAATAACGTTTTAATGTCATTTGCAGGCACGTGGCCTTCAATAACATAGCCGTTAACCAAAGCCGTATGGCAAGAAGCCATTTCCTTGGTAACGCCAAATTTATCCTTTATAGACTGCACATCATTGGTAACGATATCTTCTACATTGAAATTATTCTCTTTCAGATGCGCTAGCCATTTACCACAACAAGTACAGGTCGGACTTCTATGGACTGTAATATCAATAGGCTTGCTCTCAGCGCTAACTACTGCATTGACGACGAGTAAACTGGCTGCCAAAAAAATTTTCGGTATGCTCATAGTCGTAACCTCTTTATTGATTTGATTAAAAATGATAAGCCCGGCTATGCTCATGCACGGCATCAACCATCGCTTTAACATGATCGGGATTCATATCCGGTAAAATACCATGCCCCAAGTTGAACACGTGGCCTGAACCGGAACCATACTTACCTAAAATACTCTTTACTTTACCGGCGATAACTTCAGGATTCGCATACAGCGCAACCGGATCCATATTGCCCTGCAAGGAGACTTGATGCCCGACTCTGGCACGCGCCTGTTGTATATCGGTTTGCCAATCCAACCCGAGAGCATCGTAGCCGGAATCGGCCATGGCTTCCAGCCAAAGCCCGCCGCCTTTAGTGAACAGGATGGTTGGAATCTGTTGGCCGTCGACGTTGGTTTTAAGTAAGGCTCTGACTTGCTTGGCATAATATAAAGAAAACTCGGTATAGTCTTCAGTCGCTAGCATGCCGCCCCAGGTATCGAACAGCATCACCGCCTGAGCGCCCGCTTCAATTTGAGCGTTCAAATAGCTTGCGACCGACTGCGCCAACTTATCCAGCATCGCATGCATCAGCTTGGGCTGCTCATACATCATGCTTTTAACTTTTTGAAAACTCTTGCTGCCGCCGCCTTCAACCATATAGGTCGCCAATGTCCAGGGACTACCGGAAAAACCGATTAACGGAACGCTGCCTTGCAAATTTTTCTTTATTAACCGTACTGCGTCAACGACATAACGCAGATCTATTTCAGGATCGGGAATCGGCAATTTATTCACATCTGCTGCGGTTCTTACCGGATACTTAAATTTAGGCCCCTCTCCTTCGGTAAAATAAAGTCCTAATCCCATTGCATCGGGTACGGTCAATATGTCCGAAAACAAAATAGCCGCATCAAAGTTAAAACGCCGCAATGGCTGTAAAGTGACTTCGCAAGCCAATTCAGGATTAGTACATAAATCTAAAAAACTGCCGGCCTGCTCCCGGACTTTGCGATATTCGGGCAGATAACGGCCTGCTTGGCGCATCATCCAAATTGGCGTATATGCCACAGGTTGTTTTAACAGCGCTCTAATAAAGGTATCGTTTTTTAATGCAGTCATGAATTTAATTGTTCCGATTGAATATTTTATGGCGTTTTAGCGCCTGGGCGACATATGCCCGCTATGGATATGACGTTTTTTACCGAGCTATTTTTTTCTGACTAATGCTCTGCGAAATTCGAAAGGCAAGGATTCCTTGGCTTTATTTGCCGATATGGCATCAGGATAGGATCCATACTCTAAAATAAATTTCTCTTTGCCTTTGGCTATTGTTCTGATGACTCTAATATCCGGTTCAAACGCGGGATATTTTCTAACCATATCGTCCGCGGAAGATTGCTTTGATAACACCATAAGCTGTAACGTAAAATTGCCCGCTGTCTCTACCAATGGCAATACTTCAGCTTCCACTTTCTGAGGGACCACTGTTCCTAGCACTTGCCCTTCAGGGATAGCTGCAATTTCTACGGGCTTTTGCGGTATCTGGATTGTCTCCAATTTATTGGGCGCCAATGGTTCTATACTATTAACCGCTTTATTCATTTCCTCTTGTTTTAGCTTTTCTCGCGCCGCCCAAAGCTGATCAGCTGTTTTCTGTTGTGCAACCTCAAGTTGCTTCTTGTTTGGTTTCTGTCCAGTATCAGCTTTATTTACCTGCTCAGTTTGGGTTTTAGTTCCCGGATTCTGAACGGCGGGCGGCGTGACTACATTGACCGTCTTATTTAACTCCGGCGGCTTTGGTTTTTCTTGAGCACCTTCAGGCGTTACAGGCAGTGCTGTTACCTGTATTGGTGCTGGAGTCATTAAGGGATGAAGCTCAATATTTGCCGGCTGCTTATCAACAGCCGCATTGCTCGCTTCCGGTTTTGCCGAAGGGATAACCATCTGCCGATCATTCTTGTTGTCGACATTGCCGTCACCCGAAGGCTCTATCGTTTTACTCTCATCCTTTGCCGGTAATGATTGCTGCGGGGTAACTGGCTGAGCCGGAGCCGGCGGTAATGTGAGCATTATCCGAGATTCCGGCTGAGGAGACTCAGCTTTGATATTGTCCTCATTATGTTCAACAGCAACGGACGCTACGGCTTGCTTATCATCACTCTTTGACGACTGAGTGGATACAGGAGATAGAGCAATGCCTGGAGCAACTGCCGACGACATTAACCATTGAACGCCTAAAGCTATAGCGACTGCAGTCGCACCGGCAAAGGCAAGTATCCATTTTAATTTCCCGCCTTTCTTTTTAGCACCGCCGGAAAATCCCCCGGACACTTCGGCTATAATTCTTCCCGGAACCCCGTGAGTCTCCCGATAAATATGCGCTATCATATTGTCGTTAATGGCTTTAAACGACAAGTTTGCATAAGATAAAGTTGATAAATGCTGCAAAAAGTCGCCGCACTGTTTCTCTGACAAGGACGGAATTTCAACGATATGGCAATTATCAATCGCTCGGTCCGAACCTCGCTTCACCTGCAATTCATCATGCGTTAAAGCAAAAATCACCCTTAACGCGGGATTCGCCGCTGCATACTGAATAATTGCGGCAATTAAGCCGGGAACCAATTCGCCCGCATTATCAATAATTAATATAGTTTGTTTATATTGACCTGCATGCCGTCCCGGAGCTGTTGATAACGATTGAGCGGATTGGACCTTGACCAACTGCTCCTGCACCGCCTCAAAGCTTATGAAAGCATTCCCCTGCATAAGACAATAATGCCATGATTCAGTCTTGCGCTCCTGCAAAATTTTAAGCAATGTTGTTTTGCCTATACCTTCCGGGCCGCAAACAACAAGGGCTTGTGCCAAGTTCGAAAGTAAATGAATCAATAAATCAAGCTTCTGTGTTCGTTCCTTCGTTATCAAGGATTGAGCAGTTGTTTTATTGATTTGACCAGCCGACTGCTGTTTCACATGATAAGTAAAAGTATCATCTTCTACCATAGTTTTTAAGTGTCATCTCCAATAAATCTCGGTCTACATCTATAGGCAATGTCGCCATGCCGATTTTTTGTAACAAGATCAGTCTTATTTGACCATCTACATTCTTTTTATCTACCGCCATTAATTCTAAAAACCGATCTGAATCAATTTGTTCCGGAGGAACCACCGGCAGTTTGGCTTTCTTGAATAGAGCGGTAATTCGTGCGTTATCTTCTTCATTCAACCAACCTTTTCTTTTAGAAAGGTCGGCTGCCTGACAGGTACCGATCGCTACGGCCTCACCATGTAAATATTTACCGTAACCGGTACCGGTTTCTATCGCATGCCCAAAAGTATGTCCTAAATTTAATGTTGCCCTGACGCCGGATTCCGTTTCATCTTCGGCGACAATTTCAGCTTTATTGATACATGATCGTTCTATCGCATAAGCTAGTGCCTGCTTATCTCTGGCCAGTAATGCATCGATATTATTTTCCAGCCAATCGAAGAACTCGGCATCTCTGATCAAGCCATACTTAATCACTTCGGCCAGACCTGCACGTAACTGACGGTTATCCAGAGTATCCAAAACATTGGCATCGGCAATGACACATTGCGGCTGATAAAAAGCACCAATCATATTTTTGCCCAACGGATGATTAACGCCGGTTTTTCCACCAACCGAAGAATCAACCTGGGCCAGCAATGTCGTCGGTATTTGCAGAAATGAAATGCCTCGCTGGTAACACGCTGCGGCAAAACCGCCCATATCACCTATAACACCGCCGCCTAAAGCAATCAGCGTGGCGTTGCGGCTAAATTTGCACGCTAGCAATTTATCAAAAATTCGGGTTACAAAGTCCAAAGTCTTGTATTGCTCGCCGTCGGGCAATATCACTGCTTCGACCGTATAGCCCTGCAAGTTCTTTAAAACCGCATCCAAATATAGAGGAGCAATGGTTTCATTGGTAACCACAACAACCTGCTTGGACTTTATATGCTTTGTGAACAGTTCGGACTGGCTCAATAAATCAGAGCCTATATAGATCGGGTAACTACGGTCACCTAATTCAACCAGTAATGTCTTCATATTTCTTAGTATTTGTAAGCCGAACTATGTTGCGCTAATTCGCCCTACGCGAGTTTCTTTTAACGGTTAATCGAATTATATTTTTCTAAAATATGACTAACAACTTCTTTGCTTTGCATAACTCCCGTATCGATTTTAAAGTCCGCACAAGACAAATACAGCGGCTCACGCTGTGCGAATAAAGTCTCGATCCGATCCCGGGGGTTATCGGTTTTCAATAACGGGCGTTGCGTATCCCTACGCGTCCGCTCTAAAATCCTTTCTACCGAACATTGCAGATAAACAATAAAACCATTTTTTTTCAGCAACTTGCGATTTTCCTCGCGTAAAACTGCACCGCCACCGGTAGCCAGCACGATACCGTCCATTTGTGTCAATTGCTGAATCATTTTTTGTTCCCTATCCCTAAAGCCTTCTTCTCCTTCGAACTCGAATATGGTCGGAATATCTACGCCTGTTCTTTCCTCAATCGCTTTATCACTATCATAAAAAGGCAACTTCAGCGCCCTAGCTAACTGCCGTCCTATTGTAGTTTTTCCTGCCCCCATGAGGCCAACTAAATATATATTCTCTGATCGCGCCATGACCTATCTTATTTGAGGGTTAATCTATAAAAAAGGGGGGCATTATCCCCTCTTTTTGCTTCAAGTAGAAGCAATCAATCGGTGGCTATATTATCTTTTATGATTTTTGGAGTGACGAAAATCAACAACTCATTTTTAGTCTTATTCACTGCTGAATTGGTAAATAGAAAACCAATACCAGGCAAATCGGCAAAAAACGGGATTTTATTTCTATTTATTGATTCAGTTCCTTCATAAACACCACCTAAAACTACTGTCTCCCCATCTTCAACAAGTACCGATGTTTTAATCTGTCTTGTATCAATGGCTGGATTACCTGACACAGGATTAGCATTAGTTGTTGTATTCTGATTATCCTTTTTAACCAACAAATTCATGACAACTGCCCCACTGGGAGTAATTTGCGGCGTTGCATCTAATTCAAGAACAGCATCTTTATAAGTGACAGTCGCTGGCGAATTTGCCGTCGCGGGCGTTGTAACAGGAATTTGGATCCCTTGAGTCATAACGGCAGTACAACGGTCCATAGTCATTACTCTTGGATTGGATACTATTTCACCTTTTCCTTCAGCCTGTAATGCCTGAAGCTCAAGATTCAACACATAATCAGCCCCTCTAGCAAGCGTCATTCCCAAAGCTCCTGGAGGAGTCCCCGTTATCGCCGCCGCCCCCAAGTCAACCAATGTATCATTTAGAGTACCTACATTGCCATTCGCATCGGGGCTACTGTTACTTCGAGTCCCTGATCCACCGATACCAAATACCTTATCAGAGCCGAGACTTGCAGACTTTGCCGCACCGAACTTGACACCTAAATTTTCAATAAAGTTATCATTTGCAATAACAACCCGTGCCTCAACCATCACTTGACGCACAGGCACATCAAGCTTTCGTACCAGTTTCTTTATCTCTTCCAGACGCTTTACGGTCTCACGGATAACCAAGGTATTCGTTCTCGAATCGACAACAACCGAACCGCGAGTAGAAAGCAAGCCAAACCCTGAGTTATTTGCCTGAGCGCCTGTTTGTCCTGTTTGTCCTGTTTGTCCTGTTTGTCCTGTTTGTCCTGTTTGTCCTGTTTGTCCTGTTTGTCCTGTTTGTCCTGTTTGTC
>NZ_RYFG02000018.1:0-1100 GCF_003994235.2 Candidatus Methylobacter oryzae
GGTAGCGCTTGCGGTGTTTTCTTTTAGCCATTGCAAATTTTAAATTTTGCAGGTTTTGCAACTCAATGGCTACTTTTAAAACACGCACTTAACGGCACTGCCCTCATCCCACCCTTTATTCCGGCCAGAACTCAGGATTCATGATCTGGTCGACATCCCACGGGCAAGACTCAGGAAACACGTTCAGTATCCCGGTTTCGTTCTCTGCAATGCGTGCAGCATCCGCCCATGACTCCGACCAAAAATCAAGATTTTCAAGGTTGGGTTTTAAGCTTGGCGTCTTGCTGAGTCTGCGCATAAGCATAGTACGCTGGTCTTTGATGGTTCGTTCCCAGCTTTTACCCCGATGGCTTGGCTGATATCGCCATTTAATTAAGTGTGCAAGCAACACCGCCATTCTGTTTTCAAATTCACGTTGCTCGCTTTTGCCCACGTCTTCAATCTCATCTGCAATATGTTCAAGGTCAAGCAAGTCAAAGCGGCCGGAACGAATAAACGCCGCTTGTTCATTTGCCCATGCTATTACGTCGGTTTCGTAGCTTTGCATTAGTCATGCCCTCTGTGTCTCAATAGAGTTTAAACCTTTTCAGAATAACAGCCGATTGCAAACAAAACAATCCTATTGAGATACCGCATTTGCTGAATAGTACAAAAGACAAAATATGAAGTGTATTTGCTATAAAACCAGCAGCTATATTTTTTTGTAAGGAAGTGCAAACCATGCAAGTTCAATTTACAACTGTTTTTAGTAAAGTTCCCAAAGGCTACATGGCTTTTGTTGAGGAATTGCCGGGAGCTAATACTTGCTGAAGAGGATTTGCAAGGGGAGGAAGTTATTCGGGAGCGGATTTTGCTTGTCGCATGAAGCGTCTGAAATAAGGGGGGTTTTGCATTGTGCATTTTTTAAAACCCACCCTTGTAAGGGGAGGAGGCGTTACAAGCCTTTCAATTTGTTTAACAGGGTTTCGCCGTTGTCGCAATCGATAATCCAGTCCCCGATGCGTTCCAGGGTATCGGTATCCCTAATCGGCTTGAGCAGGGATTGGGCCGCGATGGATGCCGTCTGGCCGAAACGGCGTTGTATGAGCCTGACTAGCAAT
>NZ_RYFG02000018.1:1110-2423 GCF_003994235.2 Candidatus Methylobacter oryzae
CCGCGTACCGTGTAGTCCGCGGTAGCGTGCGGTAAGGCACAAACCGCACGGAAAGAGCCTCCATTCCGACCAATCATATACAGTCCTTCGCATATTGCATCAACACGGGAATAAGCTTACGGCATCAGTTGTTCAATCTCGGATTCGGACAAGCCTGTTGCTTGAGCAATGATGTCGATTGAAGTGCCGGCTTTCAGGAAATTGAGTGCTATGGCACGCGCGGCTTTATCCATGCCTTGGGCGATGCCTTTTTCCATGCCTCGCTCCATGCCTTTTTCTTCCGCCGAAGCAATCTTGCTTTCCACGTCAGCTAAAGCCTGCATGCGTACTTCGTAAATTAAGCGCTCGTCTTCGTCGAACATGCGGTCTACCGCTTCAATCGCTTTGACAATCGCACGGTCTTCGATAAGTTCTTCGGGCACATGATTTTTATCCAATTTATTCGCCTTGGTTAAGAAAGTGACCCATCTGTCCAGCGCGCTATCGATTTGTCGATAAGATTTGGTGAATTTTCTCAACTCGATGTAATGGAGCTCGAAAATGTCGTGCAACTTGTCGTCCTTGCCGGTTGCGGCATTGATAATCTTATAGAGATTATGCAGCTCTCGGTTGTCGGGAATAAAGTTAAAATCCAGGATGTTGATGCTGATGGTCTTTTGCAGCTCCTTGAACATCATGCCTTCGTTGAGCTGTTCGGTGACGAGTTTTGCCCAGTAATAAATGGCGCGTTTATCGAAATGATAGTCTTCGCTGATCTGCATTTCGACGTTGAACCAACGGTCGTTTTTGTCTTTGGCTTTAATGTCGAGTATCGACATTTTGCCGGCTTGATAAGCGGCGAGATTGTAGGGGTTTCTTAATTCGATTTCGACGACTTGCTGTTCTTTTGAAACAATGGCATTGATCAACGAGATTAAAAGGTCTTTATTCTCTTCGCTGCCGAACAGTTTCTTGAAGGCAAAATCGACTCTGGGATTTATTCTGCACATAGTTAACGGCCTATTGTTAGGTTATTTCGGGAGTGGCTTTTATTTATATCCCTCACCCTAACCCTCTCCCGGAGAACGAGGGAACAAAATGCGAAAATTATTTCGGACGAAATCCTAAGGGGAGGAGCCCCTGTCATCATCCTATCGAGGAGGAGGCGTTACAAGCCTTTCAATTTGTTTAACAGGATTTCGCCGTCGTCGCAATCGATAATCCAGTCCCCGATGAGTTCCAAGGTATCGGTATCCCTAATCGGCTTGAGCAGGGATTGGGCCGCGATGGATGCCGTCTGGCCGAAACGGCGTTGTATGAGCCTGACTAGCAAT
>NZ_RYFG02000018.1:2444-44484 GCF_003994235.2 Candidatus Methylobacter oryzae
GTACTCGCTTGATCCAGATGGTAAAGCTGCGTCTTAACCGGGTTTGTTCCGGCGTTGCCAGCCATTCTATCAGATTACCGATCACGTCGATGATGTCTTCACGCGATGTCGAATTCTCCAGACGGAAGATCGCCGCAACTAGGTTTTTCAACGGGCTGAGTTCCTTGGCGTCGAAAGCGCCTTCATCCAGCAGCAGGTAATTTAACGAGGGTAGGTATTTTTCCAGGCCGCCGGGGACTTTGACAATCAGGTCTTTGAGTTCGGTGGCGGCATCCCAACGCTTTTCGCCGTTGTATAAGACGACGGGGAGGATCGGCGGCAGTTGTTTGTTTTCGGTCTGCTGTTTGGTTTTGATCAGGTCTTGGTACAGCAGGCCCATGTAGCTCATCAATCTGACGGCCATGTAGGCGTCTACGGTCGATTGGAATTCAATCAGCAAATAGACGTAAATCCAGCTTTGCTGGTATTGGACTCGCCAGATCACGTCGTCTTCCCGGCTGCGTAAGTCGTCGGCAATGTAGCTGCCGGAGACTTTTTCCAGGGTGCTGAAATCCAGTTCGTTAACCCAGGGTTCGTGAACGAAGCCCTGCAGCAGGTCGATGATGATTTCGGGTTCGGAAAACAGGAGTTTATAAGAGGAATCGTGGGCTTTATTCATGGCCTCATGCTAACACGTTTGTTTTTTTGTTCATAAATGTTAAGGGTCGATTAATCCGGGTTTTGTGGTCGGGCATGAACGGCGTACCCGGCCTCCCGCCCGTATCAAAATAAACAAATAAGGGGCAAGTCTTGCATTATATGGATAGGTGCGCACGACGAATATGAAATTCTTATTCGCTAAGATAACGCGTGGAGCCCGTTAAAAACCTGATCAACGCTGGAAACTCGTGCGTAACCGTACAGTGACATTTATTCCGGCCAGAACTCAGGGTTCATGATCTGCTTGTAGTCCCTCGGGCAAGATTTAGGAAACACGTTCAATATCCCGGTTTCGTTCTCTGCAATGCGTGCAGCATCGGTTCACGACTCCGACCAAAAATCAGGATTTTCAAGATTGGGTTTTAAACTCGGTATTTTACTGAGTCTGCGCGTAAGCATAGTACGCTGGTCGTTGATGGTTCGTTCCCAACTTTTACCCTGATGGCTTGGGTGATATCGCCATTTAATTAAGTGTGCTAGCAACAGCGCATTCTGTTTTCAAATTCACGTTGCTCACTTTTGCCCACGTCTTCAATCTCGTCCGCAATATGTTCAAGGTCGAGCAAGTTAAAGCGACCGGAACGAATAAACGCCGCTTGGCTATTACGTCAGTTTCGTAGCTTTGCATTAGTAATGCGCTCTGTGTCTCAATAGAGTTTAAACCTTTTCAGAATAACAGCCAGTCACAAACGGAACAATCCTATTGATCAGGACAATCGCGTTATATTTTCTTTTAGCGAGGCGTCTCATTACGGACGCGGACGCCGATACCAGCAGTTAATGGCAAAGCGGGCGTGCTCGAAGGCTTGCGATGGGCAACTGACCGGCAGTACTTCGTGCGGCGCCCAAGCCGGAAATAGCACCAGTTGGTCGCGCTCAGGCTCGATATCGATAAAACCGCCGCCTTGTTCCTGCGGCACCAACGCATGCATCCGCAATTGCCCGCCGCTAAAACATTTTGGTACGGAATGGAAATAATAAACGCCGGTTAATACGCGGTGGTTTTTTATATCCGGATCGTCAGCTTGAGTTATGGTGTCGATATGGCGTTTAAAAAATGCGCCGTCGCCATGAGCCACCAGTTCGATTTCGCAGGTTGACAGTTCAAATGGCGATAGGCGCAATTCGGAAACCGCTTGCGGCATAGCTGCCCGGAAGAGAGATTCCAGCTCGGCGCGCAGTGCGCCGAAATTCCGTAGTGTGGATGAAATGCGAACGCTCGGGTCGAGTCGGGCATTTGCTCGATAGCCTAGACCGCTGGCAACGAATGAAGATTGATGTTCGACGGCATACGCCAGTAAACGCTCTACCCAGTCGTTGCCAAGAAAGTTCGGCACAACGTGGTAAGGGAATGGGCGTGTCGAAGCGGCAAAGGAAGTGGTGATGTTCAAGCGATTGCTCCTGAAAGATGCTGTGAATTAGCGGGAGGTTTTTAGAGGAAAGGATAGTAACGGCGGCGCAATCTTTCTTCATCAATATTCAGGGGATCGTAGCCAAGCCGGGCGGCGAGCTCCATTATGTCCGGATATTTCTGAATGTCCAACGGGTTCCACCAACTATCGCAAACATAGTGGAACTTATCCTTCATCGTTCTCAATGGTTCCTCCCTATTTTTCGGCACGGTTAATCCAAGAAAATTGATTAAATCCAATAGAGCATTTCCATGAAACAAGTCTTCAAAACGTACTTGCAGCCAAGGCGTATCGGTTTCTTCCTCAAGTTTCAGGCCAAGATTATTGACTTCCGCCCAGAAAAAAAGAGCTTTTTCAAACGGATTCATGGAGTCCCATTTTTCTCGGTATTGAGGAAAAGAGCTTCCTGGGTCGAAAGGAGAGGCTAATATTTTTTCTTGAAAAGAATATCCCGGGATCAACGGGGGGCAAAAAGCCCTGTGGGAAACCCACGAACATGCAACAGGGACAGGATGACGGACAAGCTGCACAATTTTAATCCGGCCTTCAAATTGCCGCGAAAGATAAGGAATGGCCCCCCATGCAGGCCAGCCGCATTCGATATAGGATTTGGTCTTTAGGATTTCTTCGATTTTCGAGCAATGGGCAATAATCTCCGCCGCATTGCCGACGGCTTCCAAATTCCGGTTTCCGAGCATTATTCTCGGATAATAACGATCATGCAGAGGCTCGTGTTCAATAACGGCATTTTCTTTGCCAATGTGCTGCAAATACTCGGCAAGCCATTGGGTGCCGCATCTTCCGGTCGATAGAAAAAAGGTTGCTGTGTTCATTTAAATTTATAAAGAATGAGCGCTTAGTAAAAAGTTAGCGTGTTTTTTGATCAAAATCTCTGGCCAATTTCATCAATAACTTGCGCAAGGTCGCGAGACCCAAACGTTTTAAACGGCAGTCATCCGTAGTTGTTCGATTTCGGATTCGGACAAGCCTGTCGCGTGAGCAATGATGTCGATTGAAGTTCCGGCTTTTATTAAATTAAGCGCTATAGCACGCGCGGCCTTATCCATGCCCTTTTCCATTCCTCGCTCCATGCCTTTCTCTACCGCCGAAGCAATCTTGCTTTCCACGTCAGCCAACGCCTGCATACGCACCGGCATTTGGGCTCCGTTGTCGTTTTGGATTTCAATATGCAGAATAAATGTTTCGCCTTCAACAAGTTTTACACGAGCAACCAAGTCGGCATGGCGGTCCTCTACACGCTATTGGAATGTTTCAAACTACTCAACTTCTGTCACCGGTAAGTTGAATAAATAGTTAGCAAAATCTCGCACCAAATGCTTAAAAATTCGTTTGGAGATGATGTCTTTTTCTGCCATGCGTTTACCCTAGAACTTATCCGGGCAGTATACAACACAAGTAATTATATGTGCTTTCCCGGTCAATACATCGGATCTTGAAGAATGGATAAATTTGTTCGATACGTTCGTGTCTTGGATTACAAACCGGCTACAAGGCTGGCTGTCCGTAAGCGGGGCAATTAAGGACTTAACTTCCCGAATCACTGCTTCCGGTTGTCAAACCGTTCGTGCTGAGCCCCATTCGACAAGGTTCTCCTGAGCGTAGTCGAAAGGGCGAACGGAAAATCTATATCGGAATGTTATTAATGGCCGTACCCAAGTCGGTAGCCACCCGCTCTGTGGCAGCAGCGCAATAATTGCTCTTAAATATTGAGGCTATTGAAAATGAAACGCGGTAAATGGCGAACCACCGCCATAATCCAACGCCACTTGGCGGGTGTATATATAATCGGCTTTCCACGATCGATTCCGTCGACGATACAGCGGGCAACATCTTTTACCGGGGCGAGCTGCTGATTTAGCTGCGCGGTCATAGGGGTTTCTGTAGGACCCGGTTTTATTAGCACCACCTTAACATTCGTGGCCGCTAGACGGTGTTGCAAGCCTTGCGTATAGCGAGCAAGTAATCCTTTGGCGGCGCCGTAGACGTAATTAGATTTACGGCCGCGGTCTCCGGCCACCGAACCGATAATCGCCAACGTCCCCCGGCCTGCCTTGATCATGTGTCCGGCAAAAGCTTCGGCAAACAGTGCCGGAGAGACGCCGTTGATGGTCAGCGCTTCATGGGCGAGGCTCAGATTTTGCTGACAGAGCGCTTGATTCGGCAATGCTCCGTGTGCAATCAGGACGATATCGACGCCTCCTTGATCGACGGATTCATCTGCCACAGCCTGAATAGCGGATGGTTCGGTAAAATGCGCCTCGCGTACCCGAATGACCGATTGCGGGTTACGGATGCGTAGATCGGCCGCAATAGATTCCGCTTTTAGACGATCACGAACGACTAGCGTCAGGTCGACCGCGCTGCCCGAAACCCACAAGCGGGCGCAGTGTTCCGCAATTGTTGAGTTTCCGCCGATGATGACGATTCTTTTTTTGGGGGATTGCATCATCACATGCCGATTAAACGTCGCGATAGCGCTGAACTGATGCCGGGATCACGATAGCGTAAAAACTCGGCCAATCGCGGATAACCGGACCCGAACAGGTCGCGCGGCATGCGCGCGTCCTTGGCCAGATAAAGCCGCCCGTCCGCCGCATGCACGATGGCATCCAAGCGTTTGAAGAGCCGTTGAGTCGCGGAGCCTCGGTTGGCAAAATCCAGCGTCAGGGTAACGCCTTCCTGCGGAAAGCTCATTATCCCCGCCGCAGAAATACGGCCAAAAGTTTTCAGCACTGCCAGAAAAGAACCGTCTCCGTAGCGCGCGGTTTCCGCCAACATCGCGGTTATTGCATCGTGCGCCCATCGGCAGGGTACAACGCTTTGGTATTGAAAAAAACCTGAAGGACCGTAGAGCCGGTTCCATCCTTGCACTGTATCCAGCGGATAAAAAAAATTCTGGTAATGCGCCAAATGCCGACCTGTACGCCGTTTATTGATATGGAAATAGGCTGAATTGAACAGTGGCAGCGTTAGTCGATTTATCAAAGACAGCGGCGGCGTAAAAGGGATGCTTAGTCTCCGGTTGCGCGGCGGAGGCTGGTTCACTGCCGCTGAAGCAGGATTAGCGCGCATGAAAACTCCCCGCGTGTTTTTAGCGGACAGGCAATCGATCCAGGCCGCGCTGTATTCCCAATCCGTATGCGAGCTGTCCGCCAGATCGAAAAAATCGTCCAGCCGATCATAAGGCAACACTTCGACTTCTAACCAGGAACTGTCAGCTTGTTTCAGCTGAATTTCGGCTTCGGCGATCACGCCGGTCAGGCCAAAACCGCCTATGGTGGCGGCAAACCAGTCGGGCCGAAAGTTTGGGCCGCAATCGATGACTGTTCCATCGGTACGAATGAGTTTTAAGCGGCGGATATGGTTGCCGAATGAGCCGCAAGCGTGATGGTTTTTGCCATGCACGTCATTGGCGATGGCGCCGCCGACGGTAACGAACCGGGTGCCCGGCGTCACGGGGAGCGCCCAACCCTGAGGGATGGCAAGTTGCTGAATGTCGGATAACAGTACGCCGGCCTCGCACGTCAGGCGTCCCGTGTTCGCGTCAAAGTGGATAAAACGATCCAGCTGGGCCGTGTTCCATAAAATGCCGTGCGGATTCAGGCAAACATCGCCGTAGCTGCGGCCCATGCCGTAAGCAATGCCGGTTTGCCGGCCTTGCAACTGCTGAACGATGCGGTGGCGGTCGAACAGGCGCCGGACTTTATGTTCGGAGCTGTTTAAGCGCCCCCACGAAGAGACGGTTACCATAACGGCCAACCGTTCGCGCCTATTGCCAATATCGAGGCGAACACGAGACCGGACAACAAGCTGGCTTTATCGGTCAAGGCAAATATCAGCGGATCGTCGTGCATGTGGCCCCGATGCGTCTGCATCCACATCCAGCTAATCCAAAACAGCATAACGGGCACGTTTCCCCAAATGATTTCCGGTGTTCGATAGAGCCGGACGACGGCGTCGCTATTGATATATAAGGCCAGGATCAACGTGGCGGCATAGCCGGACACAATTCCCATTATTTGGATCAACGGAGCATCGGCTAAGACATAAGCGCGTCCGTATGCTTTCGGGGACTTATCCGGTAGTTGAGCGTCCAGCTCCGCATAGCGTTTGACAAAAGCCAGCGATAAAAACAGAAAGACAGAAAATGCAAGCAGCCAAAACGATAGCATCATCTTGGCTGCGGCAGCTCCGGCAATCACACGCAAAGTGTACAGAAAGGCCAGCAGAAGGCAATCGATTAGAATTAATCGCTTGAGTCGCCAGGAGTATGCGTTGGACAGTAAAAAATACAGCAATAGCCATGACATAAATTCGCCGTTCACATCGGCTGCGAGTACCAAGCTTACGCACAACAAAAGTGCCGCCAACGCCGCGCCTTGCCATAACGGCGCTTTGCCGGAGGCAAAAAGCCGATTGCATTTGCGAGGGTGTCGTTTGTCGCTTTCGAGGTCGAATAAGTTATTAATGATATACACTGCCGAAGCGCATAGGCTGAACGAACAAAATGCTTGAACCAGCGCTTGCCAGACGTTGCTATCGGTAAATTGGTGAGCGGCAAATGCAGGAACGAACAGCAGTAAATTCTTTAACCAGTGATGCGCGCGTAACTCGTGCCACCAAGCTGAAATGTCCATTATTCAAACCTTATTGTCAGGGAAAATCTGCTATGACAATTGCGATTGCTCTGTTTGGATTCCATGGTGAACATCGGGACTGAATATTTCTTTCCAAAACGCCAGGACGCCAAAAAACAGAAAAAACGCACCGTAACCGGCAAAATGCAAAGTCACTTTTCCGGATGCGAGACTGGAGAGCACTAGGCTGGCTAATACCGGGATTAACAGCACTATTGCACAGTTCCTGAAAAAAATCGCGCTGCCTGTTGCAACGGACTGGTAATAGCCTAGAGCAACAGCGGTCAGCCCCGTAGTCAACGATATAACAATATCCGAGTAAGGAAGCAACGACCTGAATCTTTTGATTTTGTTAATCGTATGTAAAGGGGAAAATCCGGCAGGGTCGTAAAAGTAAAACGGCGCCGTAATTAAAATAAAAACGGCACATGAAATACAGGTATATTTTACTGCCGGTTTCCAGCCGGCGTTTTGGGCTAATGCCGAAAAAATCAACGGTAAAATCAAAACAAAATTAGCGCGCGACGAAAGTCCTATACCAAGCAAACATGCCGTTATTAATTTTGTTGATTCTTTATGGCCGGATTCGGTAACGGCGCATATCATCCACAAGGAAAAAACCAGAATATATAAACTGTTGGATAAATAATCATTGCCGACAAACACATGAAATAAAACGGCCGGCGACAAAAACAACGTAGCCCATAAAAAAAACAAGCAGGATCTCCAGCTATTTAGATACGGTTTAATTGTTAATAAAAAAACAAATAACCAGAATATATTCTGGTATGCCGAGGTGCCAAGTAGTACAAAAGGGATTGCCAACAGTAAGGCGCCGGGCAATGGGCTGATCGGATTGTTAAAATAGGTTTTGACGTAATAAGGATAATGTCCTTGCATCAATTCGGCGACAGCGATATTCAATGCGTCGTCGCAATCGCTACCAGGACCAAATACTCCCGAATTGGCTAGCGGATACATGATCGAAAAGCCGCTGCAAATAACAAAAAACGTCAAAGCCAACAATAGTATGGCTTTTGCTTCGGAAATCTTGGGAAATCCCCGAAGTAAAATATGGCGGGTCACAAAAAATAGGATTAGCGATGATATGACGAAGTAGCAAGTAACTCCGGCTAGTCCTAGATATTTTTGCAATATCCAACCGGATGGAAGTTGCAGAGATAAGGTCCCTACTACGGCGTAGCTTTTTGTTTGGGCATTAAGTTTTGTCATTTATAAGGTTTTTACGATCTCAAAATTTAATTTAAATAACAACTG
This sequence comes from Candidatus Methylobacter oryzae, assembly GCF_003994235.2. Classification (GTDB taxonomy): domain Bacteria; phylum Pseudomonadota; class Gammaproteobacteria; order Methylococcales; family Methylomonadaceae; genus Methylobacter_A; species Methylobacter_A oryzae. The sequence continues at coordinate 10,492 of NZ_RYFG02000018.1, forward strand.
CCGGAGAGTTGCGTTTCAGTAATCCGTCGTGCCACAGTGATAACAAGCAGGTGAGCAGTAATACAAAATTAAAAGGGATGTAATAATGTAGGGCGCTGTTAATTGGTATGAAATAGTTAACTATTTTCAGGCCAAACCAAAACCAAAATATTATCCCATAAATTACCAGTGGCCGGGACAATAAGCCATTAACTGCTGCAAGCAAAAGTGGCAGTAAAAACACAAAGTCGTAACTAAGATGTTTAAAGCTTGCCAGGGATAAAAGCGATATAAAAGCCAGGTCGAGGAGGCGATTTCTTTTTGTTGTTTTGATAAAAAAATAAAAGACAGTCAGGCAAAATGCTATCGAAATAACATAGTTTATTTGATTGCCGCGGCCAAATTTCAGCTCGAAAATGCTCATAATATCGGCGGTGCCTATTCTTACGCCGAGGGTGCTGACCTTTAGCGGAAGAACAAGCCCGTCTATAAAATCAATTTTAAATAGATAGCAGAATACTATAACCGCTACTAGGTTAGTCATGGCGGCAAACAATACCGAAAGATAATATCTATCGTATAACAAGCTAAGAATTAAAGGTGGCGCAAAGCTGTATTTTATTATTGCAATAGAGGACGAAATACCTTTTATGATTTTGCTTTCCGATAATAGGGATAGCATAAAGCAAAGCAAAACGATTATTGAGATCTGTCCATTACCTAAAGTATTCCTGAAGGGCGTGGATATTAAAAACAAGCATGCGGTCAACATGGTCTTCTCTTTCGAGAAATGAAGCTCCTCGGCGGCAAGATAAAGAACCAAGACTGTGCATGTTAGGTTTACTGCCAACCATGCCACTTTGGCGGCATTGAAATCAAGGCTTCCAAGAGGAAGCAATATGAAATAGAGTAAGTGAAGATAATTGGGAATCTGTAGCAAAATGATTTCATGATTGATATTTCCGCTTAACCATTCTTGAAAAGGATTGATTCCTCGCAATAGCAATGAGGCTCCAGACCATTGTAAGTCTTGACTATATATTTGCGATTTTAAGCATGCTTTGGTTATGGAGACAGCGCTACCCGCAACAATAAATAGATAAAAAAGTTTTTTCGTTATATTCATAAAAAAGTAAGTGCTTTTTAAAGGTATATTGTTTGCCGAAAATAAAGTTGTTGTGATGCGCCGTTGACGCTAGCCGATTGCCTAAAATAACGACGACCTAAGCACGGCGGAATTGATGTCTAGCCTGTCATTTTGTTAGCTGCTGTTTTTTGGGAAAAACTTGTCTTTCATAAGAATAAACCTTCTTTCATATAACTCATAACTTATTGAGCTAATGATAATTGTTAGCAGGAGTGATATAAATATTCCTAGCTTTCCTGGAATCATATAACCTATCACCCATATTATCGGGAAATGGAAAATATATAACCCATAGCTGATTTTACCCATGTAATATAAAAATTCGCTTTCAAATATCGCCGGGAAAAACTTTCTATTATTAATTTGTAATAACAGGATGGCAAAAAATATATTTATAATCGAATAACCCAATACATAATTGTCTTTCATAAAGGGCATATAGCTCAAGCTCGATATTTTAACCGCGCCAGTTGAAATGTATTGTGTTGAGTAACCGAATAGCAACATAATAAATAAAGCTATCCACGCAGAATTATTGGATTGGCTGCGTTGGCGAAGCGCAAAAATTCCGCCTGTTGCAAAGGCGTCTATATGTGAAAAAGGCAATACATAAACGACCAAATCAATACGGCTGGCTAAGAAGGGAAGTGCATCTGACGCAACAATCTCCGAGATTAGAAGCCGAAAAATTGGGCCTAGGAAAATAGCGATCAACAATATCGATTTTATGTGCTGTTTCCTTGCAAAGAACATCAATAGCGGCCACAATAAATAAAATTGTTCTTCAACAGCTAAAGACCAAACGTAACTTAGCAGCTTGGTCAATTCCAACATTGTGCTGGCAGCAAAAAAATTATAGGTATACGTTAAAGCCCAAGGAAGCTGCTCAATAAATCTGTCTATTTCTTTGATACCCTTGTAACCGTCAAGATTAACTACAACCCAAGCTGCTAGCCCAGTGAATATTAAATAGGCGTAGTAAAGTGGAAATACGCGCAATGCACGTCTACCATAGAAGTTAATAAAATAACTACTTGGTTTTAAGGCAACTTTCATTTCAAGCAATATCGGGATCAGCAAGAAACCCGACAATACAAAAAATGCTTGTACGCCTAAATAACCAGCTCTGAAGTTAACGGCATGAAACAGAAAAACAGCAAAAAATGCCAACGCTCTAAAAGAAGTAAGTCCTTTATTCATTAATTACAGCCATAAAAGTATCTCGAAATACCGGAAAAATTACCAAGTTTCGATGTGTAAATAAATCTTATCTGAAAGTTACTAAATGTTTAGTCCCATGCTTTGGGTAAGCCGCGCACCGTTAGTATGCGACAGATCGTGAATGCGATCTTCTACGTGCTCACGACAGGCTGCCAATAGCGGCAATTGCCGCGCGAATTCCCGAAATGGACGGTGGTGTATTATTACTTTTACACGTGGTCGTCCGACGGCACCTGGGAGCGCCTGCACGGCCTGCTTCGTGCCCGGCTGCGGGAGAAATCCGGACGGCACAAGCATCCCACAGCAGGCTGCCTGGACAGCCAAAGCGTCAAGTGCACTGCCGTCCCTGGCATACGGGGCTTTGACGCGGGCAAAAAGGTCAACGGGCGCAAGCGCCACGTTCTGGTTGATACCTTGGGGATGGCGCTGACGGTGCTGGTCACGACTGCCGCCGTACAGGACAGCGACGGCGCGCGCCTGTTGCTGCAAAACCTGCCGGGTAGCTGTAAGAAGCTACGCAAGATATGGGGCGCAGCACGACGGCCAGGCAAAACTTGAAGCTCTCCTGCACCCAGTTCACCAACTGGCCGTCGTGCTGCGGCCCAAGGAGACCAAAAAATTCGTGTTGCTACCACGACGCTGGGTCGTCGAACGTACCTTTGCTTGGCTGAACTTGTCGCGCCGCCTGAGCAAAAGCTACGAGCGCCTCCCAAAGACCGACGAGGCCTGGATTTATATCGCTATGACCCGCATCATGTTGAACCGCTTGGCTTAGATCGATAATTTCCAAACAGCTTCTTAGGGATTCAGAGGCGACAGGTTTATATCTTTTGGCATTCCGTCGCTGTTGATTGTGATAAGCACAGTTGCACTTGAAGACGTTTTTTCAAACGTCCTCGAACACAAGCTATGGGATATTTTATCAGGTATGGGCGATGCAAGTTACGCAACTTACTTGACGCATTGGTATGTAATCGTTGCATTTAGAAAGATAGCGAGCGGGCAACTCGGATTATTTGATTTTTATTCAAATTTTGGCGTGACTTTGACATTGCTAGTCTCATTGCTTGTCGGGCAACTTACCTACCATTTTATTGATAAGCCATTACACATAAGCTTGAAGGCGTTTTTTACGGCAAAGCTTGCTAAACACACTTAACAGCAGCGTTTATGATGCTGAGAAATGATTTCTAGAAACCAGTTTTTGGCACGGTCTTAGAAAATAACAAATCTTATTAATCAAATTATAGCCTTCTGATATGTTCAAATTATTTTTATACGCCATCTTGTTATCGCCTATTCCGTTTGGCGCTAACCGGGCTTGGGCTTGGAACTTGTATGCGCTATTGCTTGCAGCCACTGGTTTAACCGGTTGCGTCGCAGTCTTGCTTGGTAAAACCGACATTCGCGTCAGTTTGGAACCGGTCAAGTATCCGTTTTATCTGGTTTGCATACCGGTTGTCTGGAGTTTAGTGCAGCAGTCCGGCTTTTTACCGAATGGATGGACGCATCCTTTCTGGCAATTAACCGGCGAACAATTACCGATTCCCGTTGAGGCTTACATCAGTCTCTCTCCGCAAGAGACAGCGACCGCGCTGATGAAGCTGGTCAGTTATTTGGTAGTTTTTTTTATCAGCCTGCAATTTAACCGGGATAGCGGACGGGCGGCAGTTACTTTTAAAAGCATTGCTTATGCCGGGTTGGTTTATGCGGTTTATGGCCTGATTGTTTATTTAGGCGGGTTTGATACGGTGTTATGGTTTGAAAAATCAGTTTACCGGGAGTCGGTGACCAGTACGTTTATTAACCGTAATTCTTACGCTACTTATGCGGGTTTAACGCTGCTGGCCGCTTTTCCGTTGTTATTTGAGAAAATTCAGTCCAGCTTTCAATATGGTATTAAAAGCTACTACGGTAGGCAGTATTTTTTTGAGAATATACTGGTTAGAGCTTGGTTTCCGTTATTACTGGTTATTACTATTACGACAGCGTTATTTTTAAGTTTGTCTCGCGGCGGCTGTTTGAGTACGGCTCTGGCTGTATTTGCACTTTTTACCATCTTGCTGGTGAGCCGCAGGATTAAAAATAATGCTGCTGCGATATTTTTGTTCGTTGCTATAGGTTTGGTCTCTGCGGGAGTGCTGAAACAAAGCGGCGATCAGTTAATCGAGCGTATTAACGACATATCGTCCGAACATCAGGATCGCTGGTTGGTTTATGATATTTTATCGAAAGCCAATGTCGAGAATCGCTGGTTGGGGGTTGGGTACGGTAGTTTTGAGAAAAGTTTCAGGTTATATCGCGATGAAACCATCTCGGCTTATTACGACAAAGCCCATAATACTTATTTGGAAAATATTTTTGAATTGGGTTTGTTTCAAGCCTCGGCGTTGTTTTTAGCTATTTTCTTAGCGGCTTTGCTATGTCTTCGCGGCGTTTGGGTTCGACGTAAAGATTGGATTTACCCGGCTGTCGGTTTTTCCGCCAGCGTGTTGGTTGGCGTGCATGCGTTGGTGGATTTTAGTTTGCAAATACCGGCCGTGGCTTTTACTTATGCGTTGATAATGGGGGCGGCTGTCGGACAGGCTTCCTCAACGCGGCGGGGCAGAAAGACAAGCGGTTGAGACCGTGAAAGCATCCACTACGAATTTTCAAAGAACCGACTTGAAAAGAAGAGTCAATAAACATTCTTTCCGGTAAATCCGCGAACAATTGTCAAAACAACAATTTTAAGGTCGAACCATAAAGACCAATTTTGGATATACTCCAGATCGTACTCAATACGTTTTTGCATCTTATCCAGTGTATCCGTCTCACCCCGCCAACCGTTTACTTGAGCCCATCCGGTAATGCCCGGTTTAACTTTGTGCCGCAACATATATCCCTTAATTAATTTGCGGTACTGCTCGTTATGCGCCAACGCATGCGGACGTGGTCCAACCACAGACATCGAACCTTGCAATACATTGATAAATTGAGGTAGTTCGTCCAGGGACGTCCGGCGTAAAAATGCTCCCAGCGCAGTAACGCGCTTATCGCCTTTTTGCGCTTGCGGAATGTTTTCACCATCCTCGCATACTGCCATCGAACGAAACTTCCATACTTCAACAACTGCGCCGTTCAAGCCATAGCGCCGCTGTTTGAATAATACCGGACCGGGCGATGTCGCTTTAATTGCAACTGCAATCGCAATCATAAGAGGGAAAATCAACGGCAGAATCAAACTACCTAAAATAAAATCCTCCGCCTGCTTGGCCCATCCATACAAGCCATAAAACGGAGTCTCATACACGCTTACCAGCGCTATTCCGCCGAAATTAACCCATCGCGAATGCATCAATTCCGAGATAAAAAGATCCGGTACCACATAGACCGATACCGTGGTGTCTGCAAACTGGTTGACCAATTCTTCAATAAGTTGTTCGTTTTTAAGCGGTAACGCAACATATACGGAATCAACCGCGCCTGTCCGCGCCTTTTCAATCAAATCGTCTATCGATGCTATGAAATATGTCGAGCTTTCAATATTCACCGGCAATTCTTCACGTTGATGATCGAAAATACCGTCGACAACCAAGCCGGACCATGGCATGGAATCGAAATGTTTGATCAGCCGATGCCCAACCGGATTATTCCCAACTACTGCAACCGTACGCGTATTCGTGCCATGCCGGCGGATATATCTTAATAATCCACGTACAGACAGCCTGACGATTATCAATGCGGTCGGGGCGGCAACGAACCATGTCAACACAACTAACCGGGAAAATATTTCCGATGTTTTGGTCGCAAACGCCAGCATTAGCAGCGTAGAGACCACTATCAGCCAAATGGACAATAATGTACGAATCTCATCCATCAGGGAATTGATGCGCCAAGAGTTATAAAGCCCTTTAATTTCTGCGAAAAGCGCAAAAAAGACCGCCGCTAATAACGATACTAGAATCCGTTTGGTATCCCATTCATTATCGTGCAGGACAAATCCGATCCAGTAAACGAAAAAAATCAGGAAGGCGTCAAGCAAACGCTGTAGGAAAGAAATGCGGGAGGCATATGGTCGAAGAAAATTTTTAGGCACGGCAAATCACTTTTAGTTCCCGTTCGAATTTTCTTAGCACAACCTCTCTTGAGAATTGCTGTTCCGCAATGCGTCTGCCCGCTCTTCCTAACCGTCTTCGTTCAACCGGATTAGCGGCCAGGGATTTTAAAAGGTCGGAAAATGCGTCGGCATTATCCGGAATTGAGACAGCTCCACACTGGGACACGATTCTGCCGACTTGGGTATCGGGATGGGCCGTGGCTAATACCGGCCGGCCGCTTGCCAAAATGCCTAACAATTTGGACGGCATGACCAAATCCGCTACATCCGCTCGTTGCGGCAATAAATGCACATCGGCCATGTTTAGTAATTCGTTGAGCATTTCCAACGGCTGCAACGGCAGCCACAGAACATTTTTTAGCGAGGCATATTTTTCTTGCAATCTCGATTTGGCGGCGCCATCGCCACACAAGACAAGTTGGACATCGGAACTTTCTTCAAGCTTGATTGCCGCTTCCAATATAATTTCCAACCCCTGCTTTTCGCCCATATTTCCTGAGTACAAGGCAACGATTTTTGATGGCAATATTCCCCAGCGGCTTCTGAACTCGTTCGTGGAGTCCAATGGATGAATCTCGCTTAAATCAACCCAGTTAGGAAAAAGAAAAGTTCTATCATACGTTACGCCTTTGCTGCCCAGTTTTTCCAACATCTTGACGGAAATTGTCGATACCCGGTCGAAACGGCGGAGTATTAAACGTTCGGCGATCAGGATGCAGCGCTTCAACCAATCCGCACGCAATATGCCAAGATCGAATGCGACATCAACCTCAAAATCCTGGATATGCAGCCATGCTTTCGCACCGGAAAGCCGTGCCGTCAGCCAAGCCTGTGGAGCACAAAAGAATGGCGGTTCAACGACCAGCACCATGTCGGGCCTCCAAAAAATTTGCCGCAACATAACCGGAAAACTGGACAGCGCAAAGCTGGCCAAATGCAGCAAACGCGTCAAACCGGAAGGTTTAGCGGGAATCCATAACGGGCAGCGGTATACAACCAAGCCGTTTTTGTCCCGCGGTTGCCGTCTTCTTTCTCTAAGCCATCTATTCGCATAACCTTCGCCTATTTGCCACTGCGGATAATAAGGCGGAGCCGTGACCACCCGGACCTCATGCCCTTGCGCAACCAGCCACTCGGCCATTTCGGCGGAATATTTGCCGATGCCTATCAACTCGGGGGAAAAGTTGATGCCGTGAATCAGTATTTTCATAATGTTATGTTTTGTTTAAAGATCGATCATTCTGTTGCGGCTGAATAGAAAATCCGCCTGTACGGCCTGTCCGCGATCGTTATAGGCTGGGTTAAACATACCTATCAGATGGAAGCCTCTGCATGAAAGCCAATCAATAATTTCCGCTGCCAATTTTTGTTTTGAATAGAGTTCAACGAAAGAACATTCGCAATATATCCACTCAAAATGACCAAGCAACGATTCGCAGCCTCGAAGCGCATCGAATTCAAAACCCTGGACATCGAGTTTCAGCATCGCAGGTGATTGTAAGTCGGCGGCGCTAACGAATTCATCAAGCGGTGCCACGCGTACTTCGGTAGTCGCTATTTCTTCGGTACCCGGAAACAGGGTTGCCTGCAATGGAGAAATCGGCAGTAACGATGACGAATCGTCTCTGGCGGAAACATGCATCTTCTGTATCGCGGGCTCCGGTCCGATCGCTGCTTGGTGCAGAACGACATGGCTATCGCCGGTAAAAACACGACGGAAAACAGCGGCCGGGCCGGGCAATGGTTCAAATGAAACGACATGGGCTTTAGACGTCCACTGCCGCGCTGCCAAGGCGAATTGGCCGCGGTTGGCGCCAATGTCGATGATAGTCAGCAGGTCTTTAGATAAAATATGCCGATGTTCGCTCCCCGCAAGCACCCGGTGAAGAAGCAAAGCAATTATCAATCGTTTGGAGAGTAATGCCTGAGTCAGTTTGTCCAACCTGTTGAGCAGGGCTTGATATTTCATAATAATGGGTTTACTCCGAATTCGCGCTGAATTGCTTCGACGCAATCAATTTTTTCTCTCCGCATCCGGCGTTCTACTTCCCGGATTTTGACATCTACCAAGAAGCGATACCAAAAACCTTGTAAGAAGTGAAAAATAAAGCCACTGCTTCCATCCAGTACGCCGAGACGGAAGATCATTCGGTAACAGAAAAACAAGAAGGCTCTTAAGCCTAACGGTAAATGCAAATATAAATTTTCTTTTAACCAACGGACATAGCGGGCTTGAGAGGTAAGGTCGTGATTGTTGGAAGAGACCGGCAGGAATTTATGTTTAATATTCAGTAGATCAATTGCCTCGCGGGTCGCATAGCTATTGTGCTTATGAGTCCACCAAGTAATATTGTTTAAGTTATCGTCGAAAAAATCTCCGTTAAGATGTTTTGTGTTTCCATGCTCCAGTACCATGTGCTCATCCATCCAGCGGCTTTCTATCTTTGCCGAGCCGTTGCGCCATAATCGCAGTACCCAATGAGATATACCGCCGTAACGTATTTCTTTTCCTTGGAAACACACGAGCCGATAAAATAGATAACCATGAGTTGCTGAACAGTTCAAAGACAATTCTGCGCGGATTTCTTCGGCCAATGCAGCAGAAATTACCTCGTCGGCATCTACTCTCATCACCCAGTCGGTGTCGACCGGAAGGTTTTCCAAAGCCCAGGCGAGCTGATCTGCGTGATTTTTGAATGTATGCTGGTAGATTTCCACTCCCAACATTCTTGCGCATTCAACAGTTCGGTCAGCGGAAAAGGAATCTACCACGAAGACTCGTTTGGTAACTTGGAAGACGCTTTGGATACAACGCTCAATGTGGGTTTCTTCATTAAACGTCAGAATTATGGCTGCCAGACTGACTGTATCGTTTGTTTCCTTATTACCTAAATTTTCCATGTTGAAAATGTTTTAATTGTTAATTTGGGCAGTGATAATCATGCTTTTCCATAGGCCGAAGGTTCTGCCCGCTCCTTTAAAACCGATAACTTTAAAGCCATTTGCTTCAAGCAGTTGCGACAGGGAACGGTACGACCAGAACTTGATGTGGCCGCCTTCCCATAAGCTGGTATGGTGACTGTCCCATTTGCCCGCCAAGCAGATTAGCAAATTTTTCAAATAGCCATGGTACGGCGTGGTGACAATCAGATGTCCGTCCGGTTTCAACACGGTACGTGCAAAGCGGGGGAGTGCCGACGGAGAAAAAAGGTGCTCAATAACTTCAGTTGAAATCACTGTATCGAAAAATGCTTCATGCAAGAGGTCAGGTGAATCGTAAACGGAAAGTTGCTTAAACTTTGCACCTGAATTTCCTGCTTTAGCTATTTCAATTCCATCCTGGTCGGCATCGCATCCGACAACACTAAAGCCTTGGTTGTGTAAGTAGTGGCTAAAAGCGCCGTTGCCGCAACCTAAATCCAGTATTTTTTCTGCTTTTAGATTATGTAAGATTTTGACGATGGGCTCGGATAAATAGGCTTGCGAATCCTTGGGCTCAGCATCTTTCCAGCCGTAATTAGCAATGCCGTTAACACTCTCTTTCATGTAATCCCTTAATATTCAGAATAAATAATCACTTTATAAATTATGCCGGCAATGTCAAAGATTCAATCTTTCGCGAATGACTCTTCCTGCCATGATCCGGAAAGGACGACTGAAAATATTGTTGTGCCGCGTCCATTCTTTTGAAATTAGTTGTTAATTTCGCGAAACAATCTCTTTATAAAGCTTGAGCATGTTATGGGCTACACTACTCCAAGAAAACTCTTGTTTCATCCATTCTCTGCCTCGATTTCCCATTGCTGCCAATTCCATAGACCGGATTCCGGTTATTGCTTGAGCCAATGATTCAGGACTATTACCCACCCAAAGTCCGCAATGCTTTGTTTCGAGATCGGCCCAGGGTGTGCCGTGACTGGCAATTACCGGAACACCGTGAGCGAGTGCTTCTGCAACTACCATGCAAAAGCATTCGGTATGTGATGGAACCACGCATGCGTCGGCATGATAAAAAGCCTGCGTTTTTGGGTTGCCATCCACATGACCAACAAAAAATACATTTTTATTTAAAATTCCGAGTTTATTCGCCAAATCGCACAGATTCCTGGCGTAAACGGCATCGCCGGTACCATGAATAGATAATATAACGGTTTGATCGTTGAGAATCGCCATCGCATGAAGCAGATTTTCTATCCCTTTTTTCGGCGCGAGACGTCCCAAATATAATAATCTTAGTTTCCCCTCCGGCACCCAGCTTCTTTGGGACATGGCATTAGGAATTTCTACACCGTTTGGCACAATTGCCGCTTTAGCCTTGGGTATTCTGGTTTGCGTCGCGACACGCTCTCGTTCGGATGTCACGTGAACGATCACTTTTTCCTTAGTAATTAAAAAGCTGCATAGCATTTCCCAAACGCGCTTCAAGTTTTTACGTTTTGATCCAGGCCATTCATGCGCATCCTGTATTGCTCCGTGAGGCGACCATACAACGGGTTTACGCAGCATTCGACAGATTAATAATGTTGGGATAGTGGGAAACGAATAAATAGCTGTGAGATGCACAACATCAGCCCAGCGTACTAGAGAGGGTAGTTTTCGTAACAGTTCGATCGAAACGCTGGCACCCGCTATTCGAGGTGTCATCAATACTTCTTGATTTGGGTAAAGGTCGTCAAGCAGTGCATAGTCCAAGCGTTGTGATGGCAGTAGGCCCGCTGTATCGGTTGTTAAAACCTTCAACGTTATCCCGGAAAATTTAGCCAAGGCATTGTTTAAAGCATAAGCAGTAAATATGGGACCGCCCCAATAAGTCGCTGGATAATAGGAAGGGATGACGTGAAGAATTTTCATGCGTTTGTTGGTTAATAGCTTGGCGGAAATGATAGTCAGCGATTCTTTATTTGTGCGATATTGCGTTCTAGTTCAGCCGGTTACTTTTGGCATTCGATGCCCAGGCAATTATCCCATCTGTCTTTATTTTCAACATCTTGAAACACTGGATTGGAAGAATCGCCAAATTGAGCCCGCCTAATATTATTAAATCCTACCTTTTTAAGCTCGTCTTCAAGCGATTTATAATCCCACATCCAAAGGTGTTGAGAATTTCCAAGCCATTCAAGTATGAATGGCTTTAATTTTCTGTTGCGAACTTCTTTGCCTAGCGAGGTATTTTGCATGAATTTAATTGCGGCCTCGGGCGAGGCATTATGGATATATTCTTTAATGAGGTATTCCAAGTCGGGCAATACCAGACGAAAAGTTCCGCCGGTCATCAGAATTTTGTAAGTATTTTTTAACGCGATCCTAAACTCGTACAACGACAAGTGTTCGAGAACATGCGAGCAATAGACCGCACGGCATGAATCGGCCGATATAGGTAAGCCGCGAACAATATTGCCGTAATTAACATTACCGGGAAAACGTGCCGCGTTCTTGATGTAAAGCCGTCCGATTAACGGCAGTCTTTCGAACCGTAACGTAGGAGAGGCATCGAAATTTATCCAGTTTTTCGGTGCCGACCAACCACAGCCGTATTGAACAAATTGATTATGATCGGATTGTTTCACCGCGTACTCATGGAAATAAATGATTGAAAATTTAATGTTCTATTGTCGGCTTTTCGTAAGTTTTACCGTTAATTCTTTTCGGTATGCTCAGCACTGTTTCGGCCCAACGGCGAGGGGTAAATTGCAGCGACATCAAATAGCTGTTTTCACCTATGATGCGGCGGGCAGCGGGGGGCAAGGCACTGTAATTCAGCATAGCCCCGGCTAGTTCCTCGGCGCTGCCTGTTTCGACAACATAACCATTATAATCGTCTTGAATGAGATGTGCCGTAGCGCCGACGGCATCTGAAGCAATTACTGCCATGCCCGCGGCCGTTGCTTCATGAACTACCAGCGCCCAAGGCTCAAAAGTGCTTGGTAATATCAGGCAATTTGCTTCCATGAATTTCTTGGGCAAATCGTCAGGTTGGCAGAATCCTTTGCATTCGATTCCTGGGATACCGTCAAGCATAGGTTGTAACGGTCCGGCGCCATAGCATTTCAACGGCCAAGGATCGACTGCTTGCTGACGGTAACGCTGATACGCATTAACCAAGGTATCCAAGCCTTTTTCGGAGACAAACCTGCCAACAAATAAAAATGAGCGGGCTTCTATTTGTTGTTTTTTTCTCTCGAAATAAATCGAAGCAAACTTTTCATGATCGCAGCTGTATAGGCCGTGCAAAATCTTTCTTTGTGAAAAGCCCATTTTTTTCGCGAAAACCCTTTGCCGCTCCCCTGCTACAAACATTGCTTCGCAAATAGGATGAAGATAAAAACGCGAAATAAAAACGCCTAACCATTGTCTGGGCGTTCCCAGCCATGGCCTGTCCGAGGTAAAGACTCGGATGGATTGCCCTTTGAAATGTCTTAGCGTTTTTCGATAGCCTTGATAATGCCAATTCGCGCAAAGAATCAACTCCGGTTGAAAATTCTCAAGAAGCGGGATGAGGCGATTAGCATCCACAGAGCCATGCCACTGAAAATGGTTTTCGATCCAAGCGAAAGTCAACTCGTCGAATGGTGCATCCTTGTTAATGCAGCTGCTTGCAACAAACAACTCCACGCCATCCATTGCGGCCAGCTTTTTAAGACAAGCATTCATATATCCCGATAACTCGGTCCACAAAACAGCGATTTTCATCTAACGATATCTAAAATTCGATTAAACGTTACTGCTGGATTGGTGATCCATTTCTCCAGCAAATATATTTTCATTAGAAGCTTATCCATAAAATTCATAGGCCGGCCCATTGCCTTAGAAAATAGCCGGTTGCAATCATGTTGATATAACGCGTTCAATCTCCCGGAGCCGCTGATTGACGAGTCATAGATTCTGAACGCAGCAATGTCCTGATAAAAAGCACCGAATTTACAGACGTTGATTGCCATATCGAGCAGTAACTCGCCATCCCAGCACGTCCGATTGTTAATGTTAAAGCCCGCGGTTGAATAAAATGCACTACGGCTGAAAAATGTGCCTTGCTGAATAAATGTAACAGCGCCGTAAGCAGCCAATCTTTTCGAATAACGGGTGGGCATAATTTTTCTAACTATCACCCCGGTTTTATCGATTATATATCCGCTGCCGCACGCTACATCGATTTGCGGATGCTGTTCAAAATAGCCGGCAATTTTTTGCAATGCTCCCGGCAAAAGTTCATCGTCGGCATTGATGAAGCCAAAGATGTCGCCGGTTGCAAGGCGAAACCCGTTATTCAACCCGTCGGCCGGGCCTTTATCGGGTTCATACAGGATTTGAGTTATTTTAGAACGGTATTTTTCGATAATATCCCTGCTTCCATCGTTTGAACCTGGGTCTACGACAATATATTCCAGATCGTCGAAATCCTGGTCGATGATGGAGCGGATTGCCTTTTCTAAATATTGAACCTGATTGTAGGAAATCGTGACGATGGAAATCTTCATGCTGGTAATTTTGATGTGGCTAAATATCTCGTCATGGATAGGGTTACGATCATTAACGATAGATCGTAGGCGGAGAACAATCGTCCTTCAGCTCCGAAAGGAGAAAACGGTATGTTCCATAACAAGTTAAAAGCGATAAACGAAATTAGCGGAGTATATGTCGCATTGGTTTGATAACACACTGTTAGGCAACGCAATGTAAGCATTAATGCAAAAAACCAAAAAATCGCTCCCGCAAGTCCTGCTTCCACCCACGCTCCCATTATATAAGAGTGGGTTGGGATTAGATCGTCATTTAGAGCTCCCTGAAGCGCGTACCCACGCTGGCTCAAGGCGTCTAGCATTGTGTCGACATATTTTGGGTTTTTTGCCCAAGAGCCATGGCCAATAATTGGAGAATCTATAATTGCTTGGGATGAAGCTAGAATTTCAGCGCGCCCGCCCAGCAGAAGTCCCATATCGCCTGTAGATTGCAGGAGATATTTTTCACGCACTTCCTCGCCAAACCAATCGTCATTGACACTATAACGATAAAATGCGGTGATGGCATAAATTGCAATCCCTCCGAACAAGATAAGTTTTGCAACGTCAGCTCGTTTGATGGCGTGATAACCAAAACTAACGGATTTAGTAATGATTATAAATCCGCCAGTTAGTGCGCAAATCAACCCAAGCGAACGAAAATCCGTATAGAAATTCAATAATCCTGCGCTTAGGATGATTATGGCGGACAGAAGTTTTCTTCTACTAAAAAACCTAAACTGCGCGGCCAATACGATTAACAGGGTGACTCCCGAACCGTAACCGAACTTCCAAGGATAATTTTCCGCATAGATATTCGGATTAATAAAATACATAAGAATTTGCCCTAGCGCGATACCCAACGCGAACATGAAGAGACGGTTCTTTTTGCCGTTTATATATAGGTAAACGCTTGAAAAATTAAGTAACAGAAAAATAATTTTTGAAACTCCGCGGCTCGAATCCTCTATGGGAGTGTCTCGGATGATGTCTGTTGCAATTTGAGAGAGTAACCATATAAAGCCGAGCAATATCAGTTTTTTCGGCAAGGGCTCGAGTAATAAATGTCCGCGAAAGATTAATAAAAACGGAAGCATTAATAGCAGCAGTATCTCGGGCAGAAACAAGCGGCCGACTATCTCTACTTCTACGAAAGTTAGCATCGGAAGAAGACAGGCGAATGCATCGCCAAAGATATTCGGTAGTTGCGATTGGGCTGTCAGGCGCGGCTTCCAATTCACTGGCTTGAAATCGCGGGGGGCTGTTTTTTCTATGTTCATTACTTATCTTTCAAATATGTGGCAGTGTAATTTTTCGATGCTGCGCTATGAGTTTTCCGGCAGCAGGAAATTGTAGACCTCCATTAACCCTTGTCCGTAATGACTCTGCGTGTATTGGGTTTTTATCAATTCCGCATTCCTACGGCCAATTTCCGGAATTTGATCCCGATTCAGGATACTTTCTCTCAGGGAAGTTTCCAGTGCATCGACACTGCCCGGTGCGATAATTTTTCCATGTACCTCATGTTGCACGATAGAGCCGCTGTTTGGTGTGGTAATGACGTAACATCCACAGGCCATGGCCATAAAAACAACCCGAGCCGAGCCTTCGGCCAATGACGGGAAGACAAAGATATCGGCCGCACTCATGTGGTTTGCCAGTTCGTCCCATGACAAATGGCCGGTTACCGTAACCCGGCTATCGGTAAAAAAAGCAGAAAAATCGTTGCGCAAATTCGGATCGATGGAACCTACGGCTTCGAATTGCCAAGACAGATCTCGTAATCGCATAAGCGTTTCTAGCAGTATTCGTCCTCCTTTTCTTGACCCCATGTCTCCGGCAAATAAAATCCTAATAGGCCGTTCCGCTAACGGAGCAAAAGTGCGTTGCGGAATTAAAGATAAAAAGCGGTCATCGATGCCGGTATATAGGACAAAAATCCGCTTTGCTTCGTAGCCAAAGTGGATAAAAGTATCCTTAACAAAATCCGAGTTAACAAGCAGATAATCCGCTTGCTCCATGTCTTTGCGAATGTTGCGCCACATTTTATTGATGGGAGCGTCCAGTCCCAACGGCGGCAATTGGCCGCCATTGGCAATTAGATAATCCAATGCCATAGGATGCGCAATCGAGTGGTCGCAAAGTGTAACCATGCCTTTCTGTTTGGCAATTTGTACGGAGTGGTGCCCGTATCCGGAGCGATAGTGGTAAAGCCGCGCCGGCGTTTTGCGTATAACGCGCTCGGCTTGCCATGCGTAAAATCTTAAACCATAGTCGACAACGCTTTCAAAGCACGGCATCCGTCTAGCGATAAGGCGAGAGAATCCATAAACAAATTCTGTCAACCATAAAGAGCATACTAAACTGTCGGACACACTTTCCTGACGATGCAATAAACGTTTGACCGGAGCAAATTTATCCAATTTTAACCAAGTGATCACTTGCCTAAGGTTAGGCGTTGGATAACCGGCAGTAATAAATCTCGTCAATACGTTATTCTTATAAGCTTCGGCCGCAGCCATGCCCGTAATAAATTTATGGTGTCCGTTCGAGATGATAATCATGCTGTTATTTATAATTTTGTAACCATTGCCAAGTGCGGTTTATGCCTTCTTCCAGAGGCACTTGCGGGCTCCATGAAAGTTCTTTCCGGGCACGGGAAATATCAAGAATATTGACAGATACGTCCAGTTTGCGCGCGGGTAAATATCGAATGAGCGGTGTGCGGCCTGTTACTGCCTGCATGATGTTGATCAATTCATTTAAAGTATGTGAAAAGCCACTGGCGATATTATAAATTTTCGAGGGCGGATCTTTTTCTATCGCCGCTAAAACCGCCTCCGCCAAATCGCTGATATAAAAATAATCTCTTGCAACCGTGCCATCGCCCCAAATGGATATCGGCTCTTCATTAAGAATTTGCTGCAAAAAGACTGTGATTGCGCCTTGTCCTGTCATCGGATCTTGCTTGGGACCGTAAGGATTGGCGAAACGAAGCACGGTATAATCCAAATTATAAAGATGGTGATATAACTGCAAGTATTTTTCGATAGTGATTTTGGCAATTCCGTGCGAACAAATCGGATCAGTCGGATGCGTTTCGCTGATTGGCTGATATTGGGGTAAGCCGTATACCGTTCCACCCGACGATGCGAAGATGATTTTACGAATGCCTAATTGCTTTGCGAGATTTAGCAATCTTATGGTGCCTATGACATTGGTTTCGACGTCGTAGATTACATTGTCATTTGAGGATTTGGGCAAAGTCGTACTTACCAGATGGATAATAATATCCATTCCTGCCAGGGCTCGACATAAATCATCTTCATTTAAAAAATCCCCATACACTAATTCAATACGCCCCAGCACATGCGCAATGTTTCGAGTGTTAATATTATGTCGCTCGAAAACTCGAACACTGTGCCCTTGTTCAGCTAATGTCTCAACAATATGAGAGCCGATGAAGCCGCCACCTCCTAAAATGACACACTTTAGTTGACTGCCCATCTTTAAGGTCGGCATTGAAGTCATTTTGAATATCGTGGTTTAACGGCTTCCAAACAAATAGAATACGAAGGCCAGTGCAGCAACTTTGTAATGAACCAATCGAAAATCGGGGGAAGGAGGCGTAAAGGGAAAATCACACCCCATGCAACTAATGGATGTATTGTGGATAGAACTCTCTGACAAGAGGTAATTTTTTGACTCAGGAAACCACTACAATAGGATATATTTTCAGGCATTAGTTTTGCTTGAACGCATAACTCTTCCAGCATCGCTTCACTATAACCTCTTCGCACATGTCCTCCATCCTCAACAGAAGAAAAAGGACCTTTATCTTCCTGCGATATAGGACAATATAATATGTTGGGCGTTGTCAACAAAAGACGCCCGCCTGGTTTCAAGCAGTTCGCAATATCGATAATAAGTTTTCTGTCATTTATTATGTGTTCTATATTCTCGAAACAAATAGCTACATCGAATTGACTCACCAGATCATGCCTATCATCTAAATTACGAACATCAAAAACTTCGAATCTGGCAGAACTCGCCCCACATATTTTTGCTCGATATGTCGCAATATTTTGATCGCGCTCATCCCAAGTCAGTCCCAAGGAATTGTATCCCCTTAAGGCCGCACCAATAGAGAAAGCTCCTCCCCCACATCCAATGTCAATTAAACTCTCCCCATTTCTAGTTTCTGGTAATCGCTTTTTTAACCAACGCCAACGATCCAATATCAATACATCGCCGTGAATCAGCGTTGCTGAAAACCCGAAAATTCTAACAAGTAACGATTTATCCATTACCAATCCCAAATATTGTTAAGTAAAAATTTCTTGCAAAAAATCACATCACGTTCCCAGGCATGAGGGCCTAGTGATGTCCCGTAATCCCTGAACATAACGGGATATAAATCGAATTTACTTAAAAAACCTGCTATTAGCGCAAACGAGGGCGTAATATTTTCGTATTCTCCTAAAAAGGAGCATTCGATAAGTACAACATCGATATGCGGCAAGGTATTAACCGCCCCGTGCAGTACATTTAACTCATGGCCTTGAACGTCGATTTTCAGAAGTTTTCTGTCTGCGGATATTGCACCAAGCTCGAAGCTGTCTAGTGTATCGAGATAAGCGGTTTGCGTGCCCTCAAACTTAACTTGCAGCGCAGGCTGCGCAATTGCGTAGTCATGTAGAGACGAATGCGAGGAAAGCTCGGCAACGCGAATTTCCAGTAGTTCTTTTTTATCCGATAAGCCGACGTTATGTACTTCGATGTTATCGGTATTTTGAAAACGTAATTTGTATTTTTCGAACTCATGTTTTAACGGCTCGAACGCAACTACGCCGGTATTAGGAAAGAATTCCAAAAAAGATTCGCACCAGTAGCCGGAATTTCCCCCTACATCAATTAGCAGATTGCTTTGGCCGGGATCGAGTAAGCGTAATAATAGGATTTTGTCGTCATAGCTGTGCGGGCATTTCAGGACGCGGGGAATGATATGCTTAGGCAACGTTTTTCCAAAACGGGCGGCGCGTTTTAGTTCGCAAATCAAACCGAGTCTCAGATCTATTGCATGGGTGTAATGTTGTAAAAAACGAAGCATATTTTCTTATGAGTTCATACTGGCAGTAATCTGGTGGCCGATTTGTTTGCTCAAAGGATGGTTCCAAAGAGAGGGCACAATAGGAATGAAACATATAGCTAGGCCAAATCCCGCCCTTACAATAGCTTTTTCTTCAAATTTCAGAAAGTAAAACAAAACACCTCCAACGATCAAGCCAAGGCAGCAAGCCGCAAATACATTTCTGCTTTCGTTAGGCACCATATTTATTAATGGAATATGAGACTCGTAATGATAGCCGGCTATGATTAAACTGCTGCCGATTATTAAGGCTAGTAAATATCCCAAAGCGACGCCTTCGCCTCCTAAAGAACGCCCAAACAAATACCCTAAAGCGGCATTGAAAAACGCCATGACAACGTGTCCCCAGATATTCCACTGTAATGAGCCGGTGCCGAGATTATTAAAATAAGCGGGGCCGCTAAGCGTATTGAAGCAATAAGCAATGGATAACAGCCCGACATAAATTACGAAGCTCTGTTCGTAACCGCCAATCCAAAGTTCGCTTGCCAATGGAGCTATGGCTATCACTCCGGTATAAAGCGGCAGCGAGAGAAAAAATATGGCCCGGTAAGAATCCAAGTATATTTTAGTAATTTCTTCCGGCGCATTTTCATGAAGATTTGCAATATGAGGGACAATGACCTGGTTCGCGGAGACCAGCAACGAGCGGAACTGTGAAACCATCCGATTTGCCATCTCATAGTAAGCGACAGTACTGAGTCCCCCGAATTTCGTCATTAGCATTTTGGTTGTAGGATCAACCAACATAACAAGAATATTAATGAGCTGAAAGTTGACGCCATAGCGAAACATCTCTCTAAACAACGGAAGACGCCATTTGTAAATCAAGAATGGTAATGAAGGAAGCTCTCGCCTGAGCAGTAGCAAGCTTGCGAAAAGCATCAATACATTTTGTCCTGTTTGCGCCCAGACTAAGCCGGTTAATCCGTATTGAGGAACAAATATCAATGTCAGCACTAAAAAAAGCACGGTCGTGGACATCGACACCAGCGCCCGCAAAGTAATGAGCTGACAGGCATCCAAACCGGAAATAAAAACATTGGCAATTGTGCCGATCCACATTGAAATCAGGATGTACGGAAGGATTGTTTGTATATTGCTAATATTTTGTTCAGGGATTAATTTGCTTATCAGCAAGGTAATCGGCAGATAACCGGCGGCAAGAACCAACGCTAAAAACACACCGATAGTAACAACTGTGGTCTGAATAACTTCCGAGGCCTTGCCTTTTTCGCCGCGGGCGACGTATTTAGCGGTGTATTTTACTGCGCTTCCGGTAAGTCCCATTTCACTGATTCTCGATGCGGATGCAATAGCCAATGCAATAGACCAGATTCCCAACTGCTCAGGTCCGATCGTTTTCAATAAATAGCGATACAATAAAAACAGAGTGATGCCGGAAACTATCGTCTGTGCTACTGCCATGACAGCATTTCTAGTTAAGCGGTTAGCCTTCATTTTTGTGTGAATAAAATCATTTAATTATTACCGGTAAATTCAAGACTTTAGATTATCCTCTATTAAATACTCGTGTTGCCGGCCGTTTCGGGCTGTAATAGCCAAGAGAAGTAATCGATAGTGCGAAGCAGGCCTGCGCGCAAATTGGTTGTCGGCCTCCAGTCCAGTATTTCGTTGGCCAAAGTTATATCGGGTTGCCGCTGTCTTGGATCGTCGGAAGGCAGAGGCAGGAAAATAAGCTCGGAGCGAGAGCCGGTAAGCTCTATGACTATCTCGGCCAGTTCTCGGATCGTGAATTCGTCAGGATTGCCTAGATTGACCGGGCCGGTAAAATCGTCCGGGGTTGCCATCAGCCTGATAATCGCTTCAATCAGGTCGTCGACATAGCAGAACGAACGGCTTTGATTGCCGTCGCCGTAGAGCGTAATAGGCTGGTTTTGCAAAGCCTGGACAATAAAATTCGATACCACCCTGCCATCGTTCGGATGCATGCGCGGGCCGTAAGTATTAAAAATACGGCCCACTTTAATGCGTAAACCGTGTTGGTGGTAGTAATCGAAAAACAGCGTTTCCGCGCAGCGCTTGCCTTCATCGTAACAAGAGCGCGGACCTATGGGGTTTACATTGCCCCAGTAGCTTTCAGGTTGCGGATGCACGGTCGGATCGCCGTAAACTTCGCTGGTAGAGGCTTGGAAAATCTTTGCCTTTAGCCGCTTGGCCAAGCCCAGCATGTTAATTGCGCCGTGCACGCTGGTTTTGGTGGTTTGCACCGGATCGTGTTGATAGTGTATCGGCGATGCTGGACAAGCCAAGTTATAGATTTCATCCACCTCGACATAGAGAGGGAAGGTGACATCGTGACGCATGACTTCAAAATGCGGATTAGGCAAAAGCCGGGCGATATTGTCCTTGGTGCCGGTATAGAAATTATCCACGCACAATACGTCGCAGCCGTCCGAAAGCAGGCGTTCGCATAAATGCGAGCCCAGGAATCCGGCGCCGCCGGTTACCAATACTCTTTTTCTATACCCTCTAGCCATGTTCCACTCTTTAGAATCCGATTTGTCTTGGGGTGTTAATTTTTAGCGCTCAGCCGCGCAATCCCCGTCGACTGCTTGTGTCTTATTGTGTTCTGTAGTTACTCGCGCACAGGAATATTAAATTTTGCCGGAAAATGCGGCCCCGTGTCTTCAGGCCTATGTATCATTGGATACGACCCAAGCTGTTAGATCTCAAAAAATCCCTATAGGCTAGTGCTATGCCGTCCTTTAAAGTCGTGGTGGCCGACCAGCCATAATTATTTATTTTTGTCACATTCAGTACTTTCTGCGGAGTCCCGTCCGGCTTACTGTGATCAAAACTTAAGCGTCCGGCAAAGCCCACCACATCGGCAATAAGCTGCGCTAAATCGGCGATGGAAATGTCCTCGCCGCAACCGATGTTAATTAACGGCGGAGCGTTGTCATTAAACAAAGGTGCAAGTTGCGAGTCGGTTTGCTGCAAAATATGTAGGCAAGCGCTTGCTAAATCATCGCTGTAGAGGAATTCGCGGCGAGGTGTTCCTGTGCCCCAAACAACGGCCTCTTCTTGTTCATATTGCTTGGCTTCGTGCATCTTGCGGATAAGCGCCGGTAAAACGTGGCTATTGTAGGAATCGTAATTATCGCCGGGCCCGTATAAATTAGTGGGCATGACGGCTAAATAGCGCGTTCCGTATTGGCGATTAAAGGCCCAGCACAATTCTATTCCGGCTATTTTGGCAAGCGCATAGGAGCGATTGGTCGGCTCTAGCGTTCCTGTCAGCAAACTGGATTCTTCTATCGGTTGCGGACAATCGCGAGGATAAATACAACTTGAACCCAAAAATAATAATCGCGTAACGCCGGCGGCGTGCGCAGAAGTAATAACATTTTGCTCAATGGCTAGGTTATCGCGTATGAAATCTGCCGGGTAAGTATTATTGGCGAGAATTCCACCTACTTTTGCGGCTGCAAGCAAAACATAATCGGGGCGATTTTCAACGAAAAAAGCGCTGGTAGCGGCTTGATCGGTTAGGTCGAGCTCGTCACGCGTGCTCAGCAACAAGTTATGGAATCCCTGAGCCTGTAGCTGGCGCACTAAGGCTGAGCCAACTAATCCCCGATGACCCGCCACAAAAATACGCGCAGTTTTTTTCATTTTAATTTGCTCATGGTAACTGAAAAAAATAGATTAGCCCTGGCCGTTTAACATTAAGTATTGAATAACACATTTGCATAAGCAGTCTCCTGCACCTTGCTCCAGCTGCCCTGGGCAACAATGCTTCCTGCTTCCATTACCAGCACTTGATCGGCATGCTGCAACGTTGCCATCCGATGGCCGATCGCGACAACCGTCAGGTTACCATGCAGATTAACAATAGCCTGCCGGATACGTTCTTCATTCTCCATATCCAGCGCGCTGGTCGCTTCGTCCAGAATCAGCAGCGACGGTTTTCCCAGTAGGGCGCGGGCCAGCGCGATACGTTGGCGCTCGCCGCCGGAAAGGCGCAGGCCCTGATCTCCGACTACAGTATCCAAGCCATTAGGCAATTGGCGCACAAAATCGGCGGCGGCTTTATCCAGTGCTTGCCAGAGTTCGTCATCCGTGGCCTCGGGCATGGCCCACAGCAGGTTTGCCCGGATCGAGTCGTTAAACAGGATGGTTTCCTGCGGCACATAGGCTACCGACTTCCGCCAATGCAATCGGGTTGCGTCATCCAACAGTTGACCGTCGATGCCGATGCAGCCAGTGTCCGGCCGCAGCAGTCCCATCAATACATCGGCCAAGGTACTTTTACCGGCTCCGGATGCGCCGATAATGGCGGTTGTCGATTTGGCCGGAAGGCGCAGGTTGATTTCGCTTAAGGCCTGCTGTTCTCGGCCGGGGTAGATAAAACTTACCGCGTTCAATGTTAAATCGTGTTGCAGCAGTAAAGGCGGTTGCAGCGACTCATCGGCCGGCTCGGCCATATCGCGGCATTCCGTCAACAAGCGATTAGCCGTGGTTAACGCCGGCAAGGTGTGCAACCAATGGTGCAGTTGTTGTTGCAGTTGCGAACCCAACGGCATCAGCCTGGCGAACACAAAAATCAACGTGCCCAGCTCGGCCATCGGCAATCGCCAAACTGCAATGCCGGAGTAAAGCAGGGCAACCAGAATAATCACGCTGCCCAATTGCATTCTGGCTTTTGAGCGGCTGGAACTGCGCTGGAAATTCAGTTGGTGTTCGCGGAATGCGTGCATTGATTGTTGGAATTTATCCAGGTGCCGCTCTTCATTGCCGAGAATTTTGGCTAGTTTCATTCCTGCCAAGCTTTCCTGTACGACACTGTGCAAGCTGCGCGAAGTCTGGCCGATACGGTTGCCCAGCGATAAGGCCTCGTGTCGCAAGCCGTTTTCGGCCAGCACAAATATCAAGCCCATCGTCAGCACCAACAGCGTTATTGGCCAGGACAGCCACAATGCCGCCAGCGAGTAAGTTAACATCAGTGTTGAGCCGCTGCACAGTTGTAAGAAAAAATTGACGCCAACGCCAATCCTGTTGATGTCGGTCAGCAATAAATTGGCGTATTCCGCATTATTGCGTTGCGATAGCCAATACCATTCGCTACGCAAGATTGCCATAAAACAACGTTTGCGCAATCGATCTACCAGATTGGACTGGAAAGAGTTGGACGTCACTTCGCGGCTGCTTTGTAAAACGATTCTCAGGGCCTGTAAGAGCAGGAAAAGCAACAGCACGCTGGCAACTTGATAAGGGATACCCGTCAATGCAAAGAAACGGCCGAACTGTGCCGCTATGCCTGTTGTTGGGGCGGTGCTGTTTTGTAATAACTCAAGCAGCGGCACTAACAGGGTAATCCCGAAACCTTCGCTCAAACTGCCCAGTAACATGCAACTAAAAACCAGCATCATCGGACGATGCGGTTCGTTCGCTAGCAGATGAAAGAAGGGAATAGCGGCCCGGTATATAGAAAGACGTTTCATGCCAAGTCTATCGATTTCGTGACGAGAAAACCGAAATTTTTCCGTGTGGCAATATGGGTTGCAGATTGAGATGCCTTAGCGATAACTAATAAGCCGTTCGTGTTGAGCTTTTCGACCGCTCTTAGGGCGGACGGGATTTTGGATAGCTCAACTGTTTTTTTTAGGGTTACGCAAATCAATTTTAGCATTAGAGGTTAGGATGTCGCTTAGGTGTTGCAAGCAGTCCGGCAACGTCGATCCGATGCAAAAGGTAGAAATATGGCATGAAATAGTTAATTCGCGCTTTGGACGGGACATCATAAGCTTAGTAAATATCAATATGCAACTTGGATTGATGTCGGTTGCCGGGCATTCCGGAATGTTATACTGCCGCCGAAATATCCTATTTACCTGAATTTAGTTCATGATTTCCGATTACCATCGCGTTTTTGAATGTCCGTTAGATCCTGCCGAACAAGGGCCGGAATTTGAGTTGGCGCTGACCTGCTGCCGGCCCAAACCGAATGAAGCGCATTTTCTGCGCCAGCAAGAATTGGCCGCTATCGGGCTGGATACGCGTAAAGTGTTGGAGCTTGGCGTCAGGCACAAGATTTCGCCATTATTGTACTGCAATCTACGCCGTCATCCGCCGGGCACGTTTTCAAATGAATTAATGGATAAGCTGGCCGAGCAGCATAAGCGCAATAAGCGGCGAGCATTACACGCTTTGCAGGCAACGCACGAATTGGCGCGTGCCGCTCAAGGTCTTCGTTTAATTGCCCTGAAAGGGCTAGATGTTGCCGCGCGCGCTTATGGCGACTTGGCCGTCCGGCATGTTGGCGATATCGATATTTTAGTTGATCCTGAGCGGCTTGATGAAGCGATCACTGTATTGGAAAAACTGAAATGGAAGTCCGAGCAACCTGAAATTTTGTTATCTGTAAATAGAAAAATTTTGCTCCGAAAGCACAATCATTGCATCTTGATCCGGGAAAACTTTCCCCATATGGAGTTGCACTGGAGGGCTACGTTTAACCCTTTTGAGTTTCCGATTGATGATTGGCGGGCTTTATCAGTATCGAAAGGGGCAAATATTGGTATTCCCGGTCTGAATAATGAAGACTTGGTGATTTACTTGTGCTTACATGCAGTCAGACATGGCTGGGGGCGTTTGAAATGGCTTTTTGACCTGCCCAATGTATTGGATAAGTATGACATCAATTGGCCGCAACTGTGGCAACGAGCTGACCAGTTGGGTGCCGGGCTGGTAATACAGCAAGGGCTTTTGCTTGCCCAAAAATATTGTGGCATAAATTTGAGTCTGGAGATTAAAAGCGGATTCAGGTACAGAATGAATTCGTTTCAATGGAAAGCTATTTATACTTTTCAGCAAGGCCCTGAGTTGTGGATGGAATACCCTCCTACTCGATTAAAGCTTCACCAGTGGTTGAACCGCATCCAAACTACCCGCAGCATAGATGCCTTAATGTGGTATTGTGCAATCATATTTTATCCAAATATCGATGATTACCGCTTGCTCAAGCTCCCGTCCTGGCTGCATCCGCTCTACTTTCCGCTACGTCCAATCTTGTGGAGTATACGCCAAGTTCAAATTCGGCAAGCGCGGAGGTCAAAAACCAGGGATGCCGATCATTAATCCTTGCTATGATCGAAGCGGTTGCGCTGAAATCAAATACTTTGCAGTTAATGGATTTAAGAATCGTAAAAGACTGAAAAAGTGTTGAGAATATACTAAGTAGTCGATTCTAAACAATAAAGCGCCAGGTTTTTTATTGCTATTCTTGGTCTCCTAACGCACTTCAACAAGCTTTTCACATGTTTTATTTTTTTATGCTTCACGCTCTCTACTTCTTTCTTAATACGCAACAACACATCTAAGGATCTGTTTGGAAATTGTCGTGTCAAGCCAAACGATTCAACATGAGCGTTTTAGCCTATGGCACAGGGCAATAACATTGACATTAAAATCGTTTTTTAATGACCGGATTAGATTTTTGTGTGATGGTTGGCGGTGAGCAGTTAAATTCGAATCTGAATTATAATTGGCGCAATTTTTTAGTGAACTGGATATAACTATGCGGCAAACAATAAAGGCAAAACACGAGCTATGCTTGTATGAGTTGAAAAAAGCGGTGAACGATTTTCTTGAGTTTACCGAAGATTTAACATTGCTCCAGGCGGTTAATGAAAAGGCCCGGGAGATGGCGCAGGCGGTCGATGGCTTGCAACAATTGTTGCAACAGGGCTTGGTTGGAAACAAGCTGGTTAAGGCGGTTCATACTTCCGAGGCGGCGGCCCTGCTCGATGAGATTGTCGATGCCGATGCGGTCAGTGAGCTTGAAGCTTATATGCTGTCCGCGGCGGAAGATGTTGAGGATGCCGAGATCACGCAGTTCTTAACCGAGGTCATGGACAAGGTTGAACGTAAATATAATCTGCTGCTCGAAAAAGCGCATACTTATAACGCGCTGCTTAAAGGTTAGGCCGGTACCGTTCTAATAGTTGCGCTGTACGGAAAATAGCGCCAATAAAGTTAACGCTTGTTTATAGTCGGAATCGGGCAGGACACTTAATGCAGATATTGCTTTTTGGGCTTCCTCGTCGGCGCGTTGTTCGGTGTAATCAATGGCTTTAGTGCTCTGCACGATGGCGTAGACTTCGTTAAAGGCGTCACGGTTACCGTTTTTGATCGCGTCGATAATAATTTGGGCTTCGCTTTCGCTGCTGTTTTGAATGGCGTAAATCAGCGGTAAGGTCGGCTTTCCTTCGGCAAGGTCATCGCCGAGATTTTTGCCCAATTCGTCCGTGCTGGCTTTGTAGTCTAGGGCGTCGTCAATCAATTGAAAAGCGACGCCCAGATGTTGGCCGTACAGCGCTAAGCTTTGTTCGACTTCTGCCGATGCGTCTGAAATGACTGCCGCTAATTTAGTCGCGGCACTGAATAAAATGGCAGTTTTCCGTGCGATGACTTCGAGATATTTTTCTTCGCTTGTTTCCGGGTTATTGCAGTTCAGCAGTTGCAGTACCTCGCCTTCGGCAATGGCGGTGGTGGTTTTTGAAAGTATCTCCATGACCCGCATATTGCCGGTGCGTACCATCATTTCGAATGCGCTGGAATACAAATAATCACCCACCAGCACGCTGGCGGCATTGCCCCAGACCGCGTTGGCCGATTCCTTTCCGCGTCTGAGATCGGAGTCGTCGACAACGTCATCATGCAGCAGTGTGGCGGTGTGAATGAACTCAATGACCGCAGCCAGTATCAAATGATTATTGCTGACGTCGCCCAATGCCTTGGCAGCCAATAACAATAGCATCGGACGCAATCTTTTGCCGCCGCTGCCCACTATATACCTGCCCATTTGGTTAATGAGGACAACATCGGAACTTAACTCGTTAATGATGAGTTGGTCGACGGCTTTGGCTTCGGATGTTGTTAATTTTTTGATTGAATCAAAATCGATGCGGGCAGTTGAAGATTGTGGATACGATGACATTATGTATGTGCTGCGTGTAAGTTTGGGTTACTTTTCATGTCAAATAGCCATGAAAATCAAAATCTGTTAAACTATTATAACTTAATAAAACATTAATCGCCCATGCTATTGAGCATGGCTGATTGATAATAATGGCTTTCTTGTGCTATTTTAATAAGATACAAAGCGTTGGGTTAATTTAAATTGACTTAAACTTGTTTTGTAAATATAATTTTTTGTTCACTTTAAACAGATTAATGCTTGATGGAGCTTGCGCCGATGTATGCGGTAATTCAAACGGGTGGTAAACAGTACCGTGTAGAAGAAGGTACTTACTTAAAAATAGAAAAACTGGAGCTAGGCCAAGGCGACAGCGTTGAGTTCGATAAAGTACTGATGATTCAGTCAGACGATGCTGTTAAAGTTGGTATGCCTTTTATTGAAGGCGGGAAGGTTACAGCGACTGTCTTGTCTCAAGGTAGACATGAAAAAGTCAAAATTATTAAATTCAGAAGACGTAAGCACCATATGAAACAAATGGGTCATCGTCAGTACTATACAGAAGTCCAGATTACTGGCATTTCTGCTTAAGATATCAGGAGTTACAAATGGCTCATAAGAAGGCTGGTGGTAGTACGCGTAACGGGCGCGACTCTAATGCGAAAAGATTAGGCGTTAAACGTTACGGCGGCGAAAGCGTAGCAGCAGGCAGCATTATCGTTCGTCAGCGCGGAACTCAGTTTCATGCAGGTGACAACGTAGGTTGCGGAAAAGATCATACTTTGTTTGCGACAGCTGATGGCAAGGTAGTTTTTCAGGTTAAAGGTCCTGATAGCCGTAAATTTGTTAGTATTGTTGCTGCATAAGCTATACGGCTGTATCGCGCTATAGCATGGCGAGACAGTCAGGTCGGGCGATCTAGCTCGGCAGCTCTAAAAAAAGCTCCGCCGTTGTTATGGCGGGGCTTTTTTTGTTTTTATCGGTAGTGTTTGACGTTTGGCGGCGTGTGATTTATGAAATTTGTTGACGAGGCGGAAGTTCGCGTAGAAGCGGGAGATGGCGGTAACGGCGCCGTCGGCTTTCGGCGTGAGAAATACATTCCGATGGGTGGTCCGGACGGCGGCGACGGTGGCGATGGTGGTAGCGTTTACCTGATTGCGGCGGAGAATGTAAATACGTTGGTCGATTTTCGCTATCACGCCGTGCATAGAGCGCAGCGCGGGCAAAACGGCATGAGCCGTAATTGCACCGGCAGGAAAGGCGACGATTGTTACGTGCCGGTTCCTCTCGGAACGCTGGTTTCCGACGCCGACACAGGTGAAGTCATAGGTGATTTAACTGAAATCGGGCAAACGCTATTGGTCGCTCAAGGCGGTTTTCACGGTCTGGGGAATACGCGTTTCAAAAGCAGTATTAACAGGGCCCCGCAGAAAGCCAGTAAAGGTACGGAAGGAGAGCATCGCCGGCTTAACCTGGAGCTGACGCTGATTGCCGATGTCGGTCTTTTGGGTATGCCTAATGCCGGAAAATCCAGTTTGATTCGTGCGGTATCGGCGGCAACGCCGAAAGTTGCGGATTATCCGTTTACAACTTTGCATCCTAATTTGGGGGTGGTAAAGGTTGATGATTTGCGCAGTTTTGTTATTGCCGATATTCCCGGCGTTATAGAAGGTGCGGCTGAAGGTGCCGGGCTTGGTTTGCAGTTCCTGAAGCATTTGTTGCGCACCGGATTGCTGTTGCATTTGGTTGATGTTGAGCCCTACGAAAGCATGGATTCGCCGGTTGATGCCGCGAAAAAAATCATTCATGAAGTTGAAATATGGAATGATGAGTTGGCCGCCAAACCGCGTTGGCTGGTGTTAAACAAGATAGATCGTCTGTCTGCTGAAGAAGTTGACCAGCGTTGCCAAGCTATTGTTGATGAGCTGGAGTGGACGGGGCCGGTCTTTAAGATTGCGGCGATTAACGGAGATGGCACAAAAGAGTTGATATTTGCCATCATGAACTTTTTGGAACAGCAACGGCAGGAAAAAAGTGAGCAGGACTGATTTTGCCAAAGTTAAACGGGTTGTCGTAAAAATAGGCAGTTCTTTATTGACCAAGGGCGGGCAGGGGCTTGATAGGGTCTCTATCGCTGCCTGGGTTGAGCAAATGGCTGGTTTGAGGCAGCAGTCCATTGATGTAATCCTGGTTTCTTCCGGCTCCGTCGCCGAGGGCATGTGTCGGCTGGGTATGAAAGTAAGGCCCAAAACATTGCATGAATTGCAGGCGGCTGCATCCGTCGGTCAAATGGGCTTGGTGCGCGTGTTCGACGATAATTTTCAGCAGCATCAATTGCATGCGGCGCAAGTGTTATTGACGCATGATGATTTGTCGGACAGGCAGCGCTATTTAAATGCCAGGAGCACTTTACTGACCTTGCTTAAGCTTGGTGTGGTGCCGGTCATTAATGAGAATGACGCAGTGGCGACCGAAGAAATCCGTTTTGGCGACAACGATACGCTGGCGGCATTGGTGGCTAATCTGGTCGAGGCTGATCTGTTGATTATTCTGACCGACCAAAAAGGCTTGTTTACAGCCGATCCGGGCTTGAGTCCCGATGCGGAATTAATCTCCGAAATCAGTGTTAATGACGACAGACTGGATATTATGGCTGGAGGAAGCCGGAGCGGACTGGGTCGGGGCGGTATGTGTACGAAAGTGCGCGCGGCGCGGCTGGCTTCCCGTTCAGGCGCGGCAACGGTCATTGCTGCAGGCGCTGTCGAGAATGTTATCGCTGCCGTGATTGCCGGAGTTGATTTGGGTACTTATCTGTTACCGGACATAGAGCCGCTGGTGGCCAGAAAGCGCTGGCTTGCCGGGCAGTTGCAGGTTAAAGGGCGGTTGGTTCTGGATGCGGGGGCGGTCAGGATGCTACAAAATGAGGGTAAAAGCCTTTTGGCGGTTGGCGTAAAATCGGCATCGGGCCGGTTTGAACGTGGCGAATTGGTTTCTTGCGTGGACGAGGCGGGTTTGGAAATTGCACGGGGGCTGATTAATTACGGCAGTGTCGATGCGCAATTGATAGCGGGCAAGAATAGTTCGGAGTTTGAGAATATTCTGGGCTACTTCGATGACTCAGAGTTGATACACCGCGATAATCTGGTAGTGATATGACGCTGGCTTGAGCGGCTTATCTGCTCAGGCCAAAATTCGCCAGGCAATAAAAAAGGCCGCAACTGAATGAGTTCGGCCTTTTTTATTGCGTAAAGCTAAAGCAATTAAGCGATGGCTTTTACTTTTGCATTCAGTCTGCTTTTGCTGCGTGCGGCTTTATTTTTGTGAATAATGCCTTTGTTAACTGCGGAATCGATAATTGGAACAGCCGTGTTATAGGCAGCTTGCGCTTTTTCTTTGTCGCCAAGCTTAACTGCGGCAATGATTTTTTTGATGAAGGTGCGTAAGTTGCTGCGTTGTCCGGCGTTGCGAATACGGCTTTTTTCCGCTTGCTTCGCACGCTTTTTAGCTTGTGCTGTATTAGCCATAGTTTCTCGATTCTTGTGGTAAGTTAAATAAGCCGTGCATTATCTTTATAAATGCTATTATTGTCAAACTATTTTAACACCTTATAGCAGGAGCGGCATTGAGCAGGCAGCTTTTCAAATCGACGGTGGTTGTCGGCAGCATGACCTTGATTTCACGTATTCTTGGGTTTATCCGGGATATGTTGATCGCTCATATTTTCGGTGTTAATTTGGCAACGGATGCTTTTTTTGTGGTGTTTAAGATCCCGAATTTTTTGCGCCGTTTATTTGCAGAGGGCGCTTTTGCACATGCTTTTGTGCCGATCTTGTCCGATTATAAAGAGCGCGGCAGTCGGGTTGCGTTAAAACAGTTTATTGATAAGACTGCCGGCACACTATCCGTGTTTTTACTATTAATCACATTGATAGGTGTCGTTGCCGCCCCGGTGCTGATTATGCTGATCGCTCCCGGTTTTGCATGGCAAGAGACTCAGTACGAACTATCCGTACAACTGCTGCAAATTACTTTTCCGTATTTTCTTTTTATTACCTTGGTCGCTTTTGCCGGCGGCATCTTAAATGCTCACGGACAATTTGCGATTCCGGCCCTGACTCCGGCTTTTCTGAACATCTGCATGATTGCCGCGGCAATCTGGCTTGCGCCTTTGATGGGCGAGCCGATTAAAGGCTTGGCATGGGGTGTTCTTTTAGCGGGCATCGTACAGCTATTATTTCAGGTTCCGGCGTTAATACGTCTGGGATTAGTGCCGCGGCCGAGATTAGGCTTCAACGATGCGGGTGTTAAACGGATTATAAGTTTGATGATCCCGGCAATTTTCAGCGTTTCCGTGACGCAGATTAATCTGTTGCTGGATACTTTGTTCGCCTCGTTTTTAACGGTCGGTAGCGTGTCCTGGCTTTATTATTCGGACCGTCTGGTGGAGTTCCCGTCCGGCATCTTAGGCACCGCGCTGGCAACGGTCATTTTACCTAATTTAGCCGGAAGCCATGCCGCCGAGGACGCTGCCGCTTTTTCAAATGCATTGGATTGGGGATTGCGCCTAGTCATTTTAATCGCATTGCCGGCTACGATTGGTTTATTGCTGTTAGCCGAGCCGATGCTGTCAACGTTATTCCAATACAATGAGTTCGGCGTCAACGACGTGCATTTTGCGGGGCAGAGCCTAAAGGCATATTCGTTTGGCCTGCTGGGTTTTATCCTGATTAAAATCCTGGTGCCGGGCTTTACTTCGCGCGGAGACATGAAAACGCCGGTCCGGTACGGCGTTTACGCGATGATGGCCAGCTTGGGTTTGAATGTCGCGTTGGTATTCGTGCTGGCTCATGCAGGGCTGGCGTTAGCGACCTCTTTGGGCGCTTTTTTCAACGCCGCGTTATTATTGATAAAGCTGAAAAAAGATAAGATATATCAACCGGCTGCCGGATGGTGGCTGTTTTTTGGCAGGGTATTGTTGGCAGCGGCGGCAATGTCCGCAGTTCTCTACTATTTCGTCGATGCCGAGTGGTGGAATCATTGGAATTCTTTAACGCGCGTTATCAACTTGGCGAAATGGATAGCAGTAGGCTTGGTTGTTTATACGCTTACCTTGCTGCTAACGGGCTTAAGGCTGAAACATTTGGCCGGACAAATGCACGGCCAAGCCTAAACTGCCTGTCTAAAATAGAAACCATTTGAAGCCGCAATCAAACATCAGTCGTCGTAAATGCGCTCATGCCTTTTGTTAATTTCTTCAGCGTAACCGTGTCTAATGCGTCAGTCACGTTTGAAAATATTAACTGAAATGTGATCCGTATTTGCGAGTTATAATATTCAAGGCCAGTCCATTATTAGAGATGATTTCATTGGCCGCTATTTTCCTGTTTCCTGTCAGCCTTTGGAGGGGCAATAGGAATCGGCGGAACCTTCACAAGTAAAAAGGGGGAGGTATGGCAACAACTATACCGAGCATGACCACCGGAGATATTGCAGCGCTAACTACAAGTCAAATCATGTCTTTGACTGGCGAAGATATTATTGCATTATCCACAACTCAGGTTAGGACGTTCAGTACCGGCCAAATTGCCGCGTTGACGACCGCGCAGGTCCCTGCATTGAAAACCACGCAGATTGCCGCGTTAA
This sequence comes from Candidatus Methylobacter oryzae, assembly GCF_003994235.2. Taxonomy (GTDB): domain Bacteria; phylum Pseudomonadota; class Gammaproteobacteria; order Methylococcales; family Methylomonadaceae; genus Methylobacter_A; species Methylobacter_A oryzae. The sequence goes on from NZ_RYFG02000018.1 coordinate 44,170, forward strand.
GGACGACCCAAATCGTAGCGATTGAGATCGCAGATATCGATGCATTGACCTCATCGCAAGCATCGGCCTTGACGACTACCCAGCTCGCGAGCTTGACCACCAGTCAGGTGTCCAGCCTGGAGACTACGGATCTGCGGGCGCTGAAGATAAGCCAGATCGCCGCCTTAACGACCTCCCAAACCGTTCAGCTGACTTCTTCCCAATTAAACGCCTTGACGACCGCACAACTTGGCGCCTTGAGCACCAAGCAAATTACAGTGCTCAATCAGAGTTTTTTTACCGGCTTGACCAGCTCCGGCATTGCCGCGTTGTCGA
>NZ_RYFG02000019.1:0-4662 GCF_003994235.2 Candidatus Methylobacter oryzae
TTATTTTTCTTATCACGGGCGGGCCTTCCGTTGCCTAGGGTTAGTTCATGCCTCATATTCTATACCGGCTGTCAATGCGTAAGTTCTACATTAGTTGCATTTTTGCAAAGTATTGTGAAGCTCGAAAAACTTCATGAAATTCCGTTGGCCTTTTTATACATCTGCGTAGTAGCATAGTCAACAATCTAGTTATATAAGAACTTATACTTATGCATTGTTCCTGGCTAATCTTTATTGTCAGCTTGCCAACCCATAACGCCGCCGGGCGCATGCGTGTTTGGCGCGCGTTGAAAGCATTGGGTTGCGGCGTTTTGCGCGACGGCGTCTATTTATTGCCGCATCGTCCTGAGTTTCGGCAAACGCTCCAGCTTCAAGCCGAAGATGTTGCCGCAGGAGGCGGAAGCGCTCATATCTTGAGTTTGGACAGCGAAAACCAGGATCAGCAAACCGCGTTCGAGAACTTATTCGACCGGTCGGCCGATTACACCAAACTGGTCGAAAGCATCCGGCAAATCCGCTATTTGAATTTCCAGCCGGAAGACCGAGTCAAGCTCCAAAAACAGGTTCATCGCTTGCGTAAAGAATTCGAAGCGATCGTGCTGCAAGATTTTTTCCCCGCCGCCGCCCAGGAACAAGCGGCCGTTGCGTTGGAGGATTTGGAACAAGCGGTTCTCGCGCCGGACGAACCCCATGCCGTTCAGCAGCGGATCGAACGGCTCCAGCTTAAGGATTACCGCCAGCGGATTTGGGCGACGCGCCGGCGGCCATGGATCGACCGGCTTGCCAGCGCATGGTTGATCCGGCGTTTCATCGATCCCGAAGCGCATTTTGTCTGGCTTGCGGCGTCGGACGATTGTCCCGCCGACGCGTTGGGCTTCGATTTCGACGGGGCCGCGTTTACGCATGTCGGCGCAAAAGTGACGTTCGAGGTTCTGTTGGAGAGCTTCGGACTAGCAAAAGACAGCGCGTTGAATCGTATCGGCGCATTGGTGCATTATCTGGATGTCGGCGGAATTCCCGTGCTTGAATCGGCCGGATTGGAAACGCTGATTAACGGGATGCGGCAACGCTGGAGCGACGACGATGAACTGCTGGCCGAAGCCGAAAAGATTTTCGATGCCTTTTACCAAGCTTTTTTAGGAAACGACGGATGAACAACAATCCATTGCAAACGCCTCCGCCGGTCTCTTTCGGACAGGCTTTCCGCTTCTGGCTCAAACTCGGCTTCATCAGCTTCGGCGGCCCGGCCGGGCAAATCGCGATCATGCACCAGGAATTGGTCGAACGGCGGCGCTGGATTTCGGAACGGCGTTTTTTGCACGCGCTGAATTACTGCATGCTGTTGCCCGGCCCCGAAGCGCAGCAACTTGCGGTTTATCTCGGTTGGCTGATGCATCGCAGTTGGGGCGGAATCGTCGCGGGCGGTCTGTTTGTGCTGCCGTCGCTGCTGCTGTTGATCGCGTTGGGTTGGGTTTACCTGGCTTACGGCCATGTATCCGCCGTTGCCGGAGTGCTTTACGGCATCAAGCCGGCGGTGACCGCCATCGTTCTGTTCGCGGCCTATCGGATCGGTTCGAGAGCGCTGAAAAATTGGCTGCTGTGGGCGATGGCGGCCTTGGCCTTCCTGGCTATATTCCTGCTCGATACGCCGTTTCCTGTGATCGTGCTCGCCGCCGCGATGCTTGGGGCTATCGGCGGCAAGTTCGTCCCGCAGAAGTTCGCGGTCGGAGGAGGGCATGGCGCAGCCAAGCACAGCTACGGCCCGGCGCTGATCGATGACGATACGCCGACGCCGGACCATGCGCGCTTTACCTGGACAGGCTTGGCGAAAGTCATGCTGGCAGGCCTGATTCTGTGGGGCGGCGCGATCGGTTTTTTGTGCGCCCGTTACGGTTGGGATGGCGCGTTAACCCAGATGGGTTGGTTCTTCACCAAAGCGGCGCTGATGACTTTCGGCGGCGCTTATGCGGTATTGCCCTACGTTTACCAAGGCGCGGTCGAGCATTTTCACTGGCTGACGCCTCACCAGATGATCGACGGCTTGGCCTTGGGCGAAACCACGCCGGGTCCGCTGATCATGGTGGTCACTTTTGTCGGTTTCGTGGCCGGATGGGCGAAGGAACTTTTTGGCCCCGAGCAACTGTTTTTAGCGGGTGCGACAGCGGCGATGGTCGTGACTTATTTCACCTTCCTGCCCAGCTTCGTGTTTATCCTGGCCGGCGGCCCGTTGGTCGAGTCCACACACGGCAACCTGAAATTCACGGCCCCGTTAACCGGAATCACCGCGGCCGTGGTCGGCGTAATCCTGAACCTTGCGGTATTTTTTGCCTGGCATGTGTTCTGGCCGCAAGGTTTCGACGGCCGTTTCGATGGCTTCTCCGCGCTGGTTGGGGCCGGCGCTTTGCTGGTCTTGTTCCGTTACAAGGTCGGCGTCATTCCGGTCATCGCCGTTTGCGGCGCAACCGGACTTTTGTTAACTTTTATTAAAGCCTGGTTGGCACAACAGGGATTCATTTTATAAACTAAACTCCCCAGCAAAGAGATGACAGGCTTTACGCTGAATGGCTTGGGCTTAGCACCAGTATTTTCCCAATCGATTTAAGACTGACTTGCTCATCAAGCCTCAATCCGGATTGATCGAATAAGTCCTTCCACTCCGAAAGCGTTCTCTCCCTGCCTCGAGTAGCCATGAACATCTGCATGTCGCAGGCGGCACTGGAAATATCGGCCTTCGCTTCCGAAACAACCAATTCCATGACCGCAATCCGGGCGCCTGTGCCGCTGCCGGCAGCAGCCACATTTCGCAACGCCTTGATGCAATCCTCATCGCCCAAGCCATGCAGGACCGCGCTCAGCAAGTAAATGTCCTTGCCGTCTTTGGCGGCCGGCACCGAGTCAAGCAAGTCCCCGGCCTGGAAGCTTAAGCGCGAAAGAAGGTCGGGCGATTCCTTGCCGATCCAGTAGCTAGCTGCCGTCTGGATAACCTGCTCCCGGTCGAATACCAAAGACGTCAAATGCGGATGCCGCTTCAATATCGCTATCGATTTGCTGCCTTTTGAGCCGCCAACGTCGATGATGCGATCAAATTGCCCCCAGTCGAATTCCGTGGCAAAACTGTCGCAGGTCAAAGCTTCCACGCTGTCCATTGCACGGGAAAACAACGCGTCGAATTCGCCATGATCGTCCATGTAAGCGTACAGTTCGCGGCCGTGAGCAAGTTGGAACGGCACCTCGCCTGTGCGTATCCCTTGTTCCAGTTGCTGATACCAAGGCGTGCTCATCTCAACCGAGTTATGCATCAAGATCATGGCTTTGACAGTGTTAGGATGGTCGTCGCGCAAATAGGCGGAAAGGGCATTGTTCTTGAAAATCCGCGGCGACACTTCTTCAAACACCCCCATTGCCGCCAACATGCGTAACAGCCGGTATACGGCATCCGCTTGGGCCGGGATTCGTGCGGCTATGTCTTCAGCGGCGAGCTGTCCATCGCCCAGCACGGAGGCAATGTTCAGCGATGCGGCAACGTAAAGGACTCGGGACTGCCAAAACGCCGAGCCGATCTGAATCAGACGGAACGGCGGCGGGGTTAGCTTATTGACGATGGTCTGTAGCCAAAAAACAAACTTCATCAGCTTGGCAGATAGGCGAACCGAAACGGAGTTTTTTTGTAACGACATCGTCAACCTCATATCTTATCGTTCGGCGCTAAGCCGCTTGCAAACAAATGGCCGTTGAACGCGGCCAGTTTCTCGAAGAAAGCCTCGTCCATGGGCCGGCCTATCTGGTCCTCAAAAATATCCTTCAGCAGCATCGGCATCATCGCCAAACTGACAAACGACAGCCGAACGACATCGGGATCTAATAAAGAATCGGCTTGGCCGCTGTTTTTCAGCGCTTCCACTTTCCGCGCGCCGCGAGTGCGTCCTCGCTCCAGCAACTGTTGAATAAAGCGCCGTCCGGGGCCTTGGTTAAGCGCCAGCACTTTCAGGATCAGTTTAGGGAATTCAGGCCGTTTTAACATCGTGTCGTAATACAGCAATAGAAAATCCTTAAAGCCGTCGACGGAATCCAGCATCTGCCCGTCCAGCACCTCCAATAGCGGATTAAGGGTTTCCCGTATCATCTCCTCGTATAAACCTTCCTTGTTGCCGAAATAGTAACGAATCATAGAAATGTTGGCATCGGCCTGTTCCGCGATCAGGCGGGTTGTGACCCTGTGGTAGTCATCGGCCAGAAAATTGTCGAGAGCCGCTTTGAGCAGCCTTTCTCGCACGGGATCGGGTGTAGCTTCGGGGGCGCTTGTCATCGCAGTCTCCAACAAAATGGCGGGAACGGCAGTTTAGCAGCGGCTACGGTCGGGGTTGTAGTTGTTTTGTTAATCAATTTGGGCGGTTTGATTGGGGTGGATTTATGTGGCTATCCGGACTGCTCGCTCGATCAAGGCGGAGGTGCATTTTGGTTTGCCTGAAAGGTTGCTATCAATGGTTGATTCATATAGCATCAAGCCTAACGGATCGTTGGAGCGGCGTTATACCTCGGCGGTTGGAAATTAATATACACCTGCTTAGTTATCTACTTAACGTTAAGCCCCACGATTGGGCAATCGTGTTGATTTTAAACAAAAAATTGCCAAGCTCAGCAAAAAATGTTATTAGTTTAGCG
>NZ_RYFG02000019.1:4713-75673 GCF_003994235.2 Candidatus Methylobacter oryzae
CATTACGAATAGCGATGACTCCAGAATTGAAAGTCACGAAAGACATGCTTTTCATTGCTCCATACAATCACGAGGGCTTGGCAGGTTGGCTTGTGCGCATATCGTGGTACCCAGACGCCAATTATGAAAATCGAAAATGGCATAGCAAGCTTTTCGCCTTCAGAGACTATGCCTCAAATGACGACGCTCTGGCGGCAGCTCAAAACTATCGGGACAAATGGATAGAAGACAACAAAGGAAAGCGCTATCTCAGAAGCGTCGGCACGCGATTTAGCCCAAATCTGCCTCGTAACAATACAAGTGGCATCGTTGGAGTAAACCGTTCCGAGAAAAGAAAGAAGAGCGGCCCACTTTGGCAAACCACATACCCGCTTCCTGAGGGTGGCGTCGCCAACAAGAAGTTCCCAATTAGCATTTATGGCGAAGTCGGTGCACTTCGTCTAGCAATCGAGGCGCGTCGTGCTGGGCTCCTGACAGCTCTCGGTGGTCGAAACATCACAACGGATGAAGCTGCCTATTCGTCCATCAAGTTCTATGACGACCTTCTTGCAAACCTTCAAGACTATCGAGATCAAAGCTCCGATCCGTCGGTTATTGAAATTGTCCGCAACCCGGACGTTCCAGCGACAACCAAGCTTGAGCAACTCCAAGTAAGAATCGGGCAACAACGGTTTCGTCGCGAAGTTCTTGAGATCTTCGACAACAAGTGCGCCATCACAGGATCAAGCTTGTTGATTCGCGCCTCACACATTAAACCTTGGCGCGTTGCAAACAACGAAGAACGGATTAATCCGGCAAACGGCCTCGCTTTGTCACCGGTCTATGATGCCGCGTTTGATTTTGGGCTGATTACCTTTCGCCCGGATGGACAGATTATGCTTTCGCCAAGAATAGAAGCTGACGCATCAGCATTAGGAATCACAGGAAGAGAGAAGATTAGCTTCCTTACAGATGAGCATTTTGCATTTCTGGACTGGCACCGAAAGAATATCTTCGGAGCATCAATGACAAACACTACGCTCCAAGAGGCGCTAGCCAGGTAGGGTACGTTGCGCGTACCTTTAATTTTGCATTGGATTTCTTGGCGATTGAAAAGGTACGCATAGCGTACCCTACCTGGCTGTTTTAACTACAGATTTAAGATTTGCTCCCTCTTCCGGCTATGCTACTTCACGAATAAAGATACATTGCTCATATAAGCGTTCAGGCGAAAACTCTAATCCATTGGGCCAACACAGTGCACCCGCATCAATAAAAAACCGTTGAAAATAGTCGGCATCGCGCAGAGGTTCCAATAATGTTCCTTTACGTTCTTTTAACAAGGTTTCTGCGTTCCAAATGCCGCGTGTTTCGTCTGAAAAATCCAGTTGAATTTCATAAGGTGTTATTAACGTTGCATGTAAAATTTTAATCACGGTCTGCTCCTTGAATACGATCTAAAGGTTCAAATTGGCTGGCTTTTTCCCAGTTGCTCATTAATTCTATACGATGTGTTTCACACCATTCGTTGACAATTGCGGCTACTTTTCTCGGTAAATCGCCTGCAATAATATTTCCACTGCTGATTTCAACCAATGCGGTGAATCCTTGATATTCAACATGAATATGAGGCGGCGGATGGTCATCATGACGCATTTTGATAATGATGCCAAAAAATATGCTCAGTGTCGGCATTGTTTTCTCCTCGGGCTTATTTTAAGCAGGCTTCAAAGCTATATATTACGCTACGCATACCTTAAGGTTGATCGTATCATATCGCTATCTTAAAAATCCGCTTGAGCGTAGCCGAAGGGAGCGGGTCATTTTCTAATTTTCCTCGTTCCCACGCGCCGCGTGGGAATGCAGTGCCGGACGCGCTACGTCCCGTATACTCAAAACTTTGACCATGACTCGCGGCGCAGCGCGCCTTGACTGCATTCCCACGGAGCCTGTGGGAACGAGAGTGAAAGTCTGTCCTTGGCGCTGTGCAGAGCCTACCGTTGGCGGTAAATCTATCCGGCAGGGTCGGGCAACGGCGCTTTCGGCTAAGTATTAACCCGTGCAACTGTTGAATCGCCGACAGCTGTTGTTGGCAAACTGCGCCTTACTCAACAATTAAGTCTGTCTAACGAGGCCCAATATTCACTCTTCCACAATCGAAATGGCGTTGAAGCCTCGCCGATACAGTATTCCCTGTAGCTTCATTTCATTGGCTCGTTAATTGCTCTAGCCGTTTTAGCGATTATTCGCTTTATCGAGCATTAACGGAATTAATCATGACACTGACAACCTTTTTTAATAAAACCCATGGCGGCCGTCGACGCGCTAAGGCCAAGAATCTGCCCAAAGCGGTGCTGGGCGCGGCCGGCGTCTTGCTAAGCGTCTCAGCCGTCGCGGCTCCCAGCGTCTACTCGACCGGCACGACGCGTTACGACCCGGCCAAAGCCTTCAATTCTTTCGTGCTATTTACCGGCGGCGACAATATTGCGCACCTGATCGACCTGAACGGCAATTCGGTTCATGAATGGCGGGATGCGGCCAGCCACAGCACGCTGATCGATCCGGCCGTGAACGGCGGCAAGCTCGGTCATGTATTCGTGACGCTGGAAATGACCGAAGGTATAGGCACCGACTTGGTGCCGGGGCAGGTGAGTCGGCGGGTTTCCAAGACGGTCGGCGAACTGGATTGGGACGGCAAAACCGTTTGGTCGTTCGGCGATAAAGCGCCCGGCGGAGCCGCCCAGCAACATCACGACTGGGCGCGGCTGCCGAACGGCAATACCGTCGTGTTGGCTAATCTCGTGCATCCGGTCAAAGGCTTTAAACAGCCGCAGGTGCTCGACGATGTCGTTTATGAAGTCAATCCGGCCGGGGAAGCGGTCTGGAAATGGATCGCTTCCGAGCATATCAATGAATTCGGCTTCAGTCCGGCTGAACTGAAGCTGGTGCGCAACGCCGAAATTGCCGATTACCTGCATGTCAACAACCTGAAAGTGGTCGGTCCCAATCGCTGGTTTGCCGCCGGCGACAAGCGCTTCGATCCCGAAAACCTGCTGTTTGACGCCCGCAACGCCAATTTCATCGCGATCATCGACAAGAAAACCGGCAAGATCGTCTGGCGGCTTGGGCCGCACTATAAAGCCGCCAGCGAAGAACAAGCGCTGCCTCGCAATGTGCCAAGGCCGGTCGACCAGATCAGCGCCCAGCACGATGCCCATATCATTCCCGAAGGCTTGCCCGGCGCCGGTAATTTGCTGGTATTCGACAATCAAGGCCTGGCCGGCTACCCGACGGCGGCGGTTCCCAGAACCGGCGGTTCCAGGGTGCTGGAAATCGATCCGGTCAAGAACGAGATCGTTTGGCAGTACACCGGCGAAGATTCCGGCGGCCCCGCTTGGTCGTTCCGCAGCACCCATATCAGCGCCGCCCGTCGCTTGCCGAACGGCAATACCTTTATCGATGAAGGCCAGAGTGGACGCTTGTTCCAAGTGACCAAAGACGGCGAAATCGTTTGGGAATACGTCAATCCTTATGTCCGTATCGGCAAGGATAAGCTGACCGGTCACACGACCGTCAACAACCAATTGTATCGCGGTCAACCGGTACCTTATGAATGGGTGCCGGCCGGTACGCCGCATTCCGAAAAAGCGGTGGTTCCGCCTGAGTCAAGCCAGGCCAGCCTTCCGCCTGGGCCTTAATCATAATTTCACAGGAGAATTTAGATGTTTGGTTTTATCAACATTCAACGCTTGGCGTTGGCAACCTGCTTGGCCCTGAGCTTCGGTTCCGTATCGGCGGCCGATCTCGATCCCAAGGCGATTTCGATCAAGCTGCCCGAGGACATCAAATGGGTTGCCAACCCCGGCGGCTCGGAAAGCGCGGTATTGGTCGGCGATCCGTCCAAACCCGGTCTTTACGTGGTGCTGAACAAATGGAAAGCGCATCATAACAGCAAGCCGCATTCGCATCCGAACGACCGCTTCATTACCGTGATTTCCGGCACTTGGTGGGTCGGCACCGGCACTGATTACAACCCGGATAATTTAAAACCGGTTCCGGCGGGCAGTTTCGTGACCCATTACGGAAACGAAGTCCATTACGACGGCGCCAAGGATGAAGACACGATTTTGCAGATCGTCGGTATCGGTCCTGCGACATCGACTCCGGCAAAGTAACAAACCTTGGCTCATTTTTAATAGAGGCAGATCATGAACATAGTTGATTTTAATGCATTCGAACAGAGGCAATATCTGGCAAAAAACACTAAGGAACAGCTTTCCTTAGTAAAAGCATTAACCACGGCTTTTTCCCTAAAAGGATTATCAGTGAGTCATGAAACGCTGTTGCCTGGAACAAGGGCTTGTTCCAGGCATTATTATGCAAAGAAAGACGAGCTGGTTTTTGTACTAAAAGGAAGCCCGTCGGTGCGGATCAATGGCGAAATCATAAGGTTAAAGCCGGGAGAGGTTTTCGGTTCGCCTACCGAAGCGGGGATTCCTTATGTGGTTGTCAATGAATCGAATGCTCCCGCTTTTTTTCTGTCTATCGGATCAGAAACAAACGAAGATGAAGCGATCTATGCCTGATCGAGTTTCAATATTAAATCAAAAAGCGCCAGCATATTAGAGAACATCGGCATGCTAAGCGATGATTAAATTAGGCATTGCAATGCAATTGACTGAACTTCAAACAGCCCGGACTATTATGAGGCCGTTTTCCGAGGCAGACGCAATAGAGGCATTTTCCTGGTTTGGCGATCCGGCCGTTATGAAGTTCACGCCTCATGGCCCTGATACAACACTTGAATCTACTATTGAAAGGATAAAACATTATCTCGAACATCAGTCGAAGCATGGATACGCAAAGTGGATTATTCGTGAACGCAATTCCATGAAACCGATTGGTGATGCCGGACCAATGTATTTTCCCGAATGTGAAAGTTTTGAGTTAGGGTATCGCTTATTACCCGGTTACTGGAATAAAGGGTTAGCTACCGAAGTGGCATTAGCTTGGGTGCAGCTCCGCTTCCAGATACCGGGCTTAATGAATTTAATGGCTTTTACCCATCCGGAAAATGTGGCTTCCATTCGAGTTTTGGAAAAAGTGGGATTCAATTTCAGTCATCGAGATCATCTTATGGGGATGGACAGCATGGTTTTTAAGATGCCAAATTTGTAAATTGAAGCAGTTTGTTCAGATTGGGAACCTCGAACGAATCTATCTCACTTGTTTTAAAGGCTATTTTTAACTTAATCCATCACAAGGTATTTCATGATTTCCATCGACATTCCCGGCTTTAAAAAGCTTGAACTCATCCACCTCGTCTCCGACTACAACGGTACGTTGGCGCTGGACGGCCAACTGCTGCCCGGCGTGGCGGATATACTTACCGCCCTGGCCCCTTGGATCAAAATTCATGTAATCACGGCCGATACTTTCGGCTTGGCGCATTCCCAACTGGCTACCCTACCCGTTGAGCTGACTATCACCCCGGTCGAATCCCAAGCCCAAACTAAGCTGCAATTCGTCACCGAGCTTGGGGTCGAGACCGTAGTCGCCGTCGGCAATGGCCGAAACGACAGAAAGATGTTGAAAGCTGCGGCGGTAGGCATAGCGCTGATACAACGCGAGGGCGGTTCGGCCCAATCTATCGTCAGTGCCGATGTGGTTTGCACCAATGTCATTGATGCGCTGGATTTGCTGCTTAATCCGAAGCGTCTGGTTGCAACGCTACGTTCATAATCAACCGTTTAGTAACACGATAAGGCGCAATTTGTAGGGTGCAATAGCGTAGCGTATTGCACCGTAATGGTAAGACTATGATTCGGCGCAATACGCGATAAAGCCGCTATTGCGCCCTACGGATTAATTATGTTGGGCATAAACAGCATGCCCAACTGACAAAACTACGCCTCTGCGCTATTCAGCCAAAGATCGTGCTTATTGCATAAACTCAGCGCATATAGCGCGCCGCTGTAATTCTTCAGCGTGAATGTCGAAACTGCGGCGCTGTCTTTAGTCGGATCGAACAAATGCTCATTGATGAATTTATAGTTCTTGTCCAATAGAACATGCTTAACAATGTAATGTTCGTAGCCTTTCATTTCGTGAGGCGTGACGATTTTTACCGTAGTAACGTCTTCGGCTTTGGTAATCTCAATCGTCGGCAAATGGGTGGCGACTTTGCCGGCCCAACGTCCCGGCGCTTCTTTTGTATAGTAAATATCTCTCGATGCGGTTGCCTGTTCGTCACCGGCAGCCAGCGTCACGGCCGGGGCTATCAAGCTCGCGCCCGCACTTGCTACGCTTAAGCGAATAAAATCGCGACGTTCCATAGTAATTCCTTGTTGTTGGTTATTGATTAAATTGAGTTGTGGATAGATAGCGCTACTGTTTAGACTCAGGCTGATCCGGATACCAAAAAGTTTTATGGCATTGTTCGCAGACATCATCGATGCGGCCGCCGATTTCAAGCAAAGCCGTTGCATTCTTTGCATCGATTGCGGCGAGCGTTTCTTCGGTTGCCGCCTGAAGCTGCTGCGCATACCTGAAATAAATTTCCGGTTTCGCATCGATTAACTGCTGAATTTCTTCAGGACTTTTTTTAACGCCCGGAATTTCAAATTTTGAATCCTTTACCGCTACGCGGCGGCCTCCTTCGGTTAAACGTTCGGCGGCGCTAAGCAGCCTGGCGGCTTGTTGTTTGGCAACGGCCCATTCTTCGTCCGTATGCGGCGGTTTTTCGACCATGCCCGACCTGCTGGCCGAATGCCAAATTCCGTCAGAGGTGGGAGCAATTAACGAGAGCATCAGCTCTTGAATCGTTTCCGATGATTTAAGATTTTCCTTTTGGTTGCGTATGAGCGATTTCTGCGAACAAGCTGCAAATGCCGATACCGATATTACGACGAGGGCTAACTTTAATTTTAATGGCATCCGAATTTTTAAAATAAGAGTAAAACCTTATCTTTTTAACACATCGTTCAATTCCCGGTACAGGGGCAAACGAACATTAATTGATCGCAAAGCAATAAAACAGGCCTGCGCCACCGGTTTTTACCAGATTTTCCTGGCCGCAGCCTTTGCTGGCGTGCGCCGAATTCCAGGACGTATTGCCGCCGCCGGTACGATCGAAATGGCCCACTTGAGCCGAACCGTCTTCAGCGCTGCTGGTGTAATTTTTACAGGTGTGGTCGGCGGCATCGGCAAAAGCGGTGCCGTCGGGTTGGGAACCGGTAAGAATATCGTGCTGGTTGGGCTTGTCCCCGGCGCCGTTAACCGTTTCGTTTTTCTCGGTCAGCGCCGTGGTTCGGCTCAGGTTATTGCCGAGTCTTGCCAGTTCCAGCGTGTTGCCATGTAAATGCGCGATATTCTTGGCGACCTCGGCGCCTTTCGCATTGAACCAAGGGCCGGTGCCGATACGGTCGCGGGCATTAATCGAGGGGTGGCCGTCAACGGCTTGCGTACTCAAATAAGCATGCCAGGTTTTGTTGACGCTTCCTGCGGCTTCCGCCAGTTTTTGACAGTGTGCGTCGGCTCCGGCCAAACCGCCCAGATCGGCGCCTTTCCCTATGCCGGTGCTGGTGACAAAAAAGCTCAGCGGTTCTTTGGGTTTCGCATCCGCGGCCGGAGCCGGTGCCGGCTCAGCGACAGGACTTGTAGACGCAGACTGATCGGCGGCTATAACGAACGTGGAGCTTAACAACAGCGAACCAAATAGGAGTGTGTTTTTCATAGTATTTTTCTTTTTGTATTTAAGTATATGGAATGGAGATTACGGTTTTGGAAATCTGAGCGAATTCAAACGCACCTTGCGAGTTTCTGTTGAAATGACTTATGTAGAGATACCTATATCCTTTTTTAGACAGATTTCCAGGCTATTCATTTTTCATGCCATGGATTTGATCGATCATTACTGCCGCTGTCGAACAAATACAGGTGATTGTTTCAATACAGCTATTCTTTTCGATTGAATTTTTGCGGAATTTGAGGATTTGAGAGGTGGGATACAGTTCGTTGGCAAGGTGTTGATTTAGAGACAGCTATCCAGCAGATGCTATTGCGATAGCAGCAGGATGAATTAACGATAGAAGACGGTCTTGTTTCCACGCGCTGCGTCCTACTTTACTTGATGCGCCCTGTTTCTCGGCGCAGCGCGCCTTGAACTGCGTTCCCACGTAGCGCGTGGGAACGAGATAATTTGCTATCGCCCTTCGTAGGAGAGAAAGCTTTTCCGGCGTTCCGATTGCCGGAAACTCCCACCCTGGCTGACGCCGGGCGGTCTGATTCCGGCCTACGCCCCGTATTTCCACGGAGGAGTCCGTGGGGACGAGAGCGAAGCTGGAGAAGAAATAGCCAGTCTACGTGGCCTTGCTGGTATGTGAATTGCATACGTCCAGGTATTTGTTGCCTTTGCAGGGGAAACGATAGTTTGAAAAACGGCTAGACCTTTCAGCCCCGGCGCGTTACTGAATCGAATCTCCCGAGAAACCATGTGGATTGTTAACATTGCCCTACGCCGCCCTTACACGTTCATCGTCGCGGCGCTACTGATTCTTTTGTCCACGCCTTATGTGCTGCGCAATATGCCGACCGATATTTTTCCGAATATCGATATTCCGGTCGTCGCGATGCTGTGGGATTACAAAGGCATGAACGCAAAGGAAATCGCCGATCGTCTGGCCGGCTCGGTCGAACGTTCGATGTCGTTGATCGACGGTATCGAGCATAGCGAATCGGTATCTTTTGCAGGATCGGCGGTTATCAAGGTGTTTTTCCATCCCGATACCGATATTCGCACCGCGATTGCGCAGGTGATGTCCAGCAGCAACTCGGTCTACCGCTCGCTGCCTGCCAGTACCGCACCGCCGCAAGTTATCCAGTATTCGGCTTCCGATTTGCCGTTGGTGCAATTGGGTATCTCCAGCAGCACGGTGCCGGAGACCGAGGTCAACGATCTGACCAATAACATCGTCCGGAACTTCCTTCAGTCCAAACCGGGCGTGTCTTCGACCAATCCGTTCGGTTCCAAGAGCCGGCAGGTGACTGTCGATATCGATCCGGCGGCATTGCTTGCCCGCGGGCTGACTCCGAACGATCTGGTCGATGCGATGGCCGTGCAGAACCTGATTTTGCCGACCGGAACGATCAAGGTCGGTTCGACCGAATACGACGTTACGCTGAACGGCGCGATTGCGGCGATTCCCCGCATCGGCGACATCCCGGTACGCACGGCCAACGGCACGACCACGCTGATCCGCGACGTCGCCAATGTACGCGACGGCTCGGCGCCGCAGACCACGATCGCGCGCCAGAACGGCGAGCGCGGCATTCTTACGTCGATTTTCAAACGGGGCAAGGTATCGACGCTGGACGTCGTCGATCACGTGAAGCAGGTGATCCCGAAAATGCTGGCGCAGATGCCGGAAGGCATCAACATGAAGCTGATGTTCGACCAGTCGCTGTTCGTCAAGGCCGCAATCGGCAACGTGATACACGAAGGCTTGATCGCCGCCGGTTTGACGGCCGCGATGATATTGTTGTTCCTCGGCAACTGGCGGAGCACCTGCATTATCGCGGTGTCGATCCCGCTATCGATCATGTGCTCGCTGATTGCGCTGTATCTGGTCGGTGAAACTATCAACCTGATGACGATGGGCGGTTTGGCGCTGGCTGTCGGAATATTGGTCGACGACGCGACCGTCGAAATCGAGAATATCGAGCGGCAAATGCTGATGGGCAAAAAGCCGCGCCAGGCTATTCTTGACGGCGCCGCGGAAATCGCGATGCCGGCGTTTGTATCGACATTGTGTATTTGTATCGTGTTCGTGCCGATGTTCTTCCTTACCGGCGTTGCACGCAGCCTGTTCGTGCCGATGGCCGAGGCTGTGGTTTTCGCAATGTTGGCGTCTTATCTGCTGTCGCGGACTTTGGTGCCGACGCTGGTGATGTATATGATGGCCGGTCATCACGGCAACAAGCACCAGCCGCCGGCCAATGCGATTGCGCTCATATTCGGGCAAACCCACCGCGCTTTTGAGCAGGGTTTCGAAGTCTTCCGGGAGCAGTATGTGGTGCTGTTGAGCCATTTGCTTAATCACCGTTTGCGTTACGGTTCCGCTTTTTTGGGCTTTTGCCTGTTGTCGCTGACATTGGTGCCGTTGCTTGGGCAGGATTTGTTTCCGGCCGTCGACGCGGGCCAAATCAGGCTGCATGTCCGCGCGCCCTCGGGGACGCGGATAGAAGAAATGCCCAGCCAAATAGACGAGGTGGAAAAAGCGATCCGCGAGCGCATTCCCGCGCAGGAACTGGGCGATGTGCTGGATATTATCGGCGGCCCCTACAGTACCCGTAACACGCTGTTCGGCAACTCCGGCACGGTGGAGACCGCCGATACCGAGATCATGATTTCGCTGCGCCCCGGCGATCATGCGCCGAGCATCGACTATATCAAGGATTTGCGCGCAGAATTGCCGCGCCGTTTCCCCGGACTCGAATTCTTTTTCCAACCTGCCGACCAAGTCAGCCAAACGCTGAATTTCGGCATTCCGGCGCCGATCGATATCCAGTTTATCGGCGGCAAGCCGGAAGAGGTTATGCCGCTGGTCACGGAACTGAATAACCGGCTGCGGCAAATTCCCGGCATCGTCGACGCGCACGTTTACCAACGCACCAACCGGCCGTCGCTGGACCTGGAGATGAATCGCTCGCAGCTTCAGAATCTAGGGCTTTCGGCCCGCGACGTCGCGCAGAATTTATTGCTAACCCTGAGCGGCAGCATGCAAACTGCGCCGACTTATTGGTTGAATCCGAACAATGGCAACACAGTCAACATCGGCGTGATGGGTAATCCGCTCGATCTCGACAGCATCGACGCGTTGATGCGGACGCCGGTGGGTGGCGACGATAACAGCCCGCCGCAATTGCTGGGCAATCTGGTCACGATGAAGCGTTCGGTGCAACCGGCGGCCGTGACTCACTTCAACGCGAATAACGTTTTTAATATTTACGCGAATGTCGAGGGCCGGGATTTGGGTTCGGTTAGTGTCGATATTAATCGGATAATCGAAGACAGTCGGGCCAAATTGCCGCGCGGCGTCGAACTGGCGGTGCGCGGGCAGAGCCAGACCCTTAACAGTTCGTTTATCGGACTGGCGACCGGATTGGCAGTGGCTATCGTGCTGTTGTACTTGTTGCTGGTGGTCAATTTTCAATCCTGGCTCGATCCGTTCATTATCATCAGCGCGCTGCCGGCTGCACTGGCCGGTATTGCCTGGACTTTGTTCCTGACCGGAACCACGCTGAGCATTCCGGCCTTGACCGGCAGCATCATGTCGATGGGCGTGGTCACCGCCAACAGCATCCTGCTGGTTTCGTTCGCACGCACCCGCTTGGGCGACGGCGTGCCGTCGGTGACGGCAGCCTTGGAAGCCGGCGCGACGCGTTTGCGGCCGGTCATGATGACCGCGTTCGCGATGATCGTCGGCATGTTGCCGATGGCTGTCGGCTGGGGCGAAGGCGCCGAACAGAACGCGCCGCTGGGCCGCGCGGTGATCGGCGGGCTGGCGTTCGCCACCGTGTCCACGTTGCTGTTTGTACCGATTGTTTTCGCCGCCACGCATCGCTGGCTTGAACATCGCCATTCGACTCGAACTATCCTTATCACTGAATGAAACCGTCATGAGTAGTCATCAAACCCCTGTATTTGCTTTGCCATCCCATCCGCAACGGACGCTGGTTATCGCCAAGCGATCCGGTTTCGGGCTGCTGCTGTTTTTACTGTTGGCCGGCGGCTGGCGGCTCGCTATCAATCAAAGCGAGGCCGACAGTTTGCGGCAGCGCACCGAGGCTAGCCTGACGCGTAGCGTGATTGCGGTGCGCTCCAAGCCGGGCGAGGCGTCGCGCAAGATCACGTTGCCGGCCGGTTTGCGCGGCAACACCGAAACACAGCTTTATGCCCGCAGCAACGGTTATTTGAGCGCTTGGTACAAGACCATCGGCGATCAAGTCAAGAAAGGCGAGCTGCTGGCCGTGATCGATGTTCCCGAATTGGAGCAGGAGCTGGCCCAGGCTCACGCCGCGGCGGCACAGATCAAAGTCAGGCTGGAATTGGCGCGTTCGACGTTGAAGCGCTGGGCCTTGCTGAAAGACACCGACAGCGTGGTTCAACAGGAGTTCGACGAAAAACGCAGCGCCGTCTTGCAAGCGGAAGCCGATCTGGCCGCCGCCGAAGTCAACGTCAAACGGCTTGAAAAAATTGAAGAGTATCGCCGTATCGTCGCGCCGTTTTCCGGCGTTATTACGCGCCGGAGCGTCGACGTCGGCAGCTTGATCAACGCGGGCAGCCAGGAATTGTTCGCGCTGACGCAAACCGATCCGCTCCGGCTGACCGTCTGGGTGCCCCAAGCTTACGCGGACGACGTTAAGGTGGGGCAGGAGGTGGCCGTGCGCGCCGCCGGCGCACAGGGCAAGCCTCTGGCAGCCCGCGTCGAACATGTTGCAGGCGCCTTGGACCCGGTTAATCGCTCGCGCCAGGTAGATATTACGCTGCCGAATAAAGAGGGGAAATTATTGCCCGGTTCGTATATGGAAGCCTCGATTAACGTGGTCGGCAGCAAAGCCGGTCCGCTGGTTGTGCCTGCCAATGTATTGGTTATCGATCAGGCAGGTACGCACGTCGTTGTTGTCGATGCCGAAAAACGCGTCGCGTTTCGCCCGGTGAAACTGGGCCGCGATTTTGGGCGCGAAGTCGAAATTCTGGAAGGCGTGGCGGCCAATGACGTGCTGGTTGCCAGCCCGTCGGATTTGTTGGCCGAAGGCGAGATCGTCAGCGTGGTGGAGGCTCAGCAAAAAGCGGACGGCAAGTCTAAGGAAAAGCCTGTTGCCGGTTAGGCCTTCCAGGTTATGCGGCTGTCATGGATGGCGGCCGAGACTGCTCCCGGCAGTCCTCGGCATTTTCTCCATCCATGGCGGTCAGAAGTGCTGGCCGCCGGGAGCGGCTCCAGTAAAAACCAGCAAGGTCTGCTTGTTGGAATCATCCTG
The DNA here is from genome assembly GCF_003994235.2 of Candidatus Methylobacter oryzae. Lineage (GTDB taxonomy): Bacteria > Pseudomonadota > Gammaproteobacteria > Methylococcales > Methylomonadaceae > Methylobacter_A > Methylobacter_A oryzae. Next base: position 17,734 of record NZ_RYFG02000019.1, read on the forward strand.
CCCTAGGGCGTGCCGCGTGCGCCTTACAACCTATCCCACGGCACGCCTGAGCGCTGCGTTTTTTTTCAGGGTGGCATTTTCCGGTAAAAAATGTTGAACTTGATGTTTTTAAGTACGGATCATCCGGTTTTAACCAATAAGGACTTTAAATGCCTCGGCCCGAGTTTCCCTGGAACGATTTTCATACGTTCGCGATGCAGAACAAGCAGTTCGGCCTGCTGCTTATCGTTGCGCTGATTATTGCCGTTTCGTTATGGCGCTGGCGTCCGCAAGACCGTAAACCTGTAAAAGCGACATTACTGTTTTTAACGATTGCGCTCAGCGGTATTTTGCTTAGCGCTGTGCTGGCTGCGCTGGACGTCGATCCTTTTGCGCGAGGCTTGCATAAGACCAGTGTTTTTGTCGGCGGAATGGCCGGAATCCGGCTTTTCGGTTTGTTCTTGTTTCGGCTGGTACTGCCGCTATGCCGTATTAATCTGTTGCGTATCCTTGAAGATTTGGCCGAGCTTGCAGGGTACTGCACATGGCTGATGATCTATCTGCACGCTGCCGGCCTGAATCTGTCCGGCATCATTACAACCTCGGCGGTTATGACAGCGGTGCTGGCTTTTTCGATGCAGGATACCTTGGGCAATATCCTTGGCGGTCTGGCCCTGCAACTGGATAACTCGATCAAAGTCGGCGATTGGATTAAAGTGGACGACGTCAACGGCCGGGTCAGCGATATACGTTGGCGATACACGGCAATAGAAACGCGCAATTGGGAAACGATCGTCATTCCTAACAGTTTGTTGATGAAGGGCAAATTCTCCGTGATCGGGCGCCGTAGCGGCCAGCCGTTGCAATGGCGCCGGTGGGTCTATTTCGATGTTAGCTACGATCATTTGGCCGGGAAGGTCGTCAATATCGCACAAAATGCAATCCGCAACGGACATATAGCTAATGTCGCCGATGCCCCTGCGGCGAATTGCCTGTTGATGGATTTTACCTCCAGCGCATCGCGTTACGCTTTGCGCTATTGGCTAACCGATATTGAAGCCGATGAAGCCACCGACTCGGAAGTGCGCGCACGGATCTATGCCGCGTTGCAGCGTGCCGGAATCAGCTTGTCGTATCCGCAATACCATATTCACTTGACCAATAAAGACGACCAATATGAGCAAAACGAGCGTCAGCGCCGGCTCAAAGAGCGTATCGATGCGTTGCAGCAGGTGGAATTGTTCAATACCTTGCATGACGATGAGCTAGCCGAAATTGCCGAACAGTTGGTTTATGCGCCTTTTGTCAAAGGCGACATTCTGATGCATCAAGGCGAGGTAGCGCATTGGCTTTATATTATTATCAGCGGCGTTACGGATATATTCCTGGAGTTGCCGGATGGCGGACGCCGGCTGATCGATACAACGCATGGCAGCTGTTTTCTCGGCGAGATGGGCTTGATGACCGGCGACCCCCGTAGCGCCACGGTTATTGCCCAATCCGAAGTTTTAGCGTATCGGCTGAATAAAAACTCGTTCCAAAAAATATTGGATAAACGCCCCGAGCTCGCCGTGGAGATCAGTAATCTTTTGGCGCACCGCCGCGTCGGTATCGATAACTGGCAGCAACAGCTGGATAGCGAATCCTTGGCCCGGCTGATGGTGCAGCAACAAAGCACGCTGCTGGAGCAGATTAGCAGTTTTTTCAGGCTTGGCAGTTCCGGTAAGTCATCCGGCGGATAATTTATGTGTTTAACTGATAGATGATCAAGAAGCGTAGTCCACGAAAAACACGAAAGGCACGAAAATAGTTAAACCGCATTGTTTCCGCACTCTTGAGAACTGCCGTTAAGTTAAGCATTGTAGGAGCGGGGGGCCGCGCCCGCGATATTTTCACGATGATTGCAGAATTGTAGCGCCATCATCGCGGGCGCGGCCCCCCGCTCCTACGGGATGTCGATGTGCTTAACTTAATCGCAGTGACGGACTCCCCGGAGACGAGAGCCAAAGGAATACGCAGCTGAGAAGTGCAAGCTTTGCTTGCACCGGCAGGCAAAGCCTGCACTCCGGCTATTGCATGAGCTCCAACTTGGGGATTAACGAAAATGCCAAGTTGTCTCGTTCCCACGCGCTTTTGCTTCCTTTTCGTGGACATTGCGTAACATCGGCACTTAAAAGCGTTCGCTGTTCATTAACGAAGAACGTATGCTTGGATCTGGAATGATCGAATCAATGAAGCTGTTTCTTTGGATACAGCGAAGCAGCAAAACCTGCTGAATATCCAGCACGAACAAATGCGGTAAACGGTTTATCACTAGCGGCGGCAATGCCGCCACCTGCCTTTGCCCAGCCCAAAACCGGCTGGTACGCCTCTTGCTTTGCAGTTATTTTCATTACCGATAAACCAAGAGGATTGCATGCATAGATCTATATATACCGTTGCGGGCTTGGCTGCCGTATTGACCGGGGCCGGTTGTAGTTCGCTGCAAACGCAGGGATTGCAGGCGGCAGCCGAGGCTTCCGGGGCCGACACCGTCAAATCCATCGAATTTTCAGGCAGCGGGCGCTGGTTCCAGTTTGGGCAAGCGCCGAACCCGGACTTATCCTGGCCGCAGTTCGACGTAAAGAACTTTACCGCCGACATCAATTACGACACCGCCAGCGCGCGGGTGCAGATTACCCGCAGCCAGACCGTCGAGCCCGGCCGCTTGCGTCCTGCGCCGGTTGAACAAAAGGTCGATCAATACGTCAGCGGCAATACCGCCTGGAACGTGGCCGCTGCGGGTAACGCCGCCCCGGCGCCAAGCGCGCAACCCGCTGCCGTTGAAGAACGCCAGGCGGAAATTTGGGCAAGCCCGCAAGGCTTCCTGAAAGCCGCGCAAGTCAATCATGCCGAGTCTAAAGCGGTCGGCAGCGGCACCGAGGTATCGTTCACTATTGCCGGTAAGTATCGCTATATCGGCACTATCAACGCGAACAACCAGCTCGAACGGGTACAGACCTGGATCGACAATCCGGTGCTCGGCGATACGCTGGTCGAAACTCGCTACGACGGTTATAAAGACTTCGGCGGTATCCAGTTTCCGGCCCACATCGTCCGCAGCCAGGGCGGCTACTCGGTGTTGGACATCAATGTTGCGGACGTCAAAACGAACCCGGCAGTCGATATTGCTGTACCCGAGCAAGTCGTCAAGGCGCCGGCGGTGGTCGTAACGCCCAACAAACTGGCCGACGGCGTTTACTACCTGACCGGCGGCAGCCATCACAGCGTTGCGATCGACCAGCGCGACCACATCGTATTGGTCGAAGCGCCGCAAAATGAAGAACGCTCGCAGGCTGTTATCGCCAAACTCAAGGAGATCATTCCGAACAAGCCGATCAAATACCTGGTCAACACGCACGCTCACTTCGATCATGCCGGCGGCTTGCGCACATTCGTCGATGAAGGCTCGACCATCGTAACGCTGCAACCGAACCAGACTTATTATGAAAAAGTCTGGGCTGCGCCGCACACGATCAATCCCGACCGTTTGGCCAAATCGCATAAATCTGCGCATTTCGAAAGCTTTACCGGCAAGCACGTGCTGTCGGACGGCAAACGCACTATTGAGCTTCACTCTATCGCCGGTAGCGGACACAACGATGCTTTCTTATTAGTCTACCTGCCGAAAGAGAAAATCCTGGTCGAAGCCGATGCTTATACGCCTACCGCCGCCAACGTGCCGCCGCCGGCAAAAGCTAACCCCTATTCAGTCAATCTTTACCAGAATATCCAAAACCTGAAACTGGATGTTAATCAGATTGCTGCCTTGCACGGTCCGCGCGTGGTCACGCTGGCCGATCTGCGTACCGCCATTGGCCAACCGCTAGCGGCCAAATAAACGGCCCCCGGATCGGGGCGAAAGTGCAAGGCTTTTGTCCTGATCCACTGACTCATAGGCCTGCCTGATCCTGGAATCGATAGTGTTGGCCAACGGGCAGCGCTTGCGTAACTATTGTTGATTTTCAAACACGTAAAAAACGGCGCGCATCAAAAAAACAGACAAAAAACAATAGCATGGAAAGTGGTATAAACATTGCTAAATTTTTAAATACGTATTTAAATTTTAAATTTGAATTACAATTATCAAACCTAATTAATACGTCTGTTTTAATCAATTTACCTGCATGTCCAATCTTCAAACCAAGCCGGAAAAAACCCGCATCCGGCTATTGACCGCAGCCAGCCGAATCTTTGCCGAGAAAGGTTTTCAGGAAGCGACGATAGCCGAAATCTGCGGGCAGGCGAATGCCAATATTGCCTCTGTCAATTATCATTTTCGCGACAAGGAAACGCTGTATCTGGAATCCTGGCGTTTTGCGTTTAACCGGGAGCTGACTCTATACCCGCCCGACGGCGGTTTGAGCGGCAATGCTTCGGCGGAACAACGGCTGGCCGGGCGTATTAAATCGCTGGTTCTCCGTATCGGCGACGAAAACTCCTATTCGTTCGCGATTATTCATAAGGAAATGGCGCAACCGACCCGGTTGCTGGCCGACATCCTGGAAAAGGAAATCAACCCGCAACGCATGCAAATGTTCATGTTATTGAAAGAATGCCTGGGTCACGCCGTCACCGAGCAACAAATTCAATATTGCCATGCCAGCATCATGGGCCAATGTTTTCAATTGCTGCGTTTAAGGCATATGCAAGGCGCCCGTCCGTTTCGCAGTCATCCCAGCGATTTAAGCGACATTAAGGCGTTTGCCGAGCATGTCGTGCAGTTTTCTCTGGCCGGCATTCGCGCCATCCGTTCCCAAGCCTCTAATGAGTAAAGTGTTTGTATGAGTCAAAACCATAGTCCTGAATTATCCCCGAACCGGTCCCGGACTTTGTTATGGTCTATTGCGCTGGTTGTGCTGGTTGTTATCGCCGCGGTATTTTATTTCCGGCATCCGTCGTCGCCGGAGGCAAAGCCCGACGCCAAACGCGGCGCAGGAATGAGCAAAAAAGGCGGTAAGCAGCACGATGACGACTCGCCGGCCGTCGTGGCGATAGAAACAGCCGTTCAGGCCGATTTTCCGGTGTACTTGGACGGCCTGGGCACAGTTACCGCATTGCGGACCGTGACCGTTCGGCCCAGGGTTGACGGCGAACTGGTGAAGGTTGCTTTCAATGAAGGGCAGGTGGTCAAGGAAGGCGATTTATTGGCCGAAATCGACCCGCGCCCGTTCCAGGTCCAGTTACAACAGGCCGAAGGCCAGTTGATGCGCGACGAAGCCTTGTTGAAAAATGCCGAGATAGACCATGCCCGCTACCTTACCTTGCTGGAGCAGGACTCGATTGCCGCCCAACAGACCGTGACCCAGGAGGCGCAAGTCAAACAATATCGCGGCGTTGTCGAAATGGATAAAGCCCAAGTCAATAACGCCAAACTCCAGCTCAACTATGCCCGCTTGACTGCGCCGATTTCGGGGCGGGTTGGATTGCGCCAGATAGACCAGGGCAATATCGTCCATGCGAACGATACCAACGGCTTGGTGGTGATTACCCAGATGCAGCCTATCACTGTGGTTTTCACGCTGCCCGAAGACAAGGTGCAAGCGGTCATACAGCGCTGGCGGACTAACGAGCCTGTTAGCGTCACTGCCTACGATAGAGCCGGGAAAACCAAACTGGCCGAAGGCAAGCTGTTGGCGCTCGACAACCAGATCGATCCGACCACCGGTACGCTGAAATTGAAGGCGCAATTCGACAACAACGAGCGCACGCTGTTCGCGAATCAATTCGTCAATATCAAAATGCACCTGGATACGCTACGCGGAGCGATCCTCGTTTCCAGCGCCGCGATCCAGCACGACACGCAAGGCGCTTTTGTCTATGCGGTCAACCCGCAGCTTACCGTACAGGTGCGCCGCATCACGCTAGGGCCGACCGAAGACGACAAGACCGTAGTGCTGAGCAATCTTGGCGCCGACGAAACGGTCGTGGTGGAAGGTGTCGACCGGCTTCACGAAGGCAGCCAGGTCGATATTGCGAAGAAAGACGGCCAAGCCGTGGCGGCCGATCCTAATATGCAGGCCAAGCCCGAAGACAAGCCGCGAAAAAAAGATAAGCGTCCTTGATTATGATCCCTGCGAACCATGCCCGCTCTCGTTCCCACGCGCTGCGTGGGAATGCAATATGGGACACGCTGCGTCCTATGTTGATGCACTCTGCATTTCGGTACGTTGTGACCGTGGCTCGCGGCGCAGCGCGCCTTGACCGCATTCCCACGCAGCGCGTGGGAACGAGACAAATATGACCCCAGCCAATCCTAATATGTCGAATTTCAATCCATCCCGGCTGTTCATCCTGCGGCCGGTCGCGACGTCGTTGCTGATGGTGGCGATGCTGCTGCTCGGTGTGCTGGCTTACCGTTTGCTGCCGGTTTCGGCGCTGCCGCAGGTCGATTATCCGACCATACAGGTAGTGACCTTGTATCCGGGCGCGAGTCCCGAAGTGATGACTTCGGTCGTTACTTCGCCGTTGGAACGGCAGTTCGGCCAGATGCCGGGACTCACGCAGATGTCGTCGACCAGCACCGGCGGCGCGTCGGTGATTACGTTGCAGTTCAATTTAAACCTGGATTTGGACATTGCCGAGCAGACCGTGCAGGCGGCGATTAACGCGGCCAGCAACTTTTTACCGAAGGATTTGCCGCAGGCGCCGATTTACAGCAAGGTCAATCCGGCCGATACGCCGATCATGACGTTGGCGGTCAGTTCCAAATCCTTGCCGTTGTTCAAGGTCGAAGATTTGGTCGATACCCGGCTGGCGCAGAAAATCGCGCAATTGCCGGGCGTCGGTTTGGTCGGCATCAGCGGCGGCCAGCGGCCTGCGGTGCGGATTCAGGCCAATTACAAAGCGCTGGCGGCCTACGGCCTCAGTCTTGAAGATTTGCGAACGGTCATTGTTGCGGCCAATGTCAATCAACCGAAAGGCATGTTCAACGGGCCGATGCGTTCGGCAATTATCGACAGCAACGACCAGCTGCATTCGGCGGCCGAATACCGAGACCTGGTTGTTGCCTACCGCAACGGCGCGCCGGTAGTGCTGTCCGAAGTCGCCGAAGTCGTGGACAGCGCCGAAAACGTGCGCTTGGCGGCCTGGGCCAACGATAACGCGGCGGTGATCGTCAATATCCAGCGTCAGCCCGGCGCGAATGTGATCGAGGTCGTCGATAGCATCAAGGAACTGTTGCCGAAATTGCAGGCGTCGTTGCCGCTTAACGTCGAGGCGCTGCCGTTGACAGACCGCACCGTGACGATACGCGCTTCGGTGCACGACGTGCAGTTCGAGTTGCTGCTGGCGGTTGCGCTGGTCGTGATGGTGATTTTCCTGTTCCTGCGCAACGTGCCGGCGACGATCATTCCCGGCATTGCGGTGCCGCTGTCGCTGGTCGGCACGTTTGCGGTCATGTATCTGGCCGGTTTCAGCATCAATAACCTGACCTTGATGGCGCTGACGATCGCGACCGGTTTCGTCGTCGACGACGCGATTGTGGTCATCGAAAATATCTCCCGCTATATCGAGCGCGGCGAACCGCCGCTGAAAGCCGCGCTGAAAGGCTCCGAACAAATCGGTTTCACGATTATCTCGCTGACTTTTTCGCTGGTCGCGGTATTGATTCCGCTGTTGTTTATGAGCGACGTGGTCGGACGCTTGTTCCGGGAATTTGCGATTACGCTGGCGGTCGCGATCCTGATTTCGGCCATCGTGTCGCTGACGTTGACGCCGATGATGTGCGCCAAACTGCTGCATCAGCAGGGCGGACATACCGAACATCCGGACGACTGGCTGTCCGGTTTAATCGCCCGCTACGGCCGCAGCCTGCAATGGGTATTGCAACGGCAGGCGCTGACGATGCTGGTGTTCTTCATGACCGTGGCGCTGACGGTGACATTGTATATCGTCATTCCCAAAGGCTTTTTTCCGATACAAGACACCGGCACGATCCAGGGCGTTTCCGAGGCGCCGCAAAACGTATCGTTCTCGGCAATGGCCGATTACCAGCAACAGCTCGGCAAGCTGATTCTTGAGGATCCGGCCGTCGACAGCCTGTCGTCGTTCATCGGCGTCGACGGCATCAACACCACGCCGAACAGCGGCCGCTTCCTGATTAACCTGAAACCGCACGATCAACGTTCGGTCAGCGCTGTCGAAGTCATCGCCCGCTTGAAAGTCAAACTGGCCGGTCTAGCAGGCGTTTCGTTGTATTTGCAGCCGGTGCAGGATTTGACGATGGAGAACCGGGTCAGCCGCACGCAGTATCAATTCACGCTGGAAACGCCGGATATGGACGAATTAAACCGCTGGACGCACCGGCTCGTGGATGAGCTGGGCGGTCAGCCGGAATTTGCCGATGTAACCAGCGACGTGCAGGACCAGGGGCGGCAGGTGTATGTGAACATAGACCGCAGCACGGCCAGCCGGCTCGGCATCAGCACCGCCGCGATCGATAATGTATTGTACAGCGCTTACGGACAACGGCTGGTTTCGACTATTTTTACCCAGTCCAACCAGTACCGGGTCGTGCTTGAAGTCGATCCGGCCGCCCAAAGTACGCCGGAGACGCTGAAGGATTTGCGGATTCCGTCCAGCAACGGCACGCAAGTGCCGCTCTCGGAGATAGCTGAAATTTCGGAGCGGCCGACGCCGTTGTCGATCAATCATCTCGACCAGTTCCCGGTCGCGACGCTGTCTTTTAACTTGGCGCCCGGTGCGGCGCTCGGCGATGCGGTCAAAGCGATCGACCGCGTCAAGCAGGAAATCGGCCTGCCGCTAAGCATCCGCACCAGTTACCAGGGCGCGGCGCTGGCGTTTAAAGCCTCGCTGAACAACACGCTGTGGCTGATCCTGGCGGCGATAGTAACCGTCTATATCGTGCTCGGCGTGCTGTATGAAAGTTATATTCATCCGGTCACGATCCTGTCGACGCTGCCGTCAGCCGGCGTCGGCGCGCTGTTGGCGTTGATGGTGTCCGGCGGCGACCTCGGCATTATCGGCATTATCGGCATCATTTTGTTGATCGGCATCGTCAAGAAGAACGCGATCATGATGATCGATTTTGCGTTGGAAGCCGAGCGCAAACAGGGCATGTCGCCTAACGACGCGATTTTCCAGGCCTGCTTGCTGCGTTTTCGGCCGATTATGATGACCACGTTGGCGGCGTTGCTGGGCGCGTTGCCGTTAATGCTCGGCAGCGGCGTTGGCTCGGAGTTGCGCCATCCGTTGGGCATCACGATGGTCGGCGGCTTGCTGTTGAGCCAGCTATTGACGCTGTATACCACGCCGGTGATTTATTTGTGGATGGACGGGCTGGCCCGGCGCGTGTCGGGCTGGCTTGGCCTGAATCCGGCTGAGAGCGACGGAAGCTTGTGATGAATTTAAAAGTCTTAATTTGTCCACGAAAAGCACGAAAACCCCGAAAAACCGTTTGGCCGGATTTTCGTGCGCAATGCCGGCCGGGTTTTATCCCCTCCGTTACGCTCGGATCGTTGAGCGGAATTTTCGTGCTTTTCGTGTCTTTCGCGGACAAAAAACTATGAAGCTGTCGGCGCTGTTTATCTACCGCCCTGTCGCGACGACGCTATTGACGGTAGCGATTGTTTTGGCCGGCATCCTGGCTTTCCTGAACCTGCCGGTATCGTCGCTGCCGCAGGTGGACTTCCCGACGATTAATGTGCAGGCCCAGTTACCCGGAGCCAGCGCCGAAACGATGGCCGCGACGGTTGCCACGCCGCTGGAGCGGGCCTTGGGGCGTATCGCCGGCATTACCGAAATGACGTCCGGCAGTTCGCAGGGATCGACGCAGATAACGCTGCAATTCGATTTGGACCGCGACATCAACGGCGCCAGCCGCGACGTGCAGGCCGCAATCAATGCAGCCGCCAGCCTGCTGCCCAGCGGCATGCCGAACCGTCCCAGCTACCGGCGCGACAATCCGTCCGACTCGCCGGTCCTGATCTTGGCGCTGACTTCCGAAACGCTCGACCGCGGCCAGATGTACGATGTCGCTTCGACGATACTGGCGCAGAAAATATCGCAGATTCCGGGCGTCGGCATGGTGCAGGTCGGCGGCGGCGCGTTGCCGGCCGTGCGGGTCGAGTTGAATCCGAACGCGTTGACTAAATACGGCGTCGGCCTGGAGGATGTCAGGAACACGATTACCCAGACCAATACCACGCAGCCGAAAGGAGTTATGGAAAACGGTTCGCAACGCTGGCAGATCCAGGCCAACGACCAAGCCCGTAAAGCCGAGGATTACCGCCCGCTGATCGTCAGTTACCGCAACGGCGCGCCGATCAGGATTTCCGATCTCGGCGAGGTCGTCGATTCGGTCGAGGATTTGCGCAATACCGGCCTGAAAAACGGCAAGCCTTCGGTGTTGATGATTATCAGGAAGCAGCCGCTCGCGAACGTGATCCAGACTGTCGACCAGGTCCAGGCCATGTTGCCGGAATTGCGCGCGGTCATTCCCAGTACGATCGACTTATCGGTCGTGGTCGATAGATCGTTGACGATTCGCGCTTCAATTGCCGAAGTCGAACACAGTCTATTGATTGCGATTGGCTTGGTGATTCTGGTCGTGCTGGTGTTCTTGCGGAATTTCCGCTCGACGTTGGTGCCGGTTATCGCGGTGCCTGCTTCATTGCTGGGCGCTTGCGCGGCGATGTATTTCTTGAATTACAGCCTGAACAACCTGACCTTGATGGCGTTGACTATTTCGACCGGCTTTGTCGTCGATGACGCGATTGTGGTCCTGGAAAACACCAACCGCCATATCGAGAAAGGCGTGCCGCCGTTTAAGGCCGCATTATTGGCGGCCAACGAAGTCGGTTTTACGGTATTGGCGATGAGCGTGTCGCTGGTCGCTGTGTTCCTGCCGATCTTATTGATGGGCGGCGTGGTCGGCCGTTTGTTCAGGGAGTTTGCGGTGACGCTGTCGGCAGCGGTATTGGTGTCGCTGCTGATTTCGCTGACGGTCACGCCGATGCTGTGCGCGCGCTGGCTGGGTAACGAAAGTCCCCGGCACGGCCCCATTTATCAAGGCATAGGTTGGGCATTTGAGCGCTTGCAAGCGGCTTACGAAAGTTCGTTGCGTTGGGCGCTGCGCCACAGCCGGATCATGATGCTGATTTTGCTCGGCACGATAGGCCTGAATATTTATCTGTACACGGTGATCGACAAAGGTTTTTTCCCAACCCAGGACGGCGGCAGATTGCTCGGTGAAATTCAAACCGATCAAGGCACTTCTTTTTGGTCTTTGCAGAAAAAGCTTTCCGAGTATTCCGAGCTGTTGATGACGGACCCGGCCGTCAGCAATATGGCCGGGTTTGGCGGCGGCGGGGCAGGGGCCAACAGCGCAAGAGTGTTTATCGTGCTGAAGCCGCACAGTGAACGCGATCCGATTGAGCAGGTGATGCACCGCTTGCGAGACAAGGTCAAGCGCATTCCGGGCGCCGATCTGCATATGTTTCCGGCGCAGGAACTGCGTATCGGCGGCAGGCCGTCGTTCGGCTCGTATGACTATGCGTTGCAATCCGACGATCTGGGCCTGCTTCGGGAATGGATGCCGAAAGTGGTCGCCGCACTGTCCAAGCTGCCGGAGTTGAGCGACGTCAGCACCAGCCAGCAGGACAAAGGCCAGCAGATCGGTTTGGTTGTCGATAGGGATAAGGCGTCGCGCTTCGGCATCAGCCAGGCGATGATCGACTCCAGCCTGAACGATGCGTTCGGGCAGCGCCAGGTATCGGTCATTTACAATCCGCTGAACCAGTACCGGGTCGTGATGGAGTTGGCGCCCGAATATTGGCAAAGCCCGGAAGCCTTGAACCAGGTTTATATCAGCGTACCGGCCAAGCGCTTGCCGACCGGCGAACAGCCCGGCGCGCTACAGGTGCCGCTGTCGGCATTGGCCAGTTTTGCGCCGACCAGCACGCCGTTGTCGGTCAATCATCAAGGCCAGTTTGCCGCGGCTTCGTTGTCGTTTAACTTGAAGCCCGGCATTGCGTTGTCGACCGCGACCCAACTAATCGAAAAAACCATGCGCGACATCGGCGTGCCGAATGCCGTTCAAGGCAGCTTCCAGGGCTCGGCCAAAGCCTTTCAGGAATCGTTGCGCAACCAGCCGTGGCTGATACTGGCCGCGTTGGTCAGCATCTACATCGTGCTCGGCGTATTGTACGAAAGTTACATCCACCCGCTGACCATCCTGTCGACGCTGCCGTCGGCCGGCGTCGGCGCGTTGCTGGCATTGATGGTTTGCGGCAGCGAATTCAGCATTATTGCGTTGATCGGCGTGATATTGCTGATTGGTATCGTCAAGAAGAACGCGATCATGATGATCGACTTTGCGTTGTTCGCCGAACGCGAGCACGGCCTGGATTCCCGCGAGGCGATTTTCCAGGCCTGTCTGCTGCGCTTTAGGCCGATCATGATGACCACGCTGGCCGCGTTGTTCGGCGCGTTGCCGTTGGCGTTGGGCAGCGGGTACGGCGCCGAGCTGCGTCAGCCGCTGGGCATTTCGATTGTCGGCGGCCTGATCTTCAGCCAAATGCTGACGCTGTACACGACGCCGGTTGTTTATCTTTACCTGGAGCGTTTCCGGCTGTGGATTGGCCGGCGCTTGTTTAACCGCGCGGCTTCCGACGCGGATAGAGTTGCTTAGGTGATTACGATGACTCAGGAAAGAGCATTTCGTCCACGAAAAACACAAAAAGCACGAAAATTTCTAACACAGCATCCGATTGGGTTTTCGTGTCTTTCGTGTTTTTCGTGGACAAACATAAACCCGAGAAGGCTGGCGTGTTGCTTCGTATCTTCGTGGTGGATTTTTGCTCGTTCCCAAGCCGGAGCTCTCGCCGTTATACACAAATATTTCGCGAGATGCTGTTCCTTATCTGCGTTAGGCGGGAAATACGCGGATAGCAGACCTTCCAGGTTTCCAAAACCTGGAAGGTCTAACTCGCGCAATGCTCAACGGAGCAGCCAGATTTCAGGTCTACGTAGAGATGTGTATAACGACGAGAGCCGGAGCTTGGGAGTCGGGGTAAACTTCGTGCTCTTCGTGGTGAATTTTAAAATTTTTATTAGCTACTTATGTTTGAGACTTACATGACAGTTCGCATTACACGCCCCCTGATTTGTTCATTGCTGACCGCGCAATTGGCCGGTTGCACGGTAGGTCCCGATTACGTCCGGCCGGAAGCGCCTGTTGCAACGGAGTTTAAGGAAAGCAAAGGTTGGAAACAGGCCCAGCCCCGGGACAATGTTTTGTCCGGCAAATGGTGGGAAATCTTCAAGGATTCCAAGCTGAATGAGCTGGAAGAGCAGGTCGCGACCGCGAACCAGTCGATCATCCAGGCCGAGGCGCAATACCGCCAAGCCCAGCATCTGGTGCAGTCGGCGGAATCGGCTTTTTTCCCGATAGCCAACCTGACCGGCACGACTAACCGCTTCCGTGCAGCCAGCGGCCAAAGCGTGGCGGTGTCCGGCGTCAGGAATCTATTCGGCGTTGCCGGCGCGATTGCTTGGGAGCCGGATTTATGGGGCAGCGTTCGCCGCCAGGTCGAAGCCAACACCGGCAACGCCCAAGCCAGCGCGGCGACTTTGCAGGCTTTGCGCCTATCCAGCCAGGCGGCATTGGCGCAGAATTACTTCCAGATGAAAGTATTGGACGAACAAAAAGCGATGCTGGATGAAATCGTGTCCGTCTACGGCAAAACCCTGCAAATAACCCAGAACCGCTATGCGGTCGGCGTGGCGGCCAAGAGCGACGTCGTGCAGGCGGAAACCCAGCTGGAATCGGTCCGCGCCCAGGCCATCAATCTCGGCGTAGCGCGGGCGCAACTCGAACATGCGATTGCGGTATTGATCGGCAAACCCCCGGCTGAACTATCTTTGACCTCTTCGACGCTGGACGTGCAGCCGCCTTCAATTCCGCTCAGCCTGCCTTCCGAACTGCTGGAACGGCGACCCGACATTGCCGCGGCCGAACGCAAGATCGCCGCCGCCAACGCCCAGATCGGCGTAGCGAAAGCGGCTTATTACCCGAGCTTGAACCTGGCCGTAACCAACGGCTTTCAAACGTCCACACTGGATAATCTGTTCAAGGCGGCCAGCCGCTATTGGGCGCTGGGTCCGGCCGGCGCGGCATTGACGGTATTCGACGGCGGCGCGAAAAACGCCCAGTACAAACAGGCCATCGACAGTTTCGACGCCAGCGTCGCCGCATACCGGCAAACGGTACTGACCGGTTTCCAGGAAGTGGAGGACAACCTGGCCGCGTTGCGGATATTGGCGGAAGAGAAGCAGGTGCAGGATAAGGCCGTGGAAGCAGCCGACCAGGCGCTGAAGTTGACGATCAATCAGTATCAGGCCGGAACCATCAGCTACCTGAACGTCATCATCGCGCAAACCGCCGCACTGTCCAACCGGCAGAGCGCGGTACAGCTGCATGGCCAACAACTGGCGGCTTCGGTGCTGCTGGTCAAAGCCTTGGGCGGCGGTTGGAATGTAGCGATGCTGCCGAACGAAGAACAAGCCGGCGGCGAAGTGAAGTGGACGGATTATTTGATATTGCCGGTGGAGTGATTGGTTTTGGCTAATTCCGACAAAACCTAGAGAAAAAGTTAAAAAATAAATTTTCCAGTCGGAGCGCAATCACTATTAACAACAGATGTTGCATTAGCGATTGCGATTTTCCCCGGCCAATTCCAAAACGGTGGCAATCAGATTCGGGCTTAAATAAATATCCGATTGCTCGATTAGTTTCAGCAAGGGCGCAATTTCCACAATCAAACCTTTTTCTTTGGCTGCAAGTAGAACACCAAGTGAACCAATGGTGCTGATTTGATTGATTTTAGCCACTTTACGTCCGCGCCGGTCATCAATCAGCAATTTGTCGGCGGACAGCTGTTTATAAAGCAGCATCGCCTCGGTTTCTCCGGCATCGGCAAACGCATCCAAAAACACATAATCTTGCAGATTGACTTGGCGCACTTTGCCTTGCAAAAAGTTTTTGAGGGGTTGCGCTTGCTTCTTGTCAGGCCGGGTGGCTTCGTTATAAACAGTTTCCGGTACAACAATGCTCGTAAACAATTGTTCCAGTAAATTTAAACTATCGCAAACCGATAGCGCAACCAGAGCGGAACAATCCGCCACCAGAATCATAGCGACTTCATTCCCGCCAGTTCTTCCAGCAATTCTTCCTTGCTGATGTCAATGACTGCCACCTCGTTCTGTTTGCAAGCGGTCATAAAATCATAAATATCCAGTCCTGCCAGTTCAGCCGCTTTAGCCAGCGTCACCCGTGCATTTTTAAACAGCCACAGCGAATAGCTCAAGCGCATGTCTTTTTCAATGTCCGCGGCGGTTTGGAAATTAACAAAATCATTCGGTAGGTTAATGGCAATTTGCATGGTGTTTCCTAAACGGTTTTGGTAAAGGTGAGTTTCATAGATCATTTTGCAGTCATTAAAATTGTTTTCAAGTCGAAAAAGTGAGTGCCGATAAAACGCAAACTGTATTGTTGGTTTGCCAATGTCTGCAGAATTTCAATTGAACCATGCTCAACAATGAAACGGTGGATTTCGGTTTCTGCCGGCTGGTCATTGTATCGTTTCCACACTGATCTTTATATACAAGTACTTACAGAACATGCCGGTATGAAGACCTTCCAGGTTTTTAAAACCTGGAAGGTCTGGCGCGCAATGTTCTCAACAGTCGCTGCCCGGCTGTCAGATGTTGCACAATAACCAAAATCAGTGCCCCAAGTCCTGCCGCACAGCTTGCTTCAGCTCGTCTTTGGCGTTTGCGTAAACATCAAATTGTCCGGGTGTCAGGACATTGCGCAAGTCGTCATCCTTTTGTTCCAAAATGGCTTTGATGTCATGCATTTTAAAAAAGACCATGCTTGAACCTTTCAGTATGGGTTCTATTTTTTCCGCGTATTGCTGGTTGATCGCCTGAACCTTCGCAACATCATCCTGGGAGAGATTCAGCTTTGTTTTCATGAAGCGAGTTTGCGCTGCCGCTCTTGCCGTCGGCGTGGAGTTGAGCAGGTATGACATATCTTCGGCATTGGCCTTGGCAATGAACAGTAAAAAGAATAAGGCAATTGTCAGGGGGGATAGGCGCATCGTGCTCTCCGGCGTCGGTATTTAGTGAATAAAAGTTGCAGCTTGCTCTCTCAACTGCCGAGACTTTAGCAGTGTTGATCAGGAAACACATAAGTAGCAATAGTTTCCGGAAATTGATGCTGAACAAGCAGACGCAAAATTCAAAAAACGCTGGCTTTTAATCGCCCAGCTATCCGCATAATACCCGTTCATGAAATTAAAGTTATTTAAACACAATAACTTAGGGGTGTTGAGTGCGCGATTTTTCCTTGTTCTGCAAGTCTGTCCAGATATGGCATGGAACATGCTCTAGTCATAACGACAGTATCAACTAAAGCCGGTCGAAAGTCAGCTACTCCTTTCGATTCATCCATGAACAAACAGGATCCGGCGTTTTTTTAAGCAACGGGAGATCTCGCATGAATAGTCCTTTAGTGGCTTTTGATAAATTTGAATCGGCAACTCTCGCACCTGAGAGAAAAAGAGCCGATGTTGTTCCGATCAACCAGGATATTGGCCGGCTGATTGAGACTTTGTCCATTTCATCGGCTGCCGGGGCATTGGAGAATTTCAGGCACAGCGTCGATCATCGCGACAGCAAGGCCATTGATTATTTGTTGCTGGTTGTGTTGTCGCTGTTGGTGCATTCCGCCGTTGTCGATCATTTCAAACACGCATCGGTTGAAAAAGAACAATTGGCGGAGCCGGTTAAGCCGCCGTCCAAGGTGCAGATCACCTTTGCCCGGCCGCAACCGCCGAAGCCTGCCGTGGTCCAGCCGCCTCCGCCGCCGAAAGTGGTTGCGATCAACAAGCCGCCTAAGCCCAAAGTACAGCCGAAACCGGCGCCAAAGGTTGAGCCGCCGCCAATAGTTACGCCGACGCCGACCGCGGTGCAAGCCGATGCTCCGGTCGTATCGGCGCCGCCCGCGCCGCCGAAAGTGGAAGAAAAGGTTACCGAGCCGCACGCCGGCGCCGGTTATTTGGATAACCCGCCGCCGGTTTATCCGGACGTGGCGATGGAGCGCGGCTGGGAAGGCAAGGTGCTGATGAAGGTACATGTGCTGGCGAACGGCAAACCCGACAGCGTTTCCGTCGTCAAATCCAGCGGCCAAGACGTATTGGACGCCGAAGCGGTCAGGACGGTCAAGCAATGGTCGTTTGTGCCGGCAATGCGTGGAACCACGCCGATCGACGGTTGGGTAACGGTTCCCATCTCTTTTAATTTACAAAGTTGAGGATTTATTTATGACAGACACAACATCTGCGGCTGCGGGAATTTCCCAGGCAGCCAGCCAAACACCCGTTCCGGGTGCCGATATTGCCGGAGCGGCCAGCGGGGCTGCATCGGCCGCCGCTAATATAGCGCCGGCCGCCACTGATGCGGCTTCCGGCGGCCATGAAATTACTTCGGCGCTGATCGTCGACGGTACGTTATGGGTCTTGATCGCGTTTTCGGTCGCGACTTGGGCTTTGATCCTGATCAAAGGCATACAACATCTGCGGATTGCCCATCACAACCGGATCTACAGCAAGAAGTTTTGGGGCGCCCAGGATTTTCAAGCTGCTGCGGCATTGACAGACAACAAAGGGCCTGCGGCCAGGGTAGCCGATGTCGGCTTCACAACCTTGATTGAAGCCGACGGCGGCACCACGACGCACGATCTCGAGCATACCGGCGACCGTCAGGAACTGTTGGATAGACGCCTGCGCCAGCAAATGCAAAAAGAGCGCGGCGCACTGGAAAGCGGCCTGTCTATCCTGGCGACGATCGGCAGTATCTCGCCTTTCGTCGGCTTGTTCGGCACGGTCTGGGGCATCATGGGGGCGTTGACCAACATCAGCAAAACCGGCTCGGCCAGCCTGGAAGTCGTTGCCGGCCCTATCGGCGAGGCGTTGATTGCAACCGCGGTCGGTATTGCGGTCGCGGTTCCGGCGGTGATCGGTTACAACTTTTTCATCCGCAGGAACAAGGTGATCTGGGCGGCCTTGGACGACTTCGCAATCGACTTCGTTCACCTGGCGTTGAAAACCTCGTTCCTGATTAAACGCCCGGTGACAGCACCGCGCGCCAACAGTGCCGTAGCGAAAAAGCCGGCAATTAAAGCCAGCCACGATGAGTTACAGGCGGAAGGAGTGCAAATCTAATGGCTATTAGTACGAAAGACGGCGGTGGCGAAGACGATGTAATGGGCGAAATCAACGTCACGCCGTTGGTTGACGTGATGCTGGTGCTGTTGGTGGTGTTCATCGTCACCGCGCCGTTATTGACCCAAGCGGTGCATGTCAATCTGCCGAAAACCGCCGAAACCGCGCCGCCCGAGGAAAAAGAAGCCGTCTACGTCAGCGTCGATGCGAAAGGCAAAGTGTTCATCGACAAAACCGAGATTGCGCTGGAGTCTTTTGAGAAAGAACTGCTGGCGCGCAAGGCTGCCGATCCCGAAATAGCGCTTAATTTAAACGCCGACGACGCGGTTCAATACGGCACAGTCGCCAAAGTGATGTCATCGATAGAACGGTCAGGAATTACCAAGTTAGCGGTGCTGACCGTCCCCGGCAAGTAATCAACCACAGATACAAATTTTAAACCGGCCCTTCGGGCCGGCTAGGGACGCTTTGCCTTAAAAATCAGGGCTGATCTTAATTTTTCAAAAAGGTAATCAGATGAGTATTAACAGCTTAGAGCGGCGGAAAGCGGCAAGTAAGAGCCTGAAATCGCTGAAAACAAACAAGACTAAAGGCCGATCTGTAGCTGGCGAAACAAAAGTATCCAATCGCGCTGCGCTAAACGGCGCGGCGGTGATTATTGCGGGCGCTTGCTTATTGGCGCCGGACTACGGCTTTGCGGAGGATTCCAGCGATTTGGCCGCGGAAGTCGAGCGGCTCAGAAAGGAACTGGGAGAAACCAAGAGGGAAAACGAGCAGCTTAAACAAGCGGTTTCCAATAGCAATGCCGGAACGCCTGCTAACGCGGCAACGCAGGCCGCCCCAGCTCCGGCGGCAGCTGTTGCAGCAGCCGAGCCGCCTAAAAAAGAAGAGAAATCGTTCGTCGACGAGCCGAAAAACCTGTCGGAAGTCGTCGTGACTTCTCGCCGCAAGGAAGAAAAACTCCAGGAAGTGCCGATCCCGATTGCGGTGATCAGCGGCGAGCAGATGAAGCGCGATAATATCGTCAGCGTGTCGGATTTTGCCCGCCGCGTGCCCAACCTCGGCGTGACCGCGACCAACGCCCGCCAGACCAGTATCGCGTTGCGCGGCCTGGGCAAGAACAGCGGCAACGAGTCGATGGAGTCCAGCGTCGGCGTGATGGTCGACAACGTTTGGTCAACCTGGGTCGGGTCGACCTGGACCAACTACGCCGACATCGATCATGTCGAAGTATTGCGCGGGCCGCAAGGTACTTTGCAAGGCAAGAACAGCAACCTGGGTTTGATCAACGTGGTCACGCAAGCGCCGTCGTTCAAGTCCGGTTATTACGTCGACGGCTTTGCCGGTAATCGCGATTCGTTGCAGGGTAAAGTTGGCGCGACCGGCACCGTGCTGCCCGGCTTGCTCGCTTACCGCGGTTCCGTTTTTATCGATAAGCGCGACGGTTTTGTTGCCAACCTCGACTCACCGATCACCACCGGCAAGTTGCAGGAGACCAACGCGTTCGGAGGACGGCTCCAGTTTTTACTGACGCCGAATGACAATGTGTCTTCACGATTGATCCTGGAGCGATCCTCAGCCACGCAAAGCATGAGCGTCAACCCGAACCTTGACGACCCTGCGACTTTTGCCGACGGCACGTCGCGCGGTACAACCTATAGTACACGCTTGGCGCGTAACTGGTTCGACGACCTGCGCAACTCCGGGCAACCACTCACTGTGCTGGGCGATCCGCGTAAAGTCGCCCAGGACAATAAACAAGTATCGCGGGCCGATCAGCAAAGCGTTTCCAATGAGCTCAACTGGGGGGCGCTCGGTCATAAATTTACCTCGGTTACCGCCTATAAGTATGCGCTATTCGAACCGCATCATGACGGCGACCGGTCAACGGCGGACATCATGCAGATCGGCGGCGTGACGGTAAAGAACCAGCAATGGTCGCAAGAACTCCGCTTCGCTTCGCAAGAGCCGGGCGTGATTGATTACCAGGGCGGATTATTCGCGCTACATAGCGAGGCGAATACCTTAAGCCAGAATCTGTACGGCAACGACGCCGGGGCTTTCTACGCCAGCAATGCCCAATACAACCGCTTGAATGCGACGGCGGCGGGCCGGGAAGCGTTACGGCAATCGCTACGCGGCGTCATGGATGAGGCTTACCTGAACCCGGTAACCAATAGCTTTGCAGCTTACGGACAGGTCAATTGGCACCTTACCAAGGCCGCGACGTTAACATTAGGTTTACGCGATACCTTTGAGCATCGCGAAAACAGCGGCTATCACCGTTCTTTCGGCGGCTCGGATTTATCCGGCTTAAGCGGCCAGAACCTGACCGATGCGTTAGCGATTCGAAACAGCAGGGTCGGCGTTAATTGGAATTCCGCTACCCAAGGCTTCGACCAAAACTCGCAAAACTGGCTGGTCAATCCCAGCTATAAAATCACCAAGGACGTGATGGCCTATTTCTCGGTGTCCGGCGGGCAAAAGTCCGGCGCAGCGCAATTCAATGCCAATACCGGGGCCAAGGAGAATGTCGATCCTGAAGACGTGATGGATTATGAATTAGGGCTTAAGAGTACCTGGTTCAACAAACAACTGGCCGTCAACGTGAATCTTTACAACACCGATATTAAAGGCTTCCAATCGCAGTTGTCTGTGCCCGACGAAACCAGGCCCGGCCTGTTCAGGACCACGCTCGGCAACGTGAAAGGCATCCAACTGCGCGGCGTGGAGTTGGAGACCAGTTGGGATGCGGCCAAGGGTTTGAACCTGTTCCTGAACGGCTCGTTCAATCATGCCGTTTATACCGACTTTAAAGATGCGCCGTGTCCGCCGGAAGCCAATAACTCGGGAGCTTGCGACCAAACCGGCCTGACCTTGCCTAATGCGCCGCAGTTTACCGCTAACTACGGACTGGACTACAAAGTGCCGCTCGGTTTCGGCAAGTTTAACGATCACGGCCTACAGTGGCATGCATTCTTGGTCGACAGTTATAAATCGGCCGCCAACTATAACGCCAGCTTATCGTATCAAGGCAAACAAGATGCCTATCACGTTACCGATGGCGGTATCGGCATCGGCACCAAAAACGGTCAGTACAACCTGGATTTTGTGGGCAGAAATATCTTCGACACGATTTATTTGACCAATGCCGGATCATATTCCGGCACAGGTACCGCTACCGGAACTTATGGCGAAGCGCGTTATTACGGCGTGCATTTCAGGGCCAAGTTTTAACTGAATTTTATTGGAGAACACCATGTCATCTAGCATTTCACATCGCAAACTATTTTCCGCGCTGGGCGCATTAGCCTTCGCCGCGTCGGTCCAGGCCGCGGACGATCCGGTCACGCCGGCCATTCCGGGCGTAGCGGCCGGCGGCGTAATCATCGAACTGATCAAGGACGGTTTCAAAGGCACCGAAGGACCTATCGGTTATACGGACGGCAGCCTGCTGTTTACCGAAACCAACGACAACCGGATTACCCGTATTGCACCGGATAACACCGTTTCAACGTTCCTGGAAAACTCCAACGGCGCTAACGGCCTGGCCTTGAACGCCAACGGCGAGCTTATCGCCGTGCAAACGCTGAAACCGCAGGTCGGCATCGTCTATCCGGCCGACAAGCAAAAAACCTTCGCCGAGAATTTCGAAGGCGTTGGCTTTCAACGGCCTAACGATGTTGTGTTGCATAAGAGCGGCGCGATTTACTTTACCGACAGCGGCACCCGTCCGACCAAGGAAAATCCCAATCCGCCGCCATCGCATCCGGGTGTTTTTTATATTTCGCCAACCGGGGAATTGAAACGCCTGGTTAACGATATTGAACGGCCTAACGGTATCCAGTTGAATAAAGACGAGACCGTGCTGTATGTGGCCAATACGCTGGGCGAGAACATTTTGGCTTATGACATTGCCGCAGACGGCTCGATCTCGAACCGGCGCAACTTCGCCAAGCTGGATGGCTGGAAACAGGATGAAAACGGCTGGTCCAGCGGCGCGGACGGTCTGGCGATAGACGATAGCGACAGGCTGTATGTCGCATCGAATGCCGGGATTGAAGTTTTTAGCCCGAAAGGTGAAGCGTTAGGCGTGATCGTGTTGCCTAAGAAACCGCAGAACATCGCGTTTGCCGGCACCGACAAAAAGACGTTGTTCGCGGTAGGGCGCGGTGCGGCTTACAAAATACCGTTGCTTGCCCAAGGCTACAAAGGGCGGGCGAAATAGGATACAGACCTTCCAGGTTTTCAAAACCTGGAAGGTCTAGCTTGCACTCGTTTCTACGCACACGTGGCAACGATGGTTTAACGAGGACAATGAGGCAAAAACCATGACACGCAAAACAGCAAAAGACTTCGATCCCGAAGTTCTGAAACTCTTCGATAAATACGTTCACGGCGACATATCGCGCCGCGGCTTTTTGGCTTCGGCCGCAAAATTTACATTGCTCGGCCTGACTGCCGAAGGCTTGCTCGAAGCCTTGAATCCGCGTTTTGCCCAAGCCCAGCAAATCGCGCCGACCGACACCCGGTTGACGGCGCAATACGTCGAATATCCCTCGCCTTCCGGTTACGGCAAGATTCGCGGCTACCTGGTTAAACCCGCGCAATTTACCGGCAAATTGCCGACCGTGCTGGTCGTGCATGAAAACCGGGGCCTGAATCCGCATATTGAAGACATTGCCCGGCGCATCGCGCTGGATAATTTCATCGCGTTCGCACCCGATGCGCTGTTCCCGCTGGGCGGCTATCCGGGCGACGAGGACAAAGCGCGCGAACTGTTCAAAACGCTCGATCAAACCAAAACCCGCGCCGACTTTATCGCCGCGGCCGACGTGCTGAAGAACCTGCCGGAAGGCAACGGCAAAGTCGGCGTCGTCGGTTTTTGCTACGGCGGCGGTATCGCCAATTACCTGGCGACGCAACTTCCCGGTTTGGCCGCTGCGGTACCGTTCTACGGCAGCCAGCCGACAGCGGAAGAGACCGCAAAAATCAAAGCGCCGCTGTTGCTGCATTACGCCTCGGAGGATGAACGTATTAACGCGGGCTGGCCTGCTTACGAGAGCGCTTTAAAAGCTTCGGGCATTAACTACGAAGCTTACGTTTATCCGGGCGTACAGCACGGTTTTAACAACGATACCACGCCGCGTTACGACGAGGCGGCGGCAAAGTTGGCATGGCAGCGCACGATAGCTTTTTTCAACCGGCATTTGCGTAGCTAGTAGCTATTGCCGTAGGGCGTGCCGTGCGGCAAAAAATAAGGAGATAGCAACGGACTCTGCAATCTCAACAAGGAAGCGAATTAACCGGCTAAAGCAACGCCGGGCGGCGGCGTCGGCGTGATCAAGTCCAGTGTGTTGGAGCCGGCAAAACCGGCAGGCGTTGCGGTCGCAATTCTCCGATTCGCTATTGAAGGACCGCTTTCGGCAGGAATGACAGGGATTAATTTCCTGCCTTTTTAAGATTTTTAGGCTACCCGGAGCGCGATTGCATAAGTAATCAAATCCGGTACTCATAACGGGGGAACCAACATGAAAGTAACTATCCATATTTGGGATTTGCCGCTCAGGCTGTTTCACTGGCTGCTGGCAGTTGCCGTCGCAGCCGCTTACATTACCGCAAAAATCGGCGGTTCGCTGATTGACTGGCACGGCCGCATCGGCATTTTTATTTTGGGATTGCTGGTTTTCCGCGTTCTTTGGGGCTTCGTCGGTTCGACGCATGCCCGGTTTTTAACGTTTTTTCCTACGCCGTCGAAGCTTCTTGCCTACTTTAAAGGCCGCTGGCACGGCATCGGGCATAACCCGTTGGGCGCATTGTCGGTGTTTGCGTTGCTGGCTGTGGTGGCTGCGCAGGTCGGTACCGGCCTGTTTGCGAACGACGATATTGCCTTTGTCGGGCCGTTGTTCAATTTTGTCGATAAATCTTTAAGCGACCGTTTGACCGGTTTGCACAATACGATATTCGACTTGTTGGTCGGATTTATCGTATTGCATGTTGTCGCGATTATTTTTTACCGCTGGGTTAAAAAGACCAATCTTGTCGTGCCGATGCTGACCGGTAAAAAGCAGGTTCCCAAAACAGTGGCCGCATCGTTGACGGGCAGGCCTGTTAGAGGCGTTGGCGCCGTCGGTCTTATTCTATCGTTGATTATTTCGTGCACCGTTGTCTGGGGCGTTACCGGCGGCATAGCGTATTTGCATCCGGCCGAAAGCTATGAACAGACTGCGCAAGCCACACAAGCCGATCCCGGTTTTTAACCACTCAATTTTTACAACACACAGGAACTGAAAACAATGAACAGAAAAATTGCGCTTACTTTACTGCTGACTGCATCGGCCACGGCGGCCATAGCCGGACCGATTGAAGAACAGATCCGGTTTCGCCAATCGGCTTATTCTTTTGCGGCCTGGAATGTAGGGAAGATCAAAAGTCAGGTCGTGGATCATCCCGAGACTTTTAACAAAGACGCTGTCGCCGCGGCGGCCAATGCGATTGCCGCAGTGGCCAATTCCGGATTGGGCGCGTTATACGGAGAAGGTACCGACCAAGGCGTGGGCTGGAAGCAAACCCGTCTGAAACCGGAGTTTTTCCAGAAAAAAGCGGAAGTGACGGTTGCGGCCAATACCTTTAACGAAGCGGCAAACGAATTGGCGAAAGTCGCGGCAACCGGCGATATCAATGCGATCAAAGCCCAGTTCGGCAAAGTCGGCGAGTCTTGCAAAGGCTGCCATGATTTGACGCGTAT
Source organism: Candidatus Methylobacter oryzae (assembly GCF_003994235.2). Classification (GTDB taxonomy): domain Bacteria; phylum Pseudomonadota; class Gammaproteobacteria; order Methylococcales; family Methylomonadaceae; genus Methylobacter_A; species Methylobacter_A oryzae. Next base: position 42,748 of record NZ_RYFG02000019.1, read on the forward strand.
TAAGGAATAATACAGGCCAGAAAAAATCAGTTAGATTTACTCCTCCTATTTCTCGGCAATAGCCCGACTTTATTTCTCTTCTTATTGCATTCCCGTATTGCGCGGGAATGCAGCGCTGATCGTTATACACAAAAATTCTGCTATGCAGACCTTCCAGGTTTTTACTGGAGCCGCTCCCGGCGGCTCCAGCACTTCTGACTTCCATGGATGGAGGAAATGCCGAGGACTGCCGGGAGCAGTCTCGGCCGCCATCCATGGCAGTCGTAAAACCTGGAAGGTCTAAATCGCACCATGCTCAATAATATCGAGAGCAGGAAATACCCGGCCTCCGCCTATTTCAAGATGCGATAACGATGAGAGCGCACGTCGAAACGAACAATCAAGTCCATTTAAGAATAATCAACGACGGCGCTATGGAAGCAATATCTTGGGAACCGGTGTAACTGGTTTTTTAGATTTACCGTCCAGCGTGTTCCAACTGATCCTTATTGCTTCCCTGTTTGCCTCTGCTGCTACCTGTTTACCTGAGAACACAGTCTGGTGCTGGGCTGCTGATTTTTCAGCAAGGTAGGATGGTATTCACATCCCTAACTATTCAAACAATGTCGCCGATGGCTATAGGCGATAAATAATCATTTTACTTATCAATGTATTAGATGAGTCTGCGGCTGTTTGGCGCAAATATATGGAAGTTGTCACGGTATTGGTACGGTAGCTGCATATACCTACTTGAATGTATCGCGATTATTCGCGGTCTATGCGCTTATCGCTACTTAAATTAAAGAGAAATAACCATGAAAAAACGCACCAACCTGATGTTACTTATGATGATCCTGGCTACCCCTGTCGCATTCGGGGCGGCTCATGACCATGAGAAAAAAGCCGATGCTCCGGCTGCTGCCAAAGAATACAAATACAAAACTCCAAAACTTAACCGCGCTCAATTCGATGCCTTGCTGGCCAAGCCCGAGCAGTTGCTGATTATCGATGTGCGCCGCCCTGACGAGCTGACCAAGATAGGCGGCTTCCCGTTTTATTTCAGCGTCCAGTCTAAAGAAATAGAGAACGCTTTAGCCTTCATTCCGAAAGATAGAAACATTGTTACGGTGTCGAATCATGCCGGCCGCGCCGGCGCTACAGCCGATTTGCTCGCCGCTAAAGGTTTTCATGTGGTTGGTGCGGTAGGTGCGCAAAACTATGAAGAAGAGGGCGGCAAGCTGGCCAAAATAGAAATTCCCGCGCCTAAGCCGGCGGCGGAACAAAAGTAATTATTTGATAAAGCGATGCCGGCAAAGACCGGGAACGCTTTTATTTTTGGAGGATGTTAATGAAAAGTAAATTATATCTCGCCGTTATGTGGGGGCTTGCCGGCGCAATGGCTGGAGAAGCCGGAGCGGCTGTGGACCTGTTCAACAGTCCGGTTGGCGTAATCGGCGCGCAAACGGGAACGGCAGACAACAAGCAAGCGGCTGCCGAGGTCAAAGCGACGGAGGCTGAGAAAGCGCCTCAAGTCGCGCAAGCAACGACAACGGACAATAAAGCACCGGCAGCCGACGCCGGCGCACCGGCTACAAAATCGAAACTCTGGTCCTATCAACCGATCAAAGCGCCCGAGCAGCCGGCGGTTAATAACAAAAGTTGGGTTCGTAACCCGATCGATGCGTTCGTGCTGGCGCCTTTGGAAGCAAAAGGCCTGACGCCGTCGCCCGACGCCGACCGCGCCGCGTTTGTGCGCCGCGCGACGCTGGACGCTTGGGGCGTGATTCCGACGCCTGACGAAGTCGCTAATTTTGTCAACGACACTTCGCCGGATGCTTACGAAAAGCTCGCGGACCGTCTGCTGGCGTCGCCGAAATACGGCGAACGCCAAGCCCGCCGCTGGTTGGACTTGGCGCGCTATGCGGACAGCACCGGTTTCCAGAACGACAATACCCGCCCGAACATGTGGCGTTACCGCGACTACGTGATCAACGCGTTCAACCAGGATAAGCCTTACTCCCGCTTCATCCAGGAACAGTTGGCCGGCGACGAGTTATGGCCGGACAATCAGGAAGCGTTGATTGCGACCGGCTACATGGCGCATTTCCCGGACAATCATAACTCCCGCGACTTGATCCAAAGAAAATATCAAATCACGACCGACATCACCGATACGGTCGGCAAGGTGTTTTTAGGACAAACGGTCGAGTGCGCCAGATGCCACAACCACAAGTTCGACAAGATCAGCCAAAAAGATTATTTCTCGCTGCAATCGTTCTTCGCCAACGTAGCGCCCGTTGACAATATTCCGGTCGCCAAAAAAGGCGAGGTGGAACGTAAATATGAGGCAGCCTTGGCGAAGTGGGAAGAAGCGACCAAGGATATCCGCGACAAGCAAAAAGCGATCATCGATTCAGTCAGGGATAAGGCCGAAAAGCATCATAAAGAACGTTACTTGACCGATAGCCGGGAAGCGATATTCAAACCGAAGAGCGAGTGGAATGCCCAGGACCGTTGGGTGAATCATCGCTTGGCGCATGTAACGGACCAAGCCAGTCTGGCGGCTTTCCTGAGGGATGCGGCGGAGAGCAAGGGCAACGATAAGGACTACAGTCCGGAAATCGTCGCAAAGTGGGAGCAGTATGACAAGTTGAGCGAAGAGTTGAAGAAGTTTAACGACCTCAAGCCTAAAAACAGCTCGGCTGAAATTTCCGCGATGACCGAGCTTGGCCATCCCGATGCGCCGCCCAGTTACGTATTCTTCGGCGGCGACCATGAGCGGCCGTTGGAACAAGTGCAACCGGCGTTCCCCGAGGCCATCACCGACGAGAAACCGGACATCAAGCCGACCGCGTTTTCATCGGGCCGGAGAACCGCTCTGGCGAACTGGATAGCCAGCGCGAATAACCCATTGACTGCGCGTGTATTCGTCAACCGGGTTTGGGAGGAATATTTCGGACGCGGCATCGTCGAAACGGTCAGCGATTTCGGCAAAGCCGGACAAAAGCCGACTAATCCGGAGCTACTGGATTACCTGGCCGACAATTTCGTCAAAAACGGCTGGAGCGTCAAGAAGTTGCACCGCGACATCCTGCTGTCCGGCACTTATCGCCAGTCATCGGCTCACCGCGAAGATGTCGCCAAAGCCGACCCTGAAAACAAGCTGCTGGCCGTATTCCCTCGCAAACGCCTGGAAGCCGAGCAGATTCGCGATTCGTTGCTGGTCGCTTCGGGAAAACTTGAGGAACAGGTCGGCGGACCGAGTGTATTTCCGCCTGTGCCTGCCAACTTGGGCGCCGGCAATCAATGGGAAGTATCCAAGGACGTTCATGACCAGAACCGCCGCAGTTTGTATGTTTTTACTCGCCGCAGTGTGCCTTATCCATTGCTGGAGACTTTCAACATGGCTTCCGCTCAGGAAGCGCACAGCAAGCGCGAAGTAACGACCTCGCCGTTGCAGTCGCTGGCCTTGATCAATAGCGATGTAGTGTTCGGATGGTCGCAAGCATTGGCCGGCCGGGTCATTAACGAGGCCGGTAACGATGAAACCGCGCAACTGGACAGGCTTTATCAAATATTGTTCGCCCGCAAAGCGACAGGCAATGAAAAAGAGACCCTGCAAAAGTTTTTGAATAGTCACGAAAAGATTGTCAGGGAAAAAACAGCGGAAGGTAAATTCGCGGTCAGCATTCCAACCGGCTTAAAGAGCGATCAGAAATTGGATCCTATACGCGCCGCGGCTTTTGTTGACTTGGTGCATACGGTTGCTAACTCGAATGAGTTCATCTACCGGTTTTAATGAATAGTTGAAGAGGATAAATAAATGAAAAATCAATCCCGTAGGGACTTTCTACTGAAAACCGGCTATGGTCTGGGCGGCCTTGCATTGAGCGGCCTGCTGCCGGGCGGCGGATTTATATCGAGCGCATTGGCAGCCGATCTGGTTGACCCGCTTGCCCCGAAACAGCCGCATTTTCCCGGCAAGGTGAAATCGGTGATCTGGCTGCATCAGCACGGCGCGCCGAGTACGTTGGATCTGTACGACTACAAGCCCGAGTTGGTTAAGCTGGCAGGGCAAGAGGTGCCGAAGTCGTTCCTGCAAGGCATCAAAACCAGTACCCAAGGCGGTCTCGGCAAGCTGTTCGTGTCGAACCGGACCTGGAAACAATACGGGCAAAGCGGCGCCTGGTTTTCGGACTTATTGCCGAATCTTGCGCAACATGCGGACGACATTGCGTTCATCAAGTCCAGCGTGACTGTCGGTGCGACCCACGATATTTCAATCCTGAAGCTGAACTCCGGCGGCCTGAATCCGGGCCGTCCGTCTCTCGGCGCCTGGATTCAATATGCGTTGGGTTCCGCGAATCCCGATTTGCCGGCTTATGTCGTGCTTTACAACGGCAAAAAAGAGCCGACCGGCGGCTCGGTCAACTGGAGTTCCGGTTTCTTGCCTGCCGTTTATCAAGGCACCGCTTTCCGTCCGGGTAAATCGCCGATCCTGCATTTGGACCGGCCCGAGCTGATTGCGGCAGCGCAGCAAAGCGACAACCTGAAGCTGTTGAAGCAATTGAACGAACTAAAAGGCCAAGCTTATCCTGAAGATACCGAACTTCAGGCGCGGATCAGGGCTTACGACCTGGCTGAGCGCATGCAAACGTCGGCGCCGGAAGCGGTCGATTTGAGCAAGGAATCGGATGCGACCAAAGCGTTGTACGGTTTGAACGACGAAACGACCAAGGAATACGGCACCAACTTGTTACGGGCGCGGCGCTTGGTCGAACGCGGCGTGCGCTTCATCCAGGTCGTGTCCGGCCCGGTCGACGTCGACGGCGACGAAAGGGATTGGGATGCGCATACCAAGCTCGAGGAAAACCACGGCAAGCATGCGCGGATCGTCGACAAGCCGATTGCCGGCCTGCTGACCGACCTTAAAGCGAATGGTTTGCTCGATTCGACGTTAGTGGTATGGACGTCGGAATTCGGCCGCACTTCGTGGGGCGAAAGCGGCACCGGCCGCGATCACAATGCCTGGGGTTATACGCAATGGCTGGCCGGCGGCGGGGTTAAAGCCGGAACCACTTACGGTTCGACCGACGAAATCGGTTTGCAAGTGGCGGACAAGAGCCAGGCAGTCGATACCTACGACTTGCACGCAACCGTTCTGAACCAGATGGGCTTGGATCACTTGAAGCTGATTTATAAATACCAAGGCCGTTCGGAACGTCCGACCGTGGTTTACGGCAAGGTCATTAAGGAGTTGATTGCTTAGAGCACGGTCCACGAAAAGCACGAAAGACACGAAAATACCTCGTTCCCACGCGTTGCGTGGGAACGAGGTAGCCTGCGAAGCTTCGTGTCTTCGTGGCGAGTAAAAATAAGGGATTCTGTAATATTTTTAAGGATCACATCGATATGAGTAAAACGATTAATCTTTTCGGAATTGTCTTGATATTGGCAACCGGCATCGCGTACGCCGAAGCGGCATTCGATTTCGAAGAGTTGATGGAAACAATAGATACAAACTCCCGTAACCTTCAAGGTAGTCTCTCCGGCAAGGATGCCGCTACCAGTATCGACCTTGCAAAGAAAATGCAAAGCGACTTCAAGCTGGTCGAAGGCTTTTTCGAAAAACGCGGCAATGCCGCCGATGCAGTCACGGATGCGAAAAAATACGAAGATTTGGCCGCGGAAGTGGTGAAGTTTGTCGAAGCCAATGATTTCGACACCGCATCGAGCAAGGCATTGGAACTGACGAAGAATTGCGACAACGCTTGCCACGATTCCTATAAACCCCTTTAACAGAGCAAACACATGAAACGTTTTTTACTAAATGGCCTGCTGCTGAGTGCAATCGCGCTGCCGGCCGTCGCCGCATTACCGGAAGGCCATCCGGCACCCGATTTTCAGGCGCAAGCTTCGTTGGCCGGCAAGTCTTTTACTTATTCGCTGCAAGATGCGCTGAGAAAAGGCCCGGTCGTGGTCTATTTTTACCCGTCGGCCTATACCGGCGGCTGCAATATCCAGGCGCATACTTTTGCGGTTAATCACGACAAATTTACCGCAGCCGGGGCATCGATTATCGGCGTATCGCTGGACAGCATCGACAGGCTCAACGACTTTTCGGCCGATCCTGAGTTTTGCGGCGGCAAGGTTGCGGTTGCTTCCGATGTCGACGGTAATATCGCCAAATCCTACGATTTGACCGTTAAAGAAGCGGCAGCGGGGAAAAAGGACACACGCGGCGTTGAAATCACGCATGGTTTTGCCGAACGCACGACGTTCATCGTTACGCCTGACGGCAAAATCGCCGCCACGTTGACCGGGCTTAAACCGGCCGAGAATGTTAATAAGGCGCTTGAAATTGTGCAAAAGCTTGCGGCTGCAAAGTAGGGCATGCTGTTATTGCTTTTGAAGTTGCAGACGGTTTGTTCCAGTCAACGGCGGTTTAACAAACGCTGGGCGCAAAATTCTTTTCTGATTGCCGGCACGTTTGCGCTTTTGGCTTCGGGCAAGACTATGGCTGTCGAGGATATTGGCGCGCAACGCGTCGGTAACGGCAATCCGGGCATCGGCAAACAGCAGGCCGACGCCGGGCGTTGTTTGGAATGCCATGGTGCGGACGGCAATAGCATTGATGCGAAGACTCCCAATCATGCCGGCCAGTATGCCGCTTACCTGGCCAAACAGTTGAGCGATTTCCAGTCCGGTGCGCGCAAGCACGAGATCATGACCATCATGGCAGAGGACTTAAGCGCCGCCGATAAGGCGGATATTGGCGCTTATTTCGCGAGCCGGAAAATCATGCAAGGCGAGGGCGGCGATGTTAATCAATCGGGCCGGAATTTGTTCGCGAACGGCGACCGCTCCAGGGATATTCCTGCATGTAGCGGTTGCCACGGCGAAAACGGCAAGGGCGGCATCGCCGGTGACGTGGTTTACCCGGTGATCGGCGGGCAGCGCAAGGTTTATTTGCGCTCCCAATTGGTCAGCTGGAATCTGGGCGAGCGCAAAAACAGTCCGGGCGGGGTAATGAATACGATTGCTAAATCGCTGAGCGATGAAGAGATCGAAGCGCTGGCTGATTATGTTTCCGGGCTTTAGGTACGTGATGATTTGCTTGTTCCCCAACTCTAGTTTTTATCTCGTTCCCACGCGTTGCGCTCGCCGCTATACACAAATATTTCGCGAGGCTGTTCCTTACCTGTGTTAGGCGGGAAACATGCGGATAGCAGACCTTCCAGGTTTTACGACTGCCATGGATGGCTCCAGTAAAAACCTGGAAGGTCTAACTCGCGCAACGGAGCAAGCAGATTTCAGGCCTACGTCAAGATGTGTATAACGACGAGCGCAGCGCATGGGAACGAGATAACGAGAAATTGACTATTTTCCCTGTTTTATTTTTAAGAGGGCAACAATGAAGTTTTTGAATCGACTGTTATATCAAGTCCATCGCTGGGTTGGTCTAGTGCTGGCCTTGTTCATGTTTTTCTGGTTTTTTACCGGCTTGGTGATCATGTATGCGACGCCGACTACGCAAAATCGCGGTCAGCAACTCGCTCATGCCGAAACGTTGGCTCCCGAAGCCGGTTGGTTGAGCCTGGGCGAGGCCTGGGATCGTAGCGCGGAACAACGCAAAGCCGCGGCAGAAAAGCCCAAGGCGAAGACGGAAGGCAAAGCCAAGCAAGCTGGCGATGTTGCTGCCGGCATTGCCGATGCCCGCTTAGTGCGCAGTGCCGGCGAGCCGCTGTGGCTGGTAGAAGATAGCCGCGGACAGCGTTTCGCTTTGTCCGCGCTTGACGGTTCGTTGCGTCAAACTTCGGTTGATCAGGCGTTGAAGATTGCGGAAAACTGGTTTAAAGCCGAAGGCAACGACATCGGCAACGTCAATTATCTGGAGACTGTCGATAACCCGATTATCCTGCGCAATCAGGAAGCCTTGCGTCCTTTTCACCGTATTGCCGTCGGCGACGGCGGCGAACTGCTGATTTCGGCGCGGACCGGCGAAGTGCTGCACGCCTCCACGCGCCTGGACCGGGCTTTCTATTGGGCCGGCAATTGGCTGCATCTGTTCAAACCGTTGGAGTCTATCGGTTTAGGCAATATTCGCCACGATGTGCAGCTATGGTTAGGTTTTTTCGCGACGATAGCGACACTGGCCGGGCTGATTATCGGCTGGTTGCGCTGGCGGCCCGGTTTCGGCGGCAAGCCGACCTATTCCGAAGGGCGTACCCAACCTTACCGCGAGTTCTGGTTTAAATGGCATTTCTGGAGCGGATTGATCGGCGGCAGTGCGGCGCTGTTTTGGGCGCTCAGCGGTTATATCGATACCAATCCCGGCAAACTGTTTTCCCAGGCTAATCCCAGCAAGGAGGAAATAACGCGCTATTTGGGCGACGGCTTGCCCGAGACTCTGCGGCTATGGCAGCCGGTTCTGCCGTTGTCGTTGGCGGCGGCTGTCGATGGGGCGGATATTGTCGAACTGGGTTGGCGGAGCCTGGGCGGTGACGCAGTGCTGCTGGCGCATTCACGTGACGGGCGGCGTTTGCCGCAAACGCCGGACGGTGTTTCAGAGCAGTTCAGCGAAGCCGCGTTGCTGGCTGCGGTGCAGCGCGTGGCCGGTAATGCCAAAGTCGAATCCCGGACAGTCCTGAATGAATACGACAGCTATTATTACCCCAGACACCATCAAAGTCCGGTGGAAAAACCGTTGCCGGTGCTATTGGTGCAACTGGCTGACGATGCCGGCACCCGTTTTTACCTCGATCCGCAAGACGGAAAGCTGCTTGCCAAGCCGGATAGAAGCACGCGGGTTTTCCGCTGGCTATACTCCGCGTTGCATCACTGGGATTTCGGTTGGCTTTATTACCGGCCGCTATGGGATATCTGGATGCTGAACTGGATAGCGTTCGGATTGGTGTTGGGCGGAAGTTCGATGGTGATGGGGTGGCGGCTGGTGAAGAAAACTTTTCTGCCTAAAAAGCGGGTAGTTCGGCGCGCTTCCAAAGGTATTGGCAAGTTGGAACCCGAGATTACCTCGTAGTCAGGGGTGGTTTTATGTCGGTGATTTATATATCAATTTTACAGATATACCAATCGAATAATAACGTTTTATTACATAGAAAAATTATCCTAAGATACAACCAACGCTGGCGAGTAACGTGACCGGTTCTGTTGATCCGGTTTAATGGCAGTGATTTTATTTAAATCCGGATGACTGTCCTGAAAAGGTTTCAGTTACCTACTTTTTGCGTATCTGCTTACCCTATCGAAATTTAATGGGCATAGGTGCTTGATTGAAAAGACTTCTGTAACAGGGATGTTGCAAAGAGTTACAGGGATGTATTCACGCGTCTTTTGCAATCAATTACCTACACTCCATTTTAAAGGGAAGGGTAGCTACTTTTTGCAAAGCAAAGGAGTACTTTATTATGGATACAGTTTCAGACGGCATCCTCACCAAAAAACAGGAAGAGCATGCTTCTACACTGTTGGCTTTTGATGAATTGCAGTCGCGTTCGCTGTCATTGTCGGTACGGGCGACCGCCCTGGTTTTCGAGGACCCGGTTTCCCGCCGCTTGCTGGAACAGATCGAACGTATCGCGCCCAGCGATGCGACCGTACTGATTATCGGGGAAACCGGAACCGGAAAAGAACTTGTCGCGCGGCATATCCACGCGCTGAGCAAGCGCAGCAAGAATACGTTCGGTGCCTTGAACTGCGCCGCGCTAAGCGAAAGCCTGATCGAGAGCGAATTGTTCGGCCATGAGAAAGGGGCGTTTACCGGCGCTTTGACAAGTAAGGACGGCTGGTTTGAAACGGCCGACAAAGGCAGCTTGTTCCTTGATGAAGTCGGCGATTTGCCGCTTGGCATGCAGGCTAAACTGCTGCGGGTGCTGCAGGAACGCGAAGTGGTTAAAGTCGGTTCCCGCCAGCCGGTACCGGTCGATGTCCGGATTATTGCCGCAACCAACGTCAACCTGGAAGAAGCGGTTGCGGCTTCGCATTTTCGGGCCGATCTGTATTACCGTTTCAATGTGGCGACCATTCAGTTAAGCCCGTTGCGCGAACGGCCGGGCGATATTCTGCCGTTGGCAAGACATTTTTTGAAGATTTACGGCGACCGTTTGGGTTACGGCGAAATCAAGCTGTCGCCTGCAACCGAATTGACGCTGTTGAATTACGATTGGCCGGGCAATATCCGCGAATTGGAAAATGCGGTTCATCGCGCGCTGCTGGTTTGCCCGGGCAATCATCTACGGCCCGAGGATTTCAAACTGTCCGGCGTCAGGACTGTCGAGCAAGGGCCGTCGGTTTCAACCTCGTCGCTGGAAAGCGCGTTGCAGCGCCTTTGCGAGCAAGCGCCGCCGAAGCTGTTCGATATTATTGAAGAGACGGTGATTCGCACCGCTTTTGGTTTCTGCGAGGAAAACCAGGTTCAGACCGCTCGCCTGCTGGATATTAGCCGCAATGTGCTGCGGCATAAACTGGGGCTTTACGGTTTGTTGGCGAATAATCAGAAAAAGCAGCCGGTTTCTTTTCGCGATCAAGAAATCTATAAAATCGGAACCACGGAAGCGGCAAAACAATTATTGCCGCAAGAAACAAATTATTTATGAAGTTGCGAAGCCTGATAACGGCAAGGCGCATCTTGCACCGTAAGGGCTTTAGTGGAGTTTAAAATGGGTCTTAGCGTTACTCACTTGTTAGTTGTATTAGCGATCGTCGTGGTTGTTTTCGGCACCAAACGGCTACGGAATATAGGCACTGATCTGGGTGGGGCCATCAACGGCTTTCGCACGGCCATCAAGGAAGGCGAGGAGCAGATTGACGCGGAGAATATAGCGCCAAAAGCAGACGTTTTAACGGTTGCCGAGAAAAGCGATAGAAATTGATTCGTTCGTTTGACGGAGGGGCGAATCCGGCCTGGCGGTTCAACGGGACTGGGTTTGCATCCCCTCCAGACAATCAAACAGTTCGAATATAAGAGCGTCTTTTTGCGCATGGTCCATTGCATCCAGAGCGGCCTGGTTTGGGCGATTCAGGTTTTCCACGCTCTCCGCGTAACGCGTCTTGATATGATGGGCCGTTGCTTTGAACCATGCATTGTCGCGCTGTCTTGCCTTGGTTCTTCTCTCTATAAAATTGACGATTGATTGATCAAGCCTTGAGCCGATTTCCTCCCGGCCAATAACATCACCGTAATGGCTGCCGAGCAGATAATTAGCCAGCTGGCTGATTGCCGCCCAGTGGGTATCGTTATCTACAAAATCGAATGCTTCGATAAACAAATTATCCAATTTTTCATTTTGTTGTTGATCGGCAAAGAAGCTTTGGAAATATTGATTGATTAAAGCCAGATCGGAATCGCCGCCGTAATTTTTTAACGCATTCAGGTTGATCAAGCGATGATTGAATAACTCGTCATCGAGATCGGCGATATATTTAGCTTCAGCCAACGGCCCAATAAGCAAGTTAACAATATCCTGTTCAAAGACAATTCTGTAATCGTCCACCAATTGCGTCATTGCGTCATTGTGTTCCGTTAATTTGCGCGCCAGGCTATCGACGGAGTCCGGCAGCAGCTCAATCGATCTCCCTCCTTCCACGTGCGCAACATAGTCGTTGGGAGTCGTTTTGTAGGTAATGCCATCCGCCGCCGTTATACAGCCCATCGCTTTAAAACGAATATTAAAAAGCACGGGCGGCAGGTGCTTGGCTTTGTTGTTCAAATAGATAGCCGCAGCATATCCCGCGGCATGGAAAGCGGCGCGTTGTTTATGCTCTTTTAATTTGTCCTGACTGATGAGGAGACATGCTTTGCTTCGTTTCATATTCAGGGCTGGCGTAAGGTTAATGCCGTAAATTTTTCTTGTGTCAGTTTAGAACAATATCATACGTTAAAAGTCATGAATAAATCCTATTGCCTGCAAGGTGCGGTTTTAATTTTGACGATGGATAAATTGCAGGGCGCCATAAAAGTAATTGGCTTCACGTCATTATTTTACACAGTTAATCAATGCTGCTTTATGTTCAAGCAAATTTGACAAAGCCTAACTCGTAAAGTACTTTAAACCAAAACTTACAAGCTGACCGGACAACCGGAAGCCAGTGAGCCCGCGAGGGCCACTGGCTTTTTTTTGGCCAAAATTTGGCTGCGGCGATCAGTTTGCGATTCACATAGGAGATTTTTATGTCGCATTGGTACGAAGACAATTCCCATTCTATCGGGCAGACGCCGCTGGTTAGGCTTAACCGGATCGGCGAAGGTGCGCCGGTCACGCTGCTGGCAAAAATAGAAGGCCGCAACCCGGCTTATTCGGTTAAATGCCGGATTGGGGCGGCGATGATTTGGGACGCCGAGCGTCGCGGCTTGTTGGGGCCGGGCAAGGAATTGGTAGAGCCGACCAGCGGCAATACCGGCATTGCGTTGGCGTTTGTCGCGGCGGCGCGGAATATTCCGTTGACGTTGACGATGCCGGAAACGATGAGCCTGGAGCGCCGCAAATTATTGATTGCTTACGGCGCGAAGCTGGTGTTGACCGAAGGCGCCAAAGGCATGAGCGGCGCGATAGCCAAAGCCGAGGAAATCGCCGCGTCCGACCCCGGACGTTATGTGTTGCTGCAACAGTTTAAAAATCCGGCCAACCCGGCTATCCACGAGCAAACCACCGGCCCGGAGATATGGAACGATACCGACGGCGCTATCGATATTTTGGTGTCCGGCGTCGGCACCGGCGGCACGATCACCGGCGTTTCCCGTTATATCAAGCAGACCCAGGGCAAGGCTATCGTTTCGATTGCGGTTGAACCCGAGGCGAGTCCGGTACTGAGCCAATATCGCGCCGGTCAGCAGCTAAAGCCCGCTCCTCATAAAATCCAGGGTATTGGCGCCGGCTTCGTACCGGATGTGCTCGATCTGTCGCTGATCGATCAAATAGAGCAGGTCGGCAATGAAGAAGCCATCGCTTACGCGCGCCGGCTTGCCAGGGAAGAAGGCATACTTTCGGGTATCTCTTGCGGCGCGGCAGCGGCTGTGGCGGTGCGGGTTGCTAAGCGCCCGGAAAACGCAGGTAAAACCCTTGTTGTCGTGCTGCCGGATTCCGGCGAGCGCTATTTGAGTTCGCCATTGTTCGAAGGCGTTTTCGATGCCGGCGGTTTTGCCGCATGAACGATCCGGTTTATCAAAATGCCAAGCAGGATTGGGGCGTCGACGAGCTGGTCACGCAGCTGCGCCAGTTGCGCGTGCAATCGTTGGAAACCCGGCACCGGCGAGACAGGCCGCCCAAGCTGCCGTCGCGCAAGGAACTGCAAAAGATTCTCGACGGCTTGGCAGCGGTGTTATTTCCAAACCGGTTGGGTCTGCCCGATTTGAACGACGAAGGCATCGATTATTTTGTCGGCCATACGCTCGATACTTTGTTACGAGAGCTTCACAAGCAGGTTCGCCGCGAACTGCAATTTATTGCCGCCGATGACGCAGCCGAACGGGCAATCACGATTACCCGGATGTTCGCTTCGCGCTTGCCGGAGGTACGGAGGCTGCTTGATAGCGATATTCAGGCCGCCTACGAAGGCGACCCGGCCGCAAGAAGTTCCGACGAAGTCTTGGTGTGTTACCCGGGCATTACCGCAATTACGCATCACCGGCTTGCGCATATCCTTCATCAATTAGGCGCACCGCTGGTGGCAAGGATTATTTCCGAGATTGCCCATTCGGCGACCGGCATCGATATTCATCCCGGTGCACAGATCGGTGAGAGTTTTTTCATCGACCACGGTACCGGCGTGGTGATCGGCGAGACGGCCGTTATCGGCAAGCATGTGCGCGTGTATCAGGCTGTTACGCTCGGCGCCAAGCGTTTCCAGAAAGACGAAGACGGCATTCTTGTTAAAGGCAATGCCCGTCATCCAATTGTTGAGGACGATGTCGTTATCTACGCGGGCGCGACGATCTTAGGACGCATTACGATAGGCCGCGGCACGACCGTCGGCGGCAATGTCTGGCTGACTTATAGCGTGCCGCCCGGCAGCAATATTACCCAGGCGCATGTGCGTAGCGAATTGTTTCAGGACGGCGGGGGGATTTAAATTCAAATAAGGGTTTCATTAATTTAACAAAGCGGAATGCCATAGCGTGGGGGCAATATTCGCTCAATTGGAGTGCAGGCTCCGCCTGCTTTGCAAGCATAGCTTGCACTCCTCCGGCCGGCATAGGGTTCGCGCTCTGCGTGACGCTACGGACCAGACCTTCCAGGTTTTGAAAACCTGGAAGGTCTGGTCCCGGTTCTCTGCCGGCATACCAACAACTCATTACACCAACCACAATAGGAAAAAAATCATGTCCGATATTCATGAAGGTCAAACCCATACCGCATTAGGCGATGTTGCCGCGCGCACGCTGGCAAACGCGACCAAAACCGTACCGATGCTGTCCACCATCACGCCGCGGTGGTTGGTTCACTTACTGCAATGGAAACCGCTCGAAGCCGGTATTTACCGCGTCAACAAAGTTAAGAACGAAACCGGCCTGCTGGTTGATTGTTCCAGTCTTGATGAAAAAGAACTGCCGCAAACCTTTGTCGATTATGAAGCCTGGGGCCGCGAGTACCGATTGAATGCGGTCAACACCGTGCTCGACGTGCATACCCGCGTATCCGATTTATACAGCAGCCCGCATAACCAAATCCACGAACAGCTGCGCCTGACCATCGAAACGATCAAGGAACGCCAGGAAAGCGAGCTGATTAACAACGCCGAATACGGTTTGCTGAACAACGTCGCGCCGGGCTTTAAAGTGCAGCCGCGTGACGGCAGGCCGACGCCTGACGATATGGACGAATTGATTTCGCGGGTCTGGAAAGAACCCGGATTCTTCCTGGCCCATCCGCTGGCGATTGCCGCGTTCGGCCGCGAATGCACCCGCCGCGGCGTACCGCCGGCAACCGTGACGATGTTCGGTTCGCAGTTCTTGACTTGGCGCGGCATTCCGATCGTTCCATGCGACAAGCTGAAAGTGGTCAACGGCAAAAGCAATATTTTATTGCTGCGCACCGGCGAAAGCCGCCAAGGCGTGGTCGGCCTGTACCAGCCTAACCTGACCGGCGAACTGAGCATGGGGCTGTCGGTCCGCTTCATGGGCATCAATCACAAAGCGATTGCCTCTTACTTGATCTCGCTGTATTGCTCGCTGGCGGTATTGACTGACGATGCGCTCGGCGTGCTCGAGAATGTCGAAGTGGGCAAATACTATGACTACAAGTAACGTTGTCTTGCCCGACATAGAGCAATTGACCAAACTGGCTAACGAGATGTTCTCGGAGCTGCCGTGCGACGGCTCGCGCATCGGTATTGCCGCTTCGGCAATACCGGGCGGTTTGACTCCGTCCGCGCCGGCGGCAGGCCATTTCGACGTGCCGAAAGGTTTCAGTTTGCCGGGAGAAGCGGAGTTGCAAAAGCTGCTTGCTCCGCGTCATCCGTCTCTCGGCAGCGTACCCGACAGCATTGACACCGGGCCGGTTTTTTCAAAAACGGCCGCATCGCCGTTGGCGGGTTTGGATAAATCGGTGCTGGAAGGCATTTTGCCGCACAACTTCGGTTTGCCCGACGAAGCGCAATTGCAACAGTTGCTGGTTTCGCGCGTGCCTTCCGGCAGTCATGGTATTGTCGACTCCGGTTTAATTGCTGCCGCGCCGTCTTCGGCGGCCGGCAATTCCACAGCGGCGGCCGCTTACGGTTTGGCTGCTTCGTTTGCGGATTTTGACGCGTCGTTGATAGCGGAGCTTTCGCCTCAAGCTTACGGTTTGCCGGGTGAGGCCGAGTTGCAGAAACTGTTCGGGGCTTCGGCCAATGTTCCGGCAAGCAACGGATCGGGATCATCGTTTTATTTCCTCGATGAATTGAGAAGCGGCGGATTTAACGCGAAAGCGCCCGCTTTGGCTTCCGCGCATCCGGCTTTTGACGTGCAGGCGGTGCGCCGCGATTTTCCGATCCTGAAAGAGCGGGTCAACGGACAACCGCTGGTCTGGTTCGATAACGCGGCAACGACCCAAAAGCCGCAAGCGGTGATCGACCGGATCACGTATTTTTACGAACACGAAAACTCGAACATCCACCGGGCCGCGCACGAGTTGGCGGCGCGGTCGACCGACGCTTACGAGAAAGCGCGGGATACGGTCGCGCGGTTTTTGAACGCGCCGTCCGCTGCGGAGATTGTGTTTGCGCGCGGCACGACCGAGGCAATCAACCTGGTCGCGCAAAGTTGGGGACGGCAACATATCGGCGCGGGCGACGAGATTGTGATTACTTGGCTGGAGCATCACGCCAATATCGTGCCGTGGAAACAACTGTGCGATGAAACCGGGGCGACGTTGCGCGTCGCGCCGGTCGATGACGACGGTCAGATTTTGCTCGGCGAATACCGGAAATTGCTGAATTCCAAGACCAAGCTGGTCGCGTTCACGCAAGTGTCGAACGCGTTGGGTACGGTCACGCCGGCCAAGGAAATGATAGACATGGCGCACCGGGTCGGCGCGCGCGTGCTGTTGGACGGCGCGCAATCGGTGTCGCATTTGCGCGCCGACGTGCAGGCCTTGGATTGCGACTGGTTTGTGTTCTCGGGGCACAAAATCTTCGCTCCGACCGGCATCGGCGTTCTGTACGGCAAGGCCGACCTGCTTGAAGCAACGGCGCCGTGGCAAGGCGGCGGCAATATGATCGAGGACGTGACCTTTGAAAAAATCGTCTACCAGCCCGCACCGGCCCGTTTTGAAGCCGGCACCGGCAATATTGCCGATGCGGTGGGTTTGGGCGCGGCTTTGGAATATGTGCTGAAACTCGGCATAGACAATATCGCGCGTTACGAGCATGAATTGCTGGTCTATGCGATGGATGCGCTGAGAAGCATCTCCGGCTTGCGCCTGATCGGCACGGCTGCCGAGAAAACCAGCGTGTTGTCGTTTGTGCTGGAAGGCCATAGCAACCAGGACATCGGCGTTGCTCTAAACCGCGCCGGTATCGCGGTGCGCACCGGCCATCATTGCGCGCAGCCTATCTTGCGCCGCTTCGGCTTGGAAAGCACAGTGCGTCCGTCGCTGGCGTTTTACAATACGCACCAGGAAGTCGATTTGTTGGTCAGCACCGTCAGGCGAATTAAAGCCGGAAAGGATTTTTAGCGGTGTAACTGTTCAGCGAAAAAATATGGAACACGGATGACACGGATAGGACGGATCTGCACGGATTTTTTAAATTATGCCGTGTTTAACCCGTGATCATCCGTTTAATCAGTGTCATCCGTGTTCCATTGATTATTTTTAGAAATTGAAGGCGCGCACGGCGCGCCCTACAGTTGACTGGATCTAAATTATTTACCGAAAACGCATTCGCCATTATGAAACAGCCGATAAGAACCGGCTTCCATTTTATGCCACTGCTCATTGCTGGTTAACGGCAATGTCGCGATCACGGTGACCACGTCGTCCGGCGTGGTTTCCTGGTGAAAATCGATAGTCACGTCTTCGTCGATCAGTTTGGCATGGCCGAACGGCGCGCGCCGGGTGATCCAGTGCAAGGTATTGCTGCAAAAGCAGAACAGATAGTCGCCGTCGGAAAGCAGGATGTTGAAGATGCCGAAATGTTGCAATTGCCCGCATAGCTCGCCCAGATAAGCAAACATGGCCTGCATGTCGGCAGGTTTATCCGGATATTTCCGGTCCAGTTCGTTCAGCAGCCAGCAAAACGCGGTTTCGCTGTCGGTATCGCCGACGGGCAGATGCTTGCCGGGCTGTTGCAAGGCTTGGTAATCGGATAATTGGCCGTTATGGGCGAAAGCCCAAAAAACGCCCCATTGTTCGCGCGTAAACGGATGGGTGTTTTCCAACGCGACATGGCCGCGATTGGCTTGCCGGATATGGCCGATAACGGCGCGGCTTTTTATCGGGTAGGCTTGCACCAGTTTGGCTATCGGCGAGTCATAGCAGGGGGCGGGGTCTTTAAAGGTGCGGCAGCCTTTGTCTTCATAAAAAGTGATGCCCCAGCCGTCCCGATGCGGGCCGGTGCGTCCGCCGCGCTGCATCAGGCCGGTAAAACTGAAACAAATGTCGGTCGGGACATTTGCGCTCATACCCAGTAATTCACACATCGAAATTCCTTCAGGTTGTTATGATGACAGTCTCCATTTAACTATCGTTGTTAATTTCCAGTCAAGCCGATAAACCGCAACGGGCTAGACACTGGCGGCGTCTACCCATGAATCGGACGATTCGGGCAAAAATGCCGAAGCCGAAGGGCGCTCGTAATAATTGCCCTGCACCAAGTCGAAACCGGTATTCCGGGCCAAGGCCTCGGATTTTTTCCGGTCGATTTGTTGCAGGATCATTTGTCCGCCGGCTGAAGCGACCCGTGCCTTTAAATCGCGCAGTTTTTCAAGCAGGGCGTTGTCGCGCACCTGGTCAAGATGCCGCGCCGATAAGCTGATGTAATTGGGCGACAGCTTGGAAATCAGGTCGAGCGATTGGCTTTCCTGCGCAACGTAGTCGAATTTAAGCGCTATTTGATAGCCTCGTTGCCGGTAATTATCCAGGCCGTTGACCAGCTCTTGGTAATGCCGCGCATAATGGCTGTTGACGGCCATGACGATGACGACATTTTTTGTTTCCAGTCCGCATTGGCGGATCACTTCCTCGAAATAAGCGCCATGATCCTGTTTAACACCTAGTATATGGCGCGGATCGACTTCCACAAATAGCGAACCTTCCAAATGCGTTAAAGGCAGATAATTGAGCATATGCACGGTGCGGGATAAGCGGTCGAAATTGATAATGGATTCAAAATCGCTGGCTTGGTGCGGCCGGTTAGCCAGCAGGTTTTCAATTTCACCGGGATACAGATGCTGGACTTCATGGGTGGAAACCTTAAGTTTCGCCACATGGCCGACGATTTCGGCCGGTTTTAAAGCCAAGCGGATAGGCGAAAAAACGCTGCCGATTTTAATTGGGCCGAACAGTGCGCTGATTCTTTCTTCTTCCAGCATAAAAGGGCGAAAACTTGAGCGGTGTTCTTGGCCGAACCGGTCATTAAAATACTCGACTAGACTTTGTAATGGCATAAATTTATTCCTTGATTCGATAAAAGTTGTACCGGGAGGCGGCGGATTTTCCGCGCTGTATTGCTATGGGTTTGAATCGTAAAAGCGTCACCTTGTTCCATTAAAAAAAGCGGGCCGAAGCCCGCTCAGAGAACAATCCGTGTACAGAGGAGGTACATATAAGGAGTGACACAACAACACAGCTCAAATGACGCCGGCTTTTAAAGGCGTTTTGCTGTGGCTGGGTATAGCTTATGGGGATTTCTGCTTTTAATAAAACGATATTATTAGAATAGGCTATCTATTTAATAGATACCTTAAGGAATTAAGTTTTGGCTTGACGCAGCAAGACGCGTTTACAAAAACGCGTAGTTAACATATCGAATCCCGATTTTTGAATTCGGCTTGGCTTTATCGTATATATCTGTTTATAAGATATTAAGATCTAATAATATCGTTTCTTTGTGGATTATAAGCTGCACTAAACTGTTTTCCGGAAATACATCTGATTCAGAAAGGCGGCTTTATGCCGTTGTCAATCAAGGCTATTGGTTTAGCCGGCTGATACCGGGCGTTGAAAGCTATCAACGCGGGTAACAGTCAATATTTAATCGTAAAGGAAACGACATCATGTTTAAGAATCATCAATTAACGATCAAAGCGCGATTTATACTGATCTTGGGCACATTGGTCATCGGTTTTTCGCTATTCGGAATGGCGACTTTCAAGGCTATGGCCACGCTGAATGTTAACGGCCCGGTTTATCAGCGTATTGTGCAAGGTAAGGATATTATTGCCGATGTGTTCACTCCGCCCGAATACATCATTGAATCTTATATGGTTGCGCTGCAACTGACCGTTGCCGAAGATTTTTACGATATGAAGACCCAGGCACTAGTGTCCCGGTTTAAAAAACTGAAACTGGCATACGACAATCGGCACAGTTTCTGGTTAACCCAGCAGTTAGACCCGGAACTCCACGACTTACTGCTCGAACGTTCTTACCGGCCGGCGCAAGCTTTTTTTGTTGAGGCCGAAAAACGTTTCTTGCCTGCGATCCAGGCCGGAGATCGCGACGCTGCGCTTGCAAGCTTTCAGGACATGCGCCGTTCTTATGACGAACATCATGCCGTGATTGATCAGCTGCTGCGCTATACCGCAACCCGCAATGCCGAGGATGAGCGGCAAGCACAGGCTATGACCAGCCGGTACAACATCGGCTTGCTGAGTATTTTTTCTTTCAGTGTCGCGACGGCAATCCTATTGACGATAGTAACCAGCCGCGGCATTTTACGTTCGCTGGATACCGCTCAACAGGTCGCAGGAGCCATTGCTGACGGCGATTTGAGTTCCCGTATAGATATTCATCAAAAAGATGAAATCGGAGAATTGTTGCGTTCGATGAACACGATGCAGCAACAATTGCTGGAGCGTATAACAGCGGAGCGCAAAGCGGCGGACGAGACCCTGCGCGTCAAAATTGCGTTGGATAATGTCAGCACCGGCGTGATGATCGCCGATAACGACCGCAACATTATCTACGCCAATAAGTCGGTGATTAATACGCTTCATAAGACCAACGCGACTATTAAGGGGAGTTTGCTAAAATTTTCTATCGACAGCCTGATCGGCAGAAATATGGATGATTTTCATGAAAAATCGGCGCATCAGGCAAAAATGTTGGCTTCTTTAACCGGAAGCCACGAGGCCGCCATGATAATGGGGGGACGGTCAATGGTCGTATTAGCCAATCCGGTCGTTAATGAGCAAGGGCAACGCCTGGGAACGGTAGCCGAATGGCACGACCGTACCGACGAAGTGATGGTTGAAAATGAAGTCGCGGCCATTGTCGGGGCCGCGGCCAAAGGCGATTTCAGCATGCGTTTTGATTTGCATGGCAAGGAAGGTTTCTTGCGTCACTTGGGAGAAGATATTAACCTGCTCGTACAAACCAGCGAAACCGCCCTCAACGATGTCGCGCGGGTGTTGGGTGCTCTGTCCCGTAGCGACCTGACTAAAGTCATCGCCAACGACTATAGCGGCACTTTCGGGCAACTGAAGGACGATGCGAATACGACGGTGGAGAAACTTAAAGCGATCATCGGCCGGATCAAGGATGCCAGCGGCAGCATCAACACCGCATCTAAAGAAATTGCGGCCGGTAATAATGATTTGTCGCATCGCACCGAACAGCAAGCCGCCAGTTTGGAACAGACAGCGGCCAGCATGGACGAATTGACCTCCGCCGTGCAGCATAACGCCGCCAATGCCCGGCAAGCCAACCAGCTTGCTGTTAATGCTTCCGGTATAGCGGATAAAGGCGTTGAAGTGGTCGGCCGCGTCGTTGCAACAATGAATGACATTAACGAATCCTCGCATAAAATCGGCGATATTATTTCGGTCATTGACGATATTGCGTTCCAGACTAATATCCTGGCTTTGAATGCTGCGGTAGAAGCGGCCCGTGCGGGAGAACAAGGCCGCGGTTTTGCGGTGGTCGCCGTGGAAGTGCGCAATCTTGCCCAGCGTGCCGCATCGGCTGCCGGAGAAATTAAAGACCTGATTACCGATTCGGTAGGGAAAGTTGCCGTGGGCAGTAAGCTGGTCGCTCAGGCGGGGCAGACCATGGAAGAAATCCTGACTTCCATTCACGGCGTTACAAACATCATGTCCGAAATCACGGCGGCGTCTTCCGAGCAAAGCGCCGGTATCGAACAAGTTAATCTGGCCATCGCGCAAATGGACGACGTAACCCAGCAAAACGCCGCACTGGTCGAACAAGCCGCGGCAGCGGCGGAGTCGCTGGAGGAACAGGCGCAAAACCTCGTGGCGACATTAAGCAGTTTTAAAATAGATGAAGCCGGCTTAAGCCGTTCTGTACGTGTTATCTCTCATTCAAGCGTTCCAGCGCTAAGACGTAAAGCTCGTCCGGCAACTGCCGATGCCGGTAGTTGGGAAGAGTTTTAAGCGGCGGGTATGAGCACATTAGCTCAAACTAGCCGACGGCGATCCGCTTGGCCTGCATCAACGATCTTTGTCGTAAGATTAAGATATTGGTTGTGCAGGCCGTTTAACCGTTTTATTGTTAAACGGCCGAAATTCACTCAGGATTTGCGCTCTCTACAAGAGCATTAACGAGATTAACTGCTGTTTTTTAGATCATCCTTTGATAAGGGATTAAATATGACAGATAAGCTCATCATCGACGGTTCCTATGGCGAAGGCGGAGGACAGATCCTGCGCAGTTCGTTGAGCCTGGCTGCGATCACCGGACGCCCGGTATGTATCGAAAACCTTCGCGCCAATAGGAGAAAGCCGGGACTCGCGGCGCAGCACCTGACTTCGGTGCGGGCTGCGGCGATGCTCTGCGACGCCGATATGCATGGTGCGGAACTCGGTTCGCGAATTCTGCAATTCATCCCGCGAAAGCCGGTGCGAGCCGGCGATTACTTTCTGGACGTGGCCGAGGCTCGGGAAGGCGGTAGCGCCGGCTCGGCCATGCTGGTGCTGCAAACCTTGCTGACGCCGTTGGCGTTGGCTGCCGGTGTTTCGACTGTCACGTTGCGAGGAGGCACTCACATTGATATGAGTCCTTCATTCGACTATGTGCGCGATGTCTGGTTGCCCACGCTTGCCCGTATGGGCGTGAAGGCTGAGCTTTCGCTCGTCCGCTCCGGCTGGTATCCGATAGGGCAAGGGGAAGTGAAGCTGCGAATCACCGGAACCGAAAAATTGCTCCCGCTGCATCTGCAACATCGCGGTCCACTGCTTGCGGTGACCGGACGCGCATTGGTTGCCAAACTGCCCCCTCATATTGGCGAGCGCATGGCTTTTCGTGCGCGCGATGTTCTGGAGCAGAGCAGGCCGGGATCGCGTCCGACATCAAGGCGGTCGTTTTGAAAGCGGCCTGTCCCGGAGCCGGTTTATATTTGACCTCGCATTATCAAAACAATTTGGCCGGTTTTGGCGGTCAAGGGAAACGCGGCAAGCCGGCCGAGCAGGTCGCCGAGGAAGCTTGCGCCGCGTTATTGCATCATTATCGCTCCGGCTCGGCCCTGGAACAGCATCTTGCCGATCAGTTGATTTTACCGGCCGCTTTATGCCGGGACGAATCGGCGTTCAGCGTCGAGCGGGTTACCTCGCATCTTGTTGCCAACGCTTGGGTGATTCGGCGTTTCGGATTGGCTCGAATCGATATTAATCAAGTCTCCGACGGAACCGGGTTGGTCAAGATTCTTCCAATCCACTAACGTGCGGATGACCCCGATTCAGGACCTGCTGCATCGCATTCGTTGGGACACAAAATTCGGGCTCGGCGAATTTGTAATCGGTTATTACGACCGGGTCGAGCGCGAAATCATCCATGTGCCGTTTCAAGAAATTGCATTTCCAAAAGAGGCTCCCGGCGTTTTCGAGTTGATCGACCGCGAGGGCCAAACGCATACTATTCCGTTGCACCGGGTCAGGGCGGTTTACAAGAACGGCGAGTTGATCTGGCGCCGGGATTGAGCGTGGATGCCGAAGCATCCACGCAATAAGATTAGGATATGGCCGGCAATAACTTACCGATATAGAACGGTGAAATTTTGAGCCCTTCGGCTCTCCTGAGCACAGCCGAAGGGTCTGCACGAACGGCTTGACGACCGAAAATAGTAATTTCGGGAAGTAAACCCTTAACAAAATGTAAAAGGTCCTTCGGAGTCGATTGACTGCTGTTGGATAGACTTATCGCCATACACCATTCTAAGAATTTCTCTTTTGGCTTCCAGCCAGTCGGGCAGTTCATTTCCAGGCGTAAAGGCGCGTTTTTCGGCTTTGTAATAAGCCGCTTCGGCGATCATCGCGTTAATATCGGCGCTCATTTGATAAACGGGCGCCGGTACCGGATTTACCGGAGTGAAGCCGAATTTTACCAAGCCTGAAACGGTTTGCGGCGAGTTGTTTTTAATGCCGATTTCCTTGGGTTCCCGCTCAATAAAGGTGCCGAACAGGCGATCCCAGATCGAAAAAACCGCGCCGTAGTTGTTGTCATGTTCGCTCCGCTCGGTTGAATGGTGCGCACGGTGCAAATAAGGGACGATAAAGACCTGTCCCAAATGTTTCTCGCCGGCGAAGACCATATTGGTGTGATGAAACATGATGAACAAGGTCAATAACGTTTCGTTGATCAATACTGTCGCCTTATCGACACCGAGCAATGCAATGTAAGCCGCTTTTAGCGCGGTGATGATCAGCAGCTCGACAATATGCAAACGGAATGCGGTCGAGACATTCAAATAAGGATCGTTGTGGTGCACTTTATGAAACATCCACAAGCCGTCGAAGTTATGGCTGGCCCTGTGCCAGCCATAAAGCAGCAAATCGAGCAGGACAAACGACAGCAGGGCTTTACCGGCCGGATTAGCGATATTGCTCAGCAATCCCCAGTTTGAATAGCGTTCGGCGACTATCACTAAAGGTGCTACCGACAGTAGCGAGATAACGGTGCTGTTGAAAACAAACAGGCCGATATTGGTTTGATAAGACCGGCGTAATTGTTTAAGGGGCAATATGCGTTTGGGATAGTTAAGCTCAACAAGCGACAGGGCGATAAATATTACCGGCAAGCTAAAGGACGTCCATGTTTCCGGCAGGTTTGAGAGCCATGTTAAATAAGATTCAACAAAAGAGATTAATGACAGGATTTCGCTAGACATTGACTTTACCTCTCTACAAAACTTCATGAACTGAGACAACATCTTAAGCTACGGCCATGACAGGCTGATGAAAACAGCGAGGACTAATCATTGTTTAAGGAAATGTCTCACTTAACTAAGAGCAAATGCTGCGCCATAAGTTGTTTTATCCGGCATCAAATACGGAGGAGGATTATTTGAAAAGCTTTTTGTTGTTGATTAATATGGATATTTTTTCTCATTGAAAGAAGACCAACCGACTGGTAGTCATGAGTGAAAGTTTAATTTTAAATGCTTGGATTGCATCAGTCCGGTGCAATTGTTGTTTGTTACGCACCTTTGCAACACTAAAAATAAAGCCGCATCGCGGGCGTAGCTCTTATTGATCAAATCGTGAACTATTCAGCACAAGTTTCGTTTCCGTACCGGTGCAAAACCGGGTTCTATGAACAAAACACTCTGTTTCGCGGACAATACTTTCGCCATAGCACCTATTTAAGAGACAATACGCTTTGTTAACTAACAGTTTGTCATCATGTCGTCTCAATCATTAGAGACAATGCGTTATGCTGACACCACCGGATAAGAGAAACATGTCGCCAACTACCGTACAAACCGACGCCAATTCTACGATAACCATTCCCCGAGGCTACCGGGAAATTCCGTTCAACTACACCTCCGCCGACGACTGGCAGATCGTGTCCTTCTTGTTGGGACCGAAGATCGCGCTGACTTTGGAAGAATTGCGCGAGCGCCGCGTGACCGGCCGCTCGGCCCGGTTGTTGATGCGTTTTTTCGGCGAAATCCTGATTTACCGCCGCAATCCTTACCTGTTCCAGGAGCTGGTCATGTCGGCCAGCCGGCGTAAACGGATGTTCGAGAACGCCGAAAAACACTTGGCTATCATCGAGCGCAACATCGGCGACGAAACCCAGGTGCATGAAGTCTTGGCCGCGTCGCGCCAGTTGTTGCGCGACTTCATCGAAAACGCCGAAAGCGTGCCCGGCCTGCGCCGGCGGATGAAACGCGAGTTGGGCGCGATTACCGGCGTCGACAACGTGTTGTTCGATCCGTTCTCGCTGGTGTCGCACGCGACCGATGCGACCGATTGGCGCTTGCATTTGCCGGTCGCAGTGGTCATGCCGGACAAGGAAGAACAAATCGCGCCGCTGTTGGTCGCGATCGCCAAACTGGGCCTCAGAGCAATACCGCGCGGCGGCGGCACCGGCCTGACCGGCGGCGCGGTGCCGTTGCGCGCCGATTGCGTCGTCGTCAATACCGAAAAACTTGACCATATCCGCGGCATGCGCGACATGGAATTCAAGCTGTGGGACGGCCGAACCGCGACCGCGCCGGTGCTGGAAGTCGAAGTCGGCACGATTACCGAAAAAGCGCACCAATACGCCAGTCAACGCGGCCTGGTGTTCGCGACCGACCCGACCAGCGCCTGGGCGTCGTCTATCGGCGGCAACATCGCCGAAAACGCCGGCGGCAAATGCGCGGTGCGTTGGGGCACCTGCATCGACAACCTGATTTCCTGGCGCATGGCGATGCCCGGTGGCAAACGCTGGGAAGTGCGCCGCACCGACCACCAGTTGCGCAAAATCCTGCCCGAAGACACGGTGACGTATGAAGTCCGCGACCAAAGCAGCGGCGAGACGATCAAAACCGTGCAATTGAAAGGCAGCGAAATCCGCAAGAAAGGCTTGTGGAAAGACATCACCAACAAAGCGTTGGGCGGCGTTCCGGGCCTGCAAAAAGAAGGCACAGACGGCGTCATCACGTCGGCCGAATTTATTTTGTACCCGAAATTCGAAGCCACGCGCACGATCTGCCTGGAGTTTTTCGGCGAGGACATGGAAGAAGCCAGCCGCGTGATCGTCGAGTTGTCCAAGACCTTTCCGTTCCCGGACCAGGGCGAGGACACGTTGATCGCGCTGGAGCATTTCGACGACGAATACGTGCGCGCGATCGAATACCAGGTCAAATCGAACCGGTTCAAGACGCCGAAAGCCGTATTGCTGATCGACGTCGCCGGACATTCGTTGGAACAGGCGCAAAACGGCATCGCAAAAATTCGCGCAATTCTGGAGCACTACCCGAACACCGAGCTGTTCGAAGCGCACGATAAAGCCGAAGCCGAGCGCTATTGGGCGGACAGAAAGAAATTCGGCGCGATTGCGCGGCGAACCAACGCGTTCAAACTGAACGAAGACATCGTGATTCCGTTGGACGTGTTGGCCGATTTCGCCCGCTTTATCGAGGAAGTCAACGTCGACGAAGAGCGTTACGCGCAACTGCAATTCCTAGAACGCGCGGCGGCGCTGTTTCGCGACCCGCCGGACGAAGGCAGCGCGGATTCGTTCGCGGCCCGCTCCAGTGTCGCGCTGTATCTTTACACGGTCGCCAAGAATTCATTGCCGCTGGCTGACGAAAAGACGTTGCGCAGCCTGACTATCGTCAACGATTTCCGGCAGGAATTCGCCGAACTGGCGCGCGGCTTCCCGAAAATCATCGCCGCCGTCGATCAGGCTTACCAGGAAGTGCGTGACCGCCGCATCGTGCTGGCGACGCACATGCACGCCGGCGACGGCAACGTGCACGTGAACTTGCCGGTGCTGTCGAACGACTTGGCGATGCTGCAACGCTCCGAGGAAGTCATCGACAAAGTCATGCTGAAAGTCATCGAAATGGGTGGCGTGGTGTCCGGCGAGCACGGCATCGGCGTGACTAAATTGAAATATATGGAACCCGAGCGCATTGCCGCACTTAGCGCGCACCGTCGCGAAGTCGATCCGGCCGGTTTGATGAATCCCGGCAAACTCGAAGATTTGGACGTGCTGAAATATATCTACACGCCGTCGTTCAATTTGCTGGGTCTGGAAGCGCGCATTCTGCGCCACGGCCAATTGGAAGAGCTGGCGAAAAAAATCGCCCATTGCGTACGCTGCGGCAAATGCAAGCCCGATTGCGGCGTGTTCCATCCGGCCGGCAGCTTGTTCTACCATCCGCGCAACAAAAACCTGGCGATCGGCGCGATCATCGAAGCGCTGCTGTTCGACGCGCAACGCGAATATTCGACGCAATTCGAATTGCTGCAATGGCTGGAAGACGTGTCCGACCATTGCACGACCTGCCATAAATGCGCGAAGCCGTGCCCGGTTAATATCGATACCGCCGACGTGACCGTGTTGGAACGCCAAATCCTGGCCGATTGGGGTTACAAACGCATGCCGGCGGCGACCAAAATGACGCTGAAGTATTTGAACAGCGAATCGCCGGCGTTCAACAAAGTGTTCCGCTTCGGCGTGCTGCAAGCCGGCATCGTCGGCCAGCAAATCGCCACGACCGTGGCCAAGCCGTTGCAGCCGAAAAAAGGCACGTCGAAACATTATCCGCTGCAACTGTTAAGCTCGCCGATGCCGAAAGTGCCGTCGAAGACTTTGCGCGACCTGCTGCCCGACTGCAAGGACGATCAGGTGCTGGTGTTCGAGCCGGACGAGCCGGCCGAGCGTACGGTGTTTTATTTCCCCGGCTGCGGCTCCGAGCGGATGGTGTCCGACATCTCGATGGCCGCGCTGCACGTGCTGATGAAGCTGAGAACCCGGGTCGTGCTGCCGCCGCCGTTCCTGTGCTGCGGCTTCCCGGCTTACGCGAACGGCCAATCGGAAATGCACTCGCAAAACGATTTACGGGTAACTATTCTGTTGAACCAAATCCGCGACATGTTCTCGCATCTGGAGTTCGACGGCTGCGTGCTGACTTGCGGCACCTGCCGCGAGGGCCTGAGCGAAATGGAAACCGGCAAACTGTTCGGCGGCCGCATGGTCGACATCACCCGTTACGCGCTGGAGCGCGACTTGCATATTGGCGGCGACGGCAGCGAAAGCTACCTGTATCATGCGCCGTGCCACGACTCGTTGGACGGCAAAGCGCTGGACGTGATGGATAAACTGGGCGGCTTCGGTAGCGTCACTTCGGTGCCGAATTGCTGTTCCGAAGCCGGCACCTTGTCGCTGTCGCGTCCCGACATTTCCGCCGCGATGCTGCACCGCAAACGCGAATCACTGGCCGAAGCGATGCCGGAAAAAGGCCAGGCGACGATTTTGACCAATTGCCCGTCGTGCATGCAGGGCCTGGGCCGGAACAAAGGCATGGGCGTCACGCCGCAGCATCTTGCGGTCGCATTGGCGGAGAAAATCTCCGGCAAGTCGTGGTTGAAGGTGTTTAAGGAACAGGCGAGTAAGGCTAAGGCGTTTAATTTTTGATGGGGTTTTGGGGAATGGATTGTAGCCATTTTCCTAACATAATAAATGTAGAGGAGGCTTTTCCGCTTTCATTGGCCGGAATGTTGGGTAAACAAGATGCCCAACATTTCGACATTCTGTTAGGAGATAAATCAAACTCCGTTGCTATGTTTCAAAATATCTATAATGCAGAAAATATGCAGTTAGAGTGTAAATAAGCTATATTAATAGTCGCAATAAACTATTTACTTACGAGATTTCTGCATGTTAATCGAGTTCTCCGTCAGCAATTACCGTTCTTTCCGCGAAAAGCAGACCTTTTCTATGGTTGCTGCGCCTAGATTGAAAAAGGGCGATAACGTATTCAAGCCTGTAGTTAAAGGCGAAAAACTTCCTGATTTGTTAAAGGTTGCCGCTATTTATGGCCCGAATGCATCGGGCAAGAGCAATTTAATTAAGGCGCTTGGTATTGTAGGATATATTGCTAATCGTCAACCAAGCGCACAATTTACACCGATTTCAGTTTCCCCGTTCCGTTTCGATCCGCAGTTGGCAGATCAACCCAGCCGCCTTGAGCTGCATTTTGTTTGTGCCGAACAACGCTATGCATTTGAATTGGCATTAACCCAGCAACGTATTGTCGAGGAGCGTTTGGTTGCGTTTCCAAAAGGGAAGGAAACGCTATTGTATGAACGTCGCTATTTGTCTTCCGGCGACGAATATATTTTTGGGCCACAGCTGGAAGGCGGACAGGATTTACACGAACTATGGAAAAAATCTACCGGTCCGCAAGTGCTGTTTCTTGCGCAAGCCGTGGCAAACAGTAGCGAAGAGCTGAAACAATTAAGAGAGCCTCTAACATGGTTGCAAACAGGATTCATCATGGTTTCTGGCGGCATGGATAATTGGGCAAATCATAGTCAGGAGCTTGCAAAAGAAGATCCTTCCTTTGCCGAAGAAATTTCGTCCTTTCTGCAAGATGTAGATGTTCCGGTAACCAATATCCGCGTTGATCAAATACAGTCTAGTTCTTTAGGGGGGCTCTCAATTGGATTACACCTATCGATGAGTGAAAAACCGAAAAGCAAAATGGTTTTAACTCATAAAACTGCGCTGGGAGAAGCCGAGTTTGATTTCCTAGAAGAATCTGAAGGTACTAAAAACCTGATCGGGTTTTGGCTGCCTTGGAGTGTTCACACTGAATCAAGCCTTACAAAAAAAAGACGTACTCTTGTAGTCGACGAGCTGGACAGTAGCCTACATCCCGAAATTGTTGTTTCTTTAGTTTCAAAATACATTAAATCCGACTCACCCGCCCAGATTATCTTTACTACGCACGACACCCACCTGATGGATGCCAAGCTGCTACGCCGCGACCAGTTCTGGCTTACCGAACGCGACGCTAACGGTGCCACACAATTACGCTCTATCCATGATTTTGAGGGCCGTGAAAGCGAAGATCTGGAAAAACGCTATTATGAAGGCCGCTACCGTGGATTGCCCTTTGTGCGCAAGAGCTAAACATGGCGCGTGATTCTAATTCGTTTAAACGGCAAAAGCCTAAATTTAAGCCTCAGCCGAAAGTATTGGTTATTTGCGAAGACAGTAAGTCGGGAAAGCGCTATTTGGAAGATGCCAGTCTGCATTTTCGGGTCAATATTTTGGTGGAAATTACCCATTGCGGAAAAACCGATCCACTGAACATCGTTAAGGAAGCCATCAACCGTCAGGGAAAATTCGATCACGTTTTTTGTGCGATAGACAGGGACACTCATGAAACCTTTGGCGAGGCACTAAACTTAGTCAAGACAGCCAAAAAAGTCGAAATAATTGCTTCTTATCCATGCTTCGAGTTCTGGCTGTTGCTGCACTTTGGCTACAATCGCAAACCTTATGCTTCAGTTGGCAAGCACTCGGCAGCAGATTTACTTATCAAAGACTTACGTGCTTGTCCCGGCTTGGAGAAATACAATAAGGGCGAGGACATGGGGATTTTTAAGTTACTATTGGGAAAGCAGTTTGATGAGGCGCGGAAGATAGCTCCTAGGGTTATTACCGAAGCCATAGCGAGTCAAGAAATGAATCCGAGTACCAGACTCCATGAGTTACTTAATTTTTTTGAGAAGCTATCCTCACCGCAAGAAATTACGCCGACGCTATAAGCCAATAGGGCCGTAGGCTGGGTTTCGCTACCGCTCAACCCAGCCCTATAAACTCATTTAGACGGAATGGTATAAACCATCCGAACCCTGTTCGCGGCAAGCATTTCGTTCGCATCCTTGCCGTAACCGACGTAAACGTTGACTCCGCCGAGGCCGGAAGCGTCGGCGGCCGATAAAACCGGGATGTTGACGTAGCTCCAGCTCCTGGTATCCACCTTGCTAAAAGCCGGCATCGTGCTGCCGTTGTACGGAACCCAATTGCGGCCGTCGTTTAGGTACAACGTAGGGCCGACCATCGCGCCCAGATAGATATTGTTGGTTTGCTGAGCGCCGCTACCGGTCAGCACCAGCTCGAAGTTAAGGTTTAGCGAATTGATAAGGCCTTTAGCGTTGACGCCGATCGGAAACGGCGGCAGTACGCCGTTTGGCACGGCCGGCAAAAGATCGAAAAATCCGCCCGCGGCTGAGCCGAGTACATACTCCGGACGGCTGCGAAAATCGTTATTCAGGCCGTCGCCTAGCGCACCTGAATAATTCTCGCCCCAAGCCCATAACGTGCCGTCGCTTTTCATCGCCAGCACATGTTCGAGCGTGCCGGTAATCGCGGCGACATTATCCAGGCCTACGACTTGAACCGGCGCAAAACGGTCGGCCGTGGTGCCGTCGCCGATAACGCCGTGGCTATTATTACCCCACGCCCATACGCTGCCGTTGTTCCGCAAAGCCAAGGTGGCGCCGTTGACAGCGGCAATAGCGCCGACGTTATTGATAGCGGCTTGCACCGGCGTCAACGCGACATTGGCAGAGCCGTTGCCGAGACTGCCGTGAAAATTATCGCCCCAGGCCCAGACCGTGCCGTCGCTTTTTAACACGACAGCATGATAAAGATCGGCGGCCACCGAGACAGCGTTTGTCAAGCCTGGAATCTGGACCGGAACGGGGCGATTGCTGCCCCCGCCGTCGCCGATATTGCCGTAAATGCTGGAATGGCGGCCCCAGCCCCAAACCGTGGCATCGTTTCTGACCATGAAAGTGCGTTCGCCGGCTCCGCTGATCGAAACCGCTCCGTACAAGGCATCGATAATCTTCGGGCTGCTGGTGGAAGCGGTCGTGCCATCGACCAATTGACCATAAGTATTGTTGCCCCAAGCCATGACCATCCCGTCCATGGTCACGACGTAACTGGCACCGCCGCAGGCGAAGATGCGGCTGACGAAGTTGAGTCCGGGGACTTGCACCGGCGTGGCGCTGGATTGGGTTGTACCGTTGCCCAATTGGCCGGAGCTGTTGTCGCCCCAGGCCCAAACCGTACCGTCGCTTTTCAGCGCCAAGGTATGCGCGGTGTCCGCGGATACCGCAGTAATGCCCGACAGGCCGTTGATTTGGACCGGGATTTTTCGATGTTGAGAGGGTTGCCGCCAATGCCGAGCAGCGTGCCTTGATTGTTGGAATTGGAGTTGCTGCCCCATACCCAGACGGTGCCGTCGCTACGTACTGTAACCGAATGGGTCCAGGCGGCGGCAACAATGTCGGCTTCCGCGGCCGTCATCGTCAACGCTAATAATCCGGCCATGATCGGCATCGCAAAAGTGTTGTTTCGGTATTTGTCATTCAGGTGTTTCATAATCCGATGTTCCTTGAGGCCTTTAAAGTTGGTGCAGTTCGTTTAAGCGTAATGTTACGCCAGGAACCTCACCACCTATCAGTTTATAAAAACGACGGAAAAACTTGGCAAGGGTTTGTCATTTTGCAAACACCGTTTCAAGTATCGCAAGCCTCGTG
>NZ_RYFG02000020.1:0-6436 GCF_003994235.2 Candidatus Methylobacter oryzae
TGCTGCTGCTGCTGCTGCTGCTGCTGCTGCTGCTGCTGCTGCTGCTGCTGCGCAACTAGCTCGTTAATGCTTCCCGCAGCCTCCGCCCATTCCCCTTCCAGCCCAGACAAATCGGCATATACGTTCCAATTACCGCTTTTGACCGCTTCCACCACGCGCCGGATTTCTCCTATTGCCGTGCGCTGAACGGATCGTTCGCTATTTTCAGTTTCTGACATTGTTTTCTCCTGTTCAATTAAAGTGAATGCTTGCACTGTTTCCTGGGAAACCTGCGAGCCGTTTTCTTGCAAATCGGTTTTTCCGACACCGTCCACCCAATCCAGCGGATCGTTAGGAACCCGGCCGCGGCCGGTTTTTCCTGTTTTTCTCGTAGTCATTTATTCTCCTGTTCTTAAATTTAATAGCTGATGTTATTGTTGTTTCCCCGCCCAGCCTTCGCTGCAAGACCTGGAAGCTAAAACTCAATTTTCCAGGCTTCCTGCGGCTTGGTACGCCACTTGAAGTTTAACGTGTCGCGTTATATTATTGCCGGCATGATTCAAACGTTCCGCTGCAAACATACTGCCGCCATTTTTATAGGCGAAGAGTCCCGCAAGTGGCCTAATGCCTTCCAGCTTTTGGCATTGCGCAAACTGGAAATGTTGCATTCTGCTCGCGCTATCGACAATTTGCGTTATCCGCCGGGCAATCGCTTGGAAAAACTGTCCGGTGACCGAGCTAATCAGTGGAGTGTCCGTATCAATCAGAAATGGCGTTTGTGTTTTAATTTTGAAAACGGCAACGCCTATGATGTTGAAATCGTCGATTATCATTAAGGGAGCCCCCACATGACTATTCATATTGAAGACATAAACAGCATAGATTTTTCCGATGTCACTACCGGAAACAAGTTGCCCCCCATCCATCCCGGCGAAATCCTGCGCGAAGAGTTTTTGGCCCCGCTTGGCATGACCGCGAACGCGCTGGCGTTGGCGCTCAAAGTTCCCGCGCCGCGCATTAACGACATCGTGCGCGAAAAACGTGCTATTACGCCCGACACGGCGTTGCGTTTGGCGCGCTATTTCGGCGGACCGGCTGAGTTTTGGCTGAATTTGCAAACCGCTTACGACTTGCGTTTGGCTAAGCAGCAAGTTTTGGCCGCTATTGAGCGGGATATTGTGCCGCGCGAGGCGGCTTGAACTATATATTGACATTGTCATCATTGATTC
Organism: Candidatus Methylobacter oryzae; assembly: GCF_003994235.2. GTDB lineage: Bacteria > Pseudomonadota > Gammaproteobacteria > Methylococcales > Methylomonadaceae > Methylobacter_A > Methylobacter_A oryzae. The sequence continues at coordinate 1,209 of NZ_RYFG02000020.1, forward strand.
TTCTGTTCTTAAATTTAATATCCGGTGTCCACGAAAGACACGAAAAAGCTTTAATTACTTTCCCGCCAAGTCTTATCGGCGATCAGGGTGTGCACCAGTGCGCAGTAATCGTTTGCGCCCGCACTGTCCGGCGCGTAATCGAAAATGCTTTGCCCGTAGCCCGGCGCTTCGGCCAGGCGCACGTTGTTGCGGATAACGCCCGGCAACAAATGCTCGCCAAAACGGTCCGCCAGCCGCGCCCGCACTTCGCGATGCACGGCCAGCCGCTGATCGTAACGGCATAACAGCAAGCGCAAGCGCGACCAGGAAATCCCGGCGGCTTCCATGCGCTGCATCAGCCGACTGATGCCCTGCATGCTCAAAAATTCCGGTTCCAACGGCGTCAACACGCAGTCGCAAGCGGCCAGCAACGATGCGACTTCGTCGTTCCAGGTCGGCGGCGCGTCGACGACCAAATGGCCCGCCAAATCGTCCAAACGCCGAGTCAGCTTGCGCGCCGGCGGCGGATTGCAGTCGCCCGGCACCAAGTCGAGCCGCTCGGCGATGCGCTTTGGCCCTTCGCCCGCCGTTGCCCCGGCCAGCCAATCGCTGACATTCCAGCTTAGCGTTTCGGCGCGAAAGCCCAGGGCCGCGCTTAAATGCGTCTGCGGGTCCAGATCGACCAGCGTGACCGGCTCGCTATGCCAACGCGCCAGTCCGCAGCCCAGATTAATGGCGGTCGTGGTTTTGCCCACGCCGCCTTTTTGGTTGAAGATCACGACTTTCATTCAAGGCCTTTGGCTATGTCGATAACAGTCCGGCAAGGTACGCAATGCGTATCCTGCGATTGGACCAATGCAGCAGGCATGGCTGTTACGATCCGTGCGGCAGGAGTGCAAGCTTTGCCTACAGGACGTAGGCAAGGAGCGGAAGCTTTGCTTGCACTGGCAGGCATAGCCTGCACTCCGGCCTGCTTCGGAATGCGTGTAACAATAAGCGCGAAATGCGGGAACCATAAGTTCAAGTTTCGGGAAGTTATTGTTGACCCAATCCATACCGGCGTTTACGGACGAAAGCTCAGAAGACGGACTTGAAAACATTGTTTGTACCGTCTCAAGCGGCATTTCGCGCCGACTCCAGCATTTTGCGCAAATCGACAGCCTGGTCCGACACCAGGCGCTGGATGTCGAGCATGATCGCCACTTTGTCGCCCTGTTTGCCGTAGCCCTTGATGACGCTGTCGCTGCCGCCGCCGAATTGGTTGACCTGGTCTATGCTGGCCGCCGGTATTTCCAGCACTTCGCTGACGTGGTCCACGACCAGCCCGATCAGTACGTTGTCGATGTCGAGCACGATAATGACGGTGCGCTCGGTATAGTCGATTTCGGCCATGCCGAAGCGGATGCGCACGTCCATCACCGGAATCACTTTGCCGCGCAGGTTGATCACGCCTTTAATAAACGGCGGCACGTCCGGCACTTCCATAATCCGCTGCATGCCGACTACTTCGGTCACGTAGCCGATACCGATGCCGTACTCCTCGGCGGCCAGGCCGAAGGTCAGGTACATGTCCTCGATGTTGTCTTCGTCGTTGAACACCAGTGCGGTGTTTTCGTTATCCGCGCCGATTTGGCGCGTATCGATGTCTGTCGTGTCCGACATTTCAATCTCCTAGAATGTTGTGTAGTTGTAAGTAACCGCCGGTAATTCAGACCTTCCAGGTTTTTACTGGAGCCGCTCCCGGCGGCTCCAGCACTTCCGCCATCCCTGGCAGTCGTAAAACCTGGAAGGTCTAACTCTCTAAATTTTTGCTGGCTCCCAGTTCCATTTATCCCTCTGTACTCTGCAAGGCGCACATCAGCAGCGACAGGGTTTCCTCGTTTTATTGATCCTCATTCCTACGCGCTGCGTGGGAATGCAGTATGGGACGCGCTGCGTCCTGCATTTGTAAGGCCGGCATTTCAACGCATTAGCTTCTGCTCGCGGCGCAGCGCGCCTTGACGGCATTCCCACGCAGCGCGTGGGAACGAGATAAACGCCCTCGTTTATATTCCGGTTCACTGCAAAGCCCGCATCAGCAGGAACGGAATTTTTTCCAACGGCGCAATGCTGCTCGCGCCGCCCAGTTTGTAAGCGACCTGGGGCATGCCGAACACCACCGAGGTGGCTTCGTCCTGGACCACGGTACCGCCGCCCGCCTGCCGGATTTGCAGCAAGCCTTCGGCGCCGTCCTTGCCCATGCCGGTCAGAATGGCCGCCGCGGCGTTGCGCCCCGCCATTTGCGCCACCGATTTGAACAGTACGTCCACCGAAGGACGGCTATAGTTGACGGCTGCGCCTTCGTTCAGTTCGACCCGGTATTGCCCGCCCGAACGCACCACGGTCATGTGGCGCAAGCCGCCCGGCGCGAGCAGCGCCCTGCCGGGCAGGATGCGGTCGCCGTCCTCGGCTTCTTTGACCTGCATTTTGCAAATAGTGTTCAGGCGCTCGGCGAAAGTGGCGGTAAATCCGCCCGGCATGTGCTGGACGATGACGATGCCGGGCGCGTTGGCCGGAAACGCCGGCATAATGCGGCTCAACGCTTCGACGCCGCCGGTGGAAGCGCCGATCGCGATGACTTTGTCGGTGGTTTCGCTCAAGCTGCTGACGGCCTCGACGTCGCGCCGCCCGGCGCGCTTGAAATAAGCGACGTTGACGGCTGCGGCGGCTTTGATCCGGCGGTTGATGTCGTCGGTCATTTTCGGCAGTTCGTCCACGACGCCCAGTTGCGGCTTGGCGATGACGTCCACGGCGCCGGATTCGAGCGCTTCGAGGCTGATGCGCGCGCCTTGCCGGGTCAAGGAGCTGATGACTACGGTCGGTATCGGCATGACCGGCATGAACCGCTTCAGAAAAGTCACGCCGTCCATGCGCGGCATTTCCACGTCCAAGGTAATCACGTCGGGCTGCAATTCGACCATCAGGTCGCGGGCCGTATAAGGATTGGAGGCTTCGCCGACCACTTCTATTTCGGGGTCGCGGCGCATGCCGTCGGACAGGATTCGCCGCACCAGCGCGGAGTCGTCGACAATCAGCACGCGAACGGCTCGGTTACGGTTCGTCATTAAGCCGCCTTCCGGTAAACGCCGCTTTGTACCGGAATCCAGCGCGAGCCCAATTCGCGCAACGACACGGTAACGCTGGTCAACAGCCAGCCGCCGGGTTCGGTGACGTCGTAGATTGCGTCGATCACTTCGCGCTGCTGGGCGCGGTCGAAGTAATACAGCACGTTGCGGCAAAAGACGACGTGGAAGTTCTTTTGGAACGGATAAGGGGCGGACTTCAGGTTAAGCCGCCGAAACGTACAGGCGCGGCGCAGGCCGTTTTGTACCCGGTATTGGTCCAATCCGACCGGGTCGAAATAACGCGCCGTTATCGCGTTCGGCGTTTGCGCGAGGTGGGTGCGGCCGTAAACGCCGGCTTCGGCATGGGCGATCACCACGTCGCTGATGTCGGTGCCCAGAATCGCCAGCTTGCGCGTGGCCCAATCCATTCCTCGCATCTCCGCCGCTATGATGGCCAAGGTATAGGCTTCGTCGCCGGTGGAAGCCGCCGCACTCCAAATGCGCGCGTCCGTTTGAGGCAATGTGGGCAGTATCCGCTCCTTAAAATAGTCCAACACCTGCGGCTCGCGAAAAAAATAGGTGTGATTGGTGGACGCGGCATGAAGCACGGCAAACTGCAAATCCTGGTTGAGGCCGGACATCAGGCTGTCCGCCAGCGTATCAAGGTCGGCTATGCCGTAGCGCTCGCAAACTCGCTGCATGCGGTTAATCAACAACAGTTTTTTCTTTTCGGGATAAATCATGCCGGAGCGTTGATGCAGCCAGTCGCGCAGGCGACGGTAGCACTGGTCCAAAGACGCAGTCACGTCCGACAATTGCAGTAATTCGTTCATGTCCGGCCTCCTCGAGCCAATTCTTCGCAATCGAGCACGACGGCAACTTCGCCGGTTCCCAGCAACGCGCAACCGAGGCTGGCGCGAATGGCGCTAAGCTGCCCTTGCAACGGTTTCATCACCACTTGCTGCTGGTCGTACATTTCGTCGACGGGCAGGCCTATCGGGCCGAAACTGGTTTTGAATACGACAATGATCAAGCTATCCAGCGGCTGTAGCGCTTGGCAATCTTCGCCGTAAAAGCGTTGCAGCCGGCAAATCGGCACCATGTCTTCGCGCACCTTGATCAGCTCCGCGCCGTGGTCGGCCGAAACGGTGCTGATCTGCGCCGCCTCGGGACGGAACACTTCGCTGACCACGTCGACCGGCGTCGCGTACAAGCGCTGGCCGACGCGCATCACCAGGCTGTCGAGAAAAGCCAATGACAGCGGTATCGAAAGATTGACGCGCGTACCTTGTCCGGTTTTGCTGTCGACGCTGATCCGTCCGCGCAAGTCTTTCATGGTGGCGTTGAGCACATCCATGCCGACGCCGCGCCCGGACAGGTTGGTCACGGTTTCGGCGGTCGAAAAACCCGGCTGGAAAATAACTTTCCACAGATTCTGGTCTTCGGGGTTTTCGTTGACGCCTATCAAGCCGCGTTCCTTGGCGCGCGCGAGGATTTTTTCGCGATGCAGGCCGCGGCCGTCGTCCTCCACGGTAATCTGGATGTCGCCGCCCAATTGCGCGGCGGCAAGCGTGATGCGGCCGGTTTCGGGCTTGCCGGCGGCCAGCCGTTCGTCGGGCGATTCCAAACCGTGGTCGGCGGAATTGCGCACGACGTGCACCAGCGGCTCGTAAAGACGGTCGGCGACTACTTTATCGATCTCGGTATCTTCTCCGGCCAGCGCCAACTCGATCTTTTTTCCGGTTTGCCGCTCAAGTTCGCGCACCATGCGGCGCATACGGCGGAATACGTCGCCCACTGAAACCTGGCGCAGTTCGGCGGCGGTATCCTGTATTTCGCGCACCACCATTTGCAGCCGGTGCGCGGAGTTTTCAAATGCGGATAATTCCAATCCGGCCAAATCGGCGCTATGAACGACTTCGGATACGCCAAGACTCAATTCGCCGACCAAATCCATCAGCCGATCGACCTTATCGGCTTGCACGCGCAGGAAAACCGCTTGCGTGTTGGCTGATAATATTTCCGGTGATGCGGCTGCTGCTGAGGGGGTGGCGTTTGTTAAACGCATGAGCGCCACCTTAAAAAGAAGCAAGAATAAAAGCTTGACAGGCTATTGCTTTTCTGGGGGGGGGGGGGGGGGGGGGG
>NZ_RYFG02000020.1:6444-24328 GCF_003994235.2 Candidatus Methylobacter oryzae
AAAAAACTTAATATTCCAGTTTTATTACTTGCCCTTCATACAATCGATAAGGCGGCTCGATGTTGTTCAACAAAGCCAGTTCCTGGTATTTGTGCTTGGACCGCATGCTTATCGAAAATAAGGTCTCTCCTTTTTTAACGACATAGTATTTAGGCGGGTGTTCCCAATCCTGCTCATACGCGACAACGGAATCATCCAAGACAGGCGCCGGCAACCGGCTCTGCGCACAGGAAACCAAACCCAGCGCCAAAGCGGCGGCCAAGCATCCGCGAAGATTGATTTTCATCCCGGACTTATATCCTCTGGGCATATACTTTTCCGTATTCCGAATATCAGTCATATCTACAGCTCTAATAAGAAGTTTGCTCACGTTAAAAATGCCATTCTTTAATTCGACGCCAGCGCTAGTCTTTTCCGTTACGGACATTTAGTATTTTGAATTCGAGACTAATCGCCCGTTTCATCCATTGGTCGCTGGACGATTTGAGCTTCCGGTTTTCAAGTTGCAACTGGTAAATATATTCATTGGTACGTTCCACGAAAGCTTCCACGTCTTTAAGCCGGCTTTTGATGTCTTTCATCGCCGCACTGGAGCTCTTTAAGCGCTCATTCAATAAATGCTGGTTTTCCAGGCAGGTGCTTAATTCGCTTATTTTTTTCTGCAATTCTTTTTTAAGTTGTTCAATTTCAGTCACAACTTTCTCTCCAATAAAAAGCGACAAAACGGTTTACCGCACGCTTAGGGTTTGGTTAAAAATAACCTCCCGAAATCACTGTCTTCTATTGTCAAGCCGTTCGCGCCGAGCCCCATTCGACAAGGCCTGAGCGTAGTCGAATGGGGCAGGGCGACGGAAGAATTTCTGCGATCCATATCGTGAGGTTATTACCGGCCATATTCTTAGAACTCTTCCCATTCGTCGTTTGGATCGATTTTCGATCTGGGCGGAGCTGTCCGCAGGGTGTGTTTTACCGTTGCCTTGGCCGTAGCTGTTCTGCCCGTGTCGGCGGCTAAAGCCGTCTCTTTCGGCGGCTTGGTCTGGCCTAGCGCCCCGGCTTTAAAAAAGCTCAGCAAGTTGCTCATATTGGTAGCTTGATCGCTCATCGCGATGCTGCCAGCCGACGCTTGTTCGGCCAGGGCCGCGTTCTGCTGGGTAATATCGTCCATTTGCGCGACCGCTTGGTTAACCTGATCGATACCCGACGACTGTTCAGCGCTGGCAAGCGCAACCTGGGAAACTAATTCACCTACCTTAACGATGCTGGCAACGATTTCGTTTAACGCCGCCCCGGTTTCATTGACAAACGCCGTCCCGGCTTGAACTTTTTCCATACTGTCTTGAATCATGTTTCGGCTTCGCTGGGCGGCATCGGCGCTTCGCTGCGCCAGATTACGCACCTCGGTCGCCACGACGGCGAAGCCGCGGCCGTGTTCCCCGGCCCGAGCCGCTTCGACCGAGGCGTTCAAAGCCAGCAGATTGGTCTGGAAAGCGATTTCGTCGATGACGCTGATGATTTCGGCAATCTGGTTGCTGCTGGTGTTGATGCCCTGCATTGCGTTAACCGCCAGGTTAACGATGCTGGTGCCGTTTTTCGCCAGCTCGCTGGCTGAACTAACCAGTTCGTTGGCCTGCCGCGTATTTGTAGCATTGTCTTTTACGGTGCAAGCCAACTGTTCCATGCTGGCCGCGGTTTGCTCCAGACTGGCCGCTTGCTGCTCCGCACGATGGGAAAGATTGTTGTTGCCGGTGGCCATTTCCTGGGACGAGCTGTCGATGAAATGCGCCACGTCCCTGATCTGGATAATAAATTCGCTCAATCTCCCCAATGCGGTATTAATGTTATTTTTGCAGTCGCCGTAGATGCCTTCATAGTTATGGGTAATCGTCGCCGTTAAATCGCCCTCGGCCAGCTTCTCCATGACGCGGTTCACGTCGTGAAATACGTTCTCGATGACGTCGGTTAATTCATTGATGCCGGACGACAATACCGCGGCAAAGCCTTCTTTGCCGCTCATGTCGATGCGCGCGCTCAGGTCGCCGGCTTTAACGTTCCGCACCAAGTGCTCTATTTCCTGCTCGATTAAAACTTCTCCGGTTTTGTTCTGCCATTCGGCAACAAAGCCGATGCGTTCGCCGTCATCGTCAATAACCGGACTGAAAATGACGCTCAACGTTTGATTGGCAACGTGCAGTTCCGCACAATGCGGTTTTTCTAAGTCCGCCAAAAGGCGGCGCTGCGCAGCAGGATCTTGGTGAAAACGGTCAATGTTTTCGCCTATCAGCTTATCAACAGAGAAATTCGGCAGCTGTTTGCGAAGATCGAATTCCAATTTCTTAAGGATCTCTTTTACATTGTCGTTGAGATAAATAATTTCGAAATTATTATTCGCCAGCATTATTCCTGCATGGACGTTATCCAGCGCCTGATTGATGCGCTCCGCTTTTACCGCTTGCTCCCTGGCTTGCGACAAATCCAGGCTCAAATTCACTTCCATTGAATACAAGGCGCGCAAGAAATCGCCGATCACGTCGTTACGGCTCAAGTCTTTTACGTTGCCGAACCGTTTCTCGGCCAGGCGATAAAAAATGCCGATGGTTTTATTTAACAGCGCCCTGAAGCTATTGACCAAATTGAGGAAAATCGCCAATGCCAACGCTGTCGAGGCAGTAACGCCGGCCATTAACGGATAGTCGCCGGCTACAAATAACAGGTACATCAAGTATGCAATCGGCGCCAGCAACAGCGTCAACGCTGCCGTCATCTTTCTCAAAGGCTCCATTTCCTTGATCGATTTGGCCGCTGCTGCTAAACCGATAGGCTTTAGGTTTGCTTTGTTGTCATTGAGCGCTTTATATAAGCGCTCGGCCTGGTCAATCTGCTCAGAAGTTGGCGCACGCCTGACCGAAAGATATTCATGGACTTGGCCGTTTTTGAATACCGGCAGCACATTCGCATCGACCCAATAATAATCGCCGGATTTACTCCTGTTTTTTACGATGCCCTGCCAAGGCCTGAGTACTTTTAACGTCGACCATAAATCTTCGAACGCGGCCGGCGGCATATCGGGATGGCGAACGATGTTGTGGCTGGCGCCGACCAGCTCGTCGCGGCTAAAGCCGCTGACGGCTACGAACTCGTCGTTAACGTAAGTGATGAGGCCTTTTAAATTCGTTCGAGAAACCAGGAGTTGTCCTTTTCTCATCCGGATTTCCCGGTCTGTGACCGGCATGTTGATTTTCATGGCTAATCCTCTATCTAATTCTTGTTGCTTAAGGAATTATTCTTGTGCTGCCGGATCATTTGATGCCCAACCAAATTTTGATAATGGGATTCTCGCCGTTCTGTTTTGGCTGCATCAGGTATGAAATCGGCGCCAGCAGCAGCGCCAACGCTGCCGGCATTTTTCTTACAGGCTCGGCTTCCTTGACCGGCTTGACTTCGGCCGCTAATCCGTCAGGCCTGAGCGTTGTCTTGTTGTCGCTGGCCAATTGATATAATTGTTCCGCATGGCGAATCTGCTCCGGGCTTGCCGGACGCTTGACCGAAAGGTACTCGTGGACTTGGCCGTTCTTGAATACCGGCAGTACATTTTCATCGACCCAATAATAATCGCCGGATTTACTCCTGTTTTTAACGATGCCCTGCCAGGACTTGAGCGCTTGTAACGTTGACCGTAAATCTTCGAACGCGGCCGGCGGCATATCGGGATGGTGCACGATGTTGTGGTCGGCGCCGATCAATTCGTCGCGGCTGAAGCCGCTGATCGATACGAAATCGTCGTTGACATAGGTGATAACGCCTTTTAGGTCTGTCCGGGAAGCCTGGATTTGTTCTTTTTTAATCCGGTTTTCCCGGTCCGTTACCGGCATGTCGATTTTCATGGTTTATTCTCTATCTAATTCTTGTTATTAAGGAATTGCGTTTACACGGCCTATTTATTTGATGTCCAAGCAAATTTTGATAATGGGGCGCCTGCCGTCCTGTTTTGTCAGTGCGGTTACGCTGTCGATAATCGATTGATCGGCAACACAATTTCTAATATACGGATCGCGGCCGAAGTAGATGCTGTCCACTTTCATGCCGGATTTCAGTTGCGGCAATGCAATTTCAACCACGCTGGTTGAGGGGACTAAAGGCTTATTGCGGTTTTTGATAACCAGCCCTTTCTTCCAATGCTGTGTGGCTATCGTTAACAGCTTGGCATTAGCTTGTTCCTGCTTGATTTCTTCAATGCTCATGCCTCTGAGGAGGCTGGAAAAAATATCGACAATCTCGGGATCGTAATAACTTTCCTTTTGAATCATTAAATGGCTTAGCGCCGCGCCGCCGAACATTTCCTTGCCCGTCATTAAACCGTCGATATGCGCGATATAGTTGCTGACCACGCTGAGAATACGGGCGCCGACGGGAATGCGATGTTCCGCCAAACCGTCGGGAAAGCCTTGGCCGTTGTAATGTTCGTATTGATGCCTGATTAACGTGGCTGCGCCTTTAAATCGCGGCAATGGCTGCAATAACGCTTCACCGTCCACGGCATGCCCTAAATAGCGATATTTATCGACGATGGACATTGAATAAAAAGGTTTTGTTAGCAATCTATCCGGCAACCCGATCTTGCCAAGATTCATCAATAGGCCGGCGTAGAGAATGTCGTTTTTCATTTCCGCGCTTATTTCCAATACGTCGGCGATCAGTAAGGCTTTTTCGGCGATATATTTCGACTGTTCTTTTTTAATGCACGGATGCATGTCAATAAGATGGGACAGCTTTTGGACGAACTTAATATCCATTTTTTTTAACGATTGTCCCGCCGGATCAAGACGTTGCTCGCTGTTCTTGAACTGTTCTATATGGCGGTTGATTCTTTCCATTATGTTCATAGGCTATTCAAAATTATTCTATCGAAACGCGCTTGGCCGTCCGCTTGCGAATGTGTGTTTTCGTTATTTAACGTCAGGCGACAGGGTCGGCGCGATCTTCCCGGACCGTTTATTCTTTAATCGATTCTATCGGCGCGGCGTTGTCATTGATCAGGCGGTATAACAACTCTGCGTATTTAATCTTGTGGCGGCTAAGAGCGTACCCGACCGAGAGATACTCATAAGCTTCACCGTCTTTCAGCGTTGGCTGCACATGCGTTTTCGTCCAATAATAAGCGCCGGATTTGGTCCTGTTTTTGACTATGCCTTGCCAAGGCTTGAGCGCTTTTACAGTCGACCATAAATCTTCAAAAACAGCCGGCGGCATATCAAGATGGCGAACGATGTTGTGGTTAGCGCCGATCAGTTCGTCGCGGTTAAAACCGCTAACGGCTATAAACTCGCTGCTGGCATCGATAATAATTCCTTGTAAGTCGATCAGGCTGACCAGCAGGCTGCCGGGCTTGAGTTTTACTTCGCGCCCGGTTGCAGTTGTATCTTTTTTCATTCGTATCGTTGTCTCCGCGGCAAGAAACGGTTGTTTTTATCCATCGCTTTACCCAAAGGGCATAAGTTTCGTTCGAGCGGACAAGCCGCTCAACTCGGCTTTAAAGTTCTTCCCAGCCGTCGCCGTTGTCATCGAATCCTTCCTCGTCGTCGCCGTCAGTCTCTTCCGGTTTTGTTACGGCGCCTTGCAGGATTCTTTTGTTCGCGGCCGCCGCAGGGAGAGTTGTTTCGTTTTGTGCCAAATCTGTAGAAAAATCGTTTGATTCCATTTAAATCTCCTAATATCCGCTTAAAAAACCACTGCCGCGACGTGACTGGTCAGTCCCGTAGGCCGCGAGGCTATCCAATTGGCGCTAGCCGCCATTGAGCTGTTCGTGCAGGTTCATGAACAACTCGATAATCGGGTTATCCATTTCCAGGGTCTTGCTGATTTCGATGCGGCTGTTTTCCCGTTCCGCCAGGTCGACGATGCGCTCTTCTGTAAGTAACTGCTTTTGGGCATTGGTTACCATGCGCAATACCGGGCGCAAACGGTCTTGCTGGTTGACCTTGATCACAACGCCAAGTTCGCCGGTATTGAGTTCCACGACGCAGCCCGTCGGATAAATGCCCAGCGCCTGGATGAACTTTTTCACCAGCACTGCGTCGAATAGGCTTTTGCCCGAGGTGTACAAGTATTTCAATGCCGCAAGCGGGGACAGCGTTTGACTGTAAAAGCGTTCGCGGGTTAAGGCTTCGTAAACGGAAACAATCGCAACCATACGCGCCAGCAAGCTGATTTCCTTGGCTTGCAGTTTTTGCGGATAACCTTTGCCGTCCATGCGCTCGTGATGCGAATATACGATTTTTAACGCATCGACAGGGATTTCCGGCGTTTGCGACAGTAATGCAATACCGTATTCGTTGTGCTTTTCCATGATCGCGCGTTCGGCAGGCGTCAACGGCTGCTTTTTTGACAATATCCTGTCGGGAATTTTCACCATGCCGATGTCGTGCAATAACGCGCCCAGGCCCAAGGCGTACATTTTTTCTTTCGGAATGCCGATATGCTTGCCGAAAGCCAACGCCAGGATACAAACATTGACCGATTTGCGCGCCAAGGTGTCGTTTTTGTCTTTGGCATGAATCAGGCCAATCATGGCTTGGCTGTCTTTTACGATGTTGACTGTCAAGTCTTGCACGATGCCCCTGACTTTTGGGTTGTCGACGCTACGGCCCAATCTGGCGTCGCTCAGGATTTCGTTTAATACCGTCTGGCTTTGTTCGTAGCTTTTCCGGTAGCCTCGGTCTTTATCGGTTTGTTCGGCGCGTTCGGATTCGGGCGTCGCATCGTCGATCTGTTGTTCGGTTGCCGTTTGGGTTTCCGGCAAGCTCAGTACATCGGCGCCTTTTTCGGTATCGATAACAACGGTTCGGCAGTATGCCTGTAAGGTATTGATTTGCTCCTCGGACGTAATCAGGAATTTTCGGCGGAAAAAAGGGATGTCTATCCATTTGCGATCGGTGCCGCAAACAAACATGCCTTTCCGCAACTGTTTTGTGCTAATTTCTTTAATCATTTCAAGGTCTATTTATGACTATTCAGCCAACGATTTCATAACTCCGGGTAAATTTGCGCTCATGATGAAACCTGTCCAAATTAACATCATAATCCTGCGCCCGGACTATTTTGCCGATTTTGTAAGGCATGCCGTTGTTGTCGTAACTATTGAAAGCCAAATCAAGCAGCCGTTCAGGCGCGGCTGTTTTGCGTTCGTCGAGAATCAATAACACTTTGGGTTTGAGCTTGTCGTTTTTATTTTGCTCTACCACGATGCCGACTTCGCCGTTGGTGAATTCCACTAAATTGCCTTGCGGGTAAAATCCGATGCAATTGATGAAGTGCATGACAAACCCGGCGTCAAATTCTGTATACATGCCTCTCACCAAAATATCCAGCGCGGTCAAATGAGGACGGCCTTGTTGGTAAACCCGGTCGCTGGTGATCGCATCGTAGGCATCGACAATCGTCACTATTTTGCTAAAGTGGGACAGCGAGTTTTTTTCCATTCCCTGAGGATAGCCGGTGCCGTCTAAATGTTCGTGGTGGCCGTAGGCAACATTCGCTGCTTCGGGAACGATATGCGGGCCGGACATTAAAATGTCGCGGCCGAATTCAGTATGCTTATGCATGATCTCCAATTCGTCATCTTCGAGTCTTCCGGGTTTGTTCAATATTTCCAGCGGAATTTTCGCTTTGCCGATGTCGTGCAACAACGCGCACAAGCCCAAAGTCTTAAGATCGTCGCCGGAAAGTCCCAGCTCAAGACCTAACAGAATCGCCAGAACGCACACGTTCAAGCTGTGCTGCGCGGTATACTGGTCCCTATGCTTTAGTTGCGTCAGCAATAACATCGCATCCGAGTTTTCCAGCACTTTATCGACGCATTGGGCGGCCGCTTCCTTAACCGCTTTGACGCTGAACGGTTTGCCCAAGCGAACGTCGTCCATGACGTTTTTGATTAAATTGCCGGTCTCCAGGTAAGTTTGCGCCACTTGCTCGAACGAAGCGGCAAAGCCCACGGTTTCCTTGCGCTTAACTTGTTGAGGAATTGCTTGCTTTTGCCAGTTGTTATCGATCAGCACATAGTCGCAAATCGACTGAATCGCCTGGATATCGGCTTGAGTTTTAATGTCGAAACGATAGAACATGTAAGCCGACTCTTCACCGCCTACTTCCAAGCGGCAAATGCACATGCCTATGCGTAGTTCATAGACATGAATCCTAGTTGTTTCATTTTCTTTGTCCGGCATGTTAAGCGCGTCTCCTGCTTTAGTTTGTTTAAGTTAATCTTCCGGCGCGTGTTTTCCGGAAGCGTAAACAGCCTGTCGGCAGGGTGGGGAGGAGGGCCGGGACAAGCTGTAAAAGCCCGTTCAGCGTGTTGGCTTAAGGTTTTTAAATGGATGAGTGCGACGAAAAACTAATGCAAAGCCTGCTTGGGAGCGGCTAAAACCGGGACTATCCGAACGGGAATATTTGGTGTTGCTTAAAATGCCGCGACTTTTGCCGGCAAGAATTTGCTTGGGTTTGAAATAGCGCCGTTGAAACCAAATTGCTGGTGACTGGGCTAAAGTAACAAAAGAACGCGAACTTATAGTAATCGCCGACATTCAGCCAACGATGGCCAATTCGCTTCATCTGCTCGTGTTACGCATCAGGCAACACCAAAAACGCACCGTCCCATTGGTGCTGAGTAGAATCCTTGTATCGATGACGTAATGAATAACGTTATCGATTGAATGGGTATGATACTCGATATTTTGCCTAGACTGAAAAATATTTTTTTGCCCGGCTTGTTTTACGACATCTTTTCTGTATATAAAGCAATGAAAAATATAGTATTTTATTGAGTGGTGGGCGGCGTCTTCATTGTCATTCAAAATTTACAGGACTAAACGGTTAGCCGGAGCAAACGGCCGCTAATGTGCTTGTTGGCATAACCGATGGTAGTGTCCGATTTCTTGATCAAAGGCCAATCGGAAGCATGGGCCAATGAAATCGACCGGACAGCCTGGCTCAAAGCCCGCGTTTGCAAGCTCTTCAAACCTTCAATGGCCGAAATCCGGCGTCGTAAGGCGCAACCCCATGACAGTCTGTTTTTGTTTTCAGCCAGTCGGTCAATTCTTCACCATGCTCGAATTTTCTGGCTAGTGTTTTGCAATGGGCCGCTTCCGTGATCGGCTATAGCCGATTAACAGACTTTATACCCGGAGGGCATAAGTAGGGTTTGAGCAGATAAGCTGCTCAACTCAGCTTTAAAGCTTGGGTTGAGCAACTGCCGAATCCATGGCCTATCTCCAATCCTCAACGCATATTTTGTAATGCTTCAATACGCTCTTCCAACGGCGGATGACTCATAAACAGTTTTTGCGCGGTATTGCCGTTAATGCCAAACACTGCCAGTTGACCGGGCAAATCTTGCGCTTCATATTCGCGTTGCAAGGCGCGAAGCGCGCCGATCATTTTTCCGCGGCCGGCCAGGTTGGCGCCGCCGGCGTCGGCTTTAAATTCGCGGTAACGGGAGAACCACATGACCAGCATCGTGGCTAAAATGCCTAAGGCAATCTGCGCGACCATCTGCACCAGGAAATAGCCCGGACCTTGGCCGCGCTCGTTTTGAAAGATAACGCGGTCAACGACATGGCCGATGACGCTGGCGAAAAAGTAAACAAAAGTATTCAGTACGCCCTGCATCAAAGCCATTGTCACCATATCGCCATTCGCGACATGCGTGATTTCATGGCCGATTACGGCTTCAATCTCATCGTTGTTCATGTGTTGCAGTAAACCGGTGCTGACCGCTACCAGGGCGCTGTTCCTGTTCATCCCGGTAGCAAAAGCATTGGCTTCCGGGGCTTCGAAAACGCCTACTTCCGGCATGCCGATGCCGGCTTTTTCAGCGTGTCTGGCCACGATAGCGGTCAGCCATTGCTCGGTTTGGTTTTGCGGTTGCTCGATAACTTGAACGCCCATGGTTTGCTTTGCGGTCCACTTCGATAACGCCAGCGAGATGAACGAACCGGTCATGCCGATGAGTCCGGACATAATCAGTAACGCGTTAAGATCGAGGTTTACGCCTTGCGCATCTAAAGTGCCCTTTAAACCTAATAGGTGAAAGACAATGCTGATTACAACCATGATTGCGACGTTGGTCGCCAGAAAAAGAAAAATTCGCATCATTGTTCGGCCTGCTGTATTGAGTGAAGTTATTCGGTGTGAAGAATGGAATAGCGTGGCGCTACGCCTTTGGAATCGTAATCGTCAGCACACCGTTGTGGTATTCGCTTGTCATTTTGGCCGCGTTGGCCGGTCCCGGTAAGGTTAATGCCCGTTCAAATTGACCTACGAAACGTTCCCGGTAATGGTATTCGCCGTTTTTATCGTCGCCTTCATCCTTTGTCTGTTCTGTTTTGATCGAGATATGTAAAACCCTGTCTTCGAGTTTTACGTTTAATGACGATTCGTCGGCGCCAGGCACATTGACGGTCGCAATATAGCGGTCCGCTTGTTCCTGTAAATCCACGTCGGGCGCTTTGCTCAAACTGCCAAAAGGAGATTTCATATGAAAGCGCGAAAACGAATTATCGAACATTTGTTCCATTTCGCTTTGCATGCGCTGCATTTCCGCATAGGGATTCCACGTCCCGCCTTTAAAGAAATCGTCATCATTCGCCAGAGGGTTAGGCTGGGTTTTCGTTTGCGCCTTGGTTTGCGGCTCTGCCGTCTGGCTATAAAAACCGCTGAGTTGATTAAGCCGGTCATTCAGCCGAAACATCGTATAAGCCTGTATGCCCAGGATAATGACCAATACGGCGGCTATAGCGGCAATGGTTTCGTTTTTCATCGGTTTTCTCCCTGAACAACAAATGTCTATCAGGCACGTGCCGGCATTTGTAATCATGTTGAAATAACGCAATTATTCCATCTATTCCCAATAGAGCACGGATGACACGGATTAAACGGATTAAAAATTCAGAATATTTTAAAAATCCGTGTAAATCCGTCCTATCCGTGTCATCCGTGTTCCGTTTCTTTTTTGCTGAATAATTACGAAATAACCTGTTTGAGCAGGCAAGCTGCTCAACTCAGCTTTACCCGGGCTAATGGATTTCTATGCTTTTGCGTTTGCCTTTTTCGGTTTTGGGGATGTGGATTGTCAATATGCCGTCTTTGAATGACGCTTGCGCCTGATCGCTATCGACATTTCCGGGTAAGGCTACGGTACGCTGAAATTCGCCACGCGCTATTTCACGGCGAAAATACTTGCCTTTTTCCTCTTCTTTTTTTTCTTCCCTGATTGAACTGCGTATGGTGATGGCCTGATTGGTAACCGATACGTCCAGGTCTTCTTTTTTAACACCCGGCAGGGCGGCTTGAACTTCTATGTCATTGTCGTGATCGAGAATATCCACTTTGGGAATGCCGATTTCGGACGATAGGGCGGGCATACCCCAGTCCAACAAGCGGCGAGGCCATCTACGCGAGAGAAAATCGTCAAAAAAATTGTCAAGCTCCTCAAATGACATCAAATCGCTAAGCGATGATTTGGGCATTACTTCGGAGACCTGTTGGCCTTGCTTTGATTGTTCAATATCTTGACTAGACATAAATCTCTCCGGCAATAGGTTTAAATCAATTAAAAGTATGAGCCTGACGGAACGTGATCGGCTGTATTGCTACAACAAAAACTCCTGCTCGGCTTCAAGCCAATCTTCAAGTTCGTAGCCTGGTGTAAAGCCTCTACCCTCAGCCTTGTAATAAGCGCGTTCGGCAATTTTGGCATTACGATCCGGAAGGTATATTGTTGAACGGTTTTCTTCAGTATTTGCAACTTCTTCTTTAGCTTTTTTAGCCATTGGTTACCTCTTCAGGTTAGGTTAAATATCTTTTTTGGGGTTGTGCGTCGAATAGACAACCTCGGAATTATTCTAAATGGAAAAACCGGAAAGGATATTGGTGTAACTACTTAAGGGGCTAATCTAACGGACTAATTTTATTGATGTTCTAACAAATCAGTTGAGCATTGTGCTGGTGCGTTCTTAAATGTGGTTTAATGCCTAACCCATTTTCAGTTTATATTCGATCAGAGGAAAAGATGTTCAAGAAATATTGCGCGGCGCTCTTTTTTACAATTTTTTTTGGGGTTGCACAGGTTTATGCGGATGGCTCCGGAGCCGCTATCGCCAGCGCGCATCCTTTGGCGACGGCGGCCGGTTTCGAAATACTCGATAAAGGCGGCAATGTGTTCGATGCGGCGGTGGCCGTCAGTGCAACTTTGGCCGTAGTCGAGCCTTCCGGTTCAGGATTGGGCGGCGGCGGTTACTGGCTGCTGCATAGGGAACAAGACGGCTTTGAAACGATGGTCGATGGTCGCGAGAAAGCCCCGGCAGCGGCCCATCAGGCGATGTATCTGGATTCGTCGGGTAAGGTGATTCCGCGCTTGTCGCTGGATGGCGCGCTGGCGGCGGCCATTCCCGGCATGCCTGCGGCTCTGGTGCATCTGTCCGAAAAATACGGACGTTTGCCGTTGGCGGAAAGCCTGAAACCGGCAATCAGGGCGGCGCAGACCGGTTTTGCAATAGGCGAAAAGCATAGAAAACTACTGAAGTTCAGGATGGATGTGCTGAAGAAACATCCGCAGACTGCCAAGATATTCTTGGACGGCGGCGATATTCCGAAGCCTTATTCGATACTCAGGCAGCCGGATTTGGCCGATACTTTAAAGCAACTGGCCGATTCGGGCCGGGACGGGTTTTATGACGGCAAAGTCGCCGATAAATTGGTGGACGGCGTCAACAAGGCCGGCGGCATCTGGACCAAGCAGGACCTTGCTGCATATCAAGTGATTGAACGCGCGCCGGTAAAAGGCAATTATCGCGGCATCAACATCACCAGCGCCGCACCGTCGTCATCCGGCGGTATCGTATTGATTGAGGCTTTGAACATTCTGTCAGGCTATGATTTAAACCAGGTCGATGAACTGACCCGCAAGCATCTTATTGTCGAAGCGATGCGCCGCGCTTACCATGACCGGTCTTTATACCTGGGCGATCCGGACTTTATCGATATGCCGGTTAAGCGCCTGTTGAACGAAGATTATGCGGCCGGGTTGCGCAGTAGTTTACGGCTTGATAAAGCCTTACCGAGCGCGATGTTGTCGGGCGAGATTCAGCCGCAACCGGAAGGTAGCAATACCACGCATTTTTCGATTATCGACGAACAGGGCAATCGGGTTGCCGCGACTTTAAGCATCAATTTTCCTTTCGGGGCAGGATTTGTTGCGCCCGGAACCGGCGTGCTGCTGAATGATCATATGGACGATTTTGCCAGTTTGCCGGGGGCGATGAACGGTTACGGATTGGTCGGCGGCAGCGCCAATGCCGTCGCGCCGGGTAAGCGTATGCTGTCCAGCATGACGCCGACTTTTCTTGACGACGGCCTGCACGTTGCTGCACTGGGAACGCCCGGAGGCAGCCGCATCATTTCGATGGTGTTATTGGCGGCGTTGGATTTTGCGAAAGGTCATGACCCGGACTCATGGGTGCAAGTGCCGCGTTTTCATCATCAATTCATGCCGGATAGCGTGGAATATGAAAAAGGCGCAATAACGGCAAACGAACTAAGCGGCTTGGCGGCAATGGGGCATCAACTGAAAGAAGCGCGTTATAGCTATGGCGACATGCAGGCTGTGCAGTGGAACAGGAATACGCATCAATTGACGGCGGCCAGCGACCGCCGCGGCGAAGGGCGGGCCGTTGTTGGGCATTAATTCGCTAAAGACGGCAATTTCGAGACGATGAATACTGACATAATCCAAATATGGCACGGCAACATTGCTGCGGATAGCGCTAACTATCAAGACTACCGGCGGGTTCTCGACATAGCCGAACAAACCCATGCCGGGAAAATGAAAATCGATTTATTGCATAAACGTTATGTCGAGGTACATGGACGCTTAAGATACCTATTGGCCGGGATACTTAATGAGGCGCCTGAAAAAATAAGGATAGCTAAAGCCGAACACGGTAAACCTTATCTTATCGATGCGCCCGAACTGGCGTTTAACCTGTCTCATTCGGCTAGTGCAATGGTCGTCGCGGTAGGCTGGAATTGCCGGTTGGGCGTCGACGTCGAATATTGCAAGCCGAGAACCGGTCTGTCTGGCCTGGTCGATAAGTGCTTTGCCGAAGAAGAAAGCGCGTATTGGCATAAGCTGGCGGACGACCGGAAAGTTGCCGGGTTTTACCGTTTTTGGACGCGGAAGGAAGCCTTCGTCAAAGCCACGGGACGCGGTATCGGCTTGGGTTTGAATCAGTGCGTTGTTAATCCTGAAAGCCAGCGTGAATTTTTAAGGGTTCCTGCCGAATACGGTCCGGCTTCAACATGGCATGCGCTGGATGTTGCTTTAGGGCAGGATATTTGTAGCGCATTGGTGACGGATAAGAATGTTGCCGGAGTTAGGATTATGGAATTGGCGAGGAGAATATAAGTATCTCACTATAAGTTTCCGACGCGCGTTCAAAGCCGGAGTGCAGGCTTTGCCTGCTTTGCAAGCGGAGCTTGCATTCCAAAATACCGGAAAGTTTTAGCGAGACGGCTTAGGTTCGAAAGGAAAGGGCGGGATTATCCCGCCCTTTCTTTATTTGGAAACCGGGCAGTTATTTGATCACTTCCAGTTGCACTCTGCGGTTGTTGGCGCGGCCTGTTTCGGTGTCATTGCTATCGATAGGCCGGGTTAAACCGTATCCGCGAGCTGTTAATGTGCTGCCGGTTGGGGTATTGCGGCTTAAATAGTCTTTAACAGCTTGCGCGCGGCGCTCGGATAATTTCCGGTTATGCTCTACCGTGCCGGTATTGCTGGTATGTCCTTGAACTTCAATAGCTACGCCTGGATTTTGTCGAATGACGGTCGCCGCATTATTGAGTTCAGGATAATATGCAGGTTTGATATTGCTTTTATCGTTGTCGAATTTTACGTCGACAATCCAGCAGCCGAACTGATTAACATGCGCGCCTTTTAAGGTATTTGGGCATTTGTCGTTACAGTTGTTGATGCCGTCGGCATCGTCGTCCAGAACTGAGCAATCGGGAATTTTGGGCGTAGCGGGTTTTAAGAAAATGCTCTGCACAAATTTAGCCATGCCCGCGGGGCTGGAGATTCGTTCGGCTGTGGTGCCAAAGCCGCAACCGGCAATATCGGAAAGCTGGTTTAATACCGCTTGTCCGTATTTATCTTCTTCATTGCCAACCCAAACGCTATAAACGCAGAGTTTGTCGCCGTACTGTTGTTTTAACGATTTGACGGCCGGTAAGGGGTCGTTGTCTACTCCTCCGTCGCTGACGATCAGCACTGCGGTATGGCCCGTCGTGGCCGATAAGTCTTTGCCGCTTCCTTCAATTCCGCTATTCAGGGGCGAGCCGCCGCTGGCGCAGGTTAACGTATCTATGCCGCCGGCAAAAGAAGGTTTTGAGTAGCTGGCAGGCGCTTGGTTAAGCCGGGTGAATTGCCATGACAGACAAGGGCCGAAACCGAAACTGCGAATGCCGGATGTCAGTCTTAGGTTTGGAATAGTCAGGTTTATCCTGTTCAGGATTTCTTTTTCAACGGAAAATTTTGTAGGGGAAGGCTGAGCTGGATAGCCTGCGCCAAGATAGTTGTCAGTCATCGACGATGAAGAATCATTGATGACAAAGAAATTATCGATTTTTTGGATATATTGCCCTGAAGAAACCAAACTGTTCAAATCTTCAGCCGGAAAGATTTCGAAAGTGCTTAACGGCTGCGAGGCGCAACCCGATATAAGCGTATAAGTCATTATTACAGCTGCAATGGTAAATGCTTTTTTCATGGTATATCTCCTTATGGTTAAACCGCTTAAAGTAATGTCACTTTAAACAATTATTTTAAATAAAAACACTATTAAACTAATTAGTTGGAACGATGTGCGCAGTTTCGGAATAAAGTACAGATCACTTAAGAACCGGTACCGATATCGAGGTGAAAGCGAACAGGGAGTGCCGGCACCTGATTTTCTACAGTTGAATAGGTTGGTATTGTCGAGATGTTTTATCTTTAACTCTCGGCATGAAATAATGTGGGGCTTTTAATCAAAGAGTTTTAACTTTCTTGCTGCTGTGTGCTGATTTGTAGACGCCGCAATGGATATTACCGGATGATGGTCGGTATCGGCAATGCCGAAGCTTAAGCTAAATCCGGCTATTTTAGGCAAGAATGCCAGTCTCAAGTAGACAATACGCCAACATAATTTTTACTAACGAAAATAATATCAAATGAGTATAAAAACACGTTTTGCCCCAAGTCCAACCGGTTATTTACATGTCGGCGGCGCCCGTACTGCCTTGTTTTCATGGCTTTATGCACGTAAGCACGGCGGAAAGTTTATTTTAAGAATCGAAGATACCGATCTGGAGCGGTCCACGCAGGAGTCGGTCGATGCCATTTTGGAAGGCATGACTTGGTTGGGATTGGAATATGATGAAGGTCCTTTTTACCAAACCCATCATTTCGACCGCTATAAAGAAGTGATTCAGCAATTGCTGGATCAAGGCGACGCTTACTATTGTTATTGCAGCAAGGAAGAGCTGGAACAGTTGCGCGCCGAGCAAATGGCGAACAAGGAAAAACCGCGTTATAACGGCAAATGCAGGGATTTGACGGAACCGAAAGGCGACCGTGAAGCGGTCATCCGCTTTAAAAATCCGATTGACGGCGTAGTGACCATCCCCGATTTGATCAAGGGCGATATTGTGGTTGCGAATAAAGAACTGGACGACTTGATTATTGCCAGGGGAGACGGCAGTCCGACTTACAATTTAACGGTAGTCGTCGACGATATGGATATGAAGGTCAGCCATGTGATTCGCGGCGACGACCATATCAACAACACTCCCCGGCAAATGAATATCCTGAAAGCGTTGGGCGCGGAACTGCCTAAATACGCGCATCTGCCGATGATATTGGGGCCTGACGGCGCGAGGCTGTCAAAGCGTCATGGTGCGGTCAGCGTGATGCAATTTCGTGACGACGGCTATTTACCGGAGGCGCTGCTGAATTATTTGGTGCGTCTGGGGTGGTCGCATGGCGATCAGGAAATATTTTCGATTGATGAAATGGTCGAGTATTTTTCGCTGGAAAAAGTTAATGCATCGGCTTCTGCATTCAATATGGAAAAGCTGCTGTGGCTGAATCACCAATACATTATGAATAGCGATCCGGCTCACGTGGCGCGTCATTTGAGCTGGCATATGGGCGAATTGGGCATCGATCCTTCCGAAGGGCCCAGCCTTGTCGATATTGTCAAGGCGCAACGGGAGCGCTGCAAAACCTTGGTTGAAATGGCTAATGCCAGCGTTTATTTCTACAAAGACTTCGAAGCCTATGATGAAAAAGCGGCTAAAAAGAATTTCACTGCCGGCGCGGACGAAGTTTTAGCAAGGTTGCACGATGAATTCGCAGCCGTGCCGGAATGGCAGGGCGAAGCATTGCACCAGATCGTGCTGAACTTGGCCGAAACCATGTCTCTTGGTTTGGGTAAAGTCGCGCAGCCTTTGCGGGTCGCGGTCTGCGGCTCGGCCGTTTCACCGGCGATTGATATAACCTTGTCGTTATTAGGTAAGGAAAAAACCCTGGCTAGAATACAGCGCGCCATAAAATATATAAAAAACTTAAATTAATATTGGACATAAGCAGTAATACCTGTATAATGCCGGTTCTCAGCTTAGAGGGGCCATAGCTCAGCTGGGAGAGCGCTTGCATGGCATGCAAGAGGTCAGCGGTTCGATCCCGCTTGGCTCCACCAAGAAGTTGTAGATTAGTTCTAGTCCCCATCGTCTAGAGGCCTAGGACACCGCCCTTTCACGGCGGTAACGGGGGTTCGAACCCCCCTGGGGACGCCAT
>NZ_RYFG02000020.1:24377-69743 GCF_003994235.2 Candidatus Methylobacter oryzae
TCGGATTGATAACCCTTTTTTTATGCCTGCCGGTTTTGTTCCTGCATCAGGCAATGCCGAAGATATTCTTATATCCAAAGGCATAAGTTTCGTTTGTGCAGACGAACCGCTCAACTCAGCTTTAACAGCAGTCATCTCAATGGGGCGTCGTTCTCTATTTTGCCGTTCATGTCGTCAAATCTTAACGCAGCCGGCTCAGAGTGTTGTTTTTAATCATTTATAGAATAAGCCCACGCTAAATAATCTCAATATAGTGACTTATAACCGTTTTAGGCTTGGTTGTAGTGAGCTATTGGTTAAGGAATTATTCCGGGCGAGTTCGGGCGAGTTAAAGTTATCCATTGATCAGGTTTTTACTTTCCCGCTTATTCGCATACATGGCTTGATCGGCATGTCGTAGCAATGCTTCCGCTGTTTCGCCGTGTTGCGGATAACTTGCGATGCCTATACTGATGTTGGTCGTGATTACGTTGCCGCGATAATTGAAACTGCCGGCGGTTAATGTTTCTTTGATGCGCTTCGTTACCAGTCCGGCCTCTTCGGCAGTGGTGTTCGGCAGCAATATCGTAAATTCATCGCCGCCATAGCGGGCAGCGGAATCGCAGCCTCTCAAGCAGTGGCGGAAGTTGTCGGCGATCGATTGTAATAACAAATTGCCCGCTTCATGTCCGTATTGATCGTTGACGATTTTTAAGTTGTCGCAATCGCCCAGTAACACGCTGAACGTATGTCCGCCACGTTTGGTTTGGTGCAATTGTTTTTCCAACAAATCCATAAAGGCACGGCGGTTGTAGAGACTGGTTAGTTCGTCGGTTTGCGCGCTGGTCTTAATACGGCTGAAAGCGTGGTAAATGTCGCTGGATAGCATAGTGGTAACGTATCCGACCAACAACATAGGAAATAACCAAGCCAGTAAAACGCTGCTTTGGGCCAAGGAAAAGATTTGATCTTTAGGTACGTCGCTTTTCCCTAAATATAGGTAGCAAGCACCGATCAGCAGAACTTCCAATAATGTCGTTAACCTGCCTAAAGCCAGGGCGCTGGTGATGATGGGCAGAAAATACAGGTTCAGCAACAGGCTGTTTTGGCGGCCGGTGTGCCAGACAAACCAAGTGACCAACAAGATCATGACCCAGGTTTCTAAAGCCAGTTTCCAAACGTTGGCTTTGGAAAAAAAGTTCAGGTAATGAAATGCCATCACAAAACCGGCGAAAGCGCAGAGACCGCCTAACAAAAAGATTTTAACGTTCTCTTCGATTTGTCCTACAACCAGGTAAAACATCATCAAGACCAGTAGCAGCCACTGGATTTCCGCAACAGTACGGGAAAAACCGCTCAGCGCTTCAGGTTCTTGGTTAAGACGAAAAAACGGTTCCTTGGGCATGTGGAGTTTTCCGGGTTAATAGTGTTGGATAATGAAATATAAAAGGATAGACCAATCTTTTTATCTTAACACAATAGCTGAAGACGGCCGCGCTGCCGATCTGAAAGAGAATGTTATTAATTTAAGGGATTTCAATTGGGTTAAAACGGCATCTCCAAGCGGCATGCCGTTTTAACCGCTACGACTTACAACCAGCCTTTTCGTTTAAAGAACCAGTAGGGGGCAATCCCGGATAGCAGCATTAAGCACAATGCGCCAGGATAGCCCAGCTTAAAGTTGAGTTCAGGCATGTTCTGAAAATTCATGCCGTAAATGCTGGCCACCAGGGTAGGGGGCAGGAATACCACGGCAGCAATGGAAAAGATTTTAATAATCTTGTTTTGGGTGATGTTGATAAAACCTTGCGTCGAATCCATCAAGAAATTGATTTTATCGAACAGGAAAGTCGTGTGCGACATCAATGTATCCACGTCGCGCATGATTTCACGGGCCGTTTCCTGCAATTCGGGATGATTACGCAAGTGCCTCTGCAGAAAAGATATAGAACGTTGCGTATCCATTAGGCATAGCCGGATCTTACCGTTGCTGTCTTCCAGTTTGGCCAGTTGATCGATCGCCGTTTCAAGATCCGATTCTATTTCTTCCAGCACTAGATAACTGACATCTTCCAGTTTGCGATGAATATCCTCCAATGCATCGGCCAGGTTTTCCACTTTTTGCTCGAATATCAGCACCAGTAACTCCTGCGGGGAATGCGCGGCTACATGTCCATGCCGGGCGCGCATGCGCAGCAGGCGAAAGTCGGCCAGCGCACCTTCACGAAGGGTAATCAAGCGGTCGTTTTGCAGGATGAAGGCGACGGTTGCGGTGCTGTGCCGCCCTTCGCTGAGGGAAAGGAACAAAGAGCGTACATGAACGCCGGTCTTATCGGTAAAATAACGCGCCGATGATTCGATCTCTTCCACGTCATCCGATTCGGGTAGTATGGTACGCAAAAAAGCTTGTAATAAAGAGCGCTCAGTATCGCTCGGATCATGCGCATCAATCCAGGACGCTTTGGCAACGGCTTGTTTGATCTGATCTTCAGGCGGAGTGTGTTCTTTGAGTCGGCCCTTGTCAAAATTGAATAGTCGTAACATGTTTTTTTAATTATTCAGGCAGGCTGTCCGGTCGAATCAGCGTGATTAATTTGGCGCCGCCTTCGGCCAATGTTGTCCAGTCTCCTTCAAAGACCAGTTGGGCTAAAGCAGCGGTAGGTAGGCATTTTCCTTTAATCGATAGCGGAATCGAATGGGTGATCAATTTTTCCAATAAGTTTTCCAGGCCGGGATTATGCCCGACCAATAGCACGCGCCGTTCACGGCAAGTGGTTCTCAGCACGGTAAGTAAAGTCGACGCATCCGCTTCATAAATGCGTGGATCGCAGATTACCGCCGACTTGTCTATGTCCAGTTGTTTGCAAACCCGTTGCGCCGTTGCCAGGGCGCGCGTTGCCGGCGAGCTGAGTATGGCGTCGGGTATTAGATCTTGTTCGCGTAGCCAGCGTCCGATTTGTTTAGCCGCGCGGCGTCCGCGTTTTTTTAAAGGACGGGAAAAATCATCCATTTCAACCGACCAATCTGACTTGGCGTGTCGTAATAATAAAAGTTCGTGAGTCATAAAATATTTCTGTAAATGTAGGATTAATCCCCGGACACATAAATACTGTAATACTATAACAGTTAATGTTTACAATCCCATTAAAAACGAACGCATAAATCACCTGAAGCCTAGATAATGCAAGGCATTGGGAGCGTTAGAAGATCGGCGGAGTAGTGATACTACTTATTGATTGATGGAGTCGACTTCTCTATTCTTCAAGCGCTTAGGCAATATCAACTGTTAACGGGCGTTCGATACCATGAGGTGTGCCATGTCGATAAAAGAAGATTTTGAAAATCTATTGGGTAAGCTACAAACAGAACGGGATGAAATCAATTTAAAAATACATTTGGCTTCGATGGAAGTTAGGCAAGAATTTGAAGATGCCGAAAAAGAGTGGGGCCGGTTAAAAGCCAAAGCCTCCGAAATAGCCGGGGAGCCGTTAGAAACCTCGGAAGAGTTTATCGCCAATGCCAAAATAATCGGCGAAGAGCTTAAAGAAACTTACAATCGAATCAGCAAACGCCTGGCTCATTAATTTTCTTATTCTCTATAGAAAAATACAAAGTCGTACAGTCTTTTATGGTCTCTTGGCCTGAGAGGCGTTTGCCTATCGGTGCACAGAAAAACAGGTTCATCGGAAATTCCTGCTAATATGCTGGCGGCAAGGAGAATATTATGAATATTTCACGTTGGGCGCTGTTGGCTGTGATCGTTACGTTGTTCGCGGCGTTTTTTATTTTCGATCTGCAAAGCTATTTAACGCTGGAAGCACTCAAAGCCCGGCAAGCCTCTATCGAAGCTTATCGCAGCAGCCACCCGTTTTCGGCAATGGCTATATATGCGTCGATTTATATCGCCGCGACCGCTTTATCGCTGCCGGGGGCTGCCATTTTGACGCTGGCCGGCGGCGCCGTGTTCGGATTAGGGTGGGGAACATTGATTGTTTCGTTTGCTTCCACAATTGGCGCAACACTGGCTTTTCTGGTGGCGCGTTTTTTGTTCCGGGATGCGGTTAAAGCCCGTTTTGGCGACCGCCTGAACGTGATTAATAAAGGCATCGACAAAGACGGCGCGCTGTATCTTTTTACGCTGAGACTGGTGCCGATTTTCCCTTTTTTTGTGATCAACCTGGTGATGGGCTTAACGAACCTGAAAACCCAAACTTTCTACTGGGTCAGTCAGGCCGGCATGTTAGCCGGTACCGTGGTGTATGTGAATGCCGGAACTCAGCTTGGCAAGCTGGAGTCATTGTCGGGCATTTTATCGCCCGGATTGGTCGGGTCTTTTATTTTGCTGGGCGTTTTCCCGCTGTTGGCCAATAAAATCGTCGAAGCCATTAAGGCCAACAAGGTTTATCGCCAATGGCTAAAGCCGTCGCGCTTTGACAGCAATATCGTGGTGATCGGCGCAGGTTCGGGCGGCTTGGTTACCGCTTACATCGCGGCGGCCGTCAAGGCCAAAGTGACGTTGATTGAAAAGCATCAAATGGGCGGCGATTGCCTGAACAGCGGTTGCGTTCCGTCTAAAGCCTTAATCCGTTCCGCCGGATTGTTGGCCCAGATTCGTCGGGCTGCGGATTTCGGCATTACAAAAGCCGACGCCGAAGTGGATTTTGCCGAGGTGATGAAGCGCGTGCAGTCCGTCATCCTTACCATCGAACCGCACGATTCCGTGCAACGTTATACAGACCTTGGCGTGGACGTTATTGAAGGCGAAGCGAAGATTATTTCGCCTTGGGAAGTTCAGGTAACGACAACTGAAACAACGCGTATTATTACCACGCGTTCGATTGTCGTTGCCGCCGGTTCGCGTCCGCTGATTCCGCCGATTCCGGGTATTGGCGATAGCGCTTATCTAACTTCCGACACGATTTGGGCATTGCGCGAACTGCCGGGACGTTTGCTGGTATTGGGCGGCGGACCTATCGGTTGCGAATTGGCGCAATGTTTTGCCCGTTTTGGCAGCGAAGTGACGCAAGTCGAAATGGCGCCCCGCTTATTGATCAAGGAAGATCCGGAAGCTTCCGAAGCGGTGATGGCAAAGTTTCGCCGGGAAGGCGTTAATGTGCTGGTCGGCCACACCGCGAAAAGTTTTATCGTCGAGAACGGTCAAAAAATCCTGCTGGCCGAGCATGAAGGAAAGGAGCTGCGCATTTCTTTCGACCAGGTTTTGCTGGCCATCGGCCGGACTGCGAATATTCAAGGTTATGGGCTTGAACAGTTGGGCGTTGAAATCTCAACCAATCGCACGATTGAAACTAATGAGTTTCAGCAAACCAACTACCCGAACATTTTTGCTTGCGGCGATGTATCCGGCCCGTTCCAGTTTACGCATACTGCCGCTCATCAAGCGTGGTATGCGGCCGTGAATGCGCTGTTCGGCGGTTTGGTGAAATTTCGTACCGACTATTCGGCGGTTCCCTGGGCGACTTTCACCGATCCTGAAGTTGCGCGGGTCGGCGTTAACGAGCAAGACGCGAAAGCAACAGGGATTGCTTATGAAGTCAGCACTTATCATCTTGACGACCTGGACCGCGCAATTGCCGACGGCGTGGCGCACGGCTTCGTTAAAGTATTGACTGTACCGGGCAGTGACAGGATTCTCGGCGTGACGATTGTCGGCGAACAGGCCGGCGATTTGATCGCCGAGTTTGTGTTGGCGATGAAGCACAATATCGGTTTGAATAAATTGCTGGGCACTATCCATATCTATCCAACCTTGTCCGAAGCCAACAAGTACGCGGCCGGGGTTTGGAAACGCAACCATGCGCCGAAAGCTTTATTGCGGTGCGTGGCTCGTTATCACGAATGGCGTAGGGGATGAGCTTTATACGCTCGGCTTTTTCAACATCAACAGCTTGATATTAATCAAGGCCACTTTTGTCTATAATCGGAGGCAATTTTAGACCCGCGCCGAGCAACGGAAAATGAAACGTTGTTATTTTCAATATTAGGTTCAGGTTCCAGTTAACAGGAGTAACAATTTGAACCCCAATAACAAGATTCTGTTCGCAGGCGATCCGCATGGAGATTTCAGGCCGTTGATAGCGGCCGTGCATAAATACCGGCCCGAAGCCGTGGTGTTGCTGGGCGATTACGATCTGGAAATGCCGTTGGAAATTTGTTTGCAGGAAATTATCGGTTTAACTGAAATCTGGTGGATTGCCGGGAACCATGATTTTGAAACTCCGGTCAAGTATAAAAACCTGTTTCACTCGGCCCTGGCCGGAAACAGTCTGCACCTGAAAGTCACGGAAATAGCGGGATTAAGAATTGCCGGTCTAGGCGGGATTTTTCTCGGCCGTGTCTGGTATCCGCCGCAGCCGCCCAGATGGAGGAATAAACAGCATTTCCTGAACGGTCAAGCGGCCGGCGCAAAATCTGCCGCGCTGTCATTAAAATATCAGGGCGCGATCTGGCCTGACGAGTTTCATGCATTGAAAGCGCTGAAAGCGGATATTCTGGTGACTCACGAAGCGCCGGGGGGGCATCGCCACGGTTTCGACGTAATTGGTGAGCTGGGCGTTGCGATGGGCGTCAAACATATTTTTCATGGCCATCTGCATGAAAATTACACCGGCATTGTTAAAAACAATATCAAGGTATTCGGCGTGGCGAACAGGGCGGTTGCCGATTTGATGGGTAATACGTTAAAGGATGAGGATTGATCAACGCCGGTAAATCGTATTTACCACGAAGACACGAACGGCTGTATGGATACAGCCGTTCGTGTCTTCGCGGCGATGATTTTTGATGATCGTTCTAAGCCTGACTGCTTAAGTAATCCTCATAATTACCGTTGAAATCGACAATCCCGTTCGGGGTTAATTCGATAATCCGCGTCGCCAGCGACGACACAAACTCACGGTCATGGCTGACGAATATCAACGTGCCGGGATAGTTTTCCAGCGCGGTATTCAGCGACTCAATCGATTCCATGTCCAAATGGTTGGTCGGTTCGTCCAGCACCATGATATTGTTCTTTTGCAGGATCAGTTTGCCGAACAACATGCGGCCTTGCTCGCCGCCGGAGATGACCTTAACGGATTTGTTAATCTCATCGGCGCTGAACAACAAGCGTCCCAGCGTACCGCGAATGGTCTGGTCGTCGTCGGTTTCCTTGCGCCATTGCCCCATCCATTCGATCAGCGTCATATTTTCGGCAAAATCCTCGGCATGATCCTGGGCAAAATAGCCGACTTCCGAATTTTCCGACCATTTAACGACGCCGGTGTCCGGGCTTAAATCGTCGACCAGCGTACGCAGCAAAGTGGATTTACCGATACCGTTAGGGCCGATCACAGCAACGCGCTCGCCGACCGCAACCATCAGGTTCAGGTTTTTGAATAAGGGCTCTTCGCCGTAACCTTTGCTCAAGCCTTCAACTTCCAGCGCCAAGCGATGCAACTTCTTGGTTTGGTCGAAACGGATAAACGGATTAACCCGGCTTGACGGTTTGACTTCGTCCAGTTTGATTTTCTCCAACTGCCGTGCGCGCGACGTGGCTTGCTTGGCCTTCGACGCATTGGCCGAGAAGCGGCTGACGAAAGTTTGCAGTTCGGCAATCTGGGCTTTTTTCTTCGCATTTCCGGCCAGCAGGCGTTCGCGAACTTCAGTCACCGCGATCATGTAGTCGTCGTAATTGCCCGGATAAACGCGCAGTTCGCCGTAGTCCATATCGGCCATGTGCGTGCAGACGCTGTTCAGGAAGTGACGGTCGTGCGAGATGATGATCATCGTACAATCGCGCTGGTTCAGAGTGTCTTCAAGCCAGCGGATCGTGTTGATGTCCAGGTTGTTGGTCGGCTCGTCGAGCAGCATGATGTCGGGATTCGAAAATAGCGCTTGCGCCAGCAATACCCGCAACTTCCAGCCCGGCGCCACTGCGCTCATCGGGCCGTTATGCTGTTCCAGCGGAATGCCCACGCCCAGCAACAGCTCGCCGGCCCTGGCTTCGGCGGTGTAGCCGTCGTACTCGGCGAATACAGATTCCAGCTCGGCCGCGCGCATATAATCGTCCTCGGTCGCTTCCATGTTCGCGTAGATAGCGTCGCGCTCGGACATCGCGGCCCACATTTCCGCGTGGCCCATCAATACCACGTCCAATACGCGCTGGTCTTCATAAGCGAACTGGTCCTGGCGCAAATTACCCAGGCGTTCATTCGGGCTGATGCTGACGTTGCCGGCTGACGGCTCCAAATCGCCGCTCAATATTTTCATGAAGGTCGATTTGCCGCAGCCGTTCGCGCCGATCAGGCCGTAACGGTTGCCGTCGCCGAATTTGACCGAGACGTTTTCAAACAGGGGTTTAGCCCCGAACTGCATGGTAATGTTAGCTGTAGAGATCAAGTTTTTGTTCCGAAGATTAAGAGAAGAGAAAGTTGTTAGAAAAATAGAACTCGGCAATTGCTCCTGCATCCATGCAGTCGACGGATGGCACGGATCGGACGGATTTACACAAATTTTTTATCCGTGTTCCATTATTTCGTATTATTGAGTTTAATTAAGCCAAACCTCAGGCACGATATTGGCCGTGTTCTGGTCATCGCTGATCCAAAGCTGGCCGTCCTGGATAGTGACTTGTAATTGCATGGTACGCTTTACCATCGGCGCGAGCTGATCGGTCGCTTCCTTAGGCAAATTAATAACGCTCAGGTTTTTAAAGCGCTCCAGCTTCGGTTGAATCTGGTTCCACCAGACATTATTGCGGCCGCCGTAAGTGTAGACGATGACTTTATCGGCTCGATTGGATGCTTTGCGGATGCGTTTCTCATCGGGCATGCCCATATCGATCCACAATTCGATGTCGTCGGTCAGGTTTTTCCGCCAGAGGTCGGGTTCGTCGTCGGTACTCAGGCCTTTAGTGAATTGCAGTTGTTCGTCAGCATTCATGACAAAAGCCAACAGACGCGCCATCATGCGCTCTTCGGTTTCCGAAGGATGCAGGGCAATGGTCAGGTTATGCGATTGGTAATAGCCTCTGTCCATATCTGAAATTTGGCAGTCGGCTTTATAGATGGTTGACTTAAGCGCCATTGAGCGTTTTTAGGATTCTGAAAATAAACGCTTATTCTAACAGATTTGCGCCTATTCAGGCGACGTTCGGCTTTTATTTATTGGAAAGCATGTATTTTTTTGACATTTGCCGATGCTGTTTTGTCATGTTGAATTGAGAGCACTGAGCTGATTAGGGCAGTGCCAATTGAATTTAAACGGTCTATTGCTGAAATGCGAACTTGGAGCGCCCATAAAAACCCGATGTTTCGCGTTTTTGGTAATGTATTGATTAGTATGTGTTTTTCGATTGGTAGAAAATGAGCTAAAATGCGTTTGGCGGATGTTTTGACCGGTTCGCAAATATTCGGTTTTTCAGCCGTTAAATTCAGCCGGTTAAGCATACGCCGTCGCGCCTCACGTAGGCGCGTGGATTGAAACGAGGCCTCAACGTCAGACCATCCGTTATTAATAGTCGCGCCTCACGTAGGCGCGTGGATTGAAACTATCTATATAAGGAAACGTATCATGAACACATTAGTCGCGCCTCACGTAGGCGCGTGGATTGAAACTTAGTCTTAGAAGCATCATGTATAATCTTTGGCAAGTCGCGCCTCACGTAGGCGCGTGGATTGAAACCTAAGGTGCATATTATACGTACATATACGTAGATGTCGCGCCTCACGTAGGCGCGTGGATTGAAACGGTGTTTAACCTTAGCGTGGCTTGCTTAGCGAGTAGTCGCGCCTCACGTAGGCGCGTGGATTGAAACATACAGGTGTAGCAACGCGTAACTCATTACCTGTCGCGCCTCACGTAGGCGCGTGGATTGAAACGTGGCGTGTGCGCCATCCTCGTCGGTACTATTGGTCGCGCCTCACGTAGGCGCGTGGATTGAAACAACAAAATGGCGCAGCGCGAACGCGAAGAAATCGTCGCGCCTCACGTAGGCGCGTGGATTGAAACCACTGATTTGTAGCAACAAGCGCCCAAGTATTCGGTCGCGCCTCACGTAGGCGCGTGGATTGAAACACGTAATAAAGCGTTACCTCCAACCCAACAGGAGGTCGCGCCTCACGTAGGCGCGTGGATTGAAACTCATAGGCAATATTATGCGCAGGCTGTAACTCCTGTCGCGCCTCACGTAGGCGCGTGGATTGAAACGACCAGCCGGAGCCATGCACGTAGGCCAAAGCGGTCGCGCCTCACGTAGGCGCGTGGATTGAAACCGTAATCATTTGTGCTAGATAGTCGTCCTTATAGTCGCGCCTCACGTAGGCGCGTGGATTGAAACGTAGTCGTAGTCGAGTACAACAATACCCCGTGGAAGTCGCGCCTCACGTAGGCGCGTGGATTGAAACTAATGATAGATATAGCTCCTATGGAGGAAGAGGTCGCGCCTCACGTAGGCGCGTGGATTGAAACGGTCATATTGTCGCGATGTCCCATGCTAAAAAGTCGCGCCTCACGTAGGCGCGTGGATTGAAACGTCATATTGTCGCGATGTCCCATGCTAAAAAGGGAGTCGCGCCTCACGTAGGCGCGTGGATTGAAACATTTCCATGCTGTAATGGATCGGCATCACCAGCGTCGCGCCTCACGTAGGCGCGTGGATTGAAACATGAAACCAAGAATATGTGCCTAACGCCCCGGTAGTCGCGCCTCACGTAGGCGCGTGGATTGAAACACCCCCGATGCGTTGTCCATATAAATCAACGAGGTCGCGCCTCACGTAGGCGCGTGGATTGAAACGATGGAATTTGCTCAGGCCTGGGATTTATATAAAGTCGCGCCTCACGTAGGCGCGTGGATTGAAACAGGAAGTCCAGCGCCGTCAAACTCATCAACGAGTCGCGCCTCACGTAGGCGCGTGGATTGAAACAGCATCGTACGCCGTCTTGGCCGTATCCAATTGTCGCGCCTCACGTAGGCGCGTGGATTGAAACTTATCAACAACCGGTTGATAAGGATGCGGATCGTCGCGCCTCACGTAGGCGCGTGGATTGAAACCCACATGCAGTTATTGTTTTATGCTTATGCCCGTCGCGCCTCACGTAGGCGCGTGGATTGAAACACCGATGTCTTCCAGCACATAGCTAGCCAGGGGTCGCGCCTCACGTAGGCGCGTGGATTGAAACAACCAGATCGGCAGGCGCTGGATAATCGGCAACGGTCGCGCCTCACGTAGGCGCGTGGATTGAAACTGTTGCTAAGCCTCTGGATACATTAGCAAGACCGTCGCGCCTCACGTAGGCGCGTGGATTGAAACTTAATTTCAGCTTGAGACTGGAATTTCTTTAAGTCGCGCCTCACGTAGGCGCGTGGATTGAAACTGCTCTACGTTTTGCATCGTCTTTAACAATCGGTCGCGCCTCACGTAGGCGCGTGGATTGAAACAATTTGCGGTAACATGAATTGCCCGACAGTGCCAGTCGCGCCTCACGTAGGCGCGTGGATTGAAACTTCGATCAGGATCACATGCGAGTTTTTATCCCTGTCGCGCCTCACGTAGGCGCGTGGATTGAACCGGAGACTGCCCTGCGGATAGCTTCCGTTAGCGGATACTGGTGCTCACTACCGGGCTGACAGGCCCCGCTGCTGTTCGTCATCGGCAATCCGCTGGTTGCAAAAGCGCAGGACGAATAAGAAAAACCGGTTAAATAAGCCGGAACAAACTATTGGCAAACAGTCTTGGCGATTTTAACAAAGCCGTCCGGCGCATATGGGGCGTTTTTGCGTCATTTCACCTGGTCAGTAAGGCATATGCCGCATTCCTCTACCTCTCCCCAACGAATAACTCTATTCAATATCAATTCCCTAACGATTGGCTTGGTTATTGCTGACTGTTTGAATCTTCCGGAAAGGCATTTTCAATTTGTTAGAAAAATTATCGTTATGACCAGCCTTAGTCTCAATATCAACGACTTGTTTTTAAATCATCGGCAATCATTAATTCGAACTATCTACCGTATTGTCGGTTGTCCGCAAACGGCCGAAGATCTGGCGCACGAGGCTTATTTAAAAATGCTGCATGCTTCAAAGAACCAGGAAATAAGTTATCCGCATCCGTTTCTTTACCAGATTGCCCGCAATCTGGCGCTGGATCATCTGCGCAAGGAAAAAATACGTCAGCGTAGCGACGATAGCCAGTTAAAACACAGCGAGGATGCCGACGATTTATTGGAATATATTCCTTCATCCGCGCCTACTCCGGAACAGCAAACCGATAACAGCCAGCAGGTCGCGCTGATGCTTGACGCCTTGAACGGCTTATCTGAGCGTCGCCGCCAAATTCTGGTGCTGCATAAGTTTCATCACTGGACGTACGAACGCATCGCCCGGCATTACGGCATTTCCCGCAGTGCGGTGGAAAAAAACGTGCATGTTGCTCTTGCCCACTTGATGGCCGCACAGAGCGGAACGGCGTTTTAAAGTACGGATTTGCGTTCACGTACGCCTAATAATGATAGAATTTTCGCAAAATTATCTAAGTTGTATGCCTTATGTCTTCACACGCCAACCCGGAACCGACTCATTCCTTAAGCAAAACGCAAGATCAAGCGCTGGCTTGGTTTGCCCGTTTACAGGACAGTAAAGCCAGCCAACGCGACCGGGCCGAGTTTGCCGCCTGGCTGGCCGTCTCGCCGGCGCATCAAGCCGCTTACGACAAAATCGCTCAGTTCTGGCAATCTCCTGCGCTGAATGCGGCCTTGAGCCAATGCGCAGAGATTCCGCTGCCGCAAAGATCGCGAAAACTGCCTCGGCAACGCTGGGCTGCCGCTGCCTGTGTGGTAGTGGCGAGCGGCTGGTTGTTGCTGGCCTCGGGTTTGATCGACCGCTGGCAAGCCGATGCGGTGACCGCCACCGGGGAGCAGCGCCGTATTATGTTGGCCGACGGCTCGGCGGCAACGTTGAATACCGATACGGCACTGGCGTTTAATTACGGCGCCGAACGGCGCGGCGTAAAAATACTCAGCGGGGAAGTCTACTTTGAAGTACAGCCTGACAAAGCCCGGCCATTTATCGTCGAGACAGAGCAGGGCACGGTGCGGGTGGTCGGCACCCGTTTTAGCGTCAAAACCGGTGACGCCATCCAGGTCGACGTCGAAAGCGGCATAGTTGCCTGTGCCGGGCGGCAAGGCGGCAGCCGTCAACTCACGGCCGGACAGCATACCCGCATCTTCAGCCAGGGCGTTGACGCAGTTACCGAAATCGATGCCGGCCGAGCTTTCGCCTGGCTTAACGGACGGTTGATTTTTCAGGATCAACCGCTGGCGGAAGTGATCGCCGAGCTGGACCGCTATCATCCCGGCGCCATCGTCATTACCGATGCCGCGCTCGCCAAAACCCGAGTCACCGGCAATTATAAACTGGAGGATACCGCTGCCATTGTTCGCACCTTGGCCGATATTACCGGAGCGAGGGTGATCAATCTGTCATCGTATTTGACTGTGTTAAAAGGCTAAGATGCATTGTCGTTACTGCATTGTTAGAGCGGTTATATAACAACGGATACTGCACTTTTAATTCAATCGTTATTTAGAAAATCTCATTCGAAAAAACTACTGGACTAACCAGCACGAAAAAATTCTCCCGCAAGTGTGTGTTAATCATGCTGATACGTCTCGTTAGTTGTGCGTGGTGTTGCCAACGCGCTAACTAACGACATTATTAAGTAGGAGTATTCATGCCCCAGGTTCCCCCTCATGTGCCTTACACATTGCGCAAACTGACTATTGCCATTGCCCTCGTATTACCTGTATCCAGTTTGCCGTTGCCGGTACTGGCCTCCGGCACAGCAGCGCATAATGCGGCAGATTCACAAAATGCAACACTCAGTTTTAATATTCCTGGCCAATCTTTGGCGGATGCGCTCAACGCCTTTATCGCAATCAGCGACTGGCAGGTCGGCTTTCCTTCGGGGATGGCGAAAAATGCACGCTCCAGCGCGGTAAACGGCAACTACACGCCGGAACAGGCTTTGCAGCGGCTACTGAGCGGAAGCGGGTTAAGTTATCGAATAACGGGAGTCAATACAGTCACGCTGGAGAAGGTGCCGGAGCAACTCAATAAGGTCGACACGACCATATTAAAAATGATGACAGTGACCGGCAAAGCCAAATACGACCCAAATGATCCGTATGACAAGCATTACGCTGCAACCAATTCCAGCTTTGCCACTAAAACCGACACTCCGATCATGGAAACGCCGCTGAATATTCAAGTGCTTCCGAAGGCCGTACTTGAAGACCAACAATCCACCAAGCTTGATCAGGCAGTGAAATTAGTCAGCGGCGTCACGACCGGTCAAGGCGCCGGCGGGATTTCCGACCAAATCACCATACGCGGCTTTTTCAACTACAACTATTTTCGCAACGGCATGCGCATCGATACTAACGGCGGTTCGGACGGAACGCGCGCGATGGCGAACGTGCAAAGCCTGGAAGTGCTCAAAGGACCTGCGGCGATGCTGTACGGACGCGTCGAACCCGGAGGCATGGTCAATGTCGTCACTAAAAAGCCATTGGATACTGCCTATTATTCGTTGCAACAGCAAGCCGGATCGTTTGATTTCTATCGCACCAGTATCGACGCGACAGGGCCTTTGACCGGCAATAAGGACTTGCTGTACCGGATGAATGTTTCCTATGAAAACAGCGGTTCGTTTCGCGAGTTTGACAATTACGAAAAAGTGTTTGTCGCGCCGGTCCTGCAATGGAATATCAGCCCGCAAACACAAGCAATGCTGGAGATGGAATACCGCCACGAAAATAATAGCTACGATCCCTATGCGGGCGCTTTGATCATTGACGGAAAAACAGCGGACGGCACTTGGATCAACCCGCGCCTGGCAAAAATTCCCCGCGAACGGAATTTGATAGAGCCCGACAATAACAACCCTCTCGATAACGAGTTTATCGGCTTTAATGTGAACCATAAATTTAGTGACGACTGGGTATTGTCCGAGCAACTCGGCATCAATCTATTGGATAGAACCCGGACAGCGATGAACTCCGGACTTTTGAACGCCGATCAACGCACATTGAACAGGCAATTGCTCACCAGCGACTTTTATACCAACGACAGTTATTTCACCACAACCAATTTGACCGGCCATTTCGACACCTGGGGGCTTAAACACACGTTGTTGGTCGGCGGCGACTATTATCTTCAAGACGAAAATTCCGTCGGCTACAGCAGCACGGTTGCCAGCACCATTGACATTTATAATCCTGTCCACAGAGGCCTTCCGCCTGTTAATCCAACGACGCGGGCCAGCCAGTCGTTTCACACGACCACGGATTTGTACGGCATCTATCTACAGGATCAAATCAAGTTGCCTTATAACGTCCATGTGATGGGCGGCTTTCGTTACCAGAACGTCGAGCAATACAATGTGCTTACCAAGCGGATCGGACAAAAAGCCGATGCGGTAACGCCGCAGGTAGGCGTGCTTTGGCAGCCGATGCATTGGTTGAGTCTTTACGGTAACTATGTGGAAAATTTCGGCGCCACCAACGGCCAGGGACAAGGCGGTACCTTTTTACCGCCGCAAACCGCGCAACAATGGGAAGGCGGATTTAAAACCGCATTCTTCGATGACCGTTTAAGCACCACCATTGCTTACTTCAACTTGACCAAGCAAAACATTCCTACGCTTGACCCTGTTAATCCGACCTTCAGTATTGCAACCGGCGAGGCGCAAAGCCGCGGCGTAGAAGCGGACATCAAAGGCGAAATTTTGCCGGGATGGAACACTATTGCCACCTATGCCTATACCGAAACCGAGGTACTCAAGGAAAATAATCCCAATAACATACCCGTCGGCAGTCCGCTTCGGGGTGTTCCTAAACATACCTCCACTTTATGGATGACCTACGATTTTCAACAAGATTATTTGCGCGGCTTCAAGGTGGGCGCCGGCGTGGATTTGTATAGTTCAAGAAAAGCCACTTTCGACCGGCAGCAGTTCGATTTTGCCGGCTACGGCATTGTTAACCTGCTGGGGAGCTATACGCGGAACGTCGCTAAATCCAAGGTAACCCTCCAGTTGAACGTCACCAACCTGCTGGATAAGGAGTATATCCACGACGGTTTTATCCAATCCAATTCCCCGACCCTGCAAACCCGGACTACCTGGGGGACGCCAAGGACGCTGATGGGATCGGTGAAAGTCGAGTTTTAACCGGTATCGCTAAGTTTGTTTTGCGCCAATGCCGGGAGGATTTCTCTCGGCATTGGCGTGCATGACTGCATTGTTAGTTGTTTAGTCACTACCTTAAAGAAATAAATCATGCGACAACCATTTATTAAAGATTTTTCTGCGCTTAGCTCTGTGACAATATCGAAAGCGGATATTCATCTGGCTAAACTCAAAGCGCGACGTAAACTGTGGCTGGATGTTCACCTTTATCTCGGCTTGATCGTCGGCGCGATATTGGCCGTGGTTGGCCTGACCGGCTGCATTCTGGTGTTTTATCAAGAAATGCAGGAAGTCTTGAACCCGGAATTGGCTGTTGTTTCCGCACCGCCCGAAAATCGGCAACAAGTGCGCGGCTTGGACGACATCGTAGCGGCTGCGGAATCGGCCAAGCCGCGAGGCAGCCGTTTTTTCAAAGTCTACTACCCACGCAAGCCCGATGTCGCCTATAAGCTGCTGTATTATGTCAGGGACGAAAGCCTGGCTAACAACGGCGACGGCTATTACATTTTCGTCGATCCATACAAAGCTCAGGTTCAAGGCATTCAGCTTTGGCATCCGAAAGACCGCTACTGGGGGCGGCCTCTGGTCAGTTTCATCATGCAACTGCACTGGTGCTTGTTGTTGGGCAAACAAGTCGGCGGTACTCTTAATTGCGTTATGGCGGCGTTATCGATTATTTCGCTGTTGACCGGCCTGATTGTCTGGTGGCCGCTGACCGGTAAATTCAAACAGGCGTTAACCTTTAAGCGCAATGGCAGCGCCGTGCGTTTTAATTTCGACCTGCATAAAACATTCGGTTTTTATTCGGCCATCGTATTGTTGCCGGTGTTGTTTTCCGGGGTTTACATGGTGTTGCCCGAACGAGTGAACGTATTGATCAAGCTGTTCTCGCCGGTCAGCCGCCCCCATGCTTACAGCGCCGTGCCGGCAGGAATCCATAGCAAACCGCAAGAGGGCCGGCAGCCGGTCACTATCGCGGAAGTGGAAGCAATAGTGCAGAAACACTATCCCGCCGGCAAGCTATGGATGCTCAATGGGCCGAAAAACCGGGAGGACGTTTACACGGTAATGAAACACGACGTCATCGAATTAAGCCGCTTTATCGGCTATCGCGACATTGCCGTCGACCAATACAGCGGCGAAATCATCAATGTTTTCGACAGGGGAACGGGCAACGCCGGCGATATTTTCACGGATTGGCAATGGCCGTTGCACAACGGCCATGCTTTCGGTTGGACTGGCCGGATGCTGGTCTTTCTCTCCGGCCTGGCTTGTCCGCTTTTGTATGTGACCGGCTTGGTCCGCTGGCAGCAAAAGCGCAAGGCGAAAAAGTTAAAAAGGATCGTCGAGCTCCAAAAGCAACGCTAACGCCTCAAGCCGTCACAGCAGCAGCTTGTCATCTATGGCTATAAAACGGCTGGCCGATTTAATCAGCGAAGGAGAGGTCAGCGCCGGTACGCCGTACACTTCTGTCGTTACGCCGTAAGCGTTCCGGACTTTATCCAACAGCAGATCAAAGTCGCCATCGCCGGACAGCAAAATAATCACGTCGGCTTTGGCCGCAGTGTCGATCACATCCAGCGTGATGCCGACATCCCAATCGCCTTTTGCGGAACCGTCGCTACGCTGGATGTAAGGCTTCAGTTTGATTGTAAAACCGATATTGCGAAGGACTTGCTGAAATCCCTGTTGTTTGCTGTCGCCTTTATCGATTGCATAAGCAAATGCGGCAACTACCTCGCGGCCCGCAGTCGCCTGCGCCCAGAATGCGCTGTAGTTAAAATGCCGGTGATAACTTTGCTTGGTGGTGTAATAGATATTTTGCACATCGACAAAGATGGCGACTTTTTCCATGCTTATTTCAGGAACGAGCAGCAGTAATCGCTAGGGGTTTTAACTTTCATCGTGAATGCCGAGTTGGCAGGCACATTAAACGATTCGCCGCCTTTGACGCTTTGCCATTCCGCGCCGGGCAATAATACGTCCAGCTCGCCGTCGAGGATTTCCATTAATTCAGGATCGGCGGTATTGAACGTGTATTCGCCGGGCAGCATGAAGCCCAGGGTTTTGCTTGAACCGTCCGCGAATCTGATAGTCCGGCTGCTGACGTTGCCGCCGAAATAGACGTTGGCTTTTTTGACGATGGTGACGTTGTTGAATTCTGACATGGATTGTCCTTTATGAAAGAGTGGATAAAAAGGGCGGCCATGATACCAGATTGTGCCGATTTGGCGAGTTGTAATAGAACGCGGATGATGGTGCTCTTTGCCGGCAACGTTGCAAAGTGTCACCGGTTTTGCTGTGTTTGCGTAAGCACGAGCAAGACAAACCGTCGTTAACTAAGTCATTTAGTTTCGGTAGCAAATCCTGTTTTTATGTTTTCCAGTCGCCAAGGTTTAAGTTCGCCACTCTTGAAAATTCCCTTGCGCCATGACGTAAAGCAATAGCTGCAATCTGTAAGTCATAAGGGCCAATTGGCGTACCGGCTTTGGCAAGCTTTGTGCGGATTTGACCGAAGCGGCGGGCTGCACTTCCGTCAAACGGGAGCGATAAAGAACTGTT
This sequence comes from Candidatus Methylobacter oryzae, assembly GCF_003994235.2. GTDB lineage: Bacteria > Pseudomonadota > Gammaproteobacteria > Methylococcales > Methylomonadaceae > Methylobacter_A > Methylobacter_A oryzae. The sequence goes on from NZ_RYFG02000020.1 coordinate 43,165, forward strand.
GCTCAATTCATCAAGTAATGCCAAGTTTTCTTCGCGGCGCGTACTCTTAAACGCGCCAAAATATAGTTCCGCTTTCCCAACATCGCATAGGCATATTGTGCCGGCTGGATGCTTTAAAAAATGAGCTTTTACCTGGAAGGCTTGGGGATTCAAATAGCGCACCCAAACGTTAGTGTCGGGTAACCATATGTGGATGCCAAGGCAACCTACTCGGGCTTACAGCCCGCCATAGCTCGCTTGGCAAACGTTATCGGCAACCCGCCGCCGATAACCAAGGCGACAAAGCGCCTATGTTAAGGATCAAATTGTTGGACAATGGGCTGAGGTAATAGACGTGATTGTCGGCAGAGGACGTACCCAGATAGGCGTTTGTTTGCGGATAATACCGATAATAGTACGGCGCTAGAGTGCGCGATGTCGAGCTCACAGGACCGAACAGTCTGAGGTAGGTTTTTTCCGCCCAGTTGAACAAGCAATCGGACTTTGAAATGAAATCAGACGCTGAGCTGGTTAGCCTGTATATCTTCGAAGCAGCCGCGTCGGCGACATAGATTTCGCCGTTTTCGTCTTCACCGAAAGTGGTGATATACAGGTCCGAGGCTAGCAATACCGAGTTCGAGACGCCCCCGTTTGCGGGTGCGCTAATACCCCAGATCGTACCGCTGCATAAGTCCCCGTAAACATAGACGCCTTTGAACAGCGGGTTCTCTCCGGGCGAGTTCGCGGGTATCAACTCGGGCACCGCTCGGCCCCGGTACAAGTAACCGCCGGTTACAGAACAACCCTGGCCATGATCGTAGTCGACAATAGGCGATGTGAAACGAGGATCGTGGCACGGCAAATCGCCGGGAAGATTCGTACACTGCGTACCCTCCATTATCCGCCAGCCGAAGTTCATTCCGCCGGCACTGCCGGCGCGGACGAAATCAATCTCTTCGCGCGCGTCCTGGCCCACGTCGCCGATGAACAGATCGCCCGTCAAACTATCGAAGCTGAACCGCCAAGGATTGCGCAGTCCGTAGGCCCAAATTTCGGCGCGCACGCCGGGCTGTGCCGATCCGACAAACGGGTTGTCGGACGGAATGCCGTAGGGGAGAGTGCCGGTCGTGGTATTTACGTCGATGCGAAGCATTTTGCCCAGCAGGCTGGTGAGGTCTTGGGCATGATTTTGCGGATCGTTACCCGAGCCGCCATCGCCCATCCCGATATACAGATAACCGTCGGGGCCGAAGCGCACCGCGCCGCCATTGTGGTTGGCGTAGGGTTGCGGGATCGTTAACAATACCGCCGCGCTTTGCGGATCGGCGGCGTCGGGGTTGTTCGCGCTACGCGAATAGCGCGCCACCACCGTTGCGCCGTCGGGGCTGCGCGTATAGTTCACGTAAAAGAAGCCGTTGTTGCGATAATCCGGATGAAACGCAAGGCCCAACAAGCCTTGCTCGACGCCGGTCAGGACCAGGTTTGAAATATCCAGGAACGCAGCCGGCGGTTCGGCATCGTTCTTCCATGCCATGATCCGGCCGCTCTGCTGGACGAAGAATAATCGGCCGGAGCCGTCACGCGCGTTCTGGATATCGGTCGGATTGCTGATGCCGGAGGCAACCTGAGCCAGCGTCACACTGGCGGATGCTGGCAGCGCTGTTAGCAGCGCCCCGAGAAGAGCAACAGAGCCCAGCCATATATGGCGCGTGCATCTAATCGAAAAAGTCACCATAGGATCTCCTAGAATGTAAAACGGCTGCGAATGTTTGCCGCTTTCAGAGTCCGCTTGTCGGGCAAGTCAGGAATTTTGTGATGTAAAAACGGAGGATAGCTTAAGCGCTAATTTCGCGTCTTGGGATTGGTGCGAATACTTATATTGTCGGCTTTTGATGGTTCCTGCGAGATTGGGGCGGAAAGACGGCCGGACGCGCTACCCAACTGCTCAACTGTTCAGGTATTACTTTTGCTGCTAGAATCCAGGCGGCTTTACACCATAATAATAAATTGCTCACACTAATGAAGAAGGTATCGCTCATGTCCGAATATATTTCCGAAGCATCCGAAATTGCTAACCAAGAAGCCGAACGCGCCAGACAGGCGGCAAATCGTTGTGAAGATTTCTATCTATCTGCCGAACAATCTCAACGAGCCGCTGAACGACAGGCGCAAGAGGCATCCGAACGTGCCGTTCAAGCTGACCAACATGCTCATCAAGCCGCATTAGTTCTCCGTCATACTGAAATGCACGCTGAAAATGCCGGTAACTCGGCTCAGAATGCTTACGATAGCGCCCAAACGGCGGCACAAGCGGCCGGCAAGGCGGAGGATGAGGCGCAACAAGCCCGCAACTACGCCGAAACAGCCGCGCATGCGGCGACTGAAAGCCAGGCTTCTGCTCAGACAGCCCAAGATTGTGCCCAGCAGGCCCAACTACAAGCTGAAAATGCCGGTAACTTAGCTCAGGATGCAAGCGGAAGCGCCCAAACGGCAGCCCAGGCAGCTATTAAGGCGGAGGATGAAGCACAACAGGCCGCTCGATTTGCCAGCGACGCTCAATCATCCGCCTATTTGATCGGCCAGACTGTGAGCCAATCTCAGGAGCATGCCGCCCAAGCAGCCCAGTTTAATGAGCAATCGGCCGGTCTTACTCAAGAAATTGTGCAACGGCGCAGCGATGCACAGACGGAAATAGATAGGATACAGGGTATTCGTGCTCAGGCCGAATTTGTATTATCGCAACTGCAACAATCGCTCTCGGAAACTCAAAACGCCCAGCGCTTGGCTGAACAGGCTCGCGACGATGCGCAGAGGCTGCGCGATGATGCGCGAAAATTGCACGAGCAGGCCCAAGAGGCCGTTGCCCTCATCCTGGATCATTCCCGCAATGCCGAACAAGCTAAAGCCGAAGCGAGCAGCGCCGTCGAAGATACGAAAAAATCAATGTTCGAGGCCAGGGCTGTATTGTCGCGAGCTTTTGCTGCGGTTAAGTGGTAACAAGCGCGTAAGGATGTGCTAAACAAAGCGAAGCGCATCATTCGCAATTGATGCGCTTCGTACTTCAGTCTAATTTACGCACTATGAATTGTTTTAGAGGCCGTTTGAAAACTGCCTCCTCACAAGCCAAGCGATTCAGCGTAATGGCGGACATGGCAACATGCCCGGCTTAGGTTGGCGGCAATTAAGATTGCGTTAGATTCTGAGAAATTACGGTTTGGTCAGCTTATCCAAACGTCCTTGGTTGACGTACAGCGGGTTAATAAACAGCTGGTAAAACTTTACGAAGACTGTGCCCAACAAGAAACCGGTTGCCCTGAAAACTGCTTTGGCAACTTCCGCTTGGGGACGAAGAACGTTCAAGAAGCCGAAGACATGCGCCAGTTTAGGCGCCATCGCACTGATTAGCCATATGACAGCCGCGATGACCAAGACGTAAACCGGAACGGAACTTTTGAGCCAGGCGACAAGGTGCGGGCCGAGAAAATAGATGGCCGCGATAACGACTACCGGCAACGCGATCCACAGCCAGGAAAAACGCATCAGCGCTTTGCCGAACGTCATCTGAGCTATTTTCAGTTGCTGCTTGTAATCATCATTCGGGTTATTTATCCAAGGCTCTATGCCTGCGAATTTCCACGGCGCTTCCGGCTCTGTTCTTTCACTGGCCGGTTTGGCTGCTTGCATGCAGTGGGCGTGTTCCTTGAAATGTTCCAAGTCCTGTTTGCTCATGCGGTAAGCGTCGAGCATCAAGGAGTAAGCTTCCACTTCGGTAAAAGCGTCCAGGTCGGTGCGGATTTTCGACAGGCCTTCTTGTACTTCGGGGGCAACGCCAAATTCCGTACATGTTGCCGGAAAGATTTTATCCTCAGGCTGTTTGTCGTGTTGATCGATTGGAAAAATTTCCCGGACTTCCAGTCCGGCGCGTAAATTCATGAAAGCGACGTTATGCATACCTTGGCTGTTTTTTAGTAACAGCAGTCCTTCGGTGCGCACTCTATCCTGCAGGATGGTGCTGGTGCGCAACAACACTGGGACGGAACCGGTTTCCGGGCTGTCTTCGGTGTTCATTTGTCCTGACGCATCGCTGATCACAAAGCATGTGCATTTGTTGCGCAGCAAGACGTCGATGCCCTGGTTATCGTGAACGCCGCCGTCTACCAATTGCACGCGTATATCCAGTTTTTGCTCCAGGTCTTTGTACAAGCCGCTGACAGCCATCGGATCGAACAATCCGGGCACGCAGGCGGAAGCCGCAACCGCATGGGCTAAAGGAAAGTCTTGCTGGGCCTTTACAATATCGTTATATCCGTCGGCAGCACTCAGGCGGATAGGTTTGCAGTCGATGTCGTTGTCGCTCAGGCAGAGAGGCTTATGGCCATTATCATGCGCGTGGGCAGATGTTGCGTTGATTTTATTTTCCTCGGGTACGAGCGGTTCGCCCATCGTCTGCGCTGTAAACTGCCAGTTGCGGCCGGTATTCAGGGAGGTGGCGTTAAGGACCAAGATCGGCACTTTAGCCGACCTGTTTGCGTTATGTTTATTCGGGTGGAAGTTTTCTTCGCCGCCTTTGGGAAATATTTTCAACTCCCGCATCTGGATTGGGGTACTAACGCCCGGCAGGACTTTTTGGTATAGCCAATCATTGTAGATTTCGGCGATACGGTCACTGCGGGAGTAGTTAAGAAACATCATCCTGAAGTTGGCTTTGAAACTGCTAAAAGTTTCCATGCGGATGTTTTTTTCGGTCGCTTCCAGGAAATCCTTTTCAATCGTATGGACGATTTCGACATAATCCCGGTCGGTAATATCTTTGTCTTCCTTGCTTTCGAGCAGTTTTTTTACATGCAGGTAATAGAGCGCGCCGATAATGGAGCCGCCGGAAACGGTGGAAATAACCTCGACGTTTTTCAGTAAGTTGAGTTCCGCCATTTGCGCTAAAACGCCGATGTGGAAAAATGACGCGCGGAGTCCGCCGCCGGAAAGGCCAAGACCTAATCTTTCTTGTATTTTTTCTTCTGACATTAGATGTTTCCCGGTTAAGTTGGAGTTGAATCGATGGCGCCCGGTTTTTATGATTGGTAAGATGAAAACCGTGTAAGCCGGCATGCGACGTGGCGGTTTGTGGTTTCAGGCGACAACGGCAATTGTGGCAAAAAAGCTCAGCGGCGTATGTCAGCTAAAGCTGAAATTGGCTTGGAATTGGATAGAGAGTGCCCGTTATTTGCGATTGGCCGGGGTATGTTGATTAGGTGTTTTAATTTAAGAAAAACCGTAACTATTAAATTAAATGGAACGCGGATTTTTACGGATTCACACGGATAAGAAGTTAAACGCGTAAAAATCCGCGTCAATCCGTCGTATTAGTGTCATCCGTGTTCCATTTTTAAGATCATCAGCGTTGTTTGCGGATTACGAACAGCCGTGGGGCCGAGTCTTTGTGTTCAACACTGTAAATAGTATCAACTGCGAATTGCTCCTTATTCAGCTGTTCGCACCAATTTTTAACTTGGCCTGTCTCACTATCGCCGCCTTGGTGGCCGGGGTAGGCGAGCAATGTGACGATGCCGTCGACGGCTAAAATCCGGCTTGCAGCCGTTAAGGCGCTTAATGTGGTATCTGTCAAGGTGATGATGCTTTTGTCGCCGCCCGGCAGGTAGCCCAGGTTAAACATGATCGCGCGGATTTTGCCGTGGTGAAAGGCTGGGATTTTTCCGCTCATTTCAGCATGGCTGGCGTGAAGCAAAGTCAGGCGTTCCGATAGAAGCGTTTGCCGGAATTTCTCCCGAGTCGAATCGATAGCGGCTTGTTGTATATCAAAACCGTACACATGGCCGGACGGGCCGACTTGTTCGGCCAGGAACAAGGTGTCGTGGCCGTTGCCTAGCGTTGCATCGATCGCAATGTCGCCGGGGCGTAAGATGTCCCGGATCAAGTCATGGGCGGTATTAACCAGTGAAATGCGTTTCATAATATTTGAGATTTGTTGATTATTGGAGTGCAGGCTTTGCCTACATGGACAGATATTTGCTCCTGCAATATCTGCATTAACCACATCCATGTGGCTTATGTAGGTAAGGAGCGGAAGCTTTGCCTGCAAGGGCAAGCACCAAAAGTAGGCGCTTTAGGCGAAGCTTGCACTCCTGTTAGATACGTTGAATGTCGCAAGTTTGGGACAGGGCAGTGCCGTTTAATAAAGCATCGGCAAAATGCCGGCTGTAGCAGGGTATTTGCAAGCTGCCTTTTGCGCCGAAGCCGTTAAAAATAAGCAGGTTGTGATGTTGAGGATGCCTGCCGATAAAGGGCTGTTTGTCCAAAGTGCAAGGCCGGATGTTGGCTTGATGATTAATCAGGGGAGCATCGATTAGATTAGCCGAGATTTGCCCTAATGCTTTTAATAAGCTTTCTTTGCCTTGTTCGGTAATTTGGGTATCCAGGTTTTCCCGGTCGAAGGTTGCGCCGACGCGAATTTGCCTGCTGTTTAACGGAATCAGCCAGTTGCCGTAATTGAGGATTTTATCCGGTAATTCGGTTTGATGTTCCAGCGTCAGGATCTCGCCTTTAGCCGGTTGAAAAGGCAGCCAGGAAAACCAGGGATTTTGCGCAACCCGATAACCTTCGCAGAAGATAATCCGCTTAGGCGCAATATCTTGCCACCGCAAAGACGCTTGCAATTGCAGGTCCCGGTAATCGAATTCGGCTTGCCGGTAGCTGTTTTGGGCAATGAAAAATTCTTTTAAACTGTCTAATAACGGCCGGGTTAATAAATAGCCGGTTTGTTGTTGCTCCAGCAAACCGAACGGTGCTGCCAGATTTTTGATGCGTGTGCCAGGCGGCTGGATATTGCCCAAGTAGGCTTGATAATCGGGATTATTCAGGCGCTTATTAGCGTTGAGCCATTCGTTGTTGCTGCGGAAAATCCTCAGCATCGGTTTTTCGATATAAAAATCTTGCTGAAAGAAACCGGCTAACTGTGAGTAACAATGTTTTGCAATGGGCAGCAGCGTATCGACTTCGGCGGATTTGACAAAACGCATGCCGGTAACCGGATTGATCAGTCCGGCTGCAACTTGCGAAGCATTTTCCCGGCCGTTATCGATAATGACGACTTTGCAGCCGCGTTGTATCAGTTCCCAAGCCAGCAAGCTGCCGGCGAGTCCCTGGCCGATGATTAGGAAGTCGATCATGATTCTGAATGTTTATCGGTAGGGGCGGGCCATGCCCGCGATTGGCGTTTCACACATTTGTTGGCGAAATATCGCGGGCATGGCCCGCTCCTACCGAGCTTGGCGCTCTTATTTAGCCGTCAACGCCACGCCTTTAAAGCTAATCCCATCCCAGCCGTATTGCATAAAATTCCTGATGTTCTGGTGGCCCGTGCCGTTCGGGTCGTTTAAAACATCCACTCGATAATAATCGCCGAACAGGTTTAATGTCTGCTGCGGATCGAGCCCGTGCAGTTGGGCGAAAGCGAAAATCTTGCAAGAGCCTTCGTTAGTGCCGGCTGGGCTGACTAACGCCTGTTCATTCAGGCCATTGCTGAATTCGGTAGGTTGGTAATGAAAGTTTTCGGTGATGACGGCAATGGTTTCGTCAAAGCCGACGGCTTCGTTGTTGGTGACTTTTTCGATAAAAGAGGTAAGCGACATGGGATAACTCAAGGGTTAACGGAGTAAAGCGGAGATCTTTTTAAATTCAGGGTGAGTCGAATCTCTGAGCCATTCGAACAATACCGATTCGTAATTGGTAATGGTCGCGCCTTGCTGCTGCATGCGTTGCAAGGCGTAGAACTTATGTTCCGCTTTGCGCGAACAGATCGCGTCTTCGGCGACGTGAACCTGATAGCCGAGATGCAATAGTTCCAAGGCTGTTTGCAGTACGCAAACATGCGCTTCTTGTCCGACCAGTATGATTTGCCTGCGATCGGCATTGGCGACGGTGTCGGTAAAGCCTTCCGCCGCGCAGCAGGAAAATCCGGTTTTGTCGAAGATCAACGTGTCTTCGGACAATATATCGGTGATGGTGGTATCGGTCGAGCCCAAGCCCTTCGGATATTGCTCGGTCAACAATACAGGAATATTCAACAGCCCGGCGGCTTCAACCAGGCTGCCAGCGTTGGCCGTCATCAATTCGGCTTCTTGCTCGGGCATGGCTGCCGATAGTTTTGGCTGCAAGTCGACGACGATCAGCAGGCTGTTTTCTATAGACAGAATGTTTGGATGTGTAGTCATATGTTAGCTGAAAGGTTCAAAGTGAAAGGTTCAAAGTGAAAGGTTCAAGGGCATAAGGTAAGGTTAAAAACGCATCCTTGAACCTTGCGCCTTTAACCTTTCACCTCATTAACCCTTTTTCATAATCCGCGCTTTTTCACGCTGCCAATCGCGGTCTTTAGAAGCGGCGCGCTTGTCGTGTAATTGCTTGCCTTTTGCCAGGCCGATTTCCAGTTTGGCCCTGCCGTTTTTCCAGTACATCGACAACGGAATCAACGTGTAGCCTTTGCGTTCGACCGCGCCGATCAGCTTGTTCAGCTCATGGCGGTTAAGCAGCAGTTTTTTGGCGCGGACAGAGTCAGGATTGACGTGGGTCGATGCGGATAATAACGGTGAAATATGCGCTCCGGCTAACCAGGCCTCGCCGCGTTTCATCGCAACGTAACTTTCTTTCAGTTGCACGCGTCCGTCCCGCAGGCTTTTAACTTCCCAGCCTTCCAAAACCATGCCGGCCTCAAAGCGTTCCTCAATCGTATACTCAAATTTAGCTTGACGATTAACGGCAATGGTGGCGTTTTGCTGCTTGTTGTTTTTCTTGGACTTTTTATCGGCCATAAGTGCGAGTTAAGATTTTTAAACTGACGTAAAGGAATAATTTTGTTATTTTACTCGATATTACTGCAATAGTCAGAAAAGCTCACCCCGATAATTATAAAGTTTTACAGGCACACTAATGACGGACACAAAAAAATCAATCCATGGCCAGTGGTCATCGCGTTTCGCCTTTATTTTGGCTGCAACAGGTTCGGCGGTCGGCCTGGGTAACATCTGGAAGTTTCCTTATATTACCGGGGAAAACGGCGGCGGGGCGTTTGTTCTTGTCTATTTGCTGTGCGTGCTGCTGATCGGCATACCTATCATGATGGCCGAAACGATGCTCGGGCGTCGCAGCAGGCAGAATCCAATTAATACCATGGTGACTTTGTCCGAAGAAGCCGGAGCCGATAAAAACTGGCACTATTTAGGCTGGATGGGCGTCATTGCCGGATTTTTAATTCTCTCTTATTACAGTGTTATCGCCGGCTGGGCTTCGGCTTATGTGTTAAAGGCTTTTACCGGCAGTTTTTTCGGCGCCGATGCAACAACGATAAAAGGGCTTTTCGATAATTTCATGGCCAGCCCGATACAGCTGACTTTTTGGCATAGCCTATTCATGTTGGCGACGATGTTGGTTGTGGTTCGCGGCGTCAATACCGGCCTGGAAAAAGCGGTGCGTTTTTTAATGCCCAGCTTGTTCGTATTGCTGATACTGATGGTCGCGTATGCGATGACCTTCGATGACTATTACGACAAAGGCATTAAATTCTTATTCACGCCCGACTTTAGCAAATTGACCGCTAACGGCGTATTGACCGCGATGGGGCACGCCTTTTTCACGCTGAGTTTAGGCATGGGCGCGATCATGATTTACGGCTCTTATTTGCCGAAAGACGTGTCGATTGCGAAAACTGCAATTTTGATCGCCGGTACCGATACGGCGGTTGCGTTATTGGCCGGTATTGCGATTTTTCCGATTGTGTTCGCGGCCGGCCTGGAGCCTGCCTCCGGTCCCGGTCTTATTTTTCAAATCTTGCCGATTGCTTTCGGCAACATGACCGGCGGCTGGCTGTTCGGCATTTTGTTCTTTGTAATGCTGGTGTTTGCGGCCTTGTCTTCGTCGATTTCGCTGATCGAGCCGGCTGTAGCCTGGTTGATTGAAAATAAAGACATGAGCAGGGAGCAAGCCTGTATTCGGTCGGGTTTAGTCACTTGGCTATTGGGATTGGGTACTATTTTCTCATTTAATATTTGGTCCGGGTTTAAGATTTTCGATAGAACCATTTTTCAATTGATGGATTATTTAACCGCCAATTTGATGTTGCCGATCGGCGGCTTTTGTATCGCCGTATTCGCCGGCTGGATCATGAAGCAGCAACATACCGAGCAAGAACTGGATATGTCTGACGCACTCAGCTACCAAGTGTGGAGGTTTTTAATTTGCTATATCTCTCCCGCCTCGGTGTTTGTGGTATTCCTGCACGTGGTTGGAGTTCTCTAAGTATGACCGTTGTTCAGAAAAGCGCCCTGGTTAAATTTTCGGCGCAGCAAATGTTTGATTTGGTTAACGATATTGAAGCTTATCCGGAGTTTTTGCCTTGGTGCAGCGGCAGCCGGATTATTACGCGCGAAGATGACATCGTCGAAGCCGAGCTGTTGATTTCCAAAGGCGGTTTTAAAAAATCCTTTTCGACCCGGAATAAGATTGAACAAGGACGCCGAATGACGGTTTCCCTGTTGAACGGCCCGTTTTCTCACCTGGATGGGGTGTGGGATTTTGTAGCGCTACGCGAAGACGCCAGCAAGATTTCTTTAGACCTTGAATTCGAAATGTCCGGGAAACTGGCAAGTTTGGCGTTCGGTGCGGTTTTTAACCAAATCTGCAATACGATGGTGAGTTCATTTACCGGGCGGGCCAAAGCAATTTATGGTTAATGTCGAAGTGGCGTATGCGAAGCCTGACGAGCAGGTGATTGTTGAGTTGGCGCTGGATGAAGACACGACTGTGGATGCGGCGGTAAAAGCTTCCGGGCTGCTTGATCGTTTCCCTGAGATTGCTTTGTCCGAACTTAATGCCGGAATTTTTGGTGTGGCTTGTAAATTGGATCAGCCTGTCAAAGAGGGCGACAGGATAGAAATTTACCGGCCTTTGGTGCATGATCCGAAAGAGGCTAGGCGGCAAAGGGCCTTAAAGCTGTAATTCTATAGCGCTAATCTGCTAATTAGAAGGTAACAATATGAGTGTGCTATCTAAAAGATCAACCGTTTATTTGGAGCCGGAAGTTCATCAGGCATTGAAAATCAAGGCCGCTAGCGCCCATCAATCCATATCTGAAGTAGTTAATGAGGCGGTACGCATTGCTTTGCTAGAAGATAGTGAAGATTTATCGGCTTTTGAAGAAAGAGCGGGTGAATCTACGTTAAGCTATGAGGAGCTATTAGCAGATCTAAAAGCGCATGGCAAATTATAAGGTCACGTTCAAAAGTTCAGTTGCAAAAGATCTTCGAAACATTCCAAATACCGATGTAAAACGTATACTCAATTGCATTAATTCGCTTTGTGAAAACCCAAGGTCTGAGGGTTGTATTAAGCTATCGGGCCAGGAGCGGTAGCGGATAAGGCAAGGCGTATATCGAATTATTTATGAAATTCAGGATTCAGAGTTAATAGTTTTGGTTGTTAAAGTTGCACATCGCAAGGAAGTTTATAAAAACAATTAACAACCGTTATGTATCGCGCATCGCTCTCAAATGCTGTTGAATACAGAAAAGGGCGCGATGCGCGCCCTCAATTGCTATAGCGGCAACTGATCCGTCGGCGATCCCGATGCCGGTTTTGCATTCGCTTTATCGGCTTTAGTCGAATCGTCAATGCCGTCATAGCCAAACAGGCCGGTGATCATTTCCCACAAGGTTTTTTCAAGATCGCGCTTAGGCACATCCACGGTAGTTTCTCCAGATGTCTTAACAACAGGGACCTCGCTAGGTTTAAAATCGCCTTGTACGCCGACGAGCTGGTCGTTATCGAAGAACAGCGAAATTCGTTTTTGCTCTCTATCTCCGCCTTTAACCTGGGCCGAATAGAGGTAGTCCCAACGGTTTTTATGAAAAAAATCCGTCAGCATCGGCGAGCCCATGATGTACAGTACTTGGCGTTTGTTCATGTTGGGCCTGAGTTGGTCAATCATGCCTTGATCGACGATATTGCCTTGCTGGACATCGATTGTGTAGACGCCGGGCAGGTTATTCAGGATGGTGGAACAGGATGCGAGCGTTAGGCTTGCTGTAACTGCAAAGATGCAGGAAATACGGCTCCGCGGATGGAGCAAGTGTCGAGAGCAATGACCAGATTGGTTTAAAGCGGAAAGCGGCTTTCTCATTTAAGGCAGCGGATGAGTTAAAAATGCGAAATCATACAGGATGTTAAACGATTATCCTATAAAACTGTCATGCCAATGGCGTCAAAAAAAGGCTACAATGCGCGTAATTCTATCTAAAACTGCCTATATACAAGGCATAAACGGAGATCAATATTGGATACTCATGATTTAAGGAATGCCGGCCTGAAAGTAACTTTGCCTAGGGTCAAGATTCTGCAAATTTTAGAAGATCAGGCGAATGAACGTCATTTAACGGCTGAACAAGTTTATAAAATTCTGCTCAGTGAAGATGAAGAAATTGGCTTGGCTACGGTTTATCGCGTTTTAACGCAGTTTGAAGCGGCCGGCTTAGTGAGTCGGCATCACTTCGAAGGCGGCAATTCTGTTTTTGAGCTGGATAAAGGCTCGCATCATGATCACATACTTTGCGTGAGGTGCGGTAAAGTGGACGAGTTTACCGACGAAGTGATTGAAGCCCGGCAGAAAGAAATCGCAGGAAAGCTAGGCTATGATTTGACCGATCACAGCCTTTATTTGTACGGTTTTTGCGCTCAGTGCAGGAAATCCTGAATTATATGATAGAACACGGATGACACGGATTGGACTGATTAACACTGATAAATAATTTTACAGAAAATTCAGAATGAACTCTGATTTCAGTTTCTTACTAATCCGTTTAAATCCGTCCAATCCGTGAGCTATTTTTCTAACTTTTGAACAGTTCTTTCATTTTAAATTGTAGGCTTCATGTTTAAACCTCTTATTTTTTATATCGGCTTGCGCTATACGCGAGCAAAACGCCGAACTCAGTTCATTTCGTTTATCACATTAACGTCCATTTTGGGCATAGCCTTAGGCGTTACTGCGCTGATTGCCGTATTGTCTGTCATGAACGGCTTTGAAGCCGAACTGCGCGAGCGGATACTCGGCATGACGTCGCATGCGACTGCTACCGGAAGGTACGGTCAATTGGATAATTGGCAGGAACTGGACCAGAAATTAAAAAACTATCCGCATATAGAAGGCGCCGCGCCTTTTATTAACGGGCAGGTGATGATTAATGCCGACCGGCGCGTTAGCGGCACGATGCTGAGCGGGATTTTGCCGGATTATGAGTCCAAGGTATCGGAAGTGGCCGATAAAATGAAAGAGGGTAAGTTGTCCGACCTGGTGCCGGGCGAATACGGCATTATCCTGGGCGCGGAACTGGCCAGTTATCTGGGCGTTTTTACCGGCGATAAAATCACTATCATCAGTCCGCAGATCAACTCCACTCCGGCCGGCATCGTACCGCGCATGCGGCGCTTTACCGTGGTCGGCGTTTTCAAGGTGGGTATGTACGAATACGATCGCAACATGGCGCTGATTCATCTTGACGATGCAGCCAAGCTGTTCCGCATGGAGGGGGCTGTCTCTGGTCTTAGAATCAAGCTGGATGATTTGTTTAATGCGCCGAAAATAACCCGCTCGTTGTCCAATGCTCTGGCTGGCGAGTATCAGGTTAGCGATTGGACGCTGGCGCACAGCAATTTTTTCCGCGCTATTCAGACCGAAAAGCGGGTCATGTTTATCATCCTGTTGCTTATCGTCGCGGTAGCGGCTTTCAACATCGTTTCAACATTAGTTATGGTCGTGACCGATAAGCGCGGCGATATTGCTATTTTAAAAACCCAAGGCTTGACGTCGCGTGCGGTGATGGGGATTTTTATCGTTTTGGGGGCTGTCATCGGTGTCACCGGCACGGCCTTGGGAACTGTTGGCGGCGTATTGCTGGCCTTGAATGTTGAAACTATCGTACCGGCAATTGAAAAGCTGTTTAATGTTCAATTTATGGCGGCCGATGTTTATTACATCAGCCAATTACCTTCCAAACTGGTTTGGACGGATGTTTATGCGATAGCAGGCATGGCGTTTTTACTGTCGTTACTGGCGACTATTTATCCTGCCTGGCAGGCATCCAAAGTAAATCCGGCGGAAGTTCTCAGATATGAATAATACCAATATTTTGCAATGCCAGCAGTTGACCATGCGCTATGACCAAGGCGGGCTCGATGTCGAGGTTTTAAAAGGCGTTAATTTAAGTATCGGTATCGGCGAGCGTGTCGCTATCATGGGCGCGTCCGGTTCGGGTAAAAGCACTTTGCTGCATCTGTTGGGCGGTCTTGAAAGACCGACCGGCGGCAAGGTGGTTTTGGACGGTGTGAATCTGAATGAAGTAAGCGCCGGCCAGCAGGCTAAATTAAGAAATAAATCTTTGGGTTTTATCTATCAGTCGCATCATTTGCTGAGCGAATTTACCGTTCTGGAAAATGTGGCAATGCCGTTGTTGATTGCCGGGCTCCCGGTAAAGTTGGCGAGTAACCGGGCGATAGAGTTATTGCAGCGGGTAGGCTTGGGGCACCGTGTCGAGCATAAGCCCGGCGAATTGTCCGGCGGAGAAAGACAGCGCGCGGCAATTGCCAGGGCGTTAATTAATAAACCCGGCGTCGTTCTGGCGGATGAGCCGACAGGAAACCTGGACAGCAAAACGGCTGACCAGGTTTACCAGTTAATGTTGGAATTAAACCAGGAGTTGAATGTCAGCTTCTTGGTGGTGACTCATGACCATGAGCTGGCTGCAAGGATGGGCAAGGTCTTGCACATGGAAGATGGGGTTATATTAGGCTAAAGATACAAGGTAAAAGGCGCAAGCATTAAGTCCTTGGGCCTTTCGCCTTTAGCCTTTTTTCTTTGCGGTTTTCCCATTTTTTAGTTATGTGTTGTTGCCAGTAATATTGGATGCCGAAATAACCGGCTGCGGACGAGACAATGCCCATAATAAAACAACCGATCAGGAACGGTTGCCAAACATCGCCAAGCCCGGAAAACATGCCGCTTATTGAAAATTCGGATTCATCGGCGACGGCCGGTTGATTCATAAACCAGAGGCCGACTCTATAAGCAAAATAGAACAGCGGCGGCATAGTAATGGGGTTGGTTATCCAGACCAAGCCCACTGAAAGCGGCAGGTTTGCCCTGTAATAAATCGCTCCGGCAGCCGCGATAGCCATCTGTGCCGGCGTTGGAATCCATGCGCAAAAAAGGCCTATCGCAAAAGCCATCGAGACGGAGCGCCGGTTTAGATGCCAAAGGTTAGGTTCATGCAATTTCTCGCCAAGAAACTGTAGGCTCTTGTGCCGTTTGATCATCTCTGGATCAGGAATGAGCTTGTCGATCAGTTTTTGTATCAGTTCTTTTGGCATCGTTATTTCTTATTAAATTCATGTTTTCGCAGTTTAGCAGGTTTTAGGTAGTCTAAAAAAACATCAAGGTGACGAATGGTTGTTTCCGCTCTGTCGTTTTTAGCCGGATTGATATGGGTTCAGCAGTTGGCGGTATTGCCGGATGTTAAGTGGCTGATAGCCGGCGGCGTAGCGACCTGCATTATTGCAGGGTTACGTTATTGGCGGTGCCTGTTTTTTCTGGTCGGTATTCTATGGGCGATAGTGTTTGCAATGCACCGCTTGGCCGATCGATTGCCTGA
Source organism: Candidatus Methylobacter oryzae (assembly GCF_003994235.2). GTDB lineage: Bacteria > Pseudomonadota > Gammaproteobacteria > Methylococcales > Methylomonadaceae > Methylobacter_A > Methylobacter_A oryzae. The sequence continues at coordinate 58,851 of NZ_RYFG02000020.1, forward strand.
ACAACTGGAAGGCGTGGAGATTCCTGTTACCGGCACCATAGCCGATTTGCCGGAGCAAGATGAAAAGCGAGTCCGCTTCGATTTTATCACCAGGGATGGTGTGTATGCCGAAAACCTGTCGGGAACAGGTTCGGCGATTACCAGAAATACCTCCGAATTCGCTGGCCGATTACCGTCTAAACTGCGATTAAGTTGGTATTACCCGGATCAACCCGTTAAAGCGGGCCAGCAATGGACTTTTACTGTTAAATTGAAGCGAGTGCACGGCACTCTCAATCCCGGAGGCTTCGATTATGAGCGTTGGTTGTTTTCCGAGGGTGTGGGCGCGACAGGCTATGTGCGGCCTAATCCGAAGCCGGTTTTGTTGGGGAATGATCCGGCTTGGCGCAATATTTCTGTCTGGAGGCAAAGCCTTGCGGATCGGCTTTCGAACACGTTGGGAAATAGCCCGAGCCTTGCGTTGATTAAGGCGTTAACTATTGGTGACGGCAACGGCATCGAGCAAGAACAATGGGAGGTTTTTCGTAAAACCGGTACCACGCATTTGGTGGTGATTTCCGGTTCGCATATCGGTCTTATTGCCGGTCTGGTTTATTTGCTGGTGCTTAGAGCCTGGGCGTGGACAGGCTATCTGGCGTGGTCGCCGCAGAAAGTTGCTGCGCTTTCGGCGGTATTGGCCGCAATTTTTTACTCAGGTCTGGCCGGGTTTTCGGTGCCGACTCAACGCTCCGTGGTTATGTTGGCTATTGCGATGTTGGCCGTTATCCTGCAACGCAACAGCCGTCCTTTCAATACCTTGGCTGTTGCAATGTTTGCGGTGTTGGTCTTTGATCCGTTAGCCGTTTTGTCGGCGGGATTCTGGCTGTCATTTCTTGCGGTGGGAATCATTGTTTACGTCGTTTCCGGCCGCTTGGGCAAGCTCGGCCATGTTTGGGCGGCAATAAAAATCAACTGGGCGACTTCGGTCGCTTTGTCGCCTCTGCTGTTGCTGTTTTTTCAGCAAATTTCATTGATTGCGCCATTCGCTAACTTGATCGCCGTGCCGGTCATCAGTTTGTTGGCGGTGCCGTTGTCGTTGTTGGCTGTCATGATTATGTTTATCTCGCCGATGTTGGCGGACAAATTGTTCTTTTTGGTGGATCGTGTCTTGCAAAGCTTATGGTGGTTGTTGACGCACTTGGCGGAAACGCCGATGGCAGCGGTAAATCATGCGTTGCCATCGTATTGGGCATTGCTTTTCGCTGTGCCGGGTATTTTGTTGCTGCTTGCGCCTGTCGGAATTCCGGCTCGATGGCTGGGTTTGGTGATGTTTTTTCCGCTGGTGTTTACGGAGTCGAGGCAACCTGAAACCGGCGCTATCAGAATGACCCTGCTCGATGTCGGACAAGGCTTGTCGACGGTCGTGCAAACTACGCATCACCTTCTGGTTTTCGATACCGGCGCTAAGTTTTCCGAGCAAAGTGATATGGGGCAGGGTGTTCTGTTGCCTTTTCTGCATTCGGAGGGCGTGACAAAAATCGACAGCTTGATCGTTAGCCATGGCGATAACGATCATATTGGCGGCGCTGCTTCGTTAATGCGCGGTATGCCGGCTGAGAAATTGCTGACCAGCGTTCCGCAAATGTTGAGCGAGTATGCGCCTGTTCAATGTAAGGCCGGGCAATCGTGGGTATGGGATCAAGTTGAATTCACTGTGCTGGCGCCGCGGCAGGCGTTTGTCTCGGAAAATGATAATTCCTGCGTGCTGAAAATCCGCTCCCAATATGGCACGGCATTATTGACTGGAGACATTGAGGCGGTGGCAGAATCCTGGCTGGTTAATACTTATGGTGAGGAATTAAAGGCCGATGTGTTAGTCGCGCCGCATCATGGCAGTAAAACTTCGTCGACAGCCGGTTTTTTGCAAGCCGTTCAGCCTAATTACGTGTTGATTTCGGCGGGCTATCGAAACCAATTCGGCCATCCGCATAAAGATGTGTTGGCGCGTTATCGACAAGTCAATGCGAAATGGCTAAGTAGTGCTGAAAGCGGGGCTATTGCTGTTAACGTTGGAAACAGCGGTTTTGCAGTGCAAGGGATGCGCGAAACGGAAGGAAGGTATTGGAATACAAAATGATAATTACCTAGAGCTTTACTCTGGAATTAAATAGGACTAAAATAGTCCTTAATTGATGAGGGTGGGATATGTTACGGTTGAGTAAGTTAACTGATTATGCGACGGTTATTCTAAGCTTTATGGCCAGGGACGGATCGCAGATGCGCGCGGCTATGGAAATAGCGACAATGACCGGTATCGCCCTGCCGACGGTCAGTAAAATCCTCAAACTGCTGGTTAATGCTAATGTGTTGATCTCTACACGCGGCGCCAAAGGCGGTTATGCTTTGGCAAGAATGCCGGAAGAGATTAGTGTCGCGGCTGTTATCAGCGCTCTGGAAGGACCGATAGCCCTGACCGAATGCAGCATTTCCCATCAAGGCTGCGAGCAGGCTTCGCGTTGCGATATTTTGGGAAACTGGGGCTTAATTAACCAGACTATTCATAATGCATTAGAGTCGGTGACTGTGGCAGATTTAATCAGGCCCGTTGTTGTGCCGGAAGAAGTGTTGATACCGGTCTCCAGTTTATATAGGTAGAAATGTTATGTCAGCAAGTGAACAAGAAATTAAAAATCTGATCGGCAAGGAATACAAACAAGGGTTTGTGACCGAATTGGAAACCGACACTTTTCTTCCCGGATTGGATGAAGAAGTGATTCACAGGTTATCTAAAGTCAAAAATGAACCTGAGTTTATGCTTGAATACCGGTTGAAAGCGTTTCGCCATTGGCAGACGATGAAATCTCCCGAGTGGGCGTTTGTTAACTTCGATCCTATCGATTACCAAGCCATTAGCTACTATTCGGCGCCTAAACGCAAGGAAGACCGGCCGAAAAGTCTCGATGAAATCGATCCGCAAGTCTTGGATGCTTACAAAAAACTCGGTATTCCATTGGATGAGCAGGAGCGTTTGGCCGGTGTCGCGGTCGATGCGGTTTTTGACAGCGTGTCGGTGGCGACTACGTTTAAAGGCAAGCTGAAAGAAGCCGGCGTTATTTTTTGCCCGATTTCGGAAGCGTTGCGCGAGCATCCCGAGCTGGTCAAACAATACCTGGGTTCGGTCGTGCCGCCTACCGACAATTTTTTTGCTGCGTTAAATGCGGCGGTATTTACCGACGGGTCGTTTGTGTATATTCCGAAAGGCGTGCGTTGCCCGATGGAACTATCGACTTATTTCAGAATCAACGCGGCCAATACCGGCCAGTTCGAGCGGACTTTGATCATTGCCGATGAAGGCAGTTACGTCAGTTATCTGGAAGGCTGTACCGCACCGATGCGCGACGAAAATCAGCTGCATGCGGCTGTGGTCGAGCTGGTTGCAATGAAAGACGCGCAAATTAAATACTCGACCGTACAAAACTGGTATCCAGGAGACAAAGAAGGCAAGGGCGGTATTTACAACTTCGTAACTAAGCGCGCCGATTGCCGCGGCGAAAATTCCAAAGTGTCGTGGACGCAGGTTGAAACCGGCTCGGCAATTACCTGGAAATATCCGAGCTGCATTCTGACCGGCGATAACTCAACCGGCGAGTTTTACTCAGTCGCGCTGACCAACAATTTCCAGCAGGCCGATACCGGTACCAAGATGATTCATATTGGCAAAAACACCCGCAGTACGATCGTGTCCAAAGGTATTTCGGCTGGTAAGGCACAGAACACTTACCGCGGTTTGGTTAAGGTATTAAAAAGCGCGGAGAACGCCCGCAACTATACCCAGTGCGATTCCTTATTAATCGGCGATAAATGCGGCGCTCATACCTTTCCTTATGTCGAAGTCAAGCAGCCGTCGGCGCAGGTTGAACATGAAGCGACGACCTCCAAGATTAGCGAAGATCAGCTGTTCTTTTGCCAGCAACGCGGCTTGTCGGCCGAAGACGCGGTGTCGATGATTGTGAACGGTTTCTGTAAGGAAGTGTTCAGGGAGCTGCCGATGGAGTTTGCGGTAGAGGCTCAAGCATTGTTAGGGCTGAGTTTGGAAGGCTCGGTTGGATAATGTCCATCTATTGGGTTGACTTAAGGAAACCCAATAGATACTGATTCGATGTATTGAACTTCGTACCAGCCTAACCAATTTAATTGTCAAACAAACGCTCATTTTTAGTCCTTTTTAAATTGACTGAATGGTGGTATGTGAGATGAAAATTAAAGCCAAGGTTGATTGTAACGACGAAGAATATGTAACTGATGAAATTGATATTTCACCTATAACGCAAGAACAAATAATTAATTACTGTACAGATGGCTATCTGAATATTTTTCAGAGTAAGCATCGTGTTACCGATGTATGGCGGTATGTCGTAGACGTCGCTAATACTGATATAAATATAATGCCTGTTGATAAGACAGTTGAATTATCGGACTTTAATGATCGTCCGGCAGCCGATGCCGAAGGTACGAAAAATATTTTGTTTATTTTAGAGTCGCCCCATAAAAGCGAATATAAGCATGATAAGAAAAACTTTACTTTAAAACCCAAAGCTCCGGCCCAAGGTTATACGGGGCGTAATATAGAAAGTTTTATCGGCGATATTTTGAAAAAAATACCGGAACTATCAAAAGATAATTATTGCTTAATTATATCCAACCCAATCCCTTATCTGTGCTCCTTAGGGATTTTTACCGATAAATTAAATGCCAAGATTCGCGATAATGTCTGGAATGCGCTTTGGAATATTACTGATGAAAAAGGTAAATATATTATTCGGGAAGAGTTTATTACCCGCTGTAAGCATTATCAGCCCGAATATATTATTAATTGCTGCACAGCAAATTTGAAAAAGAATGTTACAAGTTGTCTGCTTGCTCATGGGTTTAAACATAATCTATATACAGCGCATCATCCTTCTGCATGGAAATATCGAACCCCGGAAGAACTTGATATTCTAAAAGTTAAAGTAACAGGCTAATTATACTGTCTTAGGTAACGTTAAAAAACAATTGGAAACCCTCATGCTTAGTATTAAAGATTTAACCGTCAATGTTAACGACAAACAAATTCTCAAGGGCATTAATCTTGAGATTAAACCGGGTGAAATCCACGCGATCATGGGCCCTAACGGTTCAGGCAAAAGCACGTTGTCGCATGTGTTGTCCGGTAAGGCTGGGTACACGGTAACAGGCGGAACGGCGACTTATTTGGGGAAAGATTTACTGGAAATGGCGCCTGAAATACGGGCTCGCGAAGGCGTATTTTTGGCGTTCCAATATCCGGTGGAAATCCCCGGCGTCAGCAATGTTTATTTATTGAAAGCGGCGCTGAACTCCATACGCAAACATCACGGCCAGCCTGAAGTCGATGCAATGGATTTTTTAACGCTGGTTAAAGAGAAAGTGCGCTTGCTGGAAATGGATGAGAAGTTTCTGTATCGTGCGGTCAACGAAGGTTTCTCCGGCGGCGAAAAGAAACGTAATGAAATCCTGCAAATGGCTATTTTGGAACCTAAACTGTGCATTATGGATGAGACCGATTCAGGCTTGGATATCGATGCGTTGAAAATCGTCGCGGAAGGCGTTAACTCATTGCGCTCACCGGAGCGTTCGTTTGTGATGGTTACGCATTATCAGCGCTTGCTGGATTACATCAAGCCGGATAAGGTCCACGTTTTGGCGCATGGCCGCATTGTCAAATCCGGCGGTCCTGAACTGGCGTTGGAGCTGGAAGAAAAAGGTTATAGTTGGGTTGAAGAGGCGGCAGCATAATGAATACGGCAATGGCAAGCCGTTATACGGCTGAATATCAAAGCATAGCATCCGCATTACCGGGACAAAGTCTGCCTTGGCTGCAAGCTTTAAGAATCGAGGCATTGGCGCAGTTTGCCGAGCAAGGCTTTCCATCGCCGCGTGAAGAGGAATGGCGTTATACCAATGTTTCCGGTATTGAAAAGAAACTGTTTGCGCCGTCGGCGGATTTAACGGCCGGCGATACCGATGTTGATTGGTTGAAACAGTACCGGTTGCAAGATGCTTGGGTCGTGGTGGTCGTGAATGGGCATTTTGCAGCCGATCTTTCGGTTTTGGACGGTCTGCCCGAAGGTGTTTGGGTAATGAGCATGGCCGAAGCATTAGCAACGCAGCCGGATGCGGTCGAAAAATATCTGGGTAAGGCAGTCAATCATTCGGAACACGGCTTTATAGCCTTCAATACCGCGTGGTTTAGCGACGGCCTGTTCGTACAGGTGCCGGCCAAGCAGGTTTTGGATAAGCCTATACAACTGCTGCATGTCGTCAGCAAAGCCGAAGCAATGGCGACGACGCGCAATATCATCGTTGCCGACGACATGGCCGAGTTGAAAGTAGTAGAAACATTTATTGGCGCCGAGGCTTGTTTGACGGCTGCGGTCACCGAGGTTTTTGTCGGACAAAACGCCGATCTGACGCTGTATAAAATGCAATGCGAATCCGAAAAGACCTATCATTTCGGCGGCTGCTACATTAAACAGGTCCGGGATGCACGGTTTACGCATCATAATTTTGCTTTTGGCGGCTTGCTGGCGCGTAGCGATATTCATGCCGATCTGGATCATGCGTCGGAGTGTGAATTGAATGGCTTGTACCTGGGTTCAAAGCGCCAGCACATAGATAGCCATACCCGTATCAATCACTTAAAACCTTATGGTATTAGTCGTGAGATTTATAAAGGCGTACTTGACGATAGAGCCAGAGGGGTGTTTCAGGGACGGGTGATTGTTGCTGTCGATGCGCAAAAAACCGACTCGCAAATGAATAACCGCAATTTGTTACTATCGGATGATGCTGAAGCGGATACCAAACCGCAGTTGGAAATTTATGCCGATGACGTCAAATGCGGGCATGGTGTGACGGTTGGGCAGTTGGATGAAAAGTCTATTTTCTACCTGCAATCACGTTGCGTTGACGAAGAAACGGCGCGAAATATGCTGACTTTTGCGTTTGCTAACGAAATGGTCGATAAGATCAAGATTAGAGGTTTGCACGATATGGTTTTGGAACAAGTGCTGGCGCGCTTCCCGCAAGAAGGAGTCAATAAAGAATGGCTATAAAATATCGGCAATATTGATGGTGATTTGATCTAGTTGAGATAAGGTGATGCTGTCGCCGACGCGTAATGCGGTTTTTTCGCCATAACAATCGCCGTGCGGTTGACGGTATATCTCAACGCAGGGGTCGTTCAAGTTCATCAGCCAGTATTCGGGGATATTATGGGTGGCATATAAACGCAGCTTTTGGTTTTGGTCGAAGCTGAGCGAACTATCGGCGACTTCGATCAACAGTAATACGTCATTAGCATTAGGATGGCGAGAACAGTAGAAATCGGCATTCGGCTTTAACAGCGTGAAATCCGGCTCAGGCTCGGAAAGATCCCCGAGTTGTAATGGGTTTTGAACGCTGACTATAGCTTTGCCGAAAACTAAAGCTGATAGGAAGTGGGTTAAACGTATACATGCCCTGAATGATTAAAGCCAATAGGCGCCATTTCAAAGATTTCTCCATCGATAAGTTCAAGACGGCTGCCGGGCGGAAAAATATTAGCTTCACCTAATTTTTGCCATTCCTTAATGTCGGTCAGATGTTTTCGTACAGTCGCAGTTGCCATAGTCATTTTCTTAATGAGAGTCAGACAAGAAGAATGGTTTGAATATAATGGGTTGTAATTAAAGAATCAATGTTATCGGAATAAATATGACAAACTTTCCCGTAGAAAAAATTCGCGCCGATTTCCCCATATTGGCAGAACTTATCCGCAACAAGCCGTTGGTTTATCTGGATAACGCGGCCTCTTGCCAAAAACCGCAGGCGGTTATCGACAGCATCGTGCATTTATATAGCCATGATTACGCCAACGTGCATCGCGGCGTACATACTTTGAGCGTGCGTTCTACCGATAAGTTTGAAGACGCACGCACCAAGGTTAAAGAGTTTATTAATGCGGCCAGCGAAAAAGAGATTATTTTCGTCAGGGGGGCTACGGAAGCGATTAACCTAGTTGCGCAGACCTACGGAAAAACCAATATGAAAATTGGTGATGAGATTTTAATTACCGCGATGGAACATCATTCCAATATCGTGCCTTGGCAAATGCTTTGCGAGCAGACCGGAGCAATCTTAAAAGTTGCGCCGATTGATCTGCGCGGCGAATTGATCTATGGTGAATTTGAAAAATTGATCAGCGATAAAACCAAGCTGGTTTCAGTGGTGCATATGTCCAATGCTTTGGGCACGATCAATCCGGTTAAAGAGATTATTGCAGCGGCACATGCCAAAAATATTCCGGTGCTGCTGGATGGTGCGCAAGCTATTCCGCATATGGCAGTCAATATGCAGGACTTGGATTGCGATTTTTACGTTTTCTCCGGTCATAAACTTTACGGGCCTTCCGGTATCGGCGTACTGTACGGTAAACAGGCTTTATTGGAAGCCATGCCCCCGTATCAGGGCGGCGGCGACATGATACGCAAAGTCACTTTTGAAGAAACCGAATATAATGTGCTGCCTTATAAGTTTGAAGCAGGTACGCCGAACATTGCCGATGTAGTGGGGTTAGGGGCGGCAATTGATTATTTGAACGGCATCGGCATGGATAATATTGCCGCTTATGAGGCTGAACTGCTCGATTATGCCACTGAAAAAGCCAAGCAAATTAAAGGGCTTAGAATTATCGGCGAGGCCGAGCATAAAGGCGCCATATTGGCGTTCGTGCTGGATAAAATTCATCCTCATGATATCGGCACTATGTTGGACAGCTTAGGTATTGCAATCAGGGCAGGGCATCATTGCGCGATGCCGGTGATGGATTTTTTTACAGTTCCGGCAACGGCAAGAGCATCCTTTGCAATGTATAACACCAAACAAGAAATTGATGTATTAATGAAAGGTATACAATCCTTGATCGAGGTATTTGGCTAATGTTTGAAGATTTACGCGACCTCTATCAAGAGGTGATATTCGACCACAACCGCAACCCGCGTAATTTCCGGGTTATAGACGATGCCGATCGAAAAGTGGAAGGTTTTAACCCGCTATGCGGCGATCGCCTGACCTTATATTTGAAGATGGACGGCGATAAGATCATCGATGCCAGTTTTCAAGGGTCAGGTTGCGCTATTTCGACGGCTTCGGTTTCATTAATGACCGAAATAGTCAAAGGCAAAACCGAACAGGAAGCCGAAGATTTATTTAAAAAATTCCATGAAATGACTACCGGTAAAGATGAGCAGGTTAGTTTGGAGGCTGTCGGCAAGCTGGCTGTACTGGCCGGTGTCCGTGAATATCCGGCGCGGGTCAAATGCGCGACATTGGCTTGGCATACGCTGGATGCTGCTCTGAAAAACGAGCAAAAATCCATTTCAACAGAATAATTCTTCACTAAGACGCGAAGGACATGAAGTTTTTATGAACGTCCTTCGTGGCTAAATTTAAGTCATGACCAACACAACATCGCAGCAATACATCGGAAAGCTGGCCGTACTTTATCTAGGGCAGGGTGATAGGCTGCCGTTTCAACAGCTTGCGGAAAGATTAGGCGTTCCTTTGTATGAGTCGTTTAATGGCGATAGCCCGGAAGAATTCTTTTTAACTTGGCGTGACGGCTGCTTAAAACTACTCGACAAAGAGCTGATTAAAAAAGGTGGTTTGGCAGTCGATATTGAGCCTCGCAACGGCGAACAGCGATCATGGCCCGCTCCCAAAGACGGTGCTTTGGCCCAGGCGTTGGGCCGAAAAACCAGGACCGTTGTCGATGCTACGACCGGTTGGGGGCAGGACAGTCTGTATATCTTCCGTATGGGTTACGAGCTATTGTGTATCGAGCGGTCTCCGGTTATGGTGGAATTGCTGGCCGATGGCTTTGTCCGTTTGGCGCAACTGGATTGGATGCAGCGGCTTAATCTTGAGCCTCCGCGATTGCTACAAGGCAACGCCATCGAATTATTGGCTGGTTTGGAAGTCAAGCCCGATTGTATTTATCTTGACCCTATGTTTCCGCCTAAACGCAAGAAATCAGCACTCGCCAAAAAAACAATGATGGTTTTGCGCGATTTGTTAGGTGATGACCAGGATAAGGAATTGCTTTTTCAGGCGGCTTTAAACGCAGCCGGAAAACGAGTTGTAGTGAAAAGCCCTGATTATGCCGAACCTTTGGGCTGCAAGCCTAGCCAAAGTTTTCAGGGCAAATTGTTGCGGTATGATGTTTATTTGAAACTATAGACCTTACAAGTTTAAAAAATCTGGAAGGTCTGAACATATTAAAAATATAACGATAACGGTAAAAAAATGTCAGATTGGATAGACGCAATAGATGAAAATGCTTTGGCAAATGGCGAGCACATCGTCGTAGATGTTGACGGTACGGATGTCGCTATTTTTAAAATTGACGGTAAATTTTACGCGCTTGAGGATGTCTGTACTCATGACGGAGCGGAAATAGCCAGCGGCAGATTGGAAGGTGATGAGATTATCTGTCCTCGTCATGGTGCGCGTTTTTGTGTAAAAACCGGTGAAGTAAAATCTCCGCCTGCGTATGAAAATATTGACTGTTTTCCGCTTAGAATCAAAAACGGTAAGCTCCAAGTTAGGGATAATCGTTGGGATTAGTGCCGTTCTGAAACATATTTTTTAATGCTTGGTTTATAAAATTTTAAGACGGGTAATCCTCATAAATATTTCGCTTTTGTGCTTTTAGCAGTTTCCATATTCGTGGGCGAACATATATTGGGACATGATAAAAGTGAAAATAAAAGCTTGACGGCAGAGAGGAAAGGCGTAGAATGCGCGGCTCTTTCGGGGCCGATGTTGCGAAAGACAGCCTTGGGGTTCCGCAAT